>CADDYV010000058.1 GCA_902810695.1 Actinomycetota bacterium | reverse complement strand
CCGAAGGCCGTGAGAACCTCGCGAAGCGAGCCCCGCTCTATTGCCTGCCGGAGCGGTCTTCCCTCGCCGGTGAGGTGAGGTTGTCCGAGCACGTCGTCCAGCGTTCTCGGGCGCAGGCGTTCGGCGAGCGGGGCTCGCTTCGCGAGGTTCTCACGGCCTTCGGAGTCGAAGAGGTTCACAAAACTAGTATATCTTGCAGAGGATTTCGGTCAGTCGGTTGTTCCGGTTCGTCCGATCTCGGATTCTTCGATGACCTTTCTCAGCGCAGAGACGACCCTGGGGTCAAACTGGGTGCCGGAGTTGCGCTCGATCTCCTCCAGCGCAGCCTGAGCCGATATCCTGTAGCGGTAGGGCCTGCTGCGCACCATCGAGTCGAAAGCGTCGGCCACGAACACCACCCGGGCCATCAGCGGAATTCCCTCTCCTTTAAGCCCATCTGGATAACCATTTCCATCGAACCGCTCGTGGTGGTGCTTGACCGCAGGTACCACCGGCGAGAGCTCGCCAATGGTCTCCAGTATCCGGGCTCCCAGTATCGGATGTCCCTTAATGATATCGTACTCTTCCCCGGTCAGGGAGCCAGCTTTGAGCAGGATGGAATCCGGGATGCCGATCTTGCCTATATCGTGCAGGAGCCCCCCGATCGCGAACAGATCTATCTCTTCTTTGGTAGCTCCCATCGCGACACCGAGGCTGCGGGCCATGCGCGAGACCGCCCTCAAATGCACCCCGAGGTTCGGAGCCCGGACTTCTGCCGCCTCCACCAGCGCCAGGGCCGCCTCTGCTATGGGGGTTTCGACCTCCGCGGCAGCCGGGATGCGGCCCCCAAACTTCACCTCGGCACCGGCTGCCGCCCCTGGCTTATCCTTTGCCTCACCCAGAGCATCCAGAGCCGCGTCAAGAACCAGCTCCGGGTCCCTATCCGCCGAACTGGCTACCGCATAGCCGACCGAGGCGGTCAGCGGAGCAGCAGAGCCGGAGGTAAGCTCGATCACCGCCTGCTGGATGGTGCGCGCCGCTCTGTTCGCCCTCGCCCGGCTCGAACCTTTCAAGACCACCGCGAACTCGTCGCCGCCGAAGCGGAAGGCCGGGAACTGGCTCTCCATCAGCCTGCGTCCCAACCTCTGCAAAAGCGCGTCTCCCGCCGCTAGCCCGTAGGCCTGGTTGTAGCGCCGGAACTGGTTTATGTCCGCGATCAGAACCGTCAGCGTCCCATTGTACGAGAGTTCTCTCTGAATCACCCGGTAGAGCGAGGCGTAGCTCGGCAGCCCGGAGACGACATCCCTGCCTCCGGGAGAGTCGGCGGCTCTCTCCAACGCCAGCGCCGTCTGCTCCGCGAGCAGCCTAAGCACGCGCTCTTCTCTGTCGCTTAGATCCCTGCCCCCGACGACTATCGCGCCCTCTCCCTGGCTTTTGGCGGAAGCCAGGGGTATTGCTATAAAGTTCTCCATTCCGCAGATGGTCTTCTCTTCGCGCAAGACTCTGCCCTCGCGGCAGCTCCACAACACGAGTTTCTGGATATCCGGGTGCCACCAGTTCGGGTAGGCGTCGCGCTCTTCGGTCGTGGAGGTCTGGTGGTGGTTCCCCTCGAGCACGGCGACGTGCACATACGGCGCCTTCGTCAGTTCGCGGGCGGTTTCCGCCACCCATCGCAGCGCCCCATCCAGGCTCAGAATCCCGAGCAGAGGAGAAAGCTCCGAGATGAGGCCTGTAGCTTTCTCTTCATACGCACGACTCTCCGCGAGGGCGGAAGAGAGCTCATTGCGGTCTCTCCTGAGACTTCGGAGTTCATTACCGATGACCCCGGCGACAACGCAGAATACCAGGATCAAAGCCGTCCTCGCCCCCAACGTAACCGCGTCGAATCCGCCGGCAGAGGCATACGCGGCGGCCACATAGCCACCCGCCAGCGCGGCGGCCCCGACAGCTACCCTCTCAAGTTGCATCATCGCAACCACTCCCAGACCAGCCATGAGATACAGGGCGAAAAACCGCGACCCTGCGCCCCCGGTTCCCGCAACCAGCAGGCTTACCGAAACAGAATCAACGAGGACATGCACCAGCCTCTCTTGCGAGAGAATACGCGGTTTTCCCAGCGCCAGGAGCGCCCCGAAGACCACGGCCAGACCAGCCCCGAGATAAGCCCACGCCGGAGCCTTCACCGGCCAGCCTGCGGATAGGAGGGCGAAGACCGCGCCTGCGAGAGCGATCCTGAGCAGCCCCGCCCTAGACAAAGCCTTTGTCCTCGGCCTCGTCAGATTTTGAAACACACTTCACTGGAAACTCCCCCTCCACAAGGAGAGAAATTTTGCGACCTTTAATTATCTCACCTTTCCTGCATAAAAGGCAACAAGAATGATTACGAGTTTTCGGTTCGAAGGTTCCACGGAGGGCAGGCTATTTCGCATCCCGGGAGCCAAGATTCTGTGTTTTCTGTGTTCCCAGCTCCAGACGCTCTCCACTTTCCCGATCCGGGAAGGCGAAGCGGTGGTCGTCGGCCATCCGGTAACCTTCGGTTTCGGTGTCCAGAATTCGCAGGAAAGCGCGCACCACGACGCCATCGAACTCGGTGTCCACGCCAGCGACGAGGTTCTTGCGCGCTTCCGCAAAGCCTATCCCCGGACGGCGGGGCTGGTCCAGGATCATCGCAGCGTAAGCCTGCGCCACAGCGAGTATCCTGGCTTCCAAAGGGATCCAGGGTCCCCTCAGCTTATCTGGATAGCCCCGGCCGTCGGGCCGCTCGTGATGCCAGCGGACCCACCGGGCCATCTCCTTGAACTCAGGAACGGAGGCCAGCGCCTCCTCTCCGCGTACCGGGTGCTCCGCGAGCATCTCCTGGGCGATGGAGTTGAGCTTGCCCGTCTGCAGGAGAAGCTCCTCCGGCAACCCGAACAACCCGATGTTGTGCAGAAGCCCCGCTATCCTGAGCCTCCCGACGTGGGCATCTTCCAGCCGCATCTCCTGTGCGAGATCCCGCGCGTACACCGCGGTCGCCACCGCGTGCCGGTGGGTGTAGCCGTCCCTGCGCCCCATGTCCCTGATCATCATCGAGGCGAACGTCATGTTCGAGCTGGCAAGAGCGCCTTCCAGAGACTCGACCCGTTCCTGCAGCACTTTTATCTGCTTCACCTGCTCCCGCGAACGGTACACTAGAGCTCGACTCCCCATAGCTCCTGCGATGACCACCATTGCCGCTGCAGGTCCATACGCCGCGAAAGCCAGTACCCCAATTCCCGCAGTCAGGACGTTGATGGCATCAGAGATCAGATAAGGCTGCGCAACTTCTCTCCACGTCTCGCGGAAAGGTTGGTTGTATTTGATCTTGAGTAGGATGTCGTTGATCACCTCATTCGCCACTAGCAGTACTACACCTGCTACGAAGGTCCCGTACAAGCCGGCGATCGGAGATTCTGACTTCTCAATGAGTAGAGGTTTAGAGGCGAAGGAGAAAACTATGCCTGCCAAATAGACAACGGTGATGTTGGATGCCGTTACGTACGCGGTGCGGAGCCAGTCTCGTTTACCCTCGAAAATGGCTGAAGGTATAGCCGCGGCAGCAGCCCAGGTGGGACCCAGTATCGCAACTGCCGCTATGAGCCCGATGTCCCAGGTGCCAATTGTGTTCTGCTCGTCTACACGTACGGAAAACACATTACCTAGCAGGACAAAACCCGCAAATATAACTGTGCCCGACATGATCCGCAGATCGAAGGGCAATCCGTACCAATAGATCCAGGAAGCAGCAAGAGTTAGGGCGAGGGTTGCTAGCGTAGCAATATAGGTTTTCAGGTGTTCCTCACCCAAACTCCACTGATCCAGCCCAGAGTTTTAACATCGTATTTATTTATTGTCGCATGCAGCACGGGCTACACACAAGGGATTTAGGTAAACCCGGCTTACCAGGAACTTCTGGCCCAGAACATACCTTAACCTCCTCCAGTTGTATTGCTTAGTTATGTTTCTCTATAGGTCGAAACGAACTACCAAGATTTCCTGGCCCAGAACATCTTTTCACCCCCTCTCTTCAATCTCTGTAACTGTTCCGATCCGAACCTGGTTTTTCAGATTCTATAGCCTTCCCAGTATACGTTTCATGCTACTCCAGTTCCTTAAATTAATAAAGAGCAAGGGCGAGTAAATGTCTGCCGTTTTGAGCGTTTTCCTTTTTTATAGAGTTTTGGTTGGAGATACAAACATGATCAGCAGGGTCAGGATGATCACTACGGCGCTCAGTGAGCCTGCCAGGAGGTAGGTATGTCTCACTCCGATGGAGTCCACGAGCAGGCCGCCGACGGGGTACGCCAAAGCCTCTCCGACGCTGAAGCCGAGGAACCTCACGGCGAACACGCGGCCCAGGATGTTTTCAGGAACAAATTTTTGTAGAAGGGTGTCGGCGGAGACGTTGTCTACGCCGTTAGAGAAGCCTGCTACCGTGAGGGCGCACAGGGTCAGTGTGAAGGTCGGGGAGAAACCAACCCACGCGAGCGTCAGGGCGTAGCCGCACATTGCGAGGAAGAAGGGGAGCAGCTTGACGCGATCTCCGAGCACGCCCATCACGGCGCTCCCCAGGACCATACCCGCTCCCCAGAGGCTTACGACGAGGCCGTATCCGGCATCGCCCGCGCTGAAGGTTCTCTTGGCGAGGAAAACTTCCGCAGGGGTAACAAAACCGGTGGTCAGGACGATAAGCGAGGCCCCCACCACGAGCGCCAGCGGGACACGCGCGCCTGCGAGGTAACGGAGTCCATCCCAAAACTCCTGCATGAAGCTGCCGTCCTCTTCCCGCTGCGGACGGTCGAAGGGTATCAGGGCGAGGAAGGCGGCGGAGGCCAGGAAGCTCAGCGCGTCCAGAAGAAAGGCCATGTTGACCCCCACCGAGGCAACGAGGACTCCGCCGAGAGCCGGTCCAACCATGAACGAGAAGCTGAAGGTGCCGCTGATAATGGAGTTGGCGCGGGTCATGTCTCCGCTTCCGACCACGCTTGGAAACGCGGCCCGGATGGTGGGGTTAAAAAGCGTCCGGGCAAAGCCCCAGAGAAAGGCGAGAACGTACAGCGACGGAAGATCCCGGACGAAGACGAAACCGACCGTGATCGCCGCCCGCGCCAGATCGCTTGAGACGAGGATAGCCCTCCGGTCGAGGCGGTCGGCCAGGACGCCGATAAACGGACCCGCGAGCGTCGGGATCAGACGGACGAGCAGAACCCCGCCCACCTCTGAGGCGTCGTGCGTGATGTTTGCGACCAGGATCACCAGCGCGACCATCGATATCGGGTCCCCGATGAACGATACTGCCTGTCCGGCCCACAGCTTGACGAAGTTACGGTTTCTCAAAAGGGAGCTGCTGGTGCTCTCCACTTCTTCCCCTCCCAGGGTGCATGAATTCTTCCAGGCCTGTTTCTACGTTTTACCTCATTCCACAAAATCCACAAAAACGAGCCGTGGACGGTGTGTTTTCAGGAACCTCTCCGGCGGCCTTCGTCATGCTCGCGGCGCTGGCGGTTCATCCTTCGGGCGGCTTCCAGCACGTCCTCCGGGTAGAGGCTCTTGAGGGCGCCGGTTTCCAGGACCTGCTCGACGGAGTGCTCGGGTATCATCATCCACTCGGCGGCGTGCTCCACCGGCAGAGGTTTGTTCAACACCCGGTAGACTATCCATACAACCCAGCGTCCCAGGCGCGACCCAGACATAAACTTCAACTGACGTGTACCTCCCGACAACTACGGTTCTGTCCGGCATTCTAGCCTAAATCGAAAAAGTGCCGAGAAATACGTTTCCTAAGATACAATGACGCTCATGGACCGGGAAGCCGCAGATTTCTACGAGTTCGTCGAGCGGGCGCTGGAAGGGATACCGCCCGATATCTCCAACCTGCTCGACAACGTAGCCATCGTGGTGGAGGACTGGCCGGATTTCTCGACGCCGCTGGCGGGGCACGACCGCGCCCCCTACGGCCTGTACGAAGGTGTTCCGCTCACCAAGAGAGGCGTAGGATACTACGGCGCCCTGCCGGATAAGATCACGATCTTCAGCGGTCCGCTGGAGCGCGATTTTTCGCCAGAGGAACTGGAGGAGCAGATCCGGATAACCGTCGTCCACGAGCTTGCCCACCACTTCGGATTCGACGAGGAACGTCTGGAAGAGCTGGGATGGGGATGACCGAAAAAGGCTCCGTAAAGATCGAGCGCCGCATAGATGCTCCCGCCCCGCGCGTTGCCACCTACATCGGAGACTTTCGCAACGCCGAGGAGTGGATGGTCGGGGTCGAGAGCGTCGAACGGCTCGCCGAAGAGGTCTACCGGCTCAGGCTCGATACGCCCGTCGGCAAGGTGGAGCCGGAGGTCAGGATGATCGAGCACAACGAGCGGCGCATACACTGGGTCTACACCTCGGTTATCGAGGGCGGCGGCGAGGTGGAGGTCAGGCCGGACGGCGAGAGCGGCTGCGTCGTCTCCTACTCGGGAGAGTTCCAGCTCAAGCGCAGGCTACTTGATCGGGCGGCGCGTTTGGTGGGCGTCGAGCGATTCGCCCGCAAGAACGGAGAACGCTCGCTTATGCGTCTCAAGGCTCTCATGGAGGCCCGCCGCTACGATGGTTGATCCCTACCGCTGGAGGAAATCGTGATCGGACCTTTCGAGCTTCTCCTCATATTCATCGGGGTGATCCTGGTCGGTCCCCGCCGCATCGGGGCGCTGTTCAGAGCCCTGGGGCGCGGCGTGCGCGACTTCGGGACCGAGATCAACCACCTCCGCAACCGCGAGCTGGATAACGAGGACGAAAGTAGAGAGCCGAAAGAGCGGGGCTGAGCCCTACAGCCCCAGCGCCACCCGTCCGTCCGGCTCTACCCTGGCGTTCGGCGGTTTGCTCCTTGAACCGGGCGCGTCCTCGTCTTCGTCTCTAAGGTACACCCGCGGTTCCTCCACGGCGAGACCGGGGTTCGCGGCGTAGGTCTGGCGGGATATCTCCGGCCACCTGAAGGTGATAAGAACCGGCGGCTCCTCCCCCTCGCCCAGTTCCGCGCGCACTTCTGGGCGTCCGAAGGATTTCGAGATGGAGCGCACGGTGCGCCTCTTCTCCGAGGCATTGAAGAGCTCTATACCAGCCCGCAGGCGATTTTCGGGTTCTGCAAGCCTGCGACGCTGCTCGCGCTCCTCTTCGAGCCTGTCTTCCAGCTCCCGAATCTCGGAGCGCAACTCATCCGCCTCCGACTCCCGCTCCTCGAGATCCCGCTGCAATCCTTCCACCGTCCGCAAGGCTTCTTCCAGCGCCCGCTCCCGGCTGGATCTCAGATTCTCGATCTCGGCTTCGAGCCTCTCGATCTCCTGGTCCTTGCGTCTCAGCAAGCCGTCTTTGTGGTCCAGCTTCTCGTCGCGGCGTTCGATCTCCCGCTCCAGGCGCGAGATCCTGCGCTCCTGGCTCTCGCGTCGCCTCCACCTGCTGCGCCCTTCCTTTTCGAGTTCCCGGATGCGCTCCTTGAGTCGTTCGCGCTCTTCTTCCAAGGATCTCGCGTGCTCCTCAAGGGCCTCCCGCGCGGCGCGGGCCTCATCAGCAGTAAGGCGGAAGCGCGTGATCTCCTCGTAAAGCTCCCTTACATGGCCGTCCTTGACTTCGAGCCTGGCCCTCAACTCCGCCGGATCGGTGATGCTCTCGTACCCGACAGCTTCTACCTCCGGGCGGTGTTCATCCCCGGTCGCATCCCGGTCCACGATCCCTTACTCCTCCTGCTGCTTCTCATCCCCTTCGGCATCGGGTTTTGCCGCGTTTTCGTTCTCTTGACTCGGCTTTTCGGATTCCGCCTGCTGCGAGCCTTCTGCTTCGCGGGCGGCTTTGCGTTCGGCGCGCCGCTTCTCCCGCTCCTCCGGCGAGGGCTTCTTGCGCTCCGCGCCATCGCCGGACTTGGCCGCTTTCTTCTTCGGTTCCTCCTCCTCTTCGACCTCTTCGGCTGGTTTGGGGAGGCCGGTGATCTCACTGACCTTCGCCAGTAGCTCCTCCGGGGATGGGCGTTCGTCGAACCAGGCGCTGACGATCTTGCGGTCGCCGTCCACGATAAAAGTCGCCGGGCGGGCGTACTCGCCGTGCTCCCTGTCCTTCTGCAAAAGTCCCCACTCAAGAGTTGCGACTTTGGCGTAGTCGTAGAGCACGTAGGACTTTATCCCGCTCTTGCGCAGGAAATCCCTTGCGACATCCGGCTCGGCCACTCCGATGCCGACTATCGTGCCCAGGGCCAGGTTGATCTCATCCTCCTTCTTCGAGAGCGCCCTGAAGTATTCGATATCCTCCTCCGCCCACGGCCTGTAGAAGACCACCACCACGGGGCCGCGCGCGGTCCTCATGCTCAGACGTAGCTGCCCGCCCTGGGCGCTCGGCAGGTGGAATTCTGGGGCTTCCTGGCCAACTTCGGGAGCGGCGATCTTCACGCGTGTCACGACTATCCTCCTCGCGGTATGCTAGCGGTCGTTACTCGAATATTACAGGCTGGATGCGGGTTTGACCTGCGCACTCTGCTATCCTCATGGTAACGTGAAGCTGCTAATAACCCACGGCTACATGTTCTCCGGCTCCGGGAGCAACGTCTACGTCCAGAACCTGTGCCGGGCTCTGGTCCGAAGCGGCCACGAGGCGCACCTGCTCTGCCAGGAACCCGACCCGCTCGCCTACGACTTCGTGGACGAGCACGCCAGCGCGAACGCGGATGGCATAGAAAAACTCGGCCAGCAAGAGACGCCCTATCCCGGACACTGCGTCGTCTACCAGCCGCAGATAGGAGATCTCCTGCCAGTCTACGTCTACGACGACTACCCCGGCTGGCGGGTCAAGACCTTTCTGGACCTCACAGACGAAGAGTTCGAGACCTACGCCGTCCGGAACGAGGAAGCCACAAAAACCGTCCTCGCAGCCAGCGGCGCGGAGGCCGCCGTAACCAACCACTCGGTCCCCGGTCCCCTCATCGCCCGCCGCGCCCTGAAAGGAACGGGAGTCCCCTACACGAGCATCGTGCACGGAAGCTGCCTGCAGTACGTCTCGCGCAGGAGCGCGAAGTACATGCGCCTGACCCGCGAAGGGCTCGAAGGAGCGAGGAAGATCCTGGCCCTCTCCGCTCACAGCGCGGGGACCATAGCCGAGGACTTCCCCGACCTGAAGGACAGAACCCTCTCCTTCCCCGGCGGCGTAGACACCGATCTGTTCTGTCCCGGCGCTCTGGACCTGGGCGTTCTGGATGACCTGCGGGGCGGTCCGGGAAGAGGCCCGGAGCAGTCGGCGGCGCTGGAGAAGCTGCTGGCCCACGCTCCGGCGGATGCAAAAAGTCTGGCAGCCGGACTGCGCGCTATCTCCGCCTCCTACGACGCCCGCCGCCACGACCGGGACGCTGGAGCGCGCCTGAAAAACCTTCTGGAGGACAGCTCTCCGCTCATCGTATACCTCGGCAAGCTCATCCACTCCAAAGGGGTGCACTGCCTGATATCCGCCTTCGCCCGTACATACCGGAGGACCGGAGCCCGGCTTCTCATCATCGGGTTCGGCACCTTCCGGGAGGGCCTGGAAGCCCTGGTCCACGCTTTAAGCACCGGCGACCGGAGGACGGCGGAGCTTCTGGCAACCTCGGGCAAGCTCTTCGAAGGGGGTCCGGAGGAGCAGCTGGAGCACTTCACCCTGACGGAAGATCTGCTGCGCTACGCGGCGGGCATGGAGGGATCCGTGGAGTTTGTCGGGCCGCTCTACCACGCAGAGCTTGCAAAGCTCTTGCCTGCGGCGGAGGTGGCCGTCGTGCCCTCGATCTTCCCGGAGACCTTCGGGCTGGTGGCGGCGGAGGAGGCGGCGAGCGGGGTTCTGCCCTTCGTGGCGGACCACTCGGGGCTGCACGAGGCGGGCGGCATCATCGGCGAAGGGTTGCCCTTAGATCTCCGGGTCGGAATAAAAAACTTCGAGGATAACCTGGCCCGCGCCCTCACGGATTACCTGAGTCGCCCAGATGAGGAGAGGCGAGAATATCGCGAGGCCGTGCAGCGCAACTGTGTCGAGCGGTTGAGCTGGGGAACTCTCGCGGAGAGGCTGGTCGAGATCGTCGGGAACGGCGGGTAGCCGGTGCAGGTAGCGCAGATCCTCTTCAACTTCGGCGTGATACTCGGGGCTGGGCTGGTATCGCAACTCGTCGCCCGGCTGCTTCGGATTCCGGAGATGATCGTGCTCATAGCCGCGGGAGCCCTGATCGGACCTTCCGTCCTCGGCATAGCCTCCAATCCTCTGGGCGGGATGGGCGCGCAGCTTCTGTTCAACATCGGGGTGGCGATGATCCTGTTTCACGGCGGCATCGGCATCTCGCTGCGGGTGATCTCACGTACCGCCGTGGGCCTGGGGCTTCTGGTGCTGCCGGGCGTGGCTTTGACCGCGTTCATCGTCGCTCTGGTCGTGGCCCCGGTCTTTGGCGTGGGGTTCCCGATCGCCCTGATGGTCGGCGCGGTGCTCGCCGCCACAGACCCCGCCATCCTCATACCGCTGTTCGAGCGGCTCAACCTCCGTCCCAAGATATCCCAGACGGTGATTGCCGAATCGGCCTTCAACGACCCGGTAGGCACGGTGCTGACGCTGGCCGTGGCCGGAGCGGTGGAGTCGGGCCACTTCACCCTCTCCGGTCCGGCGCTGGACTTCGCCAAAGAGCTCGTGCTGGGTGCCCTGATCGGGGTGGTAGCCGGATTGCTGCTCTCGTATCTGGTCGCCTCGACGACGCGGGCCGGGATCTGGGACGAAGCGCCGGGAGTGGCCATCCTCGTGGTGGTGGCGCTCGCGTACTTCTCCAACGAGCAGGTCGGCGGGTCCGGCTACCTCGCCGCGTTCGTTATGGGCCTGATCGTGGGCAACATGGAGGAGTTCAAGCTCGGCCACAATGAGGAACACCGCCGGCTACTCGACGGTTTCGTGAGTCAGGTCGCCGAGATCGCCACGCTGCTCATATTCGTCACGCTCGGGCTGAACCTGCCGTTCGGGACCCTGGAAAAATATTTCCTCGGCGGGCTCGCGGTGATGGCGGTTTTCATCTTCGTGGCCCGCCCCGTGACCGTCCTGGCCTGCCTCCTTCCGGATCGGCGGGGCAAATGGACGCCCAAGGAGATGCTGTTCCTGAGCTGGTGCCGCGAAACGGGCGTCATTCCGACTGCCGTGGCGGGCCTACTTCTGGCTCAGGGGGTGCAGGGCGCCGGGATTGCGGTTTCAATGGTCGCGCTCGCGGTGTTTTCGACCCTGCTTTTGCAGGCCACGACAGCGGGTTTTCTGGCCCGGAGGCTCGGATTGACCGAAAATCCCGGTTCCGCACCCGGATAATCTGCCGCATATCCGTCTATCTAAGATACAATCGTCCCTAGAGACAGGGTAGCGACCAGAGGAAAGCATGGTACAGCTTACCGACTCTTATGACAGGAAGATGGACTACCTGCGGATATCGGTCACCGACCGCTGCAACTTCCGCTGCCAGTACTGCATGCCCGAGGATATAAAGTTTCAGGACAGGAGCGAGCATCTGACGCTGGATGAGATGCTCATCTTCGCCGAGGCGTGTTTGCAGCTCGGCGTGACCAAGGTCCGCGTAACCGGCGGCGAGCCGCTGGTCCGAAAAGGCGTCGTGGACTTCATACGAAACCTCAAAGGGCTCGGTTTCCAGGATGTAACCATGACCACCAACGGTTTTCTCCTCAAGGAAAACCTCGAAGGCGTGGTGGAAGCCGGTCTGGATCGTATAAATATCTCGCTGGATACGCTGCAACCCGAGAAGTTCGCCTTCATCACCCGCCGCAACCACTTCCAGAAGGTGTGGGATGCGGTTATGGCGGCGCTGGAGACGCCGCTCTCGCCGGTCAAGATCAACGCGGTCGCCCTGCGCGGGGTGAACGACGATGAGATCGCAGACATGGCCAAGCTCACCTTCCGCTACCCGATGCACGTCCGCTTCATCGAGCTCATGCCCTTAAACGGCGACACCGACGGCGCGCGCTTCCGCAAGCTGTTCATCTCCGGGCGTGAGATCCTGGAGAGGGCGCAGGAAGAGCTGGGAGACCTCGAACCCATCGAAAAAGAGGACCCGGCAGCCCCGGCGGACGAGTTCAGGTTCGAGGGTGCGCCCGGTACGTTCGGCGTCATAACACCCGTCTCGGAGCCATTCTGCGCGAGATGCAGCAGGCTCAGGCTTACCGCGGACGGCAAGATCCACCCGTGCCTGCTCACGGACCTCGACGTCCCGGTGAAGGACGCGATCCGCTCGAAAGATCCCATCCCGGCCATCCACGAGGTCCTGTGGGAGACCGCGCGGATAAAGCCGCCCGCCGGCCAGACTCTCCCCGAAGAGTCGCGCAAGCGCACGATGAGCCAAATCGGGGGCTAGCAAAACCGAAGTATCTTCCCCTGTCGCCACCTCTCCGATCTTCGGAGAAAGTTGAGGTGGGTTGCGTCAGGAATTAGAGTAGCTTCGTGAACCCTTCTCCGGTGTCCTACAGGCAGCGCATCCCTATCTTCGCGCTGCTTTCGGCGACGGCGATATCGCTGGTCGGAAGTGCGCTTACCCTCGTGGCTGTTCCATGGTTCGTTTTGCAGACCACCGGCAGTCCCGCCAAGACGGGTCTGACCGGCGGTGCGGAGACGCTTGCGATGGCTCTGGCTGGTTTCCTGGGCGGTCCTCTGGTTGACCGGCTAGGGTTCAGGCGGGCGAGTATCCTCGCCGACCTTTTGAGCGGGACTGCCGTGGCGGCGATCCCCTTCCTCTACCACATGGTAGGGCTCGCGTTCTGGCAGCTTCTCTCGCTCGTCTTCCTCGCCGCCTTCTTCAACTCTCCCGGCCTGAGCGCCCGGCTGGGTCTGCTGCCGGGACTCAGCCGCCTGGCCCGGATTCCCAACGAAAGGACCAACTCGGCCTTCGAGGCGATACAAAATTCGTCCTTCCTGATCGGTCCGCCGCTGGCCGGGGTGCTGATAGCCGCGGTCCGCACGCGCAATGTGCTGTGGCTGGATGCGGCGAGCTTCGCGATATCGGCAGCGATCGTTGCCGCGGCGATTCCTTCGTCTGGCCAGCGTGCCGCCGGAGCAGAACGGAGTCCTGCTGGATACCTCGCGGAGCTCAAGGAAGGTCTCGGCTTCATCCGGCGGGATGCGCTGCTGCTCTCGATCGTGCTGACCGCGGCCATAACCAACGCCCTGGATGGCCCGCTGGTCTCGGTCGTGGGACCCGTCTACGCCAGGCAGAACTACGGCAGCGCCGTAAGTTTGGGGACCATGATCGCAGGTTTCGGCGGCGGGGCTTTAGTGGGATCCATCCTCTACGGGATGATCGGCCACCGTTTGCCCAGGCGAACCACGTTTATAGGCGCCTTCGTACTCGTGGGGCTTACGTTCTGGGTTCTGGTGGCCTCTCCTCCGCTGCCCGTTGTCACGGGAGCTTTAGTTATTACGGGGCTGGCAAGCGGACCTTTGAACCCTTTGATCTTCACGATAGTTCAGGAGCGGACACCCGGAAGTATGCTCGGCCGGGTTAATGGAGCCCTGATCTCGATCGCGATGGCCGCCACGCCGCTGGGCACGGTGGTGATGGGCTACCTGCTGGAGGGGATCGGCCTGCGCTACACCCTGATCGGGATAGCCGCCTGCTACCTGGCGGTAACCCTCAGTATGCTCCTCAACCCGGCGCTCCGGGAGATGAACAAACCGGCAGCCATAGATCCAGCTTCTCAGGACATCCCCGAAAGACGAATCTAATCCGGTTCAATAGTGGCGGTGAGTCCCTCGTTTTCGAGGCTCTCGCGGTAGAGTTCGGCTAGCTCTTTGTGGCACTTGGTGACCACGGCTTTGCCCCTGGTGTGAGCTTCGAGCATTATCGTGATGGCCCGCTGTTCGGGCATCCGCGGTATGACCTTGCGCAGGACGCTTACCACGTGCTCCATCGAGTTGTAATCGTCGTTGTACAGGATGACCTTGTAGGGCGGCTCCTGGGTTGTCCGGCGGCGCGTTTTTTCTTCCGGTTTGGTCTCCGCCATTGCAATGTTTCCTGACATCTCCAACCTCCTGGTATCGCTTCAGCTCTTGCGGATTAGCGGCATTACTTTATCCAGCAAATCTTCAGCGGTGCGGCGGTTCGTGTCGGATATCTCGCGGGCGCGGCGTAAGGATTCGCCAGTGGACTCGTCGCGCATGAGGAGCGGCAGCTCGACGGGGCTGTCCTTGCTGCGCGCGAGGCGCCAGTCTTCGGGCACCTTCTCGGGGAGTTCCCGGTGGGAGACGGCGGCCCAGAGCGCGCTCCAGGCCCGCGGCACGACGCGCCAGTGGTCGTAGCCACCGCCGCCGAGGGCTACCCAGCGCCCCTCGCAGAGCTCGTGGGCCAGCTCGTGGATTCTTGCGGGGATGTGCTCGTAGAGGCGGGTCGAGGCTGAGAGGTGGGTCAGAGGGTCGAGGGCGTGCCCGTCGCAGCCGTTCTGGGAGACGATGATGTCCGGCTGGAAGGCGTGCAAGACTTCGGGGACGACGGCCTCGAAGCAGGAGATCCAGGACGAGTCCTCCGTAAACGGCTCCAGCGGCACGTTCACCGAATACCCGCTCCCCTCTCCCCTTCCGTACTCCTCGATGTCGCCGGTCCCTGGAAAGAGATAACGCCCCGACTCGTGCATGGAGACGGTGAGAACGTCCGGGTCCTCGTAGAAGGCCCACTGCACCCCGTCGCCGTGGTGGGCGTCGGTGTCCACGTAGGCGACGCGGATGCCGGGGTGCTCCTCCTTGAGCCTCGCTATGGCTACCGCGGCGTCGTTGTAGACGCAGAACCCGCTGGCTCTGGAGCGCAGGGCGTGGTGCAGCCCGCCGGAGATGCACATGGCGTGCGCGGCCTCTCCCCCCATGACAAGCTTTGCGGCCTCCACCGCCGCTCCGACGACGCTTGATGCGGCTTCGTGCATCCCGGGGAATACGGGGTTGTCCGGGGTGTTAAGACCGTACTTGAGCAGGGCGCGGAGATCTGCCTCACTGCCCGTCTGCTGGACGGTGCGGACGTAGGAGAGGCTGTGAACGGTTAGAAGCTCTTCTTCCGTTGCAGGCTCGCTTGTGGTGAAGGAGTACCCTTCGAGCAACCCAAGAGCCTCGCACAGCTCCAGCGTCAGCCGGATGCGCAGAGGGTTGAAGGGGTGGTCGGCTCCGAAGCCGTAGGCTTCTAGGCCCTTGCTATGGACGATCACTGCCCGCCCGCTCACGTTGTTCCCTTTCCGGTCTTTGTCTCTCTTCCTTCCATGTTTAGGGTACAACACTCGCGCGGCACGCACACCTGGTATAAAACCGCTATGGCCGAGCGTCTGAACGGATTTATGGCAGACAGGGCAGAGCAGCTTGTACGCGAGAACTTCACCGGGGTACGGGCCGAGTGGTGGTGGGAGCGCCGCCTCGACGGTGGCATCGAGATATGCCAGGAGCTGGCCCCGAAGGAGATGGCGCGCAGGATCTCCAGCAGTACGGGCCGCGACACGCAGGAAGTGGAAGCCCTGATCGAGGACGAGCTTGGCCTGGAAGACGCGGAGCCGGTTACCCTCACCTTCGAGATCCCCGGCGAGACTGCCGCCTCCGAAGCCGCCCGGATGCTCGCGGAGCGTTCCTCGTCCCCCGAAGGACTCGCCGCAAACCTCTACCGCCGAATCGAGGAAGCCGCCCGGCGCGGCTGAGCTCCTTCAGGTCTCGTAATCAACGACGATCCGCCCGGTCGTCAGCCGGTCCAGCTTCTCCACCACAGCGAGGTGTTCGGGATGCTTGAGGTAGGATTCCAGATCGGCGGTGCTCCCGAAGCGGACGAAGACGCCGTGGGTGTATCCGCCGGACCGCTCGCTGAAGTTCTCCCCCGCCGAAAGCTCGACCACACCCGGCACGCTGCTTTTCAGCTTCCTCAGAGAGGAAATCAAATCCTCCAGATCCTCGTGCGAAGCATCCCCCCGGGCGGTGAAGAATACGAGGTGATCTATCACAGCCATCCCTCCCTTGTCTTTCGGCAACTGCTTTCATTATGCTCCATAAAAGCAGCGTCTACCCGGCAGGCTCCAAATCCAGAAAACCAGAGGTGTGATCTCTGCACGCCGGGCTTCACGCCGATTTGCAGGCGATCATCTCCTGTTTGATGTTTTAGCGACGGATGAGCTTCTCACAATCGCCTGCCACGTAATCGAGCCTGTCGGCATAGACCGTATCGTAGCCCGCACCACAATAGACGTAGTCGCGCACATGGCCTTTGACCCTGCCGGTTTTGGTGACTACATCTCCCCAACTGGCGATGT
>CADDYV010000057.1 GCA_902810695.1 Actinomycetota bacterium | reverse complement strand
TCGTATTTTCTGGGGGCGGCGGCGCTGACGGGGGGGAGGGTCAGGGTTTTGGGTCTTGGGTCCCGCTCGTCGCAGGGAGATGTGAGGTTTGCGGAGATTCTGGAGAAGATGGGGTGTGAGGTGGAGATAGGAGAAGATTTCATCGAGGTCCGGGGGCCGGAGCGGCTACGGGGCGTAGAGGTGGACATGAATGAGATATCGGACACCATGATGACGCTCGCCGCCATCTCTCCCTTTGCTGAAAGTCCTACGCGCATAGAGGGAATCGGGCATACCAGACACCAGGAAACCGACCGTATCGCCGCCGTGACAAATGAGTTGGGACGGCTTGGCATCCGGGTGCGGGAGGAGCCGGATGGGCTGAAGATAACCCCGGCGGAAGTGAAACCGGGGCTCGTCAAGACCTACGATGACCATCGGATGGCGATGGCGTTTGCCCTGATCGGGCTCAAGGTTCCGGGGATCCGGATACACAACCCCGCCTGCGTCACCAAGACGCTTCCCGAATACTTCAAACTGCTGGAGGCGCTGCGTTAGAGTTGGTCTTTCATCCGTTATACTTGCGAACCGTATGAACAGATTTCTTGTAGCCATAGACGGACCTGCCGGTAGCGGCAAGAGTTCGGTGGCCCGCGAGGTTGCCCGGCGGCTGGGGATCGTGGACATCAATACCGGCGCGGCCTACCGGGCCGTGGCGCTCGCGGCGCTGAGGAAAGGAGTGGACCCCGATGATGGGGCCGAAGTCGCCGGGCTAGCCAAGAGCGTCGAACTCTACGGGGGTGGTGTGAAGTTCGAGGGCGTGCCGGTACCGGATGAGGAGCTTCGCACCCCAGAGGTTTCGGATGCGGCCTCGAAGTTATCGGCGAACCCCCAGCTCCGGTCTGTTCTCCTTCCCGTGCAGCGGAGGGCCGCAGAAGAAGCGCGCAGGGGGGGCGGTGCCGTCGTCGAGGGGCGGGACATCGGAACGGTCGTTCTTCCAGAAGCAGAGCTAAAGATCTACCTCTCCGCATCTCCAGAGGAGAGGGCGCGCCGGCGGGCGGCGCAGAGCGGCCGGGAAGGAGAACTGGAGAGGGTGAAAAGAGCCATGAGCATTCGCGATAGGCAGGACTCCGAGCGCGAGGCTGCCCCGCTGAAACCCGCCTCTGATGCCGTGATCCTCGATACCACCAGCATGAGTTTCGAGGAGGTTGTCGAGCGGATTCTGGACCTGGCGCGGAACTTGCGTAAGGAAGCGTGAGCGCGCTTTGCCATCCAAACGGACTACCACTCGTTACCGCCTCTTTCGTCTATTGGTTATAGTCGTTGGGAAGATTTTTCTCGGCTTCGTGGGCTACGGCCGGGAGAACACCCCCGAGAGCGGGCCGCTGATCGTCGCGGCTAACCACAGCCGCTTCTTCGACCCCGTCTTCGTCTGTATGGCCGTCCCACGGCGTATCCAGTGGATGGCGAAAAAGGAACTCTTTGTATTCCCTTTCAAGTGGTTTTTCTACTTCCTGGCGGCTTTCCCCGTAGACCGCCAAAGAGGTGGCCGCGCTGCCTTGCGCACCGCGCTGAAATACCTTGCTGAAGGCTGGGCCCTGGGTATCTTCCCCGAAGGTACGCGCAGGCATGAAGGTCCTTCTCAGGGCGCGAAGAGCGGGGCCATCATGCTCGCCGTTCGCAGCGGCGCCAGAATACTGCCCGTCTACCTGGATCGGATCCCCGGTCCTCTGGCCCGTCTGCGCGGTGAGCGATTCCAGGCCTACGTCGGTGAGCCAATAACTATAGATAATACACTTCATGGAAGACAGGCGTATAAGGAAGCCGCGGACGAGTTGCTGCGCAAGATCTACGCCTTGCCGGAGGAGTACGGGAGATCGGAGAAAAGGTGAACCGGCTTCCGGTAGTGGCGATCGTAGGGGCGCCCAACGTGGGAAAGAGCACCCTGGTCAACAGGATCGTGAGACGCCGCCAGGCGGTTGTCTCCGAAGAGCCGGGGACCACCCGCGACCGGACCTACAGTCGGGTCGAGTGGGCGGGCCGGGAGTTCACCCTGGTAGACACGGGAGGGATGGACCCGCTGGTCAGGTTGGGCCTGCAGGCTCTGGTGACCATACAGGCCAGGGCGGCGGTAGAGGAGGCCGATGTGATCGTACACCTCACCGACTCCCGTACCGGTCCTACGGAGGCTGATGCCGCCATCGCCCGCGAGTTGCGTGGAGCCAGGGGAAAGGTGGTGCTCGCGGTCAACAAGCTGGATGACCCCGCCAACGACGTAGATCGTTACCAGTTTTACTCTTTGGGTGAAGGTGAGCCTTATGCCATCTCCGCTGCGCACGGCATAGGTATCGGGGATCTCCTGGACGTGGTGATCTCGTTGTTGCCAGAGGTTGAGGCTGAGGATGAGCCCGGTCTGCCGCAACTGGCGATCGTGGGCCGTCCGAACGTGGGGAAGAGCACGCTTCTTAACCGGCTGTTGGGTTCCGAGCGGGCAGTTGTCTCCGAAGTTCCGGGGACCACTACGGACGTGGTGGCCGGAGAGGTTGCTGTGGAGGGGGCTCGCTTCTTGTTGCTGGACACTGCCGGAGTAAATCGCAGCGCCCGTAGGGCTGAGGGTGTGCCCTACTACTCTTCGCTGAGAACCGGAGAGGCGATCCGGCGCTCCGACGTTTTGCTCCTGCTGGTGGACGCGGTGGATGGGATCGTGGGTGGAGATCTCCAGATCGCGCGCCAGGTAGAAGAGGCGGGGCGGTCTTTTGGGGTTTTGATCAACAAGCGAGACCTTGTCCCTTACGAGAAAATCCGGGAGATAGAGACCACTATTGCCGTTCGGATGGCCGACCTCAAGCCCCCGGCGCTCGCTATCTCCGCGCTTGCCGGGACGGGTGTGGAGAAAGTGATGCCTTTCGCGGCCCGGCTCCACGAATCGTTCAATCGCAGGATACCCACCCACGAGGTCACGGAGTTCGTAAACGGTGTTGTGGAAAGAAACGCGCCGCCCAAAGGGGTCAAGATCCGCTACGCGCTTCAGACCGGCGAAGCTCCCCCGAGGTTCACCCTGTTCGCCAACCGACCCAAAGATTTGCCGGAACACTACCTGCGATACGTGGAGAACGCCCTCCGGCAACGCTACGATCTGTGGGGGGTTAGCGTGAGGATTCGGGTTCGCAGCAGTCGCTAGCGGGTGGAGCAGGGCCGCCGTTTAAGGTTAAGATAAATATTGAGGGGGATGCGCCGAAGGCGGAGGTGGTAAAGAGACTTAACTTCGCTCAAGGCTGGAGAAGAGAATAATTCAGAGCTTCCAAGGGGGTGTTTGACCGGAGATGAAGGCAATCATCATGGCTGGCGGGCAGGGAACCCGTCTCAGGCCGCTCACCAGCAACCAGCCAAAGCCCATGATCCCCATCGCAAACGTGCCGTGCATGGAGCACATCGTGAACCTGCTCAAGCGCCACGACTTCACGGATATCGTGGTGACGCTGCAGTTCATGCCCGAGGAGATTCAGGACTACTTCGGTGATGGTTCCGCGTGGGGCGTCAACATGCAGTACTCCATAGAAGACGCTCCCGCCGGAACCGCGGGCTCGGTGAAGATGGCCGAGCAGCAGCTGGATCTCGAAGGCGAACGATTCCTGGTCATAAGCGGTGACGCCCTCACCGACGCCGACCTCACCCGCCTCATGAACTTCCACGAGGAGAAGGGTTCCGAGGCGACGATGGTACTCAAGAGCGTCGAGAACCCGCTGGACTTCGGTATCGTCATAACCGAAGAGGACGGGCGCATCTCCCGCTTTCTGGAGAAACCCGCCTGGGGCCAGGTCTTCTCCGATACCGTCAACACAGGGATATACCTGCTGGAAGCCTCGGTCATGGATCACATCCCCGATCCCGAGGAGGGAGAGTACGACTTCTCCAAAGATCTCTTCCCGAAGCTGCTTGAGGCTGGACACTCGCTCTACGGCTACGTTACCGACGAATACTGGGAGGACATCGGTACGCTGGAGCAGTACGCGAGCGCCCAGCGCGACGTCCTCGACGGCAAAGTAAAGAACGTGAGGCCGCCGGGCACGAGGCTGCGGGAGAACATCTACGTCGGCAGGCGCGTCCAGGTCAACGACGAGGAGCTCGAAGGACCCGTCGTTATCGGGGAGAACTCCCGGATTGATGAGGGGGCTAAAGTCAGCCCTTACTCGGTGATAGGGGCCAACACCGTCATCTCTGCTGGAGCTTCCATAGAGCGAAGCATCGTCGCCGACGGCACCTATATCGGCGAGGGAGCGGAGCTAAAGGACACGCTGGTAGGACGCTCTTCCTACATACAGGCTCGCGCGCGCATCCTGGAGAGAAGCGCCCTGGGAGACGATGTGATCGTGGGCGAAGGGGCAACCATCTCGCCGGAAGTCAAGATCTACCCCCACAAAACCGTCGAGAGCGGGGCGAACGTCACCCAGAGCCTCATCTACGAGACGATGGGCCTGAGAACGGTCTTCAAGGGCGGCATCGTCTCCGGCAAGTTCAACGTGGACCTCACGCCGGAGTTCGTGGTCAGACTGGCTTCCTCTTTCGGTACCACCCTGGATCCCGGCGCCGTCGTAACCCTGGGCCGCGACGCTTCTCTGGCGGCCCAGGCCTGCAAAAGGGCCATGACGGCAGCGCTTCTGGGGACCGGGATAAACGTGCGGGATCTCCGCGCCGCCCACGCCGGGGTGGTCCGGCACGATGTTCTGGCGGGCAAGTCTTCGGCGGGAGCCCACGTGCGCGCCGGTGAGGACCCTGATGACGTGGAGATCCTCTTCTTCTCTTCTGATGGGACGCCGATGAACGAGTCCGACCAGCGGAGCATCGAGAAGGTCTTCGTGCGCGAGGAGTACCGGCGGGCGTTTGCGGGTGATGTGGGAGAGTTGATCTTCCCGGGGCGCGCCGTCGAGCAGTACGTGGAACGCCTGCTGCGCGCCGTAAACCGCGAGAAGACCTCCGGGACTACGATAGTGGTGGATTTCTCCGGAGGGGTCGCCGGATTGGTGGCGAGCCAGATCTTCTCCGCGCTCGGCGTGAACGCCGTGGTCATATCCGGCTTTGCCAACGCCAACGTCGTCGGTCGAGCGTCGAGGCCGAACCTGGAGGAGAGCATAGAGCGGGTAGGCAATATGGTTCCGACCGTCGGGGCCGCCTTCGGATGCGTGGTCGGACCCAACGGCGAGGACGTGCAGTTCGTGGACGATGAGGGTAAGTTCGTCCCGCCGGACGTGATGCTCGCCTGCCTGATAAGCAGGATGAAGCCGGAGAAGACTGTGTTGCCCATCAATCTGAGCAACGCCTACGCGAAGCTGGTCGAAAAAGGCGGAGGAGAGCTGGTGTTGAGCCGTACGGGGCTCGGCAACGTGGCGCTCAAGGCCGCCGAAGTCCGCGCGGATCTCGCCGCAACCGACGATGGCCACTACGTATTTTCGCAGTTTATACCCGCTCCCGACTGTTTCATTACTCTTGCGCGGGCTATGGAGACCTTCGGCGAAGAATCTCTCTCCAGCACCCGCAAAGAGTTCAAGGAGCCTTTCGGGAGCGTCGCCCGCGAGCGTCTTGATTGCCCGTGGTCAGCAAAAGGGCGGGTAATGCGCGGCCTCGCCGAGAGGTTTGGCGGAGATCCCGACGCCATCCTTACCGACGGCGTCAGGCTGAACGTCGAGGGCGGTTGGGTTTTGATGCTCCCGGACCCCGACAACCCGCTGTTCTACGTTTACGCCGAGGGCGAGGACGGTGCGCGCCCACAGGATCTCATGCAAGAGTACGTCGAGTTGGTGCGATCGCTCATACAGAACGAGTGAATGTTTCATCTGAAACTGTACTTCAGGTTTACTAAAAGCTATACTTCTTCGCATGAATGATGAGGCTTCAACGGAGGGGGAGGCTTTGAGCGAAGAGTTCGGCGAAGGGTTACCGGACCTTACGTCTGCTCCGGAGGAAGAGCTCAGGAGCTTGCTGCGAGGGTTGGTAGAGGAGGAACGTAGAGTCAGCTACCGTCGCCGGATCCTCCAGGGGAGGATAGACCTCATCCGGGCGGAGCTCGTCCGCAGGGGCGATGCTGTGCTCTCCCCGGAGGAACTGGCGAAGGTACTGATGGGGGACTGGTCCGGATTGGAGGAGGGCAAGCTTTGAGCGAGTGCCCGAACTGCGGCTCGGTGATATCTCCCGAGATGAAGTTTTGCGGCGAGTGCGGAGCCTCGCTGACCCAGGGTTACGCTACCGTCTCTTACTCGCCGAGCTTTTCCGAGTATGACGAAGAAGCTTCTCCCGCGATCCCGGCTCCAGAGGAGGCCGCCCTGGTCGAGCTAGACCAGGTCGAGGGCACAGCCGGGCGCCGGATGCACGACATAAAGCAAGATACCGTTACCGTGGGACGCAGTCGCATGAGCGACATCTTCCTCGACGATGTAACGGTCTCAAGGCAGCACGCCGAGATCCGGCGCAACGAGCGTAGCTTCACCATAAAAGATGTCGGGAGCCTCAACGGAACTTACGTCAACCGGGTGCGGGTGGACGAGGTGGACCTCCGCAACGGTGATGAGATCCAGATCGGCAAGTATCGCTTCAAGTTTGTGTCTGCCTGATGGCGGCACCTGTTAGAGTTAACATCAGCTATAGGGTTAGGTCGCAAGGATGGGGGTAGATACTATTGGAAAGCGGAAACACCAGAGATAAGTACACGATAGGTGAGGTAGTAGAGCAACTCAGGCCAGAGTTTCCCACGCTCTCAGTCAGCAAGATCCGCTACCTGGAGCGGAGGCGTCTGATCAGCCTCTCGCGCACCCGCGGTGGGTACAGGCTCTTCTCTCCGCAGGACGTGGAGCTTTTGAGGTACATTCTCAAGCTCCAGGAAGAGGAGTATCTGCCTCTGAAGGTCATCAAAAAACGCATCGAGAGCGGGGTTCCGATCTCCACTTCCGGGGATTCTTCCGGGAGGATACCGAGTATCATCGAGGACCGCACCTACACCCGCGAGGAGCTTGCTGATGCGGTAGAAGTCGAGAACGGATTCGTGGACGAGCTTGCCTCCGTGGGTATCATCGGGCGTGGCTCGGAGCTGACCCAGCGCGACGTCGAGTTGGCGCGCATGGCCCGCGAGATGGCCAGGTACGGCATCCAGCCGAGACACCTCCGCGGGATCATGGCCGCCGTCGAGCGCGAGGCCGCGCTGTTCAAGCAGATCCTCAACCCCGAGTTGCGCTCCGGAGACGAGAGGCGAGTAGCCGAGGCGATGAACAAGGCCCGGCACCTCGCCAGCGTGGACTCGCGCCTCAAGGAGCTGCTGATGGCTACCGTTATTGAGTCCTTCGCACCTTGAGCAAGCTTTCCATCGAGGAAATAGAGCACCGCATCCGCACGGTCCCAGATTTTCCCAAGCCAGGGGTTTCTTTCAAGGACATAACCCCGCTTATAGAGGATGGTATTTCTCTACACTCCGCCGTGGATGCGATGGCCGAAGCCGTAGAACACTTCGACTACGACCGCGTACTCTCCGCCGAGGCGCGCGGCTTCGTCTTCGGAACCGCGCTCTCTTATCGCTCGCGGAAGGGCCTGATCCTGGCTCGCAAAAGAGGCAAGCTCCCCCGCAAGACGATCTCCGCCGCCTACGAGCTGGAGTACGGCACCGACGTTCTCGAGGCCCACGCCGACTCCATACCGCCCGGAACCCGCGTGCTCGTAACCGACGACCTCCTCGCGACCGGCGGCACCGCCCGCGCCATGTGCCAGCTCGTCGAAAACGCCGGCGGTACGGTCGCAGGGGTCGCTTTCCTCATAGAACTGAGCTTCCTCAAGGGCCGTGAACGACTCAAGCCCTACCCCGTCGTCTCCCTGATCTCCTACGATGACCCGGAAAACTGACAACCTCCCGCAAACCACCCAGGCTCCCGCCGAACACGCACCAGACCAGACAGAACAACTGATATCAGTCTACCTCCGCACCCTCTCCAGCCCTCAAACTCAGAAAACGTATAATACAGAGATTCGGATGTTCGTGAAGTTTGTAGAGGGGATGGGGAAGGGTTTGTCGGAGATAACGGCGGAAGACATCTCGCTCTACCGGGAGCATCTCATGAAGGATTATGCTCCGGCGACGGCGGCCAAGAAGCTCGCGGCGCTCAGGCGGTTTCTCACGTTTACGTACATGGGCGGGGCGACAGCGGTCAACCCGGAGGCCATAAAGTTCTTCGCGAAGAGCCCGCGGGTCATGCACGATCCTTCGTACAACGTCCTGACCGAAGAGGAGCTGTCGCGGATGCTGAGCATGGCCAGAGCAAAGAGCCAGCGCGACTACGTGATGCTCGCGGTCATGGCTGGTTGCGGGCTACGCGAGGCCGAGGTGGTGGCGCTGAAGGTCGGCGATTTTCAGGAGGTTGGAGAACAGGTGTTCTTGCGCGTGCGGGGAAAGGGCAACAAGGTACGCAATGTGCCCGCCTCGCCGGAGCTGTGGTCTCTGGTGCAGCGGTACGTGATGCTCTCCGGGCGCAGCCTCACCTCGCACGCCGACGCCCGGAAACCGCTGTTCGTATCGAGGGAAGGTAAGAACAAGCCGCTTACGACGCGCTCTGTCCGCTATATCGTCAAGAAGTACGTGCGGGCGGCCGGGATCACCAAGGCGATATCACCCCACTCCATCCGGCACACCGTCGGGACGAATATGGCGGTGAACGAAGCGCCGCTGCTCATCATCCAGCAATTCCTGGGACACTCCGACCCGAAGACGACCATGCGCTACATTAGGCGGGCAGAGGAGATCGCCTCGAAGGCCTACAAATACAACACCCTGCCGCTCTGAGAGGCTACCTGGACGTGTAGCAGCCACTCGCTTTCTGGATCGGGTACTCCACCGGGCACTTGCCGTTCGACATAAGCGGGACGGGACCGTATCTGGGACCACCGGAGCTTATCCCGGTGCCGTTGCTGTACTGGCTGCTCGCACTGCTGCTGTACTGGTTGGTGGCGGCGTTGCTGCTCGGATCGCTCTGCCCGCTGGTGGTGCCGGGTGTCGCGCTGGTAGTAGAGCTGGCGGACGTTCCACTCGTGCTTGCGGGAGACGAGGAGAATGAGGCACTAGACGATTTGTCTTGAGCCTGGGCGACTTGCAGCACACCGAGCAAGTGCGGATTCGCGTCTCCTTCAAAGTAGATCCAGGCCACCCGCGCCGTAAAGACACAGGCCACCAGCAACGCTACCGCTGCTACTTTCATCAGTGAGTTGAAGCTCATGGCTTTTAGCTCCCCCCAACCAGCCGATATGAACCATCAATCATTATATCCTCTCCGCCGTGGATAACTCAAAGCGTCTCTATGCAGAAGCTTTACCAAGTCTTTACAGATCGCTTATACAGTGCTTAAAAAGTCGCGTTACGTTATCATAGGCCGTTGGTTATTACACGATTATTTGAGAGTTGGATTTGGCAGCCAGAGGGGGATTTATTGACGCCTTCGACTAGAGATTTCCAGGACGCGAGCGAACTTGGGTTATCGGGTAGCCCGGAGGGCTCTGGCAGGCTTTCGGCCCACAGAGCCCTCTTAGAAGAATACCTCTCACACCTCGCTTTCTCAGACAACCCGCATCTGGTGCAACTCGTTGGGGCAATGCGCCAGACGTTGCTTCGCGAGAACAAGAGGTTGAGGCCCCTGCTGTGCATCGAAGCCGCCTCGGATTTCGGGCTGAACCCGGAGGATGTCTTGCCGTCGGCGGCTGCTATCGAGCTCGTTTTCGCCATATCCCAGATCCATGACAACCTGCCGGGTATGGATGGCCACAGGCGGGAAGTTTCTCGCTACAGCGAGGAGTTCGGAGAGGCAACCGCCATTCTGGCGGGCGATGGATTTTTCGGCGAGGCTTTGAGTTTGATCACCGTGCATCAGAAGGGTCGTCCAGAGAGGGTCTTGCAGGTAGTCCAGCAGCTTGCGGAATCTACGGGGGTTGAAGGTATGGTAGGCGGGCAGTCGCTCAGCGTGGACCACGCGCAGCCTGTCGCAGACCGGCACAACCTGGAAGACATCTACGAACTCAGGTGGGGGACCCTGATCCGGGCCTCCGCCAGAATCGGCGCCATCCTGGCCGGCGCTACCTCAGAACGGCAGGAAGCCGTCGCCGATTTCGCCTGGCATCTAGGGATCTGCTCCAGGGTGGCATATGAGATCGCAACCGCCGCAAGCGACGAGGGGCACAGACAGAGTCTCTTTATTCCCGCGCTCGGGCTCTCCGGGGCTCGAAACCTGGGTGAGAAGGCTGTGGGCAGGGCTCTGGTTGCTCTGGAGAAAACTGGCGTTGCGATGCCGGGTCTCTCGGAACTGGCTGCCTTCGTTTGCGGCGAGGCCGGGATCAGGGTTAGAAATTGATGTGCGAGCAGCGGGTTGCAAGCAGGGCGGAGACGCAGAGAGCCCTGGATCTGGCTTTCCGTCATCTCGACGCCCATCGCAGACCCGACTCGTGGGTGGGAGAGATGTCCTCTTCTGCTCTGGCGACCGCGATCTCCTGCCAGGCATTTCAGTTGCACCCGGAAGCAGCGCCGGAGTCTGCGGTAAAAGACGGCCTGGCGTGGCTCGCGCGAACCCGACACGAAGACGGCGGATGGGGCGACGGGGTGATAGACCCATCCAACATGAACGCCACGAGCCTGAGCGCAGCAGTATTGCAGATCTGCGCCCCTGAGGAGTACGCTGACGAGATCAACGACGCGCGGGCCTGGGTAGATAGACACGGTGGGTTCGAGGCCGTAAACGACCCGCGCCGTGTTACCTTGAGCGGTCCGTGCCGCTCGCTGTACGCGCTGGCGGGGTTCGTGGAATGGAAGCAGGTCCGCAAGTTGCCTACGGAGATGATCCTGCTTCCCCGCAAGATAAGGCGCACCGTCTCGACCACGTTTCCCGCCTTTCTAAGCCTCTCGATGATGCACGAACGATTTTCTCCGGTTCCGGGGTGGAGGCAACCGTTGCGCCGGAAGGCCAAAAGAGAAGCCCTCGCCTGGCTCCGGCGGGCCCAGGGCCCTAACGGCTCCTACGAGGAGTCTGCCTTCCTCACCTCATTGATAGTCGTGGCCCTGACAACCGCCAAGGTAGATGACGGCGGCATCATCGGGCGGGCCCTGCCGTTCATCCGCGAGAGCCAGCGCCCGGACGGATCCTGGCCCATAGACCGCGACCTGGAGAACTTCGATACCGCCCAGGCAATCTTCGCCCACCACGCGGCGAAGAGACCGATCCCCGACGCCGAGAAGGTGCGGGATTGGATCCTCTCGAACCAGTTTCGCGAACCCTTCTTCGCCACCTCCTCGCCGCCCGGAGGATGGGCCTGGGCGTTGCCGGCGGGATGGCCCGACTGTGATGATACTTCCTACGCGCTGCGCGCCCTGCACATCCTGGGCGTTCCCCCGGAGCACGAATCCATCCGTCTCGGGGTGCGGTGGCTCTACTCGATGCAGAACTCGGATGGATCGTGGCCGACCTTCGTGCGCAACTCCAGGATGCCCTTCGACCACGACGACCCGTATATCACCGCCCAGGTGCTCTCTGCCCTGGCTACGACAGGATCCGAAAACCGCGAGGGTAAACAGGTGCAACGGGCGCTCTCCTACCTGCGCAAGAAGCAGCATGAGGATGGCAGCTTCGACTCGCTCTGGTTCCGCGCCCACACCCGCGGGACAGCCGCTGCGCTCGAAGCCCTGGTAGATATCGGCCTCAAAAACGACCAGATGGCTCACCGCGCCGCCGGATGGCTAGAATCTCACCAGAATGCCGACGGGGGATGGTCGGACGGACACGGTGCAGCCTCCACCGCCGAGGAAACTTCGTGGGCCGTCGCGGCGCTGCTCTATTTCGATCCCGAACGCTACCGCGAGACGGCGGGACGCGGGGTTGCGTGGCTGGTGGATCATCAGCGGCCGGATGGGGGCTGGGATGTCGCCGTGATAGGACTGTACTATGCTTCCCTCTCCTACTCCAACAGCTTCTACGCCTTGAGCTACCCCCTGATCGCACTCTCCAGATACCACAAGAGCAAGGAGGCGGCTCGTCGTGGGTGATCGCTGGCTGAGCACGAAGCTTCTGGCACATCTGGAGATGATGCGCCCCTATACCCTGTTTCACGCCGGGATGCTCGGTTTCGCTGCGGGGATGTTCCTCTCCAGGGGAGAGGCCGCGTGGTGGCGTCTCGTGCTCTGCTTCCTGGTCCCAACACTGGGATGGCTCGCGGGACTCTACGCTGGCGACTATTACGACCGCGAGCTCGACGCCATCGCCAAGCCCCACCGCCCCGTCCCTTCAGGGAGAGTCGGGGCGCAAGAGGCGTTCTCCTTCATGGTCGGCTACATCCTTCTCGGCTACGGTCTAGCTTTTGTCCTGAGCTGGTTTGCGTTCGTCATAGCGGTCCTGACGACCGTCTTCGGCATCGCCTACTCCAGAACCTTCAAGCGGCAGGCTATTCTCGGGAACCTCGATAGGGGGCTTCTGGCGTGTTTTACGGTGCTTTTCGCCGGAGCCGCCGTGCACAACCTCGAAGGGATGGGATGGTCGGTTCTGGTTCTGGTGGGGATCTTCTTCTTCCACGACTCCAGCTCCAATCTCGTCGGAGCGATCCGGGACGCAGAGGGAGACAGGGAGGCCGGATACCGCACCGTGCCGGTGGTTTACGGGATCTCCCGCGCGGTCTGGATATCGGATCTTCTGGCCCTCTCCTGGCTGGCTTTTGCCGTACCGCTCTTCTTCCACTACCGCAGCCAGGGGGGAGCAGCTGCGCTGTTCTCGCTATCCTTGCTCATTACGATTGGGGTCTTCGGCACCCTGTTCTTCTACAGAAAGCGCCTGACCCGCCCGCAGGCTCTCAACGCGCACAAAGCGATGGTGATAGAGCGGCTCATCCTTAGCGCCGCCGTAGCCCTGATCTACGGCCCGGCTGTTGTCGTGCTCTCCCTGCTGGCAGCGGTAATAGCAGCCACCGAAATATCCCAGATCATCCTCCGAAACCGCTACGAATTTGGCGTGAAAGAGTCGTAAGGGCAGTGCGTGCCGCCGCTGTCGCCTCTTCTAGATTTCTACCTCTCCCAACGCGCTTATCTCTTCTTCTGAGTAACCAGCCTCTCGCAGCGGAGAGATGACATCTAGCTCCAGATCCGGGACATAACACGCGATTAGGCTACTCTCGTTACCGGAAGGCGTTATCTCTACCTCTCCGATTGCCGCGGGCAGGATGCAGGACTGCGCGCGTTCTAGGGGCTCTCTCCCGCCGGCGTACTCGATCGTAACCGGATCCCCGATATTCGATAGTGCCAGAAAGCGCCTGGGGTGCGCGGGTTCTGTATGCGTCTCGGTGAGCGTCCAGCGTTCGAGGGCGAAGTAGGGACCGGCGGCGCAGATGGTGCGGCGGTTTTGGCCCTCTTGCAGCACGAGACCGGGGTTCGGACGCGGTCTGTAGTCCGTTCGCAGTTCATCGAGTGCTGCGTTTATGTTTTTCTCCCAGGTTTCTTCGTCAAAGCGGCCGCCGTAGAGGTCATCGGGGGTTACGAACTGGCCGAGGTCCGAGGTCTGCTGGACCTCGAAAACCAGGGTCTTTGGGCCGAAGGTGTGAAGAACGCCTCCCGGTACGTAGACGGTGTCGCCCGGACGGATATCGTATCGGTACATCACGGCGTCGTGGTCCTGCTCCTTGAAAGCCTCGAAGAGCTCTTTCCTTTTTACTCCTTCTTTTACTCCGGCCAGGATCGTCGCCCCCGGCTCAGCCCAGAGAATGTGCCAGGCCTCGGTTTTCCCGTTGGGCTCGCCGTAGATGCGCCGGGCTGTCTCGTCGTCGGCGTGCAGGTGCACGGGGAGTCTGTGCGCGGCGTCTAAAAACTTCAAGAGCAGTGGAAAATGCGGCCCATGCCAGCCTGCTCCAACCAGCTCGTCTGGATACTCGGTTACAAGCTCGTGCAGCGTGCGTCCGGCGTGGGGACCGCTCTTTACCCCCCCGGTCGTCTCGCGGTAGTCGCTTATCTCCCAGGTTTCTGCCACCGTGCCCTCTGGAGCGTCCGCCTTGCCGAGCTTCTCGACGATGTTGCGCTTGCCAAAAGCGTAGGAGCGGAGATGATAGCTGAGCTTGATCGGGGTCCATTCCATCATTAGTTTCTCCTCCGGTCATGGTATGTGAATGATAGCCCTGTGCGCCATTCGTCCACCGTTTTCATATTACCTTGACGCGATTTGAGAACCCTTCTTCTGTGCGGTTGCAGGACTTAAGGGGTGGAAACGGTGTGGGGTGATTGTTAACCTGCCGGCCTATGGTGTTCGATCTGGTTCGAGCCGTGCTGGCTACGGTCGTGGCAGCTCTCATACCTGGATGGTTCTGGACCAGGTGCCTGCGTCCCGCTGCGGACTGGGCGGAGCAGCTAGCTTACTCTGCGGGACTCTCGATTACGCTGGTCCCCGTGGCGGCCCTGTTGCAGATGCGCCTTCTGGGTTCGGGGCTGAGCACCGCTATCGCCGTCTTCTCGGTGGCGGTCGTGTTCGGCGCCGGGGTAGTCGCTTATCTGGTATCTCCCAGACCCTCAAAGGGAGTGGATGATCCCATAGCTCCCTTTCCCTCTGCACCGAGAACCGCGGAGTTTGCTCTGCTGATACCTGCTCTGGCGCTTGTGCTGGGGAGCTGGATCGCCTTGAGTGGTCTTCTCGGTCCCATGCCCGTCTGGCGGCTGCTCGTTCTTCTAACGGCCCTTCTGCTGGCTGCTTCCGGGGTGCTGTACGCCTTCAGAGCCGCTCCTGCAGGGGAGACAAAGGATCAGAATGCCGCGATGCCCCGGCCGGGAAGCTTCTTCTCGCACTGGTGCTGTTGCCGTCGCTCGTCAGAGGGTATGCTGGACCGGTCCTGCACGACTGGCCGTACCTGCGGGGTGTGGATCTCTACTCTCACGCGGTAATGTCCGACATGTTTCTCTCTACGGGGGATGACTCCTCGTACCTGGTATACCCGCCGGGATTTCACGTTCTTACGGCTGAGATCTCACGCCTGAGTGGCGTAGAGCCACTCAAGCTCTACTCTCTGGTGGTGCCCGCCATACTGGTTCTACCGGCGCTCTCGGGATATGCGCTGGTGCGGCGGTTGTGGGGGTGGCGGGCCGGTATTGTGGCGGCTTTTTTCGCGGGCCTTATGCTGGGCAGCACCTACTATTTTTTCAACCTGGGCATGTATCCCAACATGGTCGGAGTGGATTTCCTGCTTGTTCTGGCCGTCGCTGCGCTGTTCGGCATGTACAGCTGCGCCTTCCGTGCGGGGCGGACTGCTTCTGGCGCTGCTGTGTCTGCCCGTTCTTGCGGTCTACTACACCGTTCCCCAAAACGAGCAGTGGAGGCTGGCGGCCAACTATGTCGACTCGCGTGCCCGATCCGGAGATGCGGTTGTGGTAAGTCCGGGAGCGGGGCTCTCCAACGCCTTCAACTATTATTCGAAGAGAAGAGATCTAAAGAAAATACCTTTTCCGAAGGGCGGGTTCGATATAACCCGGAAAATGCGAGCGCTCTAAGCTCAGAGCTGAAAGGACACAAACGGGTATGGGTCGTGTCCAAGACGAACGTTCGCGATCCATCGCTGCTCAGGAGGGTGCTCGAAAAGCGCTATGACCTGGCGTACCACCACAAATACTACGGGTTGCAGCTTGACTTCTTCAAACGCAGGAAATGATTGTACGCGATTTGTGTTGGGGCCATACGCGTGGACGTAAAAAGGCGACGCTTCCACCGCCGGAGCGAGAAACCGGTTTTGCAGCGCGCAAAGGTGTAGTATTTCTCTGTTGAGGGCAGGGCAAGGAGAGGAGATCTCCAAAAGATGCGTGTCGAAGAGGGATACCTGGAGGTTCCTGGAGGGCAGGTCTGGTACAGGGTAGTGGGCGAAGGCGGGATCCCGCTTTTGTGCCTGCACGGAGGACCGGGGTTTACCCACTACTACCTGGAACCCCTCGAAGACCTTGCCGAGGGCAGGCGCGTTATCTTCTACGACCAGCTCGGATGCGGCAACTCTGACCGGCCATCCGACCTTTCGCTGTGGAGTGTGGAGCGGTTCGTGGAAGAACTGGCGACGGTTCGTGAGGCGCTGGATCTCGATCGGCTACACCTGTTCGGAAGCTCCTGGGGCGGGATGCTGGCCATGCAGTACGTCCTGGATCGCAGGCCGGAACTGGAGAGCCTCATACTATGCGGCAGCCCGGCGAGCATTCCGCGCTGGATCGAGGACTGCGGCGAACTTCTCGCCGGGGAGCCGCCGGAGGTCCGGGAGACGATCCGCCACCACGAGGAGAACGGATTTACCGCCTGCCCGGAGTACGCGGCGGCGATCCTGGGCTTTTACAAGAAGCACGTATGCCGCATGGACCCCTGGCCCGAAGGTCTCGAACGCTCTTTCGCCGAGGCCGGATACGAGGTGTACAACACCATGAACGGTCCCAGCGAGTTTACCGTTACCGGGACGATCAAGAACTGGGACGTTACCGACAGGCTCGGGGAGATCGAAGTCCCAACGCTGCTTACCGGCGGGCGCTACGACGAGTGCCGGCCCGCGCATCTGGAGGACATGCACCGGCGCATCCCGAACTCCGAGCTGGTGATTATCGAGGATGCCTCGCACCTCTGCTTCGCCGAGCAGCGCGAGGAATACATGCGGGTAGCGGGCGATTTCCTGGATCGAACCGAAAGAAGCAGTTAGGAGGAGAGGATGTCGGAGACGAACGATTCAGGCGGCGAGGACAGAACGCTAGAAGGTGCTACCGGCTACAGGCAGGAGCTGCGGCGCGCCCTCAGGTTCAGAGATCTGCTCGTCTACGGCATGGTCTTCATGGTGCCTATCGCCCCGATGGGGATCTACGGGTTCGTCTCGAAGGAGAGCTTCGGGATGGTCCCGTTCGTCTACTTCGTCGGGATCATCGCGATGACCTTCACCGCCCTGAGCTACCGGCAGATGAGCCGGGAGTTCCCGATCGCCGGTTCGGTCTACTCCTACGTCCAGCGCGGCTTCAACCCGCACGTAGGGTTCATCGCCGGGTGGATGATCCTGGCCGACTACCTGCTGGTTCCCGCGCTTCTGTACGCGTTCTCGGCCACGTGGCTGCACGCCGCCATCCCCGAAGCTCCTTTCGCCGTCTACGTCATACTGTTTATAGCTTTTATTACCGTTATCAACATCAGAGGGATCACCCTCGCGGCCAAGGCCAACTTCTTCTTGTTGGGGATCGAGCTTGTTGCGTTGCTTATCTTTCTCGGGTTCACCGTCAAGTACGTCTTTATTGACGGGGGAGGGG
>CADDYV010000056.1 GCA_902810695.1 Actinomycetota bacterium | reverse complement strand
GGTGCGCCGTTCGAAGGTTTGTCGCCGGGGTCTTTTTCTGCCTCCGATATGGTTGGGGGCGGGTTTCACGACATCGAGCCGGGGCAGTGGACAGACGATACTTCCCTGGCGCTGTGCCTGGCTGAGAGTTTGATCGAGTGCAGGGGCTTCGACCCCGCCGATCAACTCTTGCGCTACTTGCGGTGGTACCGGGACGGTTATCTCTCCAGCAAGGGCTACTGCTTCGGCATGGGCGGCACGACCCGCGAGGCGCTGGAGCGATTCGAGAGAACCGGAGAGCCCTACTGCGGTTCCACGGACCCGAACAAGGCAGGGAATGGCTCGCTCATGCGCCTCGCGCCGGTGCTGCTTTTCTACGCGCTGGAGCCCGAAGAGGCCATCGAGCGGTCGGCGGAGAGCTCGCGCACGACCCACGGAGCACTGAACGCCGTAGACGCCTGCCGATACTTTGGCGCTCTGCTGGTCGGTGCGATGAACGGCGCGGGCAAGGAGGAATTGCTCTCGGAGCGGTACTGCCCCGTGCCTGGATACTGGGATGAGAATCCCCTCGCGCCCGAGATAGATGCGGTCGCCTCGGGCTCGTTCAGGCGCAAGGAACCGCCGGAGATCCAGGGTACAGGCTACGTGGTCGCCTCGCTGGAGGCCGCGCTCTGGGTCTTCAGCAAAAGCGACTCCTTCGAGGAAGGGTGTCTCCTGGCGGTGAACCTGGGTGATGACGCAGATACCACCGGTGCGGTCTACGGACAGCTCGCGGGCGCTTTCTACGGAGAAGATGCCATCCCGGATAGCTGGCTGGAGAAGCTCGCGTTTCGTAACAGGATCGCAGCCTACGCCGAACGTCTTTTTACCCTCCGATCCGGTCAAACCTGAAGTGGTGATTCGCGAGGCTCTTGCGCAGACATCGAGGCTCGTGGTTTCGAGAAGGTGAGGGAGTACGCGGAAAAACCTCTTCAGCCACGAATCACAGACGCTGAGGATGGAAATAATCCGGTAGCAACCCCAGACTTTCTCGAACGTTCCACTCTTGTAACGAGATAGCAACAGTTTGATAACGCGCGGATAATTTTCTGCAAATGCTCTTGCCTGTGCAGGAAGTTGTGTTAGCTTCGAGGTATGCGAAGCGCACATAGATGCGTAGTTTGATGTTGGCTGGATCTTTGAGAGGGAGGTGATTGTTGAGCGCGCTTGCGGAGACGAGATTAAACGGTGGGCTACTGTTGTTTCGTCGGCTTCTCAGAGAGTCGTTCAGGCGGTTGCAGACTGGTGGGGGGCACATCGTTCAGAAGGCGGTGGCTGCCGGGATGGCGTGGTGGCTGGCGACGTTTTTGCTCGGGCACCAGCAGCCGTCTTTCGCGGCGATAGCGGCGATCATCTCCCTGGGGGCGACGGCTGGCAGAGAAGGCAGGCAGGCCGTCGAGCTGGTTTTCGGGGTTACCTGCGGGCTCGGGGTCGCAGATCTGTTCGTGAGTGCCATCGGGGTCGGGCCGGCTCAGATCGGGGTCGTGGTGGCGATCGCGACGGCGGTTGCTCTGCTACTCGGCAAGGGAGAGTTGCTCGTCAACGAGGCGGCGATATCGGCACTCTTGATGATTGCGCTGGTTCCTGCCAGTTCGGGACCGTTCACCGCCCGGCTCCTCGACGCGCTCATAGGCAGCGGTATGGCCCTGGCGGTGCGGGCGATCTTCCCCAACAATCCCAAACGCGCGGTCGAGCGGGTGGCGCGCCCGACCCTGGAGGAGCTTGCGGGTACGCTGCGGGATGTTGCAGAAGCACTCCGCATCAGCAATCTCGATAGGGCCGAGGCCGCACTTCAACGGGCGCGCGCCATGGACGATCGGGTTGGGGAGCTGAGGGAAGCTCTCGACTCCAGTTACGGTAGCATAAAACTCTCTCCCCCGCGACGGCGGGTGCTGGGACACCTCGGGTACTACGCTACCGCTACCGGACAGCTAGATCTCGCTGTGCGTAACACGCGGGTGCTCGCCCGGGCCGCGAAGTCGCTCGTGAGGAGCGACAAGAGTACCCCGCCGCAGCTACCGGATACCATCCTGGAGCTCTCGCAGGCGGTCGAGGCGCTCGACGCCTACCTCGGAGAGCAGAACCATCCCGTAGACACCCGCGGTCTCGCTCTCGAAGCCGCCGGAAAGGCAACTGCCGTGCTCGTCGGGCGTAAAGATCTCGAAACCAGCGTGGTCGTCGGGCAGGTGAGGTCCACGGCTGTAGATCTGCTTCAGGCCTCCGGCATGAACTACTCCGAAGCTGTGCAGGCCCTCGACGAAATCGCGATCCGCAGCGCCCAGGAGGTTCAACAAAGCACCGGTTAAAATCTAAAGCCGCCACACATCAACCAGCCGGAGGTAAAGATGGCGGCCCCGCCCAACTTTCAGAAGACCGCTCGCAAGCTGGAGAAGAAGTGAACGGGGACCTGCACGGCAGGGTGGCGCTCGTTACGGGAGCAGGCCGCAGGACGGGAATCGGGGCCGCCATCTGCCGCGAGTTAGCCAAAAGAGGCGCGGATGTTTTCTTCTCACATCTGGAGGGCGAGGAGACCGAGTTTCTACTGCGAGAACTGAGAAATGCGAGAATACGGGCGGAGGATATGGCGCTGGATCTCTCGCTGCCGGATTCTCCGCAACAGCTTCTCGACATCGCCGAAGAGCGGCTGGGTCAAGTCTCGATCCTGGTAAACAACGCCGCCCACTCCACTCGCGACGGGTACGAGAAACTCGATGCCGCAACCCTCGACGCCCACTACGCGGTCAACCTCCGCGCCACCGCCCTGCTGTGCGTCGGGTTCGCCCGCAGATTTTCCGGCGAATCTGGCAGGGTCATCAACCTCACCTCCGGCCAGTCGCTCGGACCGATGCCCAAGGAGCTAGCCTACGCCGCCACCAAAGGCGCCATAGAAGCATTCACCCGGACGCTCGCCTCAGAGGTGGCGCACAAAGGCATAACCGTAAACGCCGTCAACCCCGGACCTACGGACACCGGATGGATGTCCCCGGAGTTGAAGCGTGATCTCTCGAAAAGATTCCCAGCAGGAAGAGTCGGTCAACCCGAGGATGCAGCGAGGCTCGTGGCGTTTCTGGCGAGCGAAGAGGCGGCCTGGATCACAGGACAGACCATACACTCCGAGGGGGGATTTCTACGCGGCTAATCTGCGGATGCTATAACATTTGAGACATGAACGGCGGCGAAGATCATCCTCCCCTCTGGCGTCGCGTGAAAGGTGTGCTCTTCGCCAAAAAGGAGGACGAACTCAACGCCTACATCCGGGGTCCGCTCTTCCCGCGTCCGGTATTTCATGCGTTGCTAGCGGTCTTTGGCATCGCGGCCATGCTTTCGGCGGACTGGTTCGGGCTCTTGCTCCTCAACTCCGACGGCGTCGCCCGTCAGATTGGCATCCTGAATACCCTGAGAGTAACCGCTGTACTCATGGGCGGAGTGGCAGTGCCTGCTTTCCTGCTATCCGCGCACTACGGACGCCTCTACACCTACATCTCGGAGGAGAACGTTTTCTTCACCCTCTCCTTCGCACTCTCTTTCCTGCTGGGTACGCCCTGCGCCATAGCCGGGATTTTCGGATAAGACCAAGCCGAGGCTATGCCTTTCAGCGATACAGACTGCCTTGGTTCGCCGTTCTGATCACTGGTCTATTCCCAGTCCGTTTTGGAAGGCGTCCCAGGCGAGTGTGGCGCACCGGATGCGGGAGGGGTATTGGATCACACCTTTGAGCGCGACCAGGTCGTCGGTTTCGGGAAACTCCTGCTCTCCGGTCATCATCTTCTTGAAGCCCTTGACCTCCGCCTCTGCCTCTTCGCGGCTCTTGCCGGAGAGCCTCTCGGTCATCATCGAGGCCGAAGCCTGCGAGATGGAGCATCCCCGCCCGGTGAACTTCACATCGGCCAGTTTGTCCCCATCGAAGCGGGCGTAGATCGTAACCTCATCACCGCAGAGCGGGTTCAGCAGGTGCTCTTCGAGGTCTGCGCCCTCGATCTCACCCCGATTGCGGGGCCTTTTGTAGTGGTCCATGATGACCTGCCCGTAGAGGTCGCGCATCATGAGGCGAACGCTCCGAAGAACTCGCGGGCTTTCTCTACAGCCTCAACCAGCCTGTCCACCTCCTCTTCGGTGTTGTAGAGGTAGAAGCTCGCCCGCGCGGTCGCGGGAACTCCGAGGCGTCGCATCAAAGGCTGGCAGCAGTGGTGTCCGCTGCGGATGGCGATGCCGTCCTCGTCCAGAAGCTGCGCCAGGTCATGCGGGTGTATATCCGGGAGCGTGAAGGAGACGACGCCAGTGCGATTTTCTTCTGGACCGTAGATGGTGATGTCCTCTACTTCCGAGAGCCGGTGGTAGGCGTACTCGCCGATCCTCTTCTCGTGCTCGCGCACGTTCTGCATGCCGAGCTCTTCGAGGTAGTCGGAGGCGGCCCCCAGGCCCACGGCCTGCGCGACGTTCATCGTACCGGCCTCGAACTTGTAGGGGATATCGTTCCAGGTGGAGTGGTCGAGATGGACCTCCCGGATCATCTCCCCCCCACCGAGAAACGGGTCCATCTCCTCCAGAACTTCTGGCCTACCCCACAGAACTCCAACGCCAGTAGGACCGAGCATCTTGTGCCCGCTCGCCGCGAAGAAGTCGCAGCCGAGCCTCCCGACATCCACCGGCAGGTGCGGCGCGCTCTGCGCCCCGTCCACCAGCATCAGCGCTCCGGCTTCGTGGGCCATCTCCGCCAATCGCTCGACCTGGTTTACCGTCGCCAGCACGTTCGAAGCGTGGACGCACCCCACGAGCTTCGTACGAGGGCCGATCAGGCGCTCCGCTTCGTCCATGTCGAGCGTCCCGTCTTCACGGATCGGGATAAACCTGAGCTTTGCGCCGGTAACCTGCGCCGCGAGTTGCCAGGGGACGAGGTTGGAGTGGTGCTCGGTCTCGGTCAGGACGACCTCATCTCCTTCCCGCAGCAACTTTCTCCCCCAGGCGTAGGCGACGAGGTTTATGCTCTCGGTGGTGCCTCGGGTAAAGATGAGCCCGCGCGCATCCGGCGCGCCCAGGAAGCGGGCGACCTTCTCCCGCGCCTCCTCATAGGCAGCAGTAGCTTCCTCGGAGAGGCGGTGGACACCGCGCTTGACGTTGGCATTGTGCTGCTCATAGTAGCCGGTCAGGGCGTCGAGCACCTTCCGCGGCTTCTGGGAAGTGGCGGCATTATCCAGGTAGGCGAGCGGTTTGCCGTTTACCACGCGCTTCAGGATCGGAAAGTCTTCACGGACCTTTTCGATGTCGTACACGGTCCTCACCTCCTGCGGCGGCGACGCCCCTTCCCGCCGACTTTGACCCGCTCGGGGTTGAGCGCGACATAGACATTCCCGTCCTCGACTTTGACCTCGTGTATGGGCAGAGGTTTTACGGCGGGCAGGCTCTTGGCTTCCCCGCTTTTGATGTCGAAGACTGCTCCGTGGAGGGGGCATTTGATCCTCTCATCGCTAAGCTCACCTTCGCTCAGGTGGGTGTACTGGTGGGTGCAGATGTCCTCGAAGGCGTGGAACTCGCCATTCACGTTGCACAGGGCCACGGGCCTGTCCTCGACGGTATACTGCTTTACCTCACCGGGGCCGACCTCCTCGGTCTTGGCTATCTTGTGGAATTCCGCCATCGCTCTAGGCTACCCGCTCCTCGGAGCTGAGCCCGATCTTGGCCTCTATCGCCCGGTCGAGTTTCTCTTTGACGCCCTTGAGGGTGATCCGGCTCGTCACCTCGCCGAAGAAGCCGAAGACGACGAGCTTCTCGGCCTCCACGCGCGGGATGCCGCGGCTCATCATGTAGAAAAGCTCCTCCTCGTCTACCTGGCCCGTGGTCGAGCCGTGCGAGCACTTCACGTCGTCGGCCTGTATCTCCAGCCTCGGAAGCGATATCGCCATGGCATCCTCGGTCCCTAGGATGAGGTTGCGGTTGGTCTGGTAGGCGTCGGTCTTCTGCGCGCCGGGCTCGACCCGGATCAGACCGCTAAACACCGTAAGCGCCTCGTCGCGCGCCGCGCCCTTGTATAGCAGGTCCGAGTGCGCGTCGTGGGCGATGTGGTCCTGCAGGGTGTGGTGATCTATGACCTGGTTGGAGTCAGCGAAGTAGAGCCCGAGCATCTCCGAGTCACTGCCGGGAGCCGTCAGGCCCGCCTCCACGTTGGTTCGCGAAAGGTCGGCGCCGAGCGAGACGACGAGGCTGTTTATGGAAGCGTCCTTGCCCGCCTCGCTGCGGATGGTGTTGAAGTGCAGGACGTTACGTCCCCAGTTCTGCAGCGAGACGTAGCGCAGGCTGGCGCCCTGCCCGACGTAGAGCTCGACCGCCCCGTTGGAGAAGGCGTACTCGTCGTCCTCGGTGCCCGGCGAGGCGTACTCGTCTATGTAGGTTACGGAGGCTCCTTCGTCAACCACGACGAGCGTGCGCGGCATGATAGAGCCGATCACATCCAGCCACCTGTAGCTCTGGATGGGGATCTCCACCTCGACCCCGCGCGGCACATAAAGGAACGACCCGCCAGAGAACAGCGCCGCCGCGAGCGAGGCGAACTTGTCGTAATCCTCCGGCACGAGCCCGAAGAGCTTCTGCCTGACTATATCCTCGTGCTCGCGCAGGGCGGTGTGAAGGTCGGTGAAGATGAGGCCCTTCGCCTTTAGCTCCTCGTCCACCCGGCTCATGGTCGTCTCGGAGTTGTGCTGGACGAGCAGCGCCGAGTTCTCCTCGCCCTCCTTTATGAGCTTCTGGACGGCATCCGGGAGATCCCCCTCGCGCTCCACGTCGGGACTTGAGGCATAAGGGACGAACTCTTCGATCTCGATATCCGAGATGTCGGTGTAGCGCCAGTCCTCGTCGCGCATGGTGGGCATCGGCGTCTTCTCGTAAGTTCGCCACGCCTGAAGTCGTTTCTCCGTGAGCCAGGATGGCTCGTCCTTGAATGCCGAGAGCGCCTTTACGACCTCGACGCTCATACCCTTGCTCTTCAGAACCTCCGGCACGCCGTTCGTGCTCATCTACCACCTTTCCTCGATTTTACGAACAGAGGGCGGACCCCAGGAGGAGGCCCGCCCGCCAGTATCATTTCAGTTGAGAAACGCTCTAGGCTTCCTTAGCCGACCGAGCCCTCCATCTCGAGCTGGATCAGGCGGTTCAGCTCGATCGCGTACTCCAGCGGAAGCTCCTTGGCGATGGGCTCGATGAAGCCGTTGACGACCATCGCCATCGCCTCGTCCTCCGAGAGCCCGCGGCTCATGAGGTAGAAGAGCTGATCCTCACCGACCTTCGAGACCGAAGCCTCGTGCTCGGTGGTAACCTTCTTCTCCTCGATCTCGATGTACGGATAGGTGTCCGTGCGGGCCTGCTCGTCCAGCAGCAGCGCGTCGCACTCGACCCGGCTCTTGGAGTTGACCGCGCCGGGATGCACCTTCAAAAGCCCCCGGTAGCTGGAGCGCCCCGTGCCCTTGGAGATGGACTTGGAGGTGATGCGGCTCGAAGTGTTCGGCGCGACGTGCACCACCTTGCCGCCCGCATCCTGGTGCTGTCCGTCTCCGGCGTAGGCGACCGAGAGGATCTCCCCCCGCGCGCCCTCGCCCATCAGGTAGACGGCGGGGTACTTCATCGTCAGCTTGGAGCCCAGGTTCCCGTCAACCCACTCGATGGTGGCGTTCTCGTAGGCGACCCCGCGCTTGGTCACTAGGTTGTAGGTGTTGTGCGACCAGTTCTGGATCGTCGAGTAGCGGATGCGCGCGCCCGGCTTGGCGATAAGCTCCACCACCGCCGAGTGCAGCGAGTTGGTGGTGTAGGTCGGAGCCGTGCACCCCTCGATGTAGTGGACGTAGGAGTCCTCGTCGGCGATGATGAGCGTCCGCTCGAACTGGCCCATGTTCTCCGCGTTGATGCGGAAGTACGCCTGCAGCGGAATATCCACGTGCACGCCAGGCGGGATGTACACGAAAGATCCGCCGCTCCACACCGCGGAGTTCAGCGAGGCGAACTTGTTGTCGTCCGGCGGGATGACCGTGCCGAAGTACTCGCGCACGATATCCTCGTGCTCTCTGAGGCCCCCGTCCATGTCGAGGAAGATGACGCCCTGCTCCTCGAGTTCTTTCCTCAAGGAGTGGTAGACGACCTCCGACTCGTACTGGGCGCCCACGCCGGCGAGAGACTCGCGCTCCGCCTGTGGGATGCCGAGCTTCTCGAAGGTGTTCTTTATGTTCTCCGGCACCTCATCCCAGGTCTTGCCCTGGTTCTCTATGGGCCGGATGTAGTAGTAGATGTCGTCGAAGTCGAGCCCGGAGAGGTCGCCGCCCCAGGTGGGAACGGGCTTCTCGAGGAAGGACTCCAGTGCCTTCAACCGGAACTCCAGCATCCACTCAGGCTCGTTTTTGTGCTTGGAGATCATGGCCACGACCTCGGGGTCGAGGCCCTTCCTCGGTGTCTTGAAGAAGTACTCTTCGGGATCTCTGAATCCGTATTTGTATTCGTCGAGACCGAGTTCTGTAATGGTCTTCTCTTCGGGCATCCTTTCCCTCCTTAGCTCTGGGTGCCTGCGCCGAACTCCTGACGCACCCAGTCGTAGCCCTTATCTTCGAGCTCCTCGGCGAGCTTCTTGCCGCCGGAGGTGACTATGCGTCCATCGAGCATGACGTGGACCCTGTCGGGTTCAATGTAGCGCAGAATGCGCTGGTAGTGCGTGATCAAAACCGCAGAGAACTCCGGCCCGCGCATCTCGTTTACTCCTCTGGCGACGACCTGCAACGCGTCTATGTCGAGCCCTGAATCGGTCTCGTCCAAAATGGCGAGCTTGGGATCGAGCATGAGTAGCTGCAGGATTTCGTTGCGCTTCTTCTCGCCGCCGGAGAATCCCTCGTTGAGATAGCGCTCGGCGAAGCTCGGGTCCATCTTCATGATCTTCATCTTCTCTTGCAGGAGCTTGTACATCTCCATCGGATTGAGCTCCTGTTCCCGCACCGAGTTGACCGCCGTACGCAGGAAGTTCGCCACGCTGACGCCGGGGATCTCACTCGGATACTGGAACGCGAGGAACATGCCCGCCCTGGCCCGCTCATCGGGCTCCATCTCCAGCACGTCCTCGCCATCGAAGGTTATGGACCCCTCGGTTACTTCGTAGCGGGGATGGCCCATCATCACGTTCGCGAGCGTACTCTTGCCGCTCCCGTTCGGGCCCATGATCGCGTGTATCTCACCGAGATTTACCTCCAGGTCAACCCCCTTGAGGATCTCCTGGCCGTCTATCTCAGCGTGCAAATTTTCTACCTTTAGCATCAAACCCCCGCCGTTGCCTGACAAGCTTGCTACTGCAAAGCTATTTAATCACAGCATCCAACCCCTAACAACGAAGCGTGATCTGGATCAAGAACCCTTCCTGAAATCTTCGTAATGCAGCTTGTTTAAGCGGATTTTCATTTACACAGACCGTACGAGCTGGTTGTTGAGAGTCGTTTCCACCAACCGTGTTTGCCAACCCAGATTGTAACATCACGAGGCTTCAGTGCGTGTTCTTATCGGGAATTGTTCTCAATAAGGGCTTCTGGTCCGGTGTGGACGGTAGGCTGTTCTGCGGGGTGTGCGGCTGCCTCGCTTGGTTTTAGGGGCGTTTTTGCCGATTCTGTAGAGTGCCAGGGTATAGATCAGGTCAAGCGCGAGTATGGCGGCGTAGAGGAAGCTCAGGAGGGGGGAGCCCTGGTAATCGGGGTTGTAGAAGTAGAAGGCTACCGAGGCGAGTGCGGTCCCGAGCATCTTGAAGAAGGCGATGGCGAGAGACTGGCCGCGCAGCGACCTTCTCGCGAGCAGCATTGCGATAAAGAGCGCCGACATCATGAGGTTCTGGCCGAAGGCGGAGTAGACCCCGTCGTAGTCGGCGAACTCGCGGGTGATGGAGAGTATGGTAAGAAAACTCAGCGCGAGCGCGAGGGCGAACATGGCATAGAAGAGGCCTCGTGGCAGGTCGGGGAACTCGCGCGGACCGTATCCCAGTGCCTGGAGCAGGATGAGGAGATCCAGGCAGAACCAGGCGATGTTGACGGGGCGTTGAATCGGCCTGCTGGGATGGAAGATAAAGGAGAAGATAAACTCCCAGGAGATATTCGCGCACAGGGCGACGAGCGGCATACCGTAGGTGCGATCCAGAAAGCCCCGGCGGATGATCAGGACATACGTCAGCGTCCAGAGAGCACCGGAGCCGAGCATGATCGCATTGAACATCGTCCCAAACGCTACTTATACCTGAATTCGGCCACGTTTGCACGGGGAACCTCTAATTATGATTCTCTATGCCCGTTCGAAGACGCCTTGTATGACGGAGATCCGGCCTTCCCGAAGATTGCGTACCTGATTTTGAAACATCTCGCCAGAGTCCGGGCCCATCAAAATGGTCAGACCGGAGGGCAGGGAGCTTTCGGAGGACTTCGCGAGGGACCGTCTCTGGAACCATTCCACGGCAGATGCGGTTTCGTCCGCCCACGCTAGCTCTTTGAAGCCGGTAGCGGCGAGGAGGGAGCGTATTTCTTTGGATGGCCGGAGGTGGCTGATCTCCGGTTCGCGCGCCCACGGGACCGGAAAGTGGGGGGGAGTTCGGGCCTGCCATGATCTCATGCATCGCCAGGCTTCCGCCGGGGCGCAGGACGCGGTGGATCTCCTGATAGAGCCGCTCCTTGTCCGCGATGTTCATGGAACTGTGCTGCGTCCACACGAAATCGAAGCTGGCATCCGGGTAGGGCATCTCAAGGGCGCTCCCGTACCGGAAGGAAACGAGATCGCCCAGGCCCGTGCGCTTGGTGAGCATCTCGCCAGCCCTGCAGAACTCCTGTGTGATGTCAAGCACCTCGACCGTGCAGCCGAACTCGCTCGCGAGAGCGCGCGCCGGGCCGCCGAGACCGCCGCCGACGTCGAGCACCCGCATCCCAGAAGTGATGCCTGCGAGATGCGCGAGGATCAACGTCGCTCGCCTGCCGCCGGTGTGAAAGTGGTCAATGGGACTGAGATCCTCTGCGTCGAGAGACTTCGGGTCCTTCCCGGAATCTCGCAGGGCTTCGAGGATGCGCCCGGTAAGGTTTCCCCGGCCATAGTGTTCGTCCACCAGTTGGTCCTTCGGGTCCACCGGCATCTTGCAAGGTGTACGCTAGCTGAGAGGCGCAAGCGTCGCCTCTCTGGCGCGCAGCACCTCTCCAGGATCGGCGCTGCGGTGGAGGTAGCCCAGGGCGAAGATCTCACCGCTCACGCGCAGAGGGGCCACGCTCGTCAGAGTGCCGACTTGCTTTTCGCCCTGGAGGATGGGCACGCCTGCAGAAGGGATATCCCCCTCGACCCTGAAGCGGCGGAGCATCCTGTTCGGGTGTCCCCGGTAGCGCATCCTGGCTACCGTCTCCTGGCCCGGATAGCAGCCCTTTTCGAAGCTGACGGCCCGCTCCAGAAAGCTCTCGCACTCGCCGGGGAAGTTCTCTGGCCTCAGGTCCGCCCCAAAACGGGGGATGCCAGCTTTGATCCGCGCGGTCTCGTAGACGTCGCGGCCCGCCGGGTGTGCGCCGCGCCCTGTAAGATTCTCGCTGGCGGCGCGCAATAAGTTGGCCGGTCCGATGAGATCGTAGCCGGGAACCGGTTGGGCAACCCCCACGGCGAGCAGGAGAGTGCCGTCTACCTCTATGTGGGCAGACTCGTGCTCGGCGAGTTTCGGAGCGCCAAGGATATCTTCTGCGCGCGGTCCGTAGACGCCGAGGATGGACCAGGACCCTTCGACCTCTGAGAGGCCTTCGAGCTTCACTCGCGAGAACGGGGCGTAGCGGCCCAGGATCTCCTTCGCCGCAGCAAACCCTTCGGGCTCGGTGTCCACCATCACGTCCTCGCCGCTTCTCAGCACGCGCAGGTCCGCCTGGATGCGGCCTTTCGGACTCAAGAGCGCGCCGTAGACGCCGAGATTCTCTTCTTTTGGCAGATGGTTGCTCAGAATAGCGTCGAGCAGCCCTAAGGGATCCCTGCCAGAGAGACGAAGGATGCGTCTGTGGGAGAGATCCACGACGGCAACGCTCTCGAAGAGAGCGTTATAAACATCATTCGAATCTCTGTGGCGGGATGCTGCAATTCTGGTTCTCGGATTCTCCATAAGGGTATTCTAAGCCATGAACCGATTACGGCAGGAGGTGGACATTGGTAAAGGTCGTCGTGCTCGACGTGGACGGAACGCTTATGGACACGAACTACCTGCACACCGAGGCGTGGGCCAGGGCGCTCGCGGAGGTTGGCTGCCAGGCCCCGCGGGCGGAGATACACAAGCAGATAGGAAAAGGCTCGGACCGCCTGATCCCCAGTTTCGTCGAAGACGAAGAAGCTGGCGAGAAGGTCAACGAACTGCACAGCGAGTTCTACTCCGGATTCCAGAAGTTCGGCTACCCTCTACCCGGGGCCAGGGATTTGATCTCCACCCTCTCGGGACGCGGCTATCAGGTCTGGTTCGTCACCAGCGCCAAACCCGAGGAACTGGAGCACCACCTGGAATCTCTGGAGGCAGAAGAGAAGCTCACCGGAGTTATCTCTTCCGGTGACGTTGAGAACTCCAAACCCGCTCCCGACATCTTCGAGCTGGCGCTGGAGAAAGCCGGAAGCGCTCCCGAGGAAGCCGTGGCCGTCGGAGATTCTATCTGGGACATAGAAGCAGCGAAAGCCGCCGGCATCCGTACCGTCGCCGTACTCACCGGCGGGGCGTTCAGCGAGGCGGAGCTGAAAGAGGCCGGGGCCGCAGGCGTCTACAAAGATTGCGCCGCGCTGCTGGAGTCAGGTTTTCCCGAGTAGCTGGCGGTTGAAGACCTCTCTGACCTCGGCGTAGATTTGCGGTAGTGCAAGCCCCGTCTTGCCCGCGAGCCGGACGGCATCCTCGTGCTCCGGGGAAACGATAAAGTCTTCTCCGTCGAGGCTCCCGACCTTTACCCGGCACCTGCCGTAAGGCAGCTCTACCTCGATCAGACGCCGCTCGGCAACGGTGCGGCCCACCGCGTGGTGTCGGACGCCCAGTGCTCCGGTCTCGCGCATCAGCAGCCGGGCGAAGGAGCCGATATCCCTGCGAAAAACGAGGGCGCAGACCTTGTAGGCCCCCCGGCCCTTTTTCATAACGATCGGCTCTAACCAGGCGTCGAGGGCTCCGGCCCCGAGCAACCTCTCTACCGCGGAGCCCAGGATCTCACCTGGAGCATCGTCCACGTTCGCTTCGAGAAGCTCCACGTCTCCTGCCAGGCCTTCGAGCGTCCCGACCACGGCACGCAGCAGGTTCGGGACGGTCCGGAAGCTCGCCGCTCCGGCACCGTAGCCGACGGCGTCCAGGGTCATCGGAGGTGCCGCGTCGGTGAACTTCCCATCGGTCAGGGCGGACATGAGTGCCGCACCGGTGGGGGTGGTCATCTCGTGGGGCTCATCCGTCCATCGGATACGGGAGCCTTTGAGTATCTCTAATGTCGCCGGGCCGGGCGCTGGGAGCGGACCGTGGGCGCTCCGCGTTACGCCGCTGCCCACCGGCAAGGGACCGCAGCTTACCGAGTCGGCTCCCAGGAGTTCGAGCGCGACGCAACTGCCTACCAGGTCTACGATCGAGTCAACCGCCCCAACCTCATGGAAGGTTACCTCTTCGGGGTCTCTGCCGTGGATATCACCCTCGGCTGCCGCCAGCCGCCAGAAGGCATCAACCGACCTCTTCGCGGCACGCTCCGGAAGCCCGGCGTTCTCTATGAGGTTCCGAATATCCCCGAAGGTGCGGTGAGCGTGCTCTTCGGGGTGGGAGACCACTGCCCGGAGCGCGCGTACCCCGCTGACCTCGACCACCTCGGTTTCGATGTCGAAAGGTACGCGGAGAGCGCGGAGACTCCCAGAAATTTCCTCCAGTGGCGCTCCGGCGTAGATGAGCGCGGCAAGAGTCATGTCCCCGGCTGCGCCGCCGGTGGGTTGGAAGTGAACGTGCTTCAGAGAGACTTTTCCCTTACTTTCCTCTGCGGTTGTTCGCCCTGAGAATGGCCGTCAATACGACGGCGAGCAGGACGGCGAGTATCACCGGGGGCAGCGGATCGCTCTTTACCGCATCGGTGAAAAGCTCGGGATTTCGCTTTCTTCCGGCCTCTTGCGCCGACTGGAACTGATGTCTGGCAGAGTCCATGGCCTTCTGCTGCCTCGCCTTCAGTGTGCTGGTCGCCCGGTTGAGCATCCCTCTGAGGCGCTGCTTCGCATTTTGCTTGACCTGCTCCGCGACGACCTTGGGCTCCAGGTGCCTGCGGAGGTCCACCACATCCGGGGCCATGCGGCTCCGGATCTCGAACATCTCCCGTTCTATGCGCTCCGGTATCTCGCTCACCGTCTGAGCTGCCCTTTCAGCCAGTCTATGTTCTGCTGCATCGCGTGCACCGTCCGGCGGGGCACGGGATCCACCTTCCTGAGCGAGGATGCGCCTGCTCCGGCCAGTATCCCGCCGATCACGAGCAGTATAGCAGAGACGATCAAAAACGAGAGCCACAGAGGCAGCACGATGGCTATCGCGTACGCCACCGTGAACGAGATAAGTATCGCGAACACGAACATGAACACGGCCCCGCCTACCAGAAGCCCGGTTGCCAGCCCAGCTCTCTTGCCCACTGGCGCAAGCTCCGTCTTGGCGAGCTCGACCTGCTTGCTTACCAGCTCCTGGATCTGGGGCCGCAAAGCGTCAACTATCTCCTTGACGCTCCTGTCAGACGGCTCAGGCCCCTCCCTCAGTTCGTGGGCAAACTCCGCTACCCTCTCTCGCTGCTCGGTCACTATCACTCCTCTCCGCAGTCTGTACGGTACAAACTCCCTGATACCCTGGCCCTGTTTATAGTAATCATCCAGCAACCTCCCCTTATGAATCTTTCGTGCCTAACATATCATAAAGCACGCGAGTCAGCTTGTATAATGTAATATGGATGGGTATATACAAAATATGTCGTAAGAGGGGTAGATAAACCTGGCAAATGGTTTGCGCCAGGGCGGGGCACCAAAATAAGGAGATTGAGGAGGAGACTTGAAGCTGTACGAGGCACTCGGGATAGCCTCTGGGGATGTGGTCGCGTTTGCGGGTGCGGGGGGGAAGTCGAGCGCGATCCTGGACATCGCTGCTGAGCTGAAGGAGAACGGCCTTGCCGCGCTCGTCGCTCCGACGACCAAGATGTTCATCGAAGAGGCCGAGCAAGTAGGACCGATAATAACATCGGAAGACTTCGCGGAGTTGCGCGAGCAGGTAGAGAGGGCGGTCGCTGATTCGGGGGTCGTCGTTGTGGGGAGTGCTCTGATCTCCAAGGATCGCATCGGCGGGATAGAGCCCGGATGGGCGGACTCGCTGAAAACGCTCGCGGATGTGGTTCTCGTCGAGGCCGACGGAGCACGCCGACGCCTGATAAAAGGCACGGCGGAATACGAGCCCGTCCTGCCCGGCTCGACCACGCTCGTCGTCGCGGTGGGGAACGTCCATGCCCTGGGCGAACCCGTTGACGAGGAGCACGTCCATCGGCCTGAGATCTTCTCCGAGATAACCGGTGTGGGGGCCGGCCACACCATCACGGCGGACGCCTTCGCCCGCGCGCTCGTCCTGGGGTCCCTGGGAAAGACGCCCGAAGGAGCCCGCAAAGCCGTCATACTTACCGGCGTCGAACCCGGCCTCATCATGTCTGACGCCTCCCTTATCGCTCGCAGCATCTGGAGCCTCGGTGTGCAGAATGTGATCCTCTCTTCCCTCCCCGACGAACGACCCGGACATGTCTGGATGCCATAGGGTTTCCCAGGTCGCTGAGTGTTTATTGTAATGCGTCAATGAGACGAACCTGGATACGGAGGTGGTTCCGGCGGATTTGAGGCTGGAAGTTGACGTGCGAAGCGGGATCCCGATCTACATCCAGATCGTGGAGGGCATAAGGCGTGCGGTTGAGGCAGGGGGATTGCATTCGGGGGAACGGCTGCCGACGGTGCGCGCGCTCGCTGAAGAGCTGGGGGTTGCACCGAATACGGTCGTCAAGGCTTACGGCGAATTGCAGCGGATGGGTTTGATCGGGAGCCGTCCCGGTGTGGGCACGGTGGTTGCGGAAGGGGTGGAAGGCACGTCGCGAGAGCGGAAAATCGAAGAGTTGCAGGAGCGTCTTAGGGCTCTGGTGCGCGACGCGGCGGATCTGGGGATCACCGAGGATGAGCTCTGGGAGAGCTTCGAGGCTGAGTTCGAGCGCCTTCGTGGGTAAACTCTGGGAGACATAGCGCAGAAAGGAGTTGCATCCATGGGCGTAGCCCAAAAGTTCGAAGGCTTGATAGAAGATGTCCGCGAGAACTTCGGCGACGACATCATCGCGCTGCGGCGCAGAATCCACGAAGAGCCCGAACTGGGATTCGACACGGAGAAGACAGCTCAGAAAGTGCTGGACGCCATAGGAGATCTCCCGCTGGAGATACAGACCAGCGTCGCGCAGAACGGGATCGTGGCTACCCTGCATGGCACGGAGAGCGGACCAACGGTGGGGCTCCGGGCGGATATGGACGCCCTGCCCATCCACGAGGAGACGGGGCTGCCTTTCGCCTCGAAGATTGACGGCAAGATGCACGCCTGCGGCCACGACGCCCACACCAGCATGCTCGTCGGCGCTGCGCGCACCCTCTGTCAGGAGCATCTGCGCGAGAGGTTGCGCGGTACGGTCAGGTTCTACTTCCAGCCCGCCGAGGAAGGCGGCGGCGGAGGCCGGGTGATGGTCGAGGAAGGGGCCCTGGAGGGCGTGGACTCCGTCTTCGCGCTGCATCTGTGGCCGGGGCTGGAGCTCGGGAAGGCGGCCACGAAGCCGGGTCCGGCAATGGCCGCCGCCGACGCCTTCGAGATGGAGATAAGGGGCAGAGGAGGCCACGGTGCGATGCCCCACCTGACGACGGACGCGGTTGCGATGGCCGCCCAGATCGTTACCGCGCTCCAGACCATCGTCTCAAGGGAGGTGGACCCGGTCGAGCCCGCGGTACTGACGGTCGGCCAGATCGGGGCCGGAACCGCCTTCAACATCATCCCGGAAGTGGCGCGCATCGCCGGCACGGTCCGCACGATGAGTGGGGATCTGAGAGAGAGAATGCCGCGACGCATTGAGGACCTCGCCCGCGGCATCACCCGCGGAATGGGCGGAGATATCGAGCTCGACTACACCTTCTCCTACCCCGTAACCCGCAACGATCCGGAAGCTGTGAGCCTGGCCCTGGATGTGGCCGGGAGGCTTTTCGGCGAGGAAGCAGCCGTCGAAGCGGAACATCCCTCGATGGCGGCAGAGGACTTCGCCTTCATGCTGGAGGAGGTTCCAGGTGCCTACATCTGGCTCGGAGTCGGGGATGTCTCTGGGCTGCACACGCCCAAGTTCGCTTTCGATGAGAGCGTGCTCCCGAGAGGCTCGGCTCTGCTCGCGGCGCTCGCGCTGGAATCGCTGGCGTGATCCGCAGCTAGAAAGCCGGTTCTAGCGGTTGGTCGCTGGCTCCTGCCAGATTAACAGACCATAGGCGCTGGAGATCGCCGAGTGTCATGAGGAAGACCTCGATGTTAAGATGTCCAGCACGGAAGTATCCGAATTCTAAGGAGGAAATGAAGGGATGGAGACGGGACGGGGTGGTGAAGGAATACTCTCGAAGGAGATGAGCTCCAAGCGAGAGGAGATCGTGGAGCTTCTCAAGACGGCCTACTGGATGGAACTGGAGACGGTAATAAGCTACCTCACCAACTCCGTAAACCCCGACGGGGTGCGCG
>CADDYV010000055.1 GCA_902810695.1 Actinomycetota bacterium | reverse complement strand
GTGTGGGGGGAGTTCCTGCGGCGCTGGGAGGAGTTGGGGGGCGAGAGCCCGGCGGAACAGATAACCCAGCTGGAGCTTCTGCGGCTTCCGGAGGTCGGGAGGTATTACTACCGGGAGGATGTAGCCTCTCTGCCCGTTCCCGAAGGCCATCCCTGGCACCCGGCGTGGGAGCGATTCGCGAAGATCCACGGTGGTCTGGGGCCGGAGATAACGCGCCTGCTCACCACCGACCCGCTCGACCGCAAGACCCTGCCGACGTTGCGCAGCCTCCTCGGCGTCTACCGGACGAAACTCACCACGAAGAGCTACCTGGACAGTCTGGAGTGGCTCCCGAAAGGTCTGCGGGAGGTCATAGCGATCCACACGCTAAACGCCGGGGTCAGTCCCGACCGGACTCCGGCGCTCTTCGCCAGCATGCCGGCGGTAATGGCGGAAGAGGGGGTCCGGGTGCCGGAAGGCGGCGTCTACGAGCTGGTCCTCGCTCTCGCGCGCCTCGCCGACAGGAGCGGCGTAGAGGTGCGAACGAACAGCCCGGTCGTGAGCATAGCCCGGGGGCGGGTGCTCACCGAAAGCGAAGAGCATGCCGCAGATGTGGTCGTGAGCGACCTGGACACTGCCCGCTTGCACGCGCTTCTGGAGCCGCAGAAGCGGCTGCGTCCCGGCAAACCATCCTGCTCGGGGGTAGCGATCTACACGGCGCTGAAGGAGGAATTGCCTCCCCAGATCCACATGCACGGCGTCGTGCTGCCCGCGGACACCGGTTCGCTGTACCGGAGTCTGGAAACCGGGGAGGAGCCCTCGGAGACGATGGTCTTTGTAAACTACTACCGTCCCGGCGAGGTTTACCCGGCGAACAACCGGGGTACGCTGGCGCTGCTTCTTACGGCCCCGGCGAACGGGAGAAGCTACGATCTCAAAGATCCCTTCGTCGTCCGGGAGTTGGGGCGCGTGAGCCATCTGCTGGGGCTCAAAAAGCCTATCCGGGAATACTTCGGTTCTCACACCGTCCTGCATCCCCGGTACTTCGGTGAGTGGGGCGGCGCGGGCGGGGCTCTCTACGGAGCGGTCGGGCCTTTCTGGCGTAGCGGACCGCTGCATCGCCCGCCCTACTCCGACCGCAAGCGTCCCTGGCTGTACCGGGTCGGAGCTTCGGTGCATCCCGGCGGCGGGATACCCGCCGTCCTGGGTGGGGCGCTCATCTCGACAGGGAGACTGTTAAACGCACTGGACCGCCAATGATCGGCGGCGAGACGCCGATCAACGTCCGTGGCGGCCAAACTCGTAGTCGACGTAATTCGCCCAGTCGAACCGCCCGATGGCGAAAAAGAGTGACATGAGGAGGTACTTGAGAAACGTCCTTAGAACGCCAGACTCCCTGTAGCGGCGGTCCGAGACGAAAACCGGTTTATTGACGATACCGAATATGTGTCTTCTAGACAGTGTCCGGATCAGCTCTATGTCATCGAACTTCAAGGCGGGGTTGAACCCCCGGCTTCTCTGGAAGAGTTCCCTCCTTATCACGATGCAGTGTCCCGCCCCGGAAGGAAGCAGCTTCTGAAAGGTTATGAAGATCATGTTGAAGAAGGCATGGACGGCGTTTATCGCCAGCGTGGAGCAGTAGGGCATGTACAGGGGACAGGCGATGTCCAGCCTCCTACGCTCGAACCTTTCGAGAAAGTCTGCGAGGAATGTTTTGGGCAACCTGACGTCGGCATCGAGGAAAACCAGCACACCGCCTTGAGCCTTCCGGCCACCCAGGTTTCTCTGGCTGGCCACGGGAGGCGAGCCGATCAGAAGGTCAACGTTAGGGAACTCTCCTACCACCGAGACGGTCCGGTCTTCAGACCCCCCATCAACAATTATGATTTCGTCCGCCTCTCTCGTCTGTCCGGCTATGTCAGAGAGCAGAAAACCAACGTGATTCTCCTCGTTCAAGGTAGGAACTATGATGCTCAGCCTAGCCATCCGGTTTGCAAATACGGTTCCGTCCAGACATTCCTCCTTGAGGAGCTGGCAGGCAGCGTGCCTCGCCCCTTTTTCGGAGGATCGGCGCGACTGTTCCTCGTAAAGCGCAAATAGCGACCATGATTACATCATTGTAGGACACGGTGGTGTTCGAAACTCCCGGCACCCGGAGAGCCGACGTTCATATGGTTCGAGGATGTGAGCCCACCACGCCGGCACCGAGACCTGGATGTGTGCGCGACGAAGCGTAGAGCGGCAAAAGCCGGGAATCTCCTTACGGACGATATGGTTTCGGTCTCTGTGAAAGAGACGACAGTTTTCTAGGGGCTCCTGCGAGAGATTAGATCTCGGATACGGCAAGCCGGGAAGCAAAGATCTGATCAAGTTCTCTCAACCTCCCGATGCGGCCTCCGTACGCTGTCTGGAGAAGGCGAGTCGTAGCCGAAATTTTGAGAGTGTGAAAGCGTCAGGAGAGTGAGAACGGCGGCTGAGATAAGGATACGAGGATCTGTAGAAGGCAGGTCTGTGAGACGGCGGCTTCGGTGAACATTTTACTCAGAATTACCGGCCTCGGTAAACTGGTGTCCTTCTACCGCTACATCTACTTCAACGGAGCCGGGGTAGTCCGGTGGTCGGGGATAGGTCTGGTCCTCGTGATCGGGCTCACCCACATGTACGAGTTCCCCGAGCACTTCGAGGCTGCGGAATACATAGGCCTGTCGTTCGTGGCCCTCTTCGCCAGCTCTCTCCTGTCGGCGCTCTGGATACTCAAAGGGCTCCGGTGGGGCTGGCTGCTGGGGGCCGTGATCTCCGGCGTGGCGTTCGTCTCCTACATAATCAGCCGCACGCTTGGGCTACCCGGCTTTTCGGAAGCCGTAGGAGCGTGGGATACGCCCTCAGGAACGGTCTCCGAGATCTTCGACGTGATGTACCTCGGGCTCTGGTTCTCGATTATTACCGGGATGAACGTCGCAGCCCCGGATAAACGGAACTGGCATGACTGAAAACTTCGTTTCGAGGATGGCGAGTCCGGGCTTCGGAGCAACCCTGACCACCTTCATCGTGGCAGCGCTCGTCTTGCTCGGTGGGTGCTCGGCAGCAGGAGGCTCGGCCGGGCATCCTGCGAGCGTGCAACTCATCAAGGTGGATGCTCCGCTGAGAAACCCGATCTGGATTCCCCACAAGAACTTTCTGCTCGCCCAAGACGGCTCGAAGGTGGTGCGGGTGAATACCGGGGCGGCGGTTTCGGCATCTGAAGCTCCGGGACCGCGGGGTGTGATCCGCTCCGGGCGACTCAAAGATGCCGGAGAGAATATGTCCGTCAACACCTACAAGACCGGCGAGCTGTACGTGCCTCAGCCCAAGCTAGATCGGGTCGCCCTGCTGGATACGAAGACCCTCAAGGAGCAGCGGAGTATCGAGGCCGGAGAGAAACCGGCGTGGGTGGTGGCGCAGCCGACCTCCGACACGCTCTTCGTGCTCTCAAAGGACGGCTCAAAGGTTACCGGAGTAGATCTGAAAGAGTACCAGAAGGTCTTCAGCACCAGGGTGAATGCGGGCAGAGACGGTCGCGTGTACGCAGCCGAAGACACCCTGGACCCGGCATTCTGGGTTGTGCGCCTGGACGGTATTGCCCACTACAGGGGCAGTCCCCCGGAACGCACGGTTGGGCGGCGGATAAAGGTCAGCGCCGAGGCATTCGACGGAGATCCCGAGGTCTCCCAGCGGGCCTACATTGGAACTACCTCCGGACGCGTCTTGCGCATGGAGGGAGACCCGCAAAAGGAATGGGAAGGCCGGCTGCTGGTTCGGGCGAAGGGAAAGGTGGGCGGCAGGCCAGAGTACATCCAGAACGAGGCCAAAGAGGAACTGGTCGTCTACGTGGCTACCGAGAGCAAAGTCTACGTCATGGACTTCGCCAGCCTGAAGGTCCTGGACACCATAGATTACAGACGTCCCCTGGAGCGGCAGCGTCTCGAAAAGGCGAAGCTCTCCGGCATGGCCGTCGGGGACAAGAACATATATCTGACTCTCAGGAATGAGCCCTACGTCGTGAGCATCCGCAAACCATGAACGTTCGCCCGATGCGAGGAGGAGAGTAGTGGAATTCGGCTATCCCTGGTGGCTGAGGATAGAGCACCTGGTCAACCTCATCTTTTTAACGTTCCTGATCCGGAGCGGCATGGAGATCCTGGCCACCCACCCCAAGCTCTACTGGAACGACAACTCGAAGCCCGGCAGCGAGTGGGCGCGTTTCACCAGAAAGGTGATGCCCAAGGACAAGCTCTACGACACCCTGGACGAAGAGGAGAGCTACTCCTCCATAATCTCCATGCCCGGCCACAGCGAGCTTGGCATGGGGCGCCACTGGCACTTTATCAGCGTGATCGGCTGGATCCTGGCCGGCATCATCTACGTGGTTCTGCTCTTCGCAACGGGACAGTATCACAGGTACGTCCCCTACTCGTGGGAGGTCTTCCCCGAAGCCTGGAAGAACATAATCACCTACCTCAGCTTCGAGTTGCCCGCCACGCTGCCGGGCCAGCCCTTCAACGCCATCCAGCAGCTCTCTTACGGCGCGGTGATCTTTATCCTAGCTCCTTTCCAGATCGCCACCGGCGCGGCCCAATCCCCGGCGATCGAAGCTCGCTTCCCCTGGTACGTGAAGCTCTGGGGCGGACGCCAGTGGGCGCGCAGCCTGCACTTCTTCGGGCTCCTGGCCTTCATCGGGTTCATCATCATCCATCTTCTCATGGTTATCGTCCACGGCTTCGGACAGGAGACTTCCAAGATCATCTTCGGCAACCAGGAACATCCCGGGTACGCCACCGGGATCGCCCTGGGTGCGATCCTCGCCCTGGTGGTACTCCACATAGCCGCCACGAAGTACACGCTCGCCTACCCCCGAAACACCCGGCGGATTCTCGGAGCGGTCGTCGAAGGCACGCGGAAGCTGATCCTGCACCCCCTGAAGTCGCGTCAGGACTACTCGGAGTCGGAGATCTCTTCGGAGCACCGGGTCAACGGCAAGCCCCCGGACACCGACTGGTACAAGATCATGGCCGCCCACAACTTCGCCGACTACAAGCTCGAAGTCGGCGGTCTGGTTGAGAGACCGATGACGTTCACGCTGGAGGACTTGCGCACGTTCCCGACCAGACAAACCCAGAGGGTAATGCATAACTGCGTCCAGGGCTGGACGAGCATCGGCGAGTGGACGGGCATACCGCTGCGCCAGATCGTCGAGTTGGTGAAGCCGCTTCCGGAGGCGCGCCACATCTGCTTCCTCACCATGCAGGACACGGGCAGGGACGACCCGAGCGCGGACGGCGAGGGGCAGTTCTACGAGACGATAGACCTCGACTACGCCTACCACCCCCAGTGCATCCTCGCCTACGACATGAACGGAGGGCCGCTGCCTATCAAACACGGGGCTCCTCTCAGACTCAGGCTGGAGACCCAGGTCGGCTTCAAGATGGCCAAGTGGATCGAACGCATCGAGTTCGTCGCCGACTTCCGCGACATCGGCGGGGGCCTGGGCGGCTGGCGCGAGGATAACGTCTACTACGACCGGGACGTGGGGATATAGGGGGCCAGCCGTGATCATCAGCGAGAACAAAAGTCTCGGCGAGGGGCAGAAGCAACGGGTACTCAAGAGGATCAGAGAGCGAAACTTTACCTGCGTGAGCTGCGGTTCGCGCGATTTCGAGATCGGCGCAGCCCTGGAGGTGGGGTTTCTCTTCCTTACCGAGCAACCCGGCACGTACATGGTGGCGCTCACCTGCAAAAAGCCGGATTGCGCTAGTCCCAGAACAGGGATCAAACTCCACAAATCCGAATTCCTGCACGAGAGTTGACCGGCGAATCCCTACAGAACAAAGACAAAGGGAAGCAGAACCAGGGTGATCGATAAGTCCGAAACAAAGATAATCGGAATAGACGACGACTTGAGCATAATCAACGCGGCAGTAGCGGAGCTGTGCGAACTGGCCTCCGACCCGGCTAGTTCGAAAGACGGCTGGAAGGTCTACGACTTCAGCATAAGGTGGGGAGTGTGGATGTCTGGCCGGCTGAAGCGTCTGGAACATTACTACCGGGCGGGGAAGCTCTCAGAATCCCAGAAGCAGAGCTACCGGAAACTCAGGCGCCAGCTCGCGGAGTCGCTCCCGCTGATCGAACGCCTGGACATCACCCGGCCGGGCGTGCCGCTCGAAGACTAATCACCTGCTTATAAATCGAGGTGCAGCATCAATCGAGAGATGAGCCCTGGCGCTCGGTCATGAACCGTCTCGAATACCTCTATACTGCTAGTCTCCGGAGTTGATGTCGGCAGGGAAGGAGAAGTTTCGTGCATCCCAACGCGGAGCGCGTAGCAAAGGCCGCCGCGGCAGCCAGGCTCGACATCGAGATCGAGGAGTTCCCCGAAGGCACCCGCACCGCCCATGACGCTGCGCGGGCCATCGGCTGTCCGGTCGGCGCCATAGTCAAGAGCCTGGTGCTCGAATCCGGTGAAGGACCTGTGGTGGTCTTCGCCAGCGGAGAGAACCGCCTCGATTACGGAAAGGTCGCTGCCGCACTGGGAGTAAGCGAAGTGAAGAAGGCCGACGCCGAGACGGTGCGGCAGGCCACGGGCTACCCTATAGGTGGGACAGCTCCCTTCGGGCATCCGGAGAAGCTACCGATGCTCTTCGACCGGGATCTGCTCTCCTATGAAACCGTGTGGGCTGCCGCCGGTACCCCAAAACACGTGTTCTGCGCCAGGCCGGAGGAACTTGTGCGAGCGACCGGAGCACAGATAGCCGAGGTGGCCGAACGCCAGAGTTGAGATAAACGACACCTTTTCCGGGCGCCGTCGCCATTGCTTACGTAAGCTTCCCCGATCAAAGCCTCTCTGCTACGCGAAGATTTCCCGGACCGCAAGCCGGAAACCGGGCACGGCATCTTCACCATCCAGGATATCGCTCTCGGCGAGAGCGGTAATGTCGTTCGGTGACTTGTAGACGGTTGCCGAATGCTTGCTGGGGTTGACTATGATGACCATCTTCGTGCCAGAGTCCAGCCAGTCGAAGACCTTCTCCTCGACTTCGGTGTAGGTGTCGCCGGGTGATATCACCTCGATGGCCAGCTCCGGGGCTTCGGGCCAGAATCCCTCTACCTCCCCGACTACCTCGACGCGCTCCTTGCTCACGAAGGCCACATCCGGGGCGCGCACGGTGTCGGGGTCGGTGGCGAGCTTGAATCCTGTCTCGGCAGCGTACACAACGCCAAGCCGGTTCTCTTCAACGTATCTAGCCAGGCGCCAGGCGAACCTCATCGCTACGCGTCCGTGCACGTTCCCTGCGGGAGTCATTCGCCGCAACTCTCCCCGCACGAGCTCGTACCTGAACCCGTCGTCGGGCATGCGGAGCAATTCGTCAGCGGTAACCTGTTTTCGGACGACCTCCATGCACTTATTCTAACAACGGCGGAACATCGACAGCCGTTTTTGGCCTGCTCTACGTCTCCGTCATCTTGCGAGCGTCGAGCAGTCTGTCGAGTTCTTCTTCGGAGAGATCCGTCCTCTCCCGGGCAACTTCGCGGATGGTCTTGCCGGTCTTGTAGGCTTCCTTGGAGATTTCGGCTGCCCTGTCGTAGCCGATCTCGGGGGCGAGAGCGGTTGCGAGCATCAACCCCTGCTCCACCAGTTCGGGGCCGCGTTCGGTGGCCTCTATACCGGCCACGCACTGCTCTGCGAGGTTCGCGCTGGCGTTGCCGAGTATGGAGATGGACTGGAGGAGGTTGTAGGCGATGAGCGGGAGCATGACGTTGAGCTCGAAGTTGCCGCTCTGTCCGGCGAGGGCTATCGTCGCGTCGTTGCCGATGACCTGGGCCGCGACCATCGTGGCGCTCTCGGCGATCACGGGGTTGACCTTGCCGGGCATGATCGAGGATCCAGGCTGGACCTCGGGGAGGGCTATCTCCGCAAACCCCGCCCGCGGCCCGCAACCAAGCCAGCGGATGTCGTTGGAGATTTTCATGAGGCTTACCGCTACGGTTTTCAAAGCTCCGCTGACGAACACGGCGGCGTCCATCGCGCTCTGGGCCTGGAAGTGGTTCTCCGTCTCCCTGACCTCGACTCCGAAGCGCCGGGACAGACGCTCGCACACCCTCCGGGCGAACTCTGGATGCGTATTCACTCCAGTCCCGACCGCCGTGCCGCCCAGGGCCACCTCGGAGAGGTCTTCTGTGGCCTTCCTGATGCGCTGGATGCCACGCTCCATCTGGCCGGCGTAACCCTTGAACTCCTGGCCGAGACGGATCGGGGTGGCGTCCTGGAGGTGGGTGCGTCCGGTCTTCACCACGTCGTCGAACTCGCGGGATTTCTCTTCGAGAGCCCTCTGCAGCTTCTCCAGACCGGGGAGCAGGTCATCCTTGATCGAGATGAGGGCCGAGAGGTGGATGGCGGTCGGGATGACGTCGTTGGAGGACTGGCCTTTGTTGACGTGATCGTTGGGGTGGACGGGGCTTTTGGAGCCGACTTCGCCGCCGAGGATCTGGATCGCCCGGTTGGAGATGACCTCGTTGGCGTTCATGTTGGTGGAAGTTCCGGAGCCGGTCTGGAACACATCCAGGACGAACTGGTTGTCGAGCTTTCCGTCAACGACCTCCTCTGCTGCGGCGACTATGGCGTCTTTGAGGTTGCCATCCAGAAGCCCGAGCTCGTGGTTCACGACCGCCGCTTCGAGTTTGATCGCCCCGAGAGCCTCGATAAACCGGCGCGGCTTGCGAAGATCGCTTATCGGGAAGTTGTCCAGCGCCCGGCGGGTCTGGGCACCGAAGAGGGCGTCGCGAGGGACCTCGACCTCCCCCATCGAGTCGCGTTCTATGCGGTGCGGGCTCTCGTGCTGGCTCATGTGTACCTCCTCGCCGGGTGTAGCACTCCACGTCATATAATTGGTCTCAAACAACCAGAGCGCATTATATTAGGAGGTGATTCCTCTGGAATCCTTGCAGCACGCTCTGAAAGAGTGGGCGGTCGCCGTGGAAGCCCTGGAGCGCGGAGAGACGGCGCTCGTCGTTAGAAAAGGCGGCATCCGCGAGAAAGCCTTTGCCATCCCCGAGGCGCGTTTTCTGCTCTTCAAGAGCTACGAGCACCAGAAACCGGAGCTTATCAAGCCCACCTACCGCAGCCTGATAGACAGCATCCCGGACCGGCGAGACGACGGGCCGGTGATCTTCACCTCCTTCGCCGAGGTTGCGGGGGCGTATGAGATCTCCGAGCCCGAATCTCTACGGGCGGTGGATCCCTACCACATGTGGACGCCGGAGTATGCCGAGAAGCGGTTCAAGTGGCGTCCCAAGAAGCCGCTCACGGTGCTGGTCTTGCGGACGTACCTGCTCCCGGAGCCAGTCGAAGTCCCCTATGACGAGAGCTTTGGTGGGTGCAAGAGCTGGATCGAGCTTGAAGAGCCCATCTCCGTGGAGGGGGCGCGTCCCGCCCTGAACGAGGCGGATCTTGGTAGGCTGGTGAATCCCGCGCTCGAAGCGTTGCGCGATCTCGAACCCGCGCACGTGGGGTTCTAGGAGGAATACCGGCTTGGGTGCGGCGGTACTACCGGTAATCCTTCTCCTGGTGCTGCTGGCTATAAGCTGGCAGATGCTCTACACCGCCAACCGGGATCTCATCCGCGTCAAAGCGTGGGGATACCTCACCCGCAAGATGCTCCCCTTTATCGTCCTGACCCTGATGGCGCTCAGCCTGTTCGCGGTCCGCAGCTTCAACGAGAGGTGGATCTTCTCGACGTGGCTAGTGGTATTCGCCGTCGCCGTGATACTCTCTAACCTGTTCGCTACCTCGACGACCGAGCGTCGCGCCAACAGAGCCTTCCGCCGCAAGAACTACATAGAAGCCACCGCCCATTACCGCGCTCTGGCCGAGCACGAGTCTCTGGCCCGCCACTACGCCTTCCTCTCGGCGGCGCTCGGAGCCAGCGAGTACTACGAGGACTCGCTCGACGCGGCGACGCAGGCGATCAACCGGGATCCCAGATACGGCCTCGCTTACTACAACCGGGCTCTCGTAGAGCGCAAGCTGGGGCATCAGGGCCGGGCCATAAAGGACTTGCGCCGGGCGCTTGAGGCGGACCTCCCGCGCCGGGTCCGTCCCGGCGTCGAGAACCTTCTGGAGGAGATGACTTGAACCTCCTCTACCCGGTCCTGGGGGCGCTTATCGTACTGGCGATCTTCGCCCTCCTGTTCGGGAGGCAGGCGCGGGATCTCCTGCGCGTGAAGGCGTACAGGGAGTTCTCCCTGCGCCTGGCCCCGCTACTCTCCACCGGAGTATTCATAGCCGCCTTACCTTTCGTGATGCGCCAGGCGACGCTCGGGATCAACTACACCCCTGTTCTTCTCGTCTACCTGTGCGGGACCGCCGTCCTGACCGTCCTCGTAGCCCGCAGCGTCGCGCCCGAGGAGCGAAAAGCCGGCTCCGCCTTCCGCAAAGGCGAGTACGAGAAAGCGGCCACCATCTACGAAGAACTCATCTCCCGGCGTCCGCTGCCCCGCTACTACTCCGCCCTGGGAGCGTGCCTCGACGCCTCGGGAAACCCCCACGGAGCCCTCGAAGCGACAGATAGGGCTATCAAGCTAGACCCCAGACTGGGTATCGCCTACTACAACCGGGCTTCGGCTCACGTCGCCCTGGGTGAGAGAGATCAGGCCAGACGCGACCTCGAAACGGTCTTTAGAACCGACTCCGACCGGCGCCTCAGGCGCGCCGCCGAAAAGGCGCTCGCCACGCTAAACGGAAGGAGAGACTAGAAAAAAGTACCCCAGTGCATGCGGGCGTATTTCAGGTTCTTCTCCCGGTCTATCTCGCCCTCGCGCCGCGAGCGAGCCTCCTCTTCGCGCTCCTCACCCGGAACTCCGCTATCGTAAGAATTCAGACGCTCCAGTAATTTTCGGCGCCTCTCCTCGCGTCTTCGGGTTCCTCTTCTGTTCACGGCTCGAAAGCTAATTTCTCTACCCGGAGGAGATGCCTCCTGGCATTCCTATGCCCCGGCGCGAGGTTTCTATTGCATCCTGCTTTTCCGCATCTTTCTTTCGCCTCGCATCCCGCTCTTTTCTCCGATCATCCTCGGTGACTCCGGGGTCGTAGTCGTTGAGACGCTCTATGATCTTCTTGCGCCGCGCTTCTCTCTGTTCCTCGTCCTGCTGAGTCTCGTCGTGCCCAGACATACCATGCTCTTCTCTTGCTTACTATTTATCCAGGATTTTACCTTACCTTCTTCTGCACATTACCTGCTGCGGCCCGAACCTCTATGTTCCCGTCGCGCACGCGGGTCTCGTAGCGCGATTGGGGGAAGACGGCTGGACCGTTTATGACCTTTCCGGTGCAGAGGTTGAAGCGCGAGCCGTGCCAGGGACAGATGATGGTGTCGTCTACCCGCTCTCCCTCTTCGAGCGGCCCGCTGAAGTGGCCGCAGGTGGCCGCGATGGCGCAGATCTCACCGTTCCTGTTCCGGCTGAGCAGGACGCCCACGCCATCGGTCTCGACTCGGCGTACGCCGCTCTGCGGCAGCTCGCTCTCCTTCAGGATGGGCGTAAAATCGTCGGGTCCGGGCTTCTCGAAGACGTTTCTGTTGACCCTGAGCCCGTAGTTGTACGAGAGCTCTCCACCAAGATGGGCCGCTGTGCCGCTCAAGGAATACCCGATGAGGAAAGCCCACCTCCCGGCGTTTCTGCGCCCCGTGGCCCTCAAAATAACTGAAGCTGCACTGAGAGTAAGCCCGGCGGCGTTCAGGAGCCCGTGCGCGACGCCCATCCGCCTCGACCCCCCGGTGAGGTAGCGCCAGTCCGAGAGACCGGTTGCGGCAGCGGCAACCCCGCTCACGGTCCCTACGGCGAGCGAGGCGTCGGCGGCACTTCGCATGGCGCGGGAGTCGGTGGCCGCGTCCAGTCCGTCGAAGAGAAGGGCTGCAGTCCAGGAACCGACGGGAACGTCGGTCAAGGCGGGGTGGAGCGGCAACTGCAGTGGGGAACCGTCCAGAACGTTGCGTACCGTGACACCGCCTTTACCCACGGCCCGCTGCACCAGGGGCTGGACTTTTTCGGCGATGCTATCCAGAAACGGTAGAGACTCCACGATCCGCTGGCTGATGGTCATTCCCACGACTTTCCCTTTCCTTCCGGTGGCTTACTTAAAGAGAGATTATGCCACGCAAAGGCGCTAGGCGGACTTTCTGGCCGCGGTCCTGGTGGTTCGGCGCGGAGTGCTCCCCGGTGCGCGTCCGAAGGTTACGAAGGAGGCCCAGTGCGCCACCAGGCTGTAGAGGTAGAACGTCATCGCCAGAGTCGCTGGAATGGAGTTCTTGCCGCTCCAGAGTATGGGCCACTGCGGGGGCATGAACTGCAGGGCGAGAAGCAGGATCGCCGGTATGGTTCGTCCCCTCGCGATCAGCAGGAAGATTCCGGGCGCTAGCATCATCAGGTAGTTGTTCCAGGCGACGGGCGATACCAGAAGCGAGGCCGCAACCAGCGCCCACAGCCCGCCCTCGGAGCCGCGCCAGATCCTTATGGCGGTAAAGAGGACTACGACAACTCCTACGATGTAGGCCACGGCAACCATCCAGGGCAACTCGGCGATAGGCCGGGCGAACTGGTTGTGGGTAAACATCCGGGCGGCAGCGGAGGGCAGCGAGGCGTTATCCCAGTAGGTGCTGAGCGGTTGAGTCCTGACTACTTTTATCCAGTCGAGCGTCGTATTCGCCCCGAGCACAACCGTCCCGACGAGCGTGGCAGCGATTCCTGCAATAACAGCCGAGCCCAAAGAGCCCCACTTCCGCCGCACGAGAGGCCACAAGAGAACGGGTAGCAGCGAAGGTTTCACGGCGACCACCAGCCCCAACAATACGCCGGAAATAACTTCTTTACCCCGGCGGTCTGATATCCAGGACGCGACAAGCCCCAGGGTGAGGACCGGATATATCTGCCCGAGCGCCAGCGTGGCGAGCAGCGGCGAAGAGAGGAAGAGCGCGCCGGTCGCCAGGGTGGCCCATCCGGCGTGCATCCGCAGCTCGCTCGCGGTCCACGCCAGGTAGCCTATGGTTATGAACAGGGAGAGCAGGACAAAGGTGCGGTAGGCATCAAGCTCGCCCAGGAGCCCGAATGGTGCAAAGATGACGGTCCAGAAAGGCGGGTTGAGGTTCACGAGCCGGGCTCCCGTGCTGTAGACGCTCCCGCCCATCCACACGGCTCTGGCCGAGCGCCAGAAGGAGTCAAAGTCGGCGTGGACATTCATCGAGGGGGTCCCTATCCTGAACAGCGTCCCGCCGCCGTAGCGCACGTTGATCGCCATCCCCACCACTAGCGCCGCGAGCGCGACCAGAATCAGGAGCAGATCCAGGAGATCACGAGCCCCTGCTCTTCTGCCACTCTTATAGAACATACCCCGGCATCATACGCCATGCAGGATCAGCAGATAGCTCGCAAAAAGCGGAGAGGGGGGGATTCGAACCCCCGGCGCCGGGATTGCCGACGCTACGGTTTTCGAGACCGCCGCATTAGTCCGCTCTGCCACCTCTCCGCGGCAAAGTGTACCTTATACGTGGTTAGCTATCAGCGATTAGCCACCAGCTTTCAGCCAGTTTCGGTTCTTTCCTGATGGCTGACCGCTAATAGCTAATTGCTACATCAGCTACACTTCGAGTAACCGCAGGAGTGGCAGACGACGCACCCTTCCTGGCGTGTGAGGCCGCTGCCGCACTCCGGGCAGGCCCCGATCACGGGCAGCTTCTCCTTTTCCGCGGGGTCTTCCTCGACCAGGTAGTTCTCGGCCATCGCTTTGGCCACCCCGTCGGGGACGGAGAGAATGGCGTTCGGGCCGAAGCCCGCCGGATGTCCATCCTGGATGCCGCGGAGCTGGTGCACGATCTCCGCGGGCTTTGCGCCGTGCTTTTCGGCCAGCGATATCATACGCCCCAGAGCGTCCGAGAAGGCCGCCGCGGTCCCACCCGGCTTGCCCAGAACGATGAAGCACTCCCTGGGCCCGAACTCGTCGTCGTTCATGGTGACGTACAGCGGCCCGTGCCCGGTCTGCAGCTTCTTGGTAACGCCCGTAAGCGTGCGCGGACGCCCGTTGCGCGCCTCGGCGAGCGAGACGTACTCTTTCTCGACTTCGGTCCCCGGCTGCACCCCCGCCTGCGTCTTGCCGGTAGAGAGGACCTGTTCCTCGCGCGAGCCGTCGCGGTAGACGGCTATCCCCTTGCACCCGAGGCTGTAGGCCAGCCGGTAGGCGTCCTCCACGTCCTTCGGGGTGGCCTCGTTGGGGAGGTTTATGGTCTTGCTGATCCCCATCGAAGTGTACTTCTGGAAAGCGGCCTGCATCCTGACGTGCCACTCGGGTGTGATATCGTGCGAGGTTACCCACACGCTCCTCACGTCTTCGGGAACCTCCTCGATATCTCGCACGCTGCCGTGCTCGGCGACCTTCTTCATCAGCTCCTCGGAGTAGAAGCCTCTTTCCCTGGCGAGCCTGACGAACTCGGGGTTGACGTCAGGCATCTCCATATCCGCCTGACGCCGCATGAAGGCTACGGCAAAAAGCGGCTCTATGCCGCCGGAGCAGCCCGCGATCATGGAGATGGTGCCGGTGGGCGCTATGGTGGTAACCGTGGCGTTGCGTACCCGGTCCCCGCGCTCTTCGTGCCTGGAGCCTTCGTAGTTGGCGAAGACGCCTCTCTCTTTGGCCAGATTGCGGCTCGCCTCCCACGCCTCGTCGTCTATGAACTTCATGACCTTCTCGGCGAAAGCCAGCCCTTCCTCGGAGTCGTAGGTGATGCCTAGTTTGATCAGGACGTCCGCAAAACCCATGACCCCGAGCCCGATCCGCCTGTTCCCTTTGCTCATCTTCTCTATCTCGGGCAAAGGATAGTTGTTCTGCTCGATGACGTTATCCAAAAACCTCACGGCGGTGTGCACCGTCTCTCTGAGATCATCCCAATCAAGGGTACTCTCGCCGGGGATCTCATCCGCCATGCTCGCATGAGCGTTGCGCACGAACCGGTCCAGGTTGATCGAACCCAGATTGCACGAGTCATACGGCGGCAGATGCGCCTCCGAACAAGGGTTCGTAGACTCTATCTCGAATTGAGGTGTAGGGTTATCCGCGTTGATCCTGTCTATAAAGACCACGCCGGGCTCGCCGTTGAGCCACGCTCCCTCGACTATCTTCCTGAACAGCTCGCGGGCGCGGACCGTCTTTACGACCTCCTCGTTGCGAGGGTTCACGAGGTCGAAGTCCTCATCCTTCTCGACGGCCTCCATGAAAGCGTCGGTTATGGCCACCGAGATGTTGAAGTTGTTTATCTGGTCGTTGTCCTTCTTGCAGGTGATGAACTCCTCGATATCGGGGTGATCCACCCTGAGGATGCCCATGTTGGCTCCCCGGCGGGTTCCGCCTTGCTTGATCTTGTCGGTAGAAGCGTCATAGATCGCCATGAACGAGACCGGTCCCGAGGATACGCCCATCGTGGACTTTACGATATCGTTCTTGGGACGCAGCCGCGAGAAGGCGAAGCCGGTTCCCCCGCCGCTCTTGTGGATGATCGCCTGGTGCTTGAGGGTGTTGTAGATTCCATCTATCGAGTCCTCGACGGGCAGCACGAAGCAAGCTGAGAGCTGCTGAAGCTCCCTGCCCGCATTCATCAGGGTAGGCGAGTTGGGCATAAACTTCCTCTGGAGCATCATCCGGAGGAACTTCCCTTCCCACTCTTCGCAGGCGGCCTTTGCCTCTTCGCCTTCCTTGAAAGCAAGCTCGCCCTCGGCAATGTTCCCCGCCACCCGGCGGAACATCTCTATCGGTTCCTCGATAGCCTCGCCAGCCTCGTTTTTCTTGAGGTAACGTTTCCTCAAGACGGCGAGCGCGTTTTCGGTCAGATCTATGCTATTGAGACTGTTGCGATCCAGGTCCATACCCATCCTCCCAATTTTACTGCGGGAGTTGCTTTATCCCACCATCTATCTTCCGTTGCTAAGGCTTGAGCCGGCGAGCTTGACCAGTTCTGTGCGGAACTGGTCCACATCCGTGTACTGGCGGTAGACCGAGGCGAAGCGCAGATAGGCGACCATATCGAGGCGCCGCAGCTTGAGCAGCACCATGTCCCCCAACCGCCGCGACGTAACCTCGTGCCTGCGACGCTCGCGCATCTCGGTCTCTACCTCGTCCACGATCAGGTCTATCTCGTCTTCAGGAATCGGACGCTTGGCGCAAGCCTTCAGCAACCCGCCCCTCAGCTTCTCCCGGTCAAAGGGCTCCCGATCCCCACTCCTCTTGATGACCATCAGCTGCAACGGTTCACGCCGCTCGTAGGTGGTAAACCGCCGCCCGCACGACAAACACTCTCGCCGCCGCCTGACGGCATCCTTTCCGTCCGAAAGACGCGAATCTATAACCTTCGTATCCTCGAAATCACAATAAGGACATTGCATCCTTTTATTACCCCCGCATCCCTGACACTATATCTGGTTGCCGGCAAAACTTAGCACACCAGATTTTTGTATCGCAATACCTGATACATTTACCTTAACGTGAGGTTAACCGGAACTTGAAACCCAACAATCGCTTTTTTACGCGGAATTCACACGATCCAAGCGAACCAAAAATTTTTTCAGAAATTTTTTCTGAAAAGCCAATTTTCGATAAATATCCTGCAAACTCCGCACCTTTACATTCGGTTGAGTCTCTGACATTCGACAACTGGTTAAGGTATGCAGTCAAGCTAAGCTTTAGGCTTATATTATAACTAGCTTTTTAGAAACTAATTCTACAACACCAATTAAAGTGCCTGGCGGCGCTCTTTGAAGAAGGTGCGGAGAAGTTCTGACGCTTCATCGTGGAGGACGCCCCTGGTAGTAGGAATTATGTGGTTGAGGCGGGAGTCTTGAGGAATGTTGTAGAGGCTGCCGGCGTATCCGGCTTTCGGGTCAGGAGCGGCGTAGACGAGGCGAGAGATGCGTGCAGCGTGTGCAGCTCCGGCGCACATCGGGCAGGGTTCGAGGGTGGAATAGAGCGTGCATCCGGTTAGACGCCAGCCTCCGAGCTTTGAGGCGGCGCGGCGGAGGGCCAGAAGCTCGGCGTGCGCCGTGGGATCCTGGATCGTCTCCCGCTCGTTCGACGCGACGGCCAGAATTTCCTCCCCCCTGGCGACCACGGCTCCGACGGGAACTTCGTCACGCATGTACGCCTCCTGTGCCGCCAAAAGGGCACGGCGCATCATGGCTGTATCCAGCGATCCTTCGGGCTCAGGGGTCGGCTTCTCGCGCACACCGCCGATGATAGCAGAACCCGCGCGAAGAACGGGTTAGCGCATCTTACGCCTGGCCGGTTACTCGCCCTCGTGTACCTGCGCCCACTGGCGAGCCGGCAATCCCCAGAGTGAGATAAATCCTGCGGCGGCTGACTCGTCGAAGGCGCTGTTCGGGTCGTAAGTGGCGAGGTCTTTGCTGTAGAGGGCTTTCGGTGCGCTGCGGCCTGCGACCGTACTGTTTCCTTTGTACAGCTTGAGCCGGATGGTTCCGGTAACGGTCTTCTGCGTCTCCTCGATAAAGGCGTCCAGCGCGGCCTTCAAGGGAGTGAACCATAACCCCTCGTAGGTGAGTTCGGCATATCGCTGCTCGACCAGGGCTTTGAAGCGGAGCACATCTTTGGTGAGGGTCAGGGATTCCAGCTCCCTGTGGGCCTGGATGATGACCGTGGCGGCAGGCACTTCGTACACTTCGCGGCTCTTTATCCCCACCAGGCGGTCTTCGATCATGTCTACCCGCCCGACTCCATGCGCTCCGGCAACGGCGTTTAGCTCGCGGATCAAATCCACCAGCGGTATCTTCTCCCCATCCAGCCGAACCGGCAGTCCTTTCTCGAAGCCGATCTCCACGTACTGCGGGTCGTCCGGAGCTTCTTCGAGGTCCGCGGTCAGTTCATAAACCTCTGGTTTAGGTTCATTTTCGGGATTCTCCAGAGGACCGGCCTCTATGGACCGTCCCCAGAGGTTGGCGTCTATGCTGTAGGGAGACTCTTTGGTGGCGGGCACGGGGATGCCGTGCTTGCGGGCGTACTCGATCTCCTGCGGGCGGTTCATCTTCCAGTCGCGCATGGGAGCCACGACGGTCAGGTCCGGAGCCAGGGATGCCGTTGTAACGTCGAAGCGTACCTGATCGTTGCCCTTACCCGTTGAGCCGTGGGCGATGTGCGTAGCCCCCACCTCCCGCGCCGTCTCGACGAGCTTACCCGAGATCAAATACCGCCCCAGCGCCGTGAAGAGTGGGTACTTCCCGCCGTATAGAGCGTTGGCTTTTATCGCCGGAGCCACGTACTCCTCGGCAAACTCGGCCTTCGCATCCCGCACGAAGGCGTCAACGGCCCCGATCTTCAAAGCCTTACCCTTTACATCAACCTCAGATTCTCCCTGGCCGAGATCCACGTACAGCGCGTAGGGCTTCGCGCCGCGTTCCTCGAACAGCTTTATGCACACCGACGTATCGAGACCGCCCGAGTAGGCGAGCACAACCTTCTTTCCTTCCAGCATACTACCTCCTGAGAACCACTCTGCTTCGTCAGAACCTTTGGTTCGATGACTCCTGCACCGTATGTCCCACCCTGGCAAGCACCGACAAGGCTGCCCCCAACTGATCTTCCCTGACGAGCACGTAGTCGGTTTCGTAAGTGGCGATGGCGAGGACACTCACCCCGGCTTCCGCCAGAGGTGCAG
>CADDYV010000054.1 GCA_902810695.1 Actinomycetota bacterium | reverse complement strand
GCCCTCGGCTACCAGGTCCTCGACGCTTATGTGCGCATCCGGAAAGGCGCTGCGGTAGATGCGGGTGAGTTGCTTCTGGCCTTCGGGACCCGGAGAGAGGTCGGGGAGGGTGGGATCGTGCATCGCGTGATCCTGGGTGATGATCTCATCCGCGACATCGAGGTTGCCGGGGTTGAAGAGATCCTCATACCAGCGGCGCGCTACGGCCTTGTTTTCTTCTGCCGACATTGCGGGATTTCTCCTTTCGTGATTTGCTTGCGGCTTGGAGCCGGGTTTTGCAAGTTAGGTGTTTGCCGATAATCCTCCTTTCTCACGTGTTTTGCCGCGCAGTAGCGAGAGCCCCAGCCAGAAGTAGAAAGCGGGACTTACGAGGAAACCGCTCAAAAGCGCGGGCGCGGCGATGATGAGGTTCGTTGGATCCAGAAGAGCGAAGGCCGCTTCCACCTCGCGCAGCCGCTCGTAGAGCGCGACCAGCGCGGCGGAAGTAAACACCGCCGAGCATCAGGAAAAGCCCGCTTAGCACGCTGCTGTGCAGGATGACAAAGGCGACTGAGTACAGCAGCCCGGAGACACCCGCCAGAACCGAGCAGATGCCGCCGAACCTCTCGAAAGGTTCGGATTTCATCTCTCTACTCCACCGTTGCCTTTTCGATGGGATCACAGCTCGGGGAGGAGTTTGATCTCCCGCAAGAGCCCGGCCACGTCCCAGACGTATGTTCCGCGGATGATCTTTCCTTCCTTCACCGTGAGCAGCGATACGCCGCGTACCGCGACCTTCCGTCCCGTTGGGGGAATATTCATCAGCCTGCCCTCGTGCGTTCCCTGCAACGTCCAGAGCATGGCGACGTGGTCTCCCTCGATAATTACCTTGTCCTGCGTGAAGCTCAGGTCGGGGAATGCGTGCAGGTAGTTCGCCATCCTTTGGGAGGCACCCTGCGGACCTCGATGCGGCTCGGCCTGTCCGACATCTACCCCTTCGTAGTCCGGGGCGTAGAGTGCCTCTGCCCTCTTGCTATCGTGCGAGTTCCAGCACTCGATCAGCTCTGCGGCGAGCCGTCCAGCTTCTGAAGGAATCGTGCCCGGATCAGAGGTCATATTCTTCGATCCAGAGCTTGATGAATACAAATAACCGGCCTCTTTCTACTCGCTAGCGGATTGGCTGCAGATATCGATTCCCATCACTCTTGCCGATGCTCGACCTCATCCAGAAAGTAGAAGTCGGGTTTGTCGGCGATACCGGCCTGCTGCATCTTCTGGCGCAGCTCCTCGGACTGTCCGAACTGGCGATACTTCTCGATGTCCTCCACCTCGAAGAGGATGAAGGTCTCGTTGGGATCGTCGCTGTTGCGGAACAGGCGGTATCCCTTCGAGCCGGCAGCCTTGCGGTTTTCGCTATCTTCGTCGAAGACGGGCTTCCACCTCTCGTAGTCTTCGACCTTGTGCCTGACGAGTGCGTAAGGCATTTCTCCTCCTTTTCCTTTACTTGAGCCCGACGACCATCGAGTCGGGACCTTCGAGATGCTCGACGTACGCCTCGCGGAAGCCGGCATCGAGCATCCAACCCTGGCAGTCTGCTCCCGTGTAGTCGAAGCCGCCCGGCTCCTCGATGAGCATATTCAGGCTCATCAGGAGTCCGAATGCGTTGTTTCGCCGCTCGTCGTCAATGATGGCGTCGAACACGAGGAGCGCGCCGCCCTCCGGTAGCGCCTCATACGCCTTGCGCACGAGCAACTCTTTGGTCGCGAGATCCCAGCCGTGCAGCATGTGGCCCATGATCAAGACGTCCGCCTCCGGCAGCGGCTCGTCGCCGAGGATGTCTTGCTCCTGGAAACGCAGCCTCTCATCGAGGCCGAATTGCGCTACATACTCCTCGAAGGCGGGCCGGACGGGCGGCAGGTCCAATCCGATCCCGGTGAGATGCTCATGGGCGAGAGCTAGCTGCACGGAAAGTCCGCCTTCGGCGGTCCCGATGTCCGCGAACGTCCGGTGCTTCTCCCACGGGAACTTGCGCGCGATGGCTGCCGAGGCGCCCATGCTGATGCCGGTCATCGCCCGCAAGAACTGGCGCAAGCGGGCGGGGTCCTGGTAGAGCACCTCGAAGAAGTCACCTCCGTCTTTGGCCTCGTTCTGGGGTTGCCCGGTCTTCAGGCCCTCGGTCAGCGAGCCCCAGAAGCGGTAGAGCCGCGCGTTCGCCATCTCCAGGATGCCCCCGATGTACGAGGGTTTGGCCCTATCGAGGAAAAGATCCGCCTCCGGCGTGTTGGCGTAGTAGCCGTTCTCCCGATCCAGTACCCCGAGCGCCACCAGGGCGTCGAAGAAATCTCTGGCGCTGCGCGGGTGCAGTTCAAGCGCCTCCCTGAGCGCCTCGGCGTCCATCGGGCCGCGCGCCAGCTCCGAGAAGAGGCCGAGTTCGGTGGCGGAGAGGAGCGCCTTCGAGCCCCAGAACCCGAAACCCAGCTCCAGGATGTGGTCTGGCTTTAGCTGTCCCTTCGGCATCGTCTCTTCTGCGGGCACCGTCTCGGCCTCCTCTGGTTACTTATTCTTTGCAGGGGATGGAGTGTTTCTTGATCTGGGCGTCGCTCGGCAATCTGTAGCCTTTCTTGCCCTTGCCGGTGGAGAGGAATGGACCGAGGGCGAGTGCCGCCTCCGAGACGCACTTGAAGGGCGTTCTTTCGAGGCACAGGTTATTCGCGGGCGTCTTCCCGGCGATGTCGCGTCCCAGGACGCGGTGCTCGGCCTCGATGCCTAGTATCCGCGCCGCGAGCTCGGCAAGGTCGGCGCGGTCGAGCTGGCAGAAGCGGTTGATCGCCGCCGCGTAGGCCCCGATAAACGCGGTCTCCAAAGCGTCCAGAACGTCGGTGAAATCTCCGACGTCTTTGAAGGTGTCCGGTTGGAAGAAAAACTCATCAGGGGGCTTCGCCGCCCCCGCCGCACGCAGCAGATCCAGGTGGTGCTTCTCCTCGGCCAGGGCGGCCTTGAGGTAATCTAGCTGGTCGGGCTCGATCAGGGTTCCGACCTTGCCGGTTACCGCGTTGTAGTAGAACGTTACCGCCAGAGCCTCGGCAACAGCCGCGATGTTGAAGATCTTCTTTACGCTCTCGTGGCACCCGCTCTCTGCCCCGGCTGGTCCTGCCAGCACACCCAGCGGACCCGCCAGCAGCACGCCGGTAGTCGCCACCTTGCCAGCTTTCGCCAGCGCCTCGCGCCGGGTCAGTATGGGCTCATCCATTTCTCTGCTTCCTCCTTTGTTCTGTGGTCTTTCCGCTTTGCTTGCGATTCGACTTGTTCTCTCTGGTAGCGTCGTGAATCTAGCCACTACGGTTCGGGAGGTGGCGGCACCTCGATTCCGTACTTGTGGGCGATCTCCACGATGCGCTGGATCCGGGGCATGTCGGGGATCGGCGGCACGGAGGCGGGGTCTGTCGCTGGCTCACCGGCCTCCTCGATAAATTTCTCTACCCCTGCTGGCGTGACGAGCACCAGGGCCCTGGCGGGCGCATCTCCAGCGTTTTTGTGCATGTGGAGTTGATCTTTGGGCAGGTAGACGAAGGACCCGGCGCCCGCCCTGAACTCGCGGCCTTCGACCATGAACTCGAACTCCCCTTCGAGGATGTAGTAGCTCTCGTTCTCGTGGTGGTGGATGTGCGGCGGCGGTCCGAACTGCGGATGGGCGATCAGCTCCGAGAGTGCGAAGGCGCCCCCCGTCTCCTCTCCCGTTGCCTTGAAGACGTGCAGGTCCGTCGCCAGCCAGAACGCCCTGCCCTCGTCCGCGAGAACGTGCGTAACTCTCCGATCCGCCTTGCTCTCCTGCATAGATTCGTTCCTCTCTTCTGTTACTGCGGTGCGGTAGGATTGCTGGCTATCTGCCTTCCTCGGCCCACTTCTGGAAAAGCTCTCCTGCTTTCTCCATCGGTACCACAGGCTGCGCGTCTACCTCGCAGGTGCCGTAGACCTCGGGGCCGAACAGCTCGTAGAGTTCCTCCGGCGCGTTTATGTCGAGCAAGACGAAACCCGCGCGGCGACCAGCAAGAAGCCCGCTTGCCTGGACCTTGCCTGACTCCATCACGTGTTGCAGTTGCGGCCCGAGGACCTGACGCAAAACCTTATCCTGCTCCAGAACAATAGCGTCGTGGACCTTGAAGGTAACGTGGAACAGCATCTCTCTGAAGCCTCCTTTCTACGGCACTCCGGAGTTACGCTTCCGCCGCCTCCGGCGCGGGCATGAGGCCGAGTTGTCCCATAACGGTCATGTTGTCGGAGTAGCTGTGCAGGCTCCTGACCTTGTCGCCCTCGAAGCGCCACACCTCGCAGAAGGGCACTTCGATCCTCTTGCCGGTCGGAGGGACTTCATTCCCATCGGGCAGCGGCAACGGAGCGGTGTGGGTGGCGCGGTAGACGCACTCGTTGACAACTCCGCCCTCACCGGCGAGTTGCCGGAGAACCTCGACCTCGCCATCAGGGAACGGCGCCTTGTGGTAGGCCATCATCTCCCGGAATCCCTCGCGCCCCCGGAGGGAGAGCCCGACGTAATAGACTTCCACCTCGGCGTCCTCGGAGACATGCTCCAGGGCACGGTCGAACTCGTGGCGGTTGAACAGCTCGTAGATCTCACGAGCGAGGGCCGCGTTTTCTTCTGCCGACATGTTCGTTTCCTCCTTCGATATATGGTTGGCCACGATCGTTGAGAATGTTGCCTGGTTTGCCCACCAACCGGCAGCTTGCTGTACCTGGCTGCTCACCCGCCAGGTCAAAAGGTGCTCAGTTTTTGCTCATTTTGAGATTTTTATTTTTAGCGGGCGCCGATTTCTTTTTGCCACAGAACCTCGGCCACCCGTGAGATCCCGCCCTTGAGGTGTCGGCGGTAGGTGCTGAACGGGATATTCAGCATCATGGCGGCGCGCTCCTGGCTGGGAGCAGGGTTCAGGTAGGTGTGGTAGAGAGCGCGATAGAACTTGGCCTCCCGCGGCGAGTCCTGCAGAGAGCCGGCGGCCTCCTCGATCAGCTCCCGGAGCGCGGAGATGCGTTCGCTCGCGCTTGAGCCTGCCCCGGCCCGCTCGGCCACGGCCCGCGAGTGCAGGAGCGGGTTGCTCCCCAGAGCGTCGGGCCGGCAGAAGCTGCGCAGGGCTTCCCGGACGGCTTCGGCAAACTCCCCTTCGCCAAGAACCACGAGCGGTTCGGTTTCTCGCGCGGCGAGAGGTTCGGTGGCTACCTCGCGTTCGGCGAGAAGGTCCAGCCAGGCCATCGGCGGCATCACCCTCCAGTCGTGGGCGTAGATCCCGTAGCGCCGCCCGCCAACTTCGAAATCTGCTTCCGGCAGCCGCGGAAGCTCGAAGTAGGCAAAGGCCTGGGCCCAGAAATCCGGATTCGCGGTGGGGAAGAAGGAGAAGGCCAGAGATGGAGTCGTGAGATAGTGTTGCGCGACGTTGCCGAAGATGAGGCTCTGCATCGCCGAGACTTCCTGGTAGCTCTCGCGCGCCATCCAGAAACGGAAGAGCGTGGCTTTCTCGCCCGACCTCAAGGGAGCGTGGTTCTCCAGGTACTGACACGCGGCACGGACCGCGGGATCCCTCTTCCTGTCTTCGGGGCTGGTCTCGTGCAGCGCCAGCTTCAGCACGAATCCGGCGGGTTTTCCTTCGAGGTCGCGGTAGATCACGACATTCTGAGGCTGCCGCCCGAACCAGTATGCCGCAAGCCGGGCTGATTCTTCTCCCTCGTGCGCGGCCACCATCGTCACCAGGTCGGGTTCGTCGCCTGCCTGCATCGCCTCCGGTGCTGCGGCTCCTGTCTCCTGCCACTCCAGGAACGGCCTGATAACCGGATTGTCCCGGTGCAGGTAGATGTAGTCGAAGAGCACGCGCTGCTGATCGCGGCCGTGAGTCTGCTTGAGGCGCTCCTTGTAGTAGTTGCGTGCCCGGTGATGCAGTTCGGCGTACCAGTCGGGATTGCGCCAGCGCAGGTCAGCCGCGAGCGCCTCGCGCGCCACGTCGTGAGGGAAGAGCCCGAACGGACCCGACTCGATGAAGGCGAGCTCGCGCAGCCACTCAAACAGCTCGTGAACTTCGGATATACCCACCATGTGGGAGAGCAGGGATTCGGTCGTCTGGCGCACCAGGGCGCACGACTCCAGTGCTGTGCGGTGGGCCGGGCCGGGAACCCGCTGGACGAACTGCTCCAGGAGAGCTTTGATCACATCGGGCGTGGCCTCGGGTTGGAAGTGAAACCCGCTCCTCTGGACGAACGCGTCGGCGACCAGCGATAGGGCCAGCGGATGGCCGTGGGTGAACTCCAGAACGGGCTGGTGCTGGTCGGCGGGAACATTACGCCTGCTCAGATAGACGCGGCTCTCCTCTTTGCTCAGGTTACCCAGGGGCAGCACCCGCACGAGGCTCTGCCAGCCGGGGTCCGTCCGCCAGCGGGCCTCCGGCGCGTTGCGGCTCGCCATTACCAGGAGCGTGTTTTCCGGGATTCTCGGCAGGAAGACTTCGTTTATCCACGGGTTCAAGGAGGCGAGGGTCTCGCAGGTGTCTACCATCACTACCTGACGGCTCGTCTGAGAAGCGAAAGTCTCCAGCGGGGAACTTTGCGGGTCGAGGTTCAGAACGAGGAGAAGGGCTGCCATGAAGGAGTCCGGAGAGGGTTCGAGGTTGCGGGCGTCAACGTAGCTGGCCTGTATGCCCGAGCTTCTGCAGAGGTGAGAAAACTCTCCGAGCAGGGTCGTCTTGCCCATCCCGCCGGGCCCGTGAACGTAGAGCACGTTAAAGGGTAGCTCGTCCGAGGAGATCGCGGAGCCGAACAACCCCAGCTCAGCCGTGCGCCCGACGAACCTTCGACGACGCTCCTCTTCGATGCGTCCTGCCAACTGAGGGGACATGAATTTCCTCCGCGGTCAAAGTTATGAATGTTTCTTCGCAGGAATTATGAGTCAACCTGAAACCAGCGGCAATCCGGGTTTGTCGCTGGTTTGATTTCTAGGTTCGAAACGTCGCCACAGTGGGGGCTGCGGCTGTCGCGACGAGGGCTGCGAGGGCGATCTTGATGAGATCGAAGACCACGAACGGCAGCACTCCTTGCGCCAGGGCCGCCGCGAGCGGGAGACCGGTTACCGCCGAAAACCAGACTACTCCGAACGCGTAGATGAGGATGAGGGCCGCAACGCCCGCGGAAAAACTCGCGAGCAGGGCTTTCCGGCGGGCGGCCTTCGCCGCCGCGCCAGCCGCTAGACCCGCGATGGCGGCGGCGAAGGGGTAGGATATCAGGTACCCCCCGGTCGGCCCGATGATGGTCCCGAACCCGCCGGAGAACCCGGCGAAGACCGGCGCGCCGATTGCCCCGACGAGCAGGTAAACCAACTGCGCGAGGGCCCCGTAGCGTGCGCCGAGCAAGAGCCCGGAGAGGACGACCGCGAGAACCTGCAGGGTGAAGGGCACCGGCGAGAAGGGAAGGGGTACGGTTATCTGGGCCGCTACTGCCGTAACGGCGGCCATAAGGGCTATCCGGGTCATCGCACGCGCGCTCATCAGGGTGCCTCTCCGTTTCTTGTCTGTTGCCGGATGGCATTTTACGGATAAAGAAGGGATGAAAAAAGGCCGGACGTTAGCGCCCGGCCTTTCAGAGGTTCTGACTTTCTCGTTTTACGAAGCGGTCGGCCTGAGCTTGCGGTCGAGCTGCTCGATCACGCTCTCCCGATTCTTGTGCCGCCTCTCGTAGTCGCGGACGCGCCGCAACTCCTCGGCGCTGAGACCGTCGAGGCGCTTGGAGACTTCTCCAACGTTGAGCTTGTCGTAGTTCGGGATCGGCAGTACCACGCCATTGCTTCCGGGCGCGCCATTGGCCTCACCCTCGATGATCTGCAAGCCCTGCTTGTAATAAGAGAACGGGGCGTAGAGAAGATCCAGATACGTATCCACAGACTCCCGGATCAAACCCCGAAAAGCCTCCCGCTGCTTCTCGGTCCGCTCGAAGAGATCCAGGGCCATCACCCGGGTGCTCTCGGCCTGACTCCGCGCCTCCCGCGCAGAACCCTCGATCACACCGCGCGCGAACCCCACGTTGCGCTCCTGCATCGCCAGCGCGTGATCCACAACCATCTTGTACGAATCCCCAGCCGTCCGTATCAGCTTCTCCGTTGCCTCTCTCGCCATTCTTGTTCTCCTAACTCTTACTCACGTTCCATAAAGCTATATGCAGTGTACACATATATACAGATATTTCAAGGAAATAGAGGGGATTTTCTGCACTGGCGCCCCTGGGGCATGCACCACATCTTAGGTCTGGTTGGGCGGGATGGCTCTATATAGCTGGATGTAACAAACGGTTGATCGAAACGTATCCTTTTTGTTATGTTCAGGTGCTAGCATTTCGCCTATCCAGAAAGAGTATCTTGAAACTTTGATCAGGATTCGGGAGGTGGTGTGATGCGGCTAAGGGTACTGGTGTTGTTAGTTGGGGCGCTAGCGATGATTGCGGCTCTCGCTGCGTGCGGGTCTTCCGGGCAGTCTCAGTCTTCGGGCGGGAAGCATAAGGCTCCGACGAAGATGACCAAGGAGGCCAAGAAGAAGCAGGTCGCACCCAAGACGGGCAAGGGGGAGTCCACTGCCAAGAAGAAGGGGACCATCGTCAAGGCTCCCAAGGACAAGACCCTCAGGCTCACCATACCGGCGATGAAGCGGGTCAAGAACTCTGTGATACCCACGGCGATAGGCACCAACGAGGCTGCGCTCAAGTATCACACCGCGATCCACCTCAAGGGCACCGGCTTTCCCTGGCAGAAGGTGTCCAACGTCTACATCGCCGGACACCGCCTCGGTTACCGCGGTACCAAGAGCCTCTACGCCTTCTACGATCTCAACAAGCTCAAGAAGGGCGACAAGATCTACATCACCGACTCCAGGGGCAGGAAGTACACCTACAAGGTGTTCAGGGAGGAGGCGGTCTCGCCGAGAAATCTCTCTGTGACCAAGCCCATAAAAGGTGAGAACATCGTTACCCTCCAGTCGTGCACGCTGCCGAACTATACCAAGCGTCTGATCATCCAGGGCAAGCTCGTCTCCTCGTAAGGGAAACTGAAAACGCGAGATCCACAGGGGCCGGGACCTCATGGTTCCGGCCTTTTCCTTACACTTACGGCGGAATTGTAAACGGAGCCGCAGGGATGCCTGGCTCAGCTTGATACACTCCTGGATCAAAGACGGCGTGTCCACGCGAACAGAGAGAGGCCGCACTCGTTGGACAAAACCGCGAATATCCATGAGATGGATGAAATGGAGGTTCTGACGCCGGAAGATGCCCGCCGCATCCTGACAGACGGCGTGAAGCGGGCATTATCAAAGGTTGCGGATTCAGAGACGCAGGTGATGAGTCTTGCGGCGCCGGTGGAGCCGCTGGACGCGTTCCGCTGGATCCGCGGGCAGCGGATCTGGCCGAGGCTCTACTGGGCTGGCCGGGACGCTGGATCTGAGGTGGTGGCAGCCGTGGGCGAGGCGGATTCGCGCGACGGAGCCTTCCCCGATAGATTGAGCGCCACGGCTCCAGAGGGCTTGCGTTACTACGGCGGTATGAGCTTCGACCCCGGACGGCGCCCCGGCGAGAACTGGGAAGCTTTCGGGGCTTTACGCTTCGTGTTGCCGCGGTTCGAGTTGCGTGCGGATACGGGCGGTTCAACGCTTATCTGCAACCTCCTGCTCCCGCAGGACGCCGGGAATGAAGAAGATATCCTGCGCCAGATAGAGCGCCTCGCTTTCCCACCCGGAATGGAGAGCGGATTCCCGGACAGGGCCCTGCCCGCTCCCGCACACCGGACGGATGTTCCGGGCCGGCGGGGATGGGAGCGCAACATCGGACGGGCACTCGCCGCTTTTGCGGGGGGATCTCTGGAGAAGGTGGTGCTCGCCCGCAGGGTCGAGTTCGGCTTCGAGGAGGAGTTGGACTCTCTCCTCCTGGCGGAGAGCTTGGCGGCGGTTACGCCGGGATGCTTCCACTTCTATTTCGAGCCAGAAGCCGGAACCTCATTCGTCGGGGCTTCTCCCGAGCGGCTCTTCCGGCGCGAGGGAAGCCGGATTTTGAGCGAGGCGGTGGCGGGAACCCGCCCGCGCGGCGCCTCCGAGACCTCCGATGAGGAGCTGCGCGACGAGTTGCTCCACAGCAAAAAAGACCTCTCCGAGCACGAGTACGTGCGCCGGAGCATCCGAAAGACGCTGGAGAGCTTCTGCGAAGAGATGGAGATGGAGCAGTGTCCCTCAGAAATGAAGCTGGCGCAGAGCCGGCATCTCGTCTCAAAGATTCGCGGGCGGCTTCGCGAAGGTGTAACGGATGCGGATCTGCTCGGCGCGCTCCACCCGACCCCCGCGGTTGGCGGGCATCCCAGAGAGGAGGCGCTGGAGCTTATCCACGAGCTGGAGCCCTTCGACCGGGGTTGGTACGCTGCTCCTATCGGCTGGGTCGGGACCGACGGAGCCGAGTTCGCCGTCGGCATCCGTTCCGGGCTGGTGCGAGAGAGAAAGCTCGCCCTGTTCTCCGGGAACGGGATCGTACCTGGCTCTGATCCCGCGGAAGAGTGGGTGGAGCTGGAGCAGAAGATTAGCGGCTTCGCGAAGGTGTTGGGGATTGGCCCAGAGCACGCCGGGCGCTAACCGCCTCTGGGCGGATCTCATCGTCGAGGAGCTTGTCCGTAACGGCGTGAGCTGCTTCTACATCGCTCCCGGCTCCCGTTCGACCCCGCTCGTCGCCGCGCTCGCGAATAACCAGAGGGCGGAGACCGTGATCCACTACGACGAACGCGGCGCCGCGTTCGGGGCTCTCGGCTACGCCCGCGCCACGGGCCGTCCTGCGGCCTGGATCACCACCTCCGGCACGGCGGTTGCCAACGGGCTCCCCGCTGTTGTCGAGGCCGCAACCGACGCGGTGCCGATAATTCTGCTCACCGCCGACCGTCCGCCGGAGCTGCGGCAGACCGGCGCCAACCAGACCATCGTGCAGCCAAATATCTTCGGTGAGTACGTCCGCTGGAGCTTCGACCTGCCAGCCCCTGATCCGGAGATAGATCCGGCGATGGTGCTGACTACCGTAGATCAGGCGGTCTACCGTGCCCATCGTGCCCCGAAAGGACCGGTCCACCTCAACCTCATGTTCCGCGAGCCCTTCCTCCCGGACGCTGGCACAGAAACCTCCGGGAATATTCATTCCACCCTTACTTCCTGGAAGGTAGATGGAAAACCATACACCCGCTACGCTGCCACCAGACCCGCGGTTGACCGGAGCGAGATCGAAGACCTCTGGGACGAACTTCGCCGTTCAGAACGGGGCCTGATCCTCGCGGGACGCCTGGAGTCTCAAGAACAGGGTGAGGCAGTCTTGCAACTCGCGAATGCCATAGAGTGGCCGCTATTGCCAGATGTGGGCTCCCGGATCCGGCTCGGAAAAACATTAGATTCTGAGCAGCGTGCCTGCCACTACGACATATTGCTGGCGGATGAGGATTTCGCGGCCTCGCACGAGCCCGAAGCGGTGCTCCACATTGGCGGGGGCACGGTCTCCAAACGGCTGCAACGGTTTCTGGCAAAGAGCCGCTCAAAACCTTACATCGTCGTGCGTGAAAACCCCTTCCGCCTCGACCCGAATCATCAGGCGACACACAGCGTCGAGACAGGCATCACCGGCTTCTGCCGGGAACTCGCCGGGATCGCCGAAAGCCGTTCTGTGAAGAGCGATCCCTCGTGGACTACCGGGTGGCGCGAAGCCTCGGAGAGAGTTGGTCTGCGCTTGGCGAAACTCTTTGCCGGGATGGAGAAGCCGAACGAACCCCTCGTCGCCAGCCTCATCTCTCGCCTTATCCCCAAGGGACATGGATTGTGCCTGGCGAACAGCATGCCGGTGCGGGATATGGATACCTTCGCGACAGCGGATGGCGCGAGCGTTCCCGTGGCGGCTAACCGGGGTGCGAGTGGGATAGACGGTACCGTCGCCACCGCCGCCGGGTTCGCGCGCGGCTCGGGCGGGCCCGTAACATTGCTTATCGGGGACCTCGCGCTGCTGCACGATTTAAACTCGCTCGCGATGTTCCGGGATATCCCCGCGGTGATCGTCGCGCTGAACAACGACGGCGGCGGGATATTCTCCTTCCTGCCGGTCTCCCGGCACCAGATCTTCTTCGAGCCATACTTCGGAACCCCTCACGGGCTGGATTTCGAGCACGCGGCGGCGATGTTCGGATTCTGCTACGAGCAGCCGAAAACAACCAGCGAATTCATAGAAGCGTATCGCGGGGCGTGCTCGCGTTCCGTGCCGACCCTGATCGAGGTAAGGACAGACCGCGAAGAGAACCGGGCGTTGCACGAGAGGTTGCTGGAGCAAACCTCATCCGCTCTCGAAGACTGAATTTATGAGCGGTCTGAGCTATATGGACTCGGGCAACTCCTCGCTCCCCGCAGTTCTCTTCCTGCACGGCTTCATGGGCTCGGCGGCGGATTGGAAGGATGTAACGACGGCTCTCGAAAGCGACTTTCGCTGCCTGGCGGTGGACCTTCCGGGACACGGCGGCTCGCTCAGACTTTCCTATCCCGGTTCCTACACCATCGAGGGTGCAACTCAGGAGTTGATCGGGCTGCTCGATTCCCTGAATATTTCCCCTCTGGCGGTTGTCGGCTACTCGATGGGCGGACGGCTCGCGCTGTACCTGGCCTTACGATACCCGGACCGCTGCGCCGCGCTACTCCTGGAGTCTGCTTCTCCGGGGATCGAAGACAAAAAAGAAAGAAATTCCCGCCGCACAGCGGACGAAGCGCGGGCGAAACGTCTGGAGACAGAGGACTTCGGAGAATTTCTGGAGGACTGGTACCGCCAGCCACTCTTCGCGTCGCTGGCGCAAAAGAAGGAACTTCTACGGCAGACCAGAGAGAGCAAACTGGGCAACGATCCGCGGGAGCTGGCGCGTTCCCTCAGAGCAATGGGAGCGGGAAGCCAGCCCTCGCTGTGGGAGGACCTTCCGAAGCTCCGGGTCCCGGCGCTGACCGTGGCTGGGGAGATGGACGAGAAGTACGTTGGAGTCTCGTGCCGGATGGTCTCGCTGAATTCCAGAATACAAAACGCTGTGATCCCCGATGCGGGGCATAACGCGCACATCGAAGCTCCGAAGGCGTACCTGGGATTACTGCGTAGGTTTCTCAAACCCATATAATTCTCTCTTATGACTAGCATAGATTGGAAAGAAGCAGGCAACTACACAGACATCAAGTACCACAAGGCCGAAGGGATCGCCAAGATCACCATAAACCGCCCCGAGGTACGCAACGCCTTCCGTCCTCTTACGGTCATCGAGATGTCGCAGGCGCTGGATGACGCCCGCGAGGACACCGACATTGGAGTCATCATCCTGACCGGCGAGGGACCGGAGGCGTTCTGTTCCGGTGGGGACCAGAAGGTTCGCGGAGACACCGGATACCTCGAAGACCCCGACGACCCGCAGCGCACCCCCGGCGGCGCGTCGGTCGGGCGCTTCCACGTTACGGACTTTCACGTCCAGATCCGGCGCTGCCCCAAGCCCGTCGTGGCGATGGTGGCTGGATACGCCGTCGGCGGCGGCCACGTCCTGCACGTGATATGCGACCTCACCATCGCCGCGGACAACGCGAAGTTCGGGCAAAACGGTACGAGGGTAGGCAGCTTCGACGGCGGCTTTGGCGCCTCGGTCCTCGTCCAGCTCGTCGGCCCGAAAAAGGCCAAGGAGATCTGGTTCCTCGGCAGGAGGTACTCCGCGCAGGAGGCGCTGGAGATGGGGCTCGTCAACGCGGTCGTCCCGCTGGATCAACTGGAGGAGGAGACCGTCCGGTGGTGCCGGGAGATGCTGGAGAAGTCGCCGTTTGCGCTGCGGCTCCTCAAGGCGAGCTTCCACGCCCACGAGGACGGTTTCGCGGGCATCCAGCAGCTCGCCCACGATGCGAACCTGATCTTCTACGGCACCGAGGAGGCGCAGGAGGGCCGCGACGCATTCCTGGAGAAGCGCAAGGCGGACTTCTCGAAGTTCCCCCGCCGGCCCTAGAGCGGCGTGGAGATATCCGGCTTCAAACTCTACCGCTACGCGCTGCCTCTGAAGGAACCTCTTCTGCTGAAAGGCAGAGAGCTTCACCGCCGCGAGGGAGTGCTTCTGAAGCTGGTGGGTAGTGGCGGCTCTACCGGGTGGGGCGAGGCCGCACCGCTGCCGGGCTTCAGCCGGGAAAGCGCGGACGAGGCCGCCCGCCAGCTACGCCGGCTCGCAGAGTCCGTGGTGGGTTGCGGGATAGATCCGGCAGGCGGGTTCATCCGGGAACTCGACCGCCGAAGTCTCGCGCCATCCGTTCGTTCCGGGTTCGAGCTTGCCGCATACAACCTCTACGCCGCAGCGAGCGGCAGATTGTTGCCGGAGGTTCTGGCCTTGCGTCCCGCCATGACCTTGAAGCTGTCCGGTTTGATCTCCTGCTCCGGCAAAGCAGCGATTTCCGAAGCTCGCCGGATGCGGAGCGGGGGCTACGAGGCCGTCAAGCTCAAAGTCGGCGGGCGGAGCGTGGAGGAAGACGCTGACCTGGTCCGGTCGGTGAGCGAAGCCCTCGGAGGCAGAGTTCGGCTCAGGCTCGACGCGAACCGGGCCTGGACCTTCGAGGAAGCGATGAGCTTCGCCCACAACACCGGAGAAGTAGATTACGAATACATCGAGGAACCGCTGGCCGATCCTGCGGGGTTACCTGGCTACGCGCGCACCTCGGGCGTGCCGGTAGCCCTCGACGAGTCGCTGGCCGGAATGCTGCCAGAGGAACTTGATAAGCGCGCTTACGCTCGCGCCGCCGTGCTGAAACCTGCGATGCTCGGTGGAATCTCGCGTACGCTGCGGATGGCGAGCCGGGCAGGAGAACTCGGGATCTCTCCGGTCATCAGCTCCGCTTACGAGAGCGGCGTCGGCACCCTGGGGCTGGTCGCGCTCGCTGCGGCTACCGGCGGGGAAGTCCCGTCTGGTCTCGACACGTACCGCCGCCTCGCGGGTGACGTGCTGGAGCCGCGCCTGGAGTTATCCGCCCCGCAGGTGAACATCCGGGAGATGCTGGAAACCCGACGCGAGATCGAGAGCCGCTGGCTGGCCGCGCTGCCGGATGAGGTCGAAGCGTGACCGGGAGAGCGAGGTGGATCCCGGACCCTCTTCATGCAGCGGCGACCGCTTCGCCGGATGCCCCGGCTCTTACTGCTCCGGGGGAAGTCATCTCGTACGCGGGGCTGGATCGCTGTGTGTCCGCCGCTTCTGAGATGTTCCGTAGAGCGGGATGCGGTGCCGGTACGCGCGTCGCTTTCTACCTGGACAAGGATGAGCGGTACTTCATGCTGCTCCTGGCCCTGATCCGGACCGGCGGAGTAGCCTGCCTCCTCAGCACGCGGACGCCACCCGAGCACGTTCACAGTCTGCTCCAGAGAGCCGGTTGTCAGGCCGTAATCGCAGAGGATGAGGACGCACTTAGAGCAGTGAGGAACGTTGAAAAACTGGACCCCGACGCACTGTTGGCGGAAGAGAAGCCGGTAGATGGTCGGGCTGCAAACCTGGATCTGGATGCTCCGGCGACCATCGTGTTCACTTCCGGCAGCACCGGCACGCCGAAGGCCGCGATGCACACTTTAGGCAACCATTACTACAACGCCCTGGGCTCGAACGAGAACATCGCGCTCGGATCGGGCGACCGCTGGCTCCACTCGCTGCCGCTCTATCACGTCGGGGGACTCTCCATAGTGTTCCGGTGTTTGATCTCCGGGGCCGCGATAGCCCTGCCGGAGCCCGGCGCTCCTATCGGACGGGAGATATCGCGCTGCGGCGCCACGCACGTCTCCCTGGTCGCAACCCAGCTTTTGAGACTACTGCGAGAGGACGAGGCTGCGCTGGAGGGGTTGAAAGCCATCCTGCTCGGCGGCAGCGCGATGCCCGCCTCGCTGGTAAGAGAAGCCTCCTCCCGCGGGCTTCCGGTTCACACCAGCTACGGCCTCACGGAGATGGCCTCTCAGGTAACCACAACGCCCCCCGGCGCTTCGCCGGATGTGTTACGCACCTCCGGCAAAGTCTTGCCGTACCGCGAGCTTGCCATCTCCGAGGAGGGTGAGATCCTGGTTCGCGGCGAGACGCTGTTCGCAGGCTACGTCGGGGAAAATGGGGAGGTGGAGCGTCCGCTTGACTCAGAAGGCTGGTTCCACACCAGGGATATCGGGGAACTGGATGAGGAAGGCTGCCTGCGCGTAACCGGACGGCGGGACAACATGTTCATCTCCGGTGGCGAGAACATCCAGCCCGAGGAGATCGAAGCCGCCCTCTGCCGCCTCGGTGGTGTCGAGCAGGCGGTCGTCGTTCCGGTCCCCGACGAGGAGTTCGGCGAGAGGCCCGTCGCGTTCGTCAGAACTGCGGACGGCGAGGTTTCCGCGGAGAGACTCGCGGGTGCGCTCGGAGAGGTGCTGCCGCGCTTCAAGATCCCGGTCGCCTTCTACGGCTGGCCGGAGGACGCCGCCTCTGGCATGAAGGTGGACCGCAAATTTTTTCGGGAACTTGCCCGGAAGACCTGGACCGGCGCAACCTGAACCTGGCCGCCCCGGCGCGCTGGTAGACTCTCTTCTGTATCCTGTGGAGAAGGGGACGATATGCAGAGAACATTCGACGTGCGGACCGTCCGGGAGCAGTTCCCGGCACTGGAACGGACTCAGGATGGTCAGAGGGTGGTCTACTTCGACGGTCCCGGCGGCTCTCAGGTGGCGCAGTCCGCGATCGAGGAGATATCACACTACATGGTCCGTGGCGGCGCGAACCTGCACGGCGCTTTTCCCACGAGTGTGGAGACCGAGGAGATCATCGCCCAGACTCGCCGGTCTGCGGCGGACTTTCTGGGAGCGGAGCCGGATGAGATAGCCTTCGGTCCCAACATGACCACCCTGACCTTCGCGATCTCGCGCGCCCTGGCCCGGATGTGGAAATCCGGCTCCGAGATCGTGGTAACCGAGCTCGATCACCGCGCCAACGTGGACCCCTGGCTGCTCGCCGCAAAGGAAAAGGGAGCGAAGGTGCGCTGGGTCAGGGTCAACCCCGAGACGCTGACGCTCGATCCCGCGGATCTCGAAAGCGCCATCAACGAGAGAACCAGGCTGGTAGCCGTCGGGCTCGCCTCGAACGCCGTGGGGACCATCAACGACGTGGCCGCCATCTCCAGGAGGGCGCACGAGGCCGGGGCGGTCGTCGCGGTGGACGCCGTGCATGCCGCTCCCCACATCCCCATAGACCGCGACGCGATCGGCGCGGACATCCTCACCTGCTCCGCCTACAAATTCTTCGGTCCGCACGTGGGCGTCTCCGCCGTGAGGCGGGATCTCTTCGAGCGACTGCAGCCCTACAAGGTCGAGCCCGCCCCCGACTATCTGCCGGACAAACTGGAGAGCGGCACCCAGAACCATGAGGGTATAGCCGGAGTCAAGGGCGCATTGGAGTTCATCGCCTCGCTGGGTGGCGGAGCGTCCTTGCGCGAGAAACTGCTCTCCGGGATGCAGGCCATCGAAGAGTACGAGGCGGATATCGCCGAAAAATTCCGCTCCGCGCTGCGCGAGATGCCCAAAGTAAAGCTCTACGCCGCCCCGGACGATGTTCGCAAGACCCCGACCATCGCCTTTCGGGTGGAAGGACAGACGCCGCGAGAGGTTTGCGAGAAGATGGAACGGGAAGGCTTCTTCGTCGCCGACGGGGACTTCTACGCCTCGACGCTCGCCGAAAGGCTTGGCATCCGTGATAGGGGCGGCTTTATCCGTGCGGGCCTCGCCCCCTACAACACCTTGGAGGAGGTAGAAACCTTCCTCGCCTCTCTGGAATCCTTTGCGGGATAGAGATTCACTGAAGCTCTACGAGACCGGCGCAAGTTGCCCGACGGCGGCCTGAAGAGTCGGGTTCCGCTGGGGTTTGCTTTGCAGCCTTTTATATGTCTGGTAGATTCCGGGCCGGAAGCACGATGTAACAGAGGGGGGAATACGTAGATTGTCTGGGATCTCATCCTTCGTACAGGGCTTTCCCACCGGACATGTAGTGGAGAGCGCGCTGCGGATAGCCGCGATTCTGATCGGAGCATACATCCTGTTCCGGGTTATCGGGATAATGTCGGGGCGGCTGACCCGGATCGCCCACAAGAGCGGCGAGGGGCTCAACCGCCGGGAGCGGGAGAAGCGTGCGCAGACGCTGGCCGGGATAATACGGGCGGCGTCTACGATTGTTATCTTTCTCGTTGCCGCCCTGATGATCCTGAGGGAGCTGGGCTACAACATAACGCCCCTGCTGACCGGTGCCGGCATCGCAGGCCTTGCTTTCGGGTTCGGCGCCCAGAATCTGGTCCGGGATGTGATCACCGGCTTCTTCATTCTGCTGGAGAACCAGTACAGCGTTGGAGACTGGGTGCAGATAAATAATGTAGACGGGGTGGTCAAGAATATCGGGCTGCGCATTACCGTACTGCAGGACATGGAGGGGGCTACCCACATAATGCCCAACGGGACCATCCAGCTCGTCTCGAACTTCACCAAGGAGTACAACCAGGCGCTCGTGGACGTTAACGTAGCCTACAAGGAAGACGTGGACAGGGTGCGCGAGGTTATGGAGAGCGTCGGCAAGGGGTTGAAGGAGGATCCAACCTTCAAACCCGGTATCCTGGACGACCCCAAGGTGCTCGGTATCCAGGAATTTGGGGAGTCGGGGATGACGATGCGCATGGTCTGCAAGACCGAGGCCGACCAGAAATGGGCTGTTACCAGAGAGCTTATGCGCCGGATAAAGCTCCGCTTCGATGAAGAGGATATCGAGATTCCCTACGCCCACCGCAAGGTTATCGTTTCAAGAGATAGAGGGTGGCTCCCGATATAATGGAAAGGGTTGCAACGAAGTTGCAACCCTGAACAGGC
>CADDYV010000053.1 GCA_902810695.1 Actinomycetota bacterium | reverse complement strand
GCATCATGTTAGCCATAACGGCGTGGGAGTAGTTATCCACCCCGCGGATGAAGGGCCAGTCGTGGATGATGGGTCCGGAGTATCCTCTGATGAGCACCATGATCAGTACCACTGGCAGCCCCACCCGACGTGCCCAGTCGTTCGTGGAACCTTGCATCCCGGTGGTACTTTCCTGCCAGAACTCCGCCAGCTCGTGCGCATCCCTCCTGCGCGCGGAGAGCACGCAGAGAACGCCCGCGATGATTACCAGCAAGGCCACGGGGAGCACAAACCGCTGAGTAGAGGCGCTGATCAAGCACGAAGGCATCCACCCCCAGCACCAGGAGCCAATTTTCCAGAACGAGCCGAGAGATGTGAGGTCTACGGCCAGGACCACTGCCAGCGCCAGAGCCAGAGCTACGAATGAGGCACCGCCCAACGAAGGAGGTGGAAGCGAAATAATCGTTTGTGGCTCTTTCCGGGTTCCTAAGAGGAGGTGCGCCACGATCCCCGCCACCAAAACGATTATCACGGAAGCGACGGCCAGGGTGAGCGTGAGCCCCGTATCGAAGATACGCACCTCGGCCAGCGCGACCGCCGGTACCAGGGTGATCGAGAGCGCGATGGAGTAAGCGAACTGCACCGCGAGATCCCCTGAGCCGGAGAGACACCTCGCCCAGAACCATCCCGGAATGACGGCGACCACGACGGCGGCGAAAATCACCCGGATCAAATCAAAGAGCACAGCAGTCTCCTTCTCCTGACTCAGGCATGTCCCGCGTGTCTCCGGCTCGAACTACTAGATGGAGGAACCAGCCGGTAGAGAGGGCCTTTCACATGTATGACGTGGAAATGCGCGGCGTAGAAGGGATGGCCGTTGACACCTACCCCAGCCAGAACGTAGACCGGGCCTCTCCTGACAGCTTTCTTCGCCGCGGTTACCCCCGTGCGATCACCGGTCCCGTAACGATGGTTCATGGCCTTGAGACTCATATCGTCATGGGGCCACACCAGGTCGTCGTAGCGGATCCTGGTGTCGTGATAGAAGGGATCTACAAGCGTCAGGTCCCTTCTGCGTTTCTCGACGAGCACCATGTACCAGAGGTCGCTGCGATGCTGCAAGACCGTCGCGTGGGGCGCCGTGTTCTTTGCCACGGTGTTTATGACCTTCTGCCCCTGATAATCGTGGCTTATGTCATTTTTCGCGTAAGTAGTCTGGACACCCCAGAGCGGCGAGAGAATGAGGACCAGCGAGAGCGTGCTCAAAAGCACCAGCCTGGGAATCTTGCGAAGCCTGATGGTCAACGTCTCGACATTATCCAGCACCAGAGCGGCCCCCACTGCTATCCAGAGGGAGAGGATCAGGTAGGTAGGGATGAGGTAGAGGTTGTTATCGGGGATGTAGTCCTCCAGCATGAAGAGCACCCAGCCGGCGAACAGAAATCCCAACAGCAGCGCCACCGCGCGATCCCAGAATAGTGTGGCCCCCAGTCCCGCGGCCACCGCCGCCAGCATCCACCAGTCGAGGTTGTTCATGAGGTGGTGCCAGTATATAGGAACGCGATGCATCAGCTTCTCCGGCCCGAAGATGAAGAACGTGCCGCGCAGGTTTCCCCCGCTTACCAGCCACCAGAAACTCTGCGGGCTGCTCGGGTCGTTGTTGTTGAAAGGCGGGTCCATCGAGGCGCGTATGGGCAGATAGAGGTAAGGCGAGAGCCCCAGGAGGAAGGCTCCTGCTCCCTTGAGCAACAACCTCCACTGCAGAAGCTTGCGCCAATCGGTGGCGGCGACGAACAGCAAGGCCGCGGGCCACAGCAGCGCGCTGGTGGCATGATCCGTTGGAGCGAGGCCGACGCAGAAGGCCGCGAAGAGCAAGTAGCGGTCCTTTCGCCGCTCTCGCCAGAGGAGCAGCACCACGAGCGCGAGCGCCACCAGCAGCGCGTTCAGGGTATAAACCTCCGTGATAACCGCCTGAGACCAGAGGGCGTTTCCCACCCCGAAGGCGAGCGCGCCCGTGACGGCGGCAACCACCCGGCGGCAGAGGATCCAACCTCCCGCGTAAACCAGAAGCACGGCGAGCGCGGCGTAAACGGCGGAAGCGAGGTTGGCGCGGTAGGCGCAGTTCCCGAAGGGCAGATACGTAATCAGGTGCGTCAGCATCAGGTAGCTCGGATACCCCGTGGGATGGGCGATCCCCAGTACACAGGCTTCCATCTGCAGCATGGGGGAGTCGGCCAGGTAAGGGAGCTTGTAGGGCAGTATGGTCGGCGCCAGGGTTTTCAGGTAGAGCAGGAACACCAGCACGCTCACCACTACCCCCGGAAAGACCACGCCAGCCCTCCCGGTTACGCCCGTTTTCTTCGTGCGAATTTGATGCTCCTTCTCTTGCGCCAGCCTGGCCTTCCTTCTATGTAATAACTTGGTGGACCGAAGGATGCTTCCCCGAACTGCGAAAAATCTCACCGGCTCGAACTCCCTCGGGAGCGCCGCTCAAGAGTATGCCCGTGAAATTTCTGGCAAATATCAGTCGCGGATAGGATCATCGTCGCTTCCGGCAATCTCTTTTCGGTGACCCGGCGTCTGGTCGGGTCTAATGGGGTAAGGGGAGATGGAGCATGGTGATGATATGGTCAACGAGGCGCCTGAGCGCCTTCATGGCGGGTTCCAGCCAAAGGAGCAGAACTCCCGCTGCAGCGGCCCCGACAACAAACCCCGCCGCGACATCCCCAGGGTAATGCTCGCCCACGTACACCCGCGCGTAGCTCATCAGGATCGCGTAGAGTAGCGCGAGAGCCCCAAGCCTTCTGTGAAAGGCCAGCAGAACGAAGGAGATCGCAAACGCAGCCGACGCGTGATCGCTCGGGAAAGAGGCGTCAGCCGGGTGGGAGACCAGCAGATGAACGGCCTTCGGGTGGCTCACGAACGGACGCGGACGATACCAGATGTGGCTTATGATCTGGTTGACGAGCAAGGCAACCCCCGCGCCGACGAGCGCCGTTATCGCTCCCTCTCTCTCCCGGGAAGAACCTCTCGCCCACCCCACCAGAAACCAGATCACTATTATCCCGATAAATACAACCTCCGCCCAATCCGCGAGGTGGACCATCGCGCTGTCCAGAAAGGGATGGTTGCCTGCCGGGGCGTTGATCCACTGCTCAAGCTGGTAATCCAACGCTCTGCCTTCCTTCTCGGTTTGCGATTTATCTTATCTGGATCTCAAATCCAAGAGACTAGGCTTCTTTTCTAAGAATTCGATAAGAAAATCCTGGACCTACTGCGAGCACTGCGGCGAGAACCGGAGAGAGAAACTTTGAAAGGCGGCGGGTGCTGCGAGAAACCTGTTCTCTACTCCGTGCCCGCCTGGGTTAGCGGGACTTATTCAACAGGTTTTTCGGAATCGAGAGCGTGAAGGTTGAGCCTTCGCCCGTTTTGCTTTGCACCCTTATCTCTCCCCCGTGGGCCTCGGCGATCTGGCGGGCTATAGCCAGCCCCAACCCCGCCCCATCCGTCGTGCGCGAAGGGTCCGCCCGGTAAAATCGCTCGAAGATCAGGGGCAACTCGTCTTTGGAGATGCCAACGCCTGTGTCGGAGACTTCCAGGATTGCCCGCCCATCTTCCTCTCTGGCTCTGATCTCGACCTTGCCACCCTGGGGTGTGTACTTGATCGCGTTATCCAGGAGTATGGAGGCCGCCTGCCGGATGCGGTCGCGGTCGAAGGTTGCCTCGATGCGAGTCTGCGATGGGACGTATCGGAGCGATACCTTCCCGTCTGCGACGGCCCGGGCGGTCTCGGTGGCCTCTCTTGCGACCACGGTGAGGTCGTGGTCTCCCAGCCGGAGCGGTGCCCCCTCGTCGCCCCGGGTGAGCGCGAGCAGAGATTCCACCATCCCTTGCATCCTCTCGGACTCCCTGTCTATCGCCGAAACGCTCTCTCTGGCGACCTCGCGATCCTCGAGAGCCCATCCGCTCAGCATCTTCGCGTAACCCCGGATCGAGGTCAGGGGAGTCCTGAGCTCGTGGCTGGCGTCGGCGGCGAAGTGCTTCTGGCGTACCAGGGCCTCTTCCCTGCGGGCAAAGGCCATCTGCATGCGCGAGAGGAAATCGTTTATCGTGATCGCCAGCCGGCCTATCTCATCCTTGGGGTACACGACGGGCAGGCGCTTGTCGAGGTCTCCTTCGCTCATCTCGCGGGCGGCTTTTACCACCTCGTCAACTGGCCGCAGGGCCGCGCGGGCCAGGAGGTAGGCGCCCGCGACAGAGAGAACGAAAGCCGCCCCTATCCCTGCCGCCAGAATGGTAGAAAAATCCTCCAGGGTGTCCTGGGCGCTCTGATAGGGCTTTCCGGCTTCCACCACCCGCGCCGGACCGTTGCCGGGATGTACCGGCACGGCGTAGACGTAATCCGGGGCCTGCCTGGAGAGAGAAGCGGTGCCGGAGGCAGGCTTCCCGCTATTCAGAGCCCGACGCCATACGCCGTCGGACGCCTTATGCTCCTTCCCAGGGTTCACCGTTCCTTTGAGGATGTGCCCGTGACCATCGCGGACCACGATGAAGACCCCGTTGAGGATGAGTTGCTCCATGTCCCCTTTCCCCAGGGAGTCGCCCGAATTGACGGTTCTGGCAGCCGCCGTGGCCTGATTTTGCACTATGGACTCCATGTTCTGCAGTAAAGCCCCGCGTAAGAGGAAGTACAGGGCCGCGCCGAATATGAGCAGGATCGAGCAGATCGCCAGGGAGTTGAAGATCGTCAGGCGCCATCGGATCGGCAACGGATATCACCCTTCCCTGAGGGCGTAGCCTGCTCCCCGGATGGTTTGTATGAGACGGGCTTCTCCAGGTTGGTCTATCTTCTTCCGCAGGTATCCCACGTAGACGTCTACCACGTTGGTTCCGACGCCAAAGTCCTGCTCCCACACCCGAGAGAGCAGCAGGTCTCGCGAGAGCACCCTGCGCGGGTTTCGAGCCATGAACTCCAGAAGCTCGAACTCCCGGCTTGTGAGGTCAATTTTTCTCTCCCCGCGCCTGACCTCGCGCGTGGCGGTGTTCACCCTGAGATCTGAGATGCTCAGGATCTCCTCGCCCTGCGCCCGGCGCAAAAGAGCTCTCATACGGGCCAGGAGCTCCTCCACCTCGAAAGGCTTGGTGAGGTAGTCGTCGGCGCCGTGATCCAGGCTGTGAACCTTATCCGGGGTGGTGTCCCGTGCGGTGAGCATGATGACCGGAACCCTGTTTCCGCTCTGTCGGATTCGTTTGAGCATCCCCACCCCGTCCAGTCCGGGGAGCATGATGTCGAGCACGATGATCTCGGGCCCGAATTTCTGGACTTGCCCGAGTCCCGAGAGACCGTCGTAGGCGCATTGCACGGAGAAACCCCGGTGCTCCAGCTCGAGCTCGACGAAACGCGCTATGGACTTGTCGTCTTCGACCAGGAGTACGCGGGTGCCGGGTTTCATGGCTCACCTTCCTATCCTGAACCGTATTTTATCTTTGGTTTGCCGTCCGGCACACCGAGAGCGGGGCGCTAGTGAACGGCCAGGATGGAGAAAAGCCTAATAACCTGTCAATCCGGATGCCTAGTTGCGCCTCCCGAAGTCAGCGGTCCACATCTTTACGCCCTGGATGTCCTCGAATGTTCCGTTCGCCACCCCTATGCCCACTTCCTGGTAGTCCTTGTCGAGTATGTTGGCCCTGTGCTCCGGGCTGTGCATCCAGAAATCAAAGATCTCTCCAGGATCTCCCGACTCCCCAGAGCCCCAGGCGATGTTCTCGCCGACGAAGTGGTAGCGGTAGTGGAAGTACGATATCCGTTTGTAGAACGGTGTGCCATCGTAAGAGTTGTGGGAGAAGTAGTTCTTCTCGATCATCTCTCTGGAGTGGGCCCTCGCTGCTCTCTCCAGCGCCGGGTGTATGCAGAGGCGACCGAGACCATGCTCGACTCTGATCCGGTTGTGCAACCTGAACTCCCGGTACTCTGCGGTATTCAGGTAGACGGTCGTACCGGTGCACCCCTTTACCGCGGTGAGGTTTTGTGTCTGTGCTTCGGCGGGTAGTGCCGATGACCCGGCTACGGCTGAAAAGGCCAGAATCGTTGCTGCAAGGATCGCCGCAGCGTACTTATGGACCATGTGTGTTCCTCCTTAGAAAGCGGTGAACCGCAAATGCCACTCTTGTTTTCGGCATTTGGAGGAAAGAACTTTAGTAGCCGTGTCATTCCTGAGGAATCAGGGTGAGGCGGTGAGTGGATGGAGAACGAAGAAGTTAAAAGAGGCGTGGAAGATCAAGCCCCCACCCGAGTCGGCCCGGAGGGTGAGGCTCTCCGCGCCATCGAAACCGGCTCGTTTACCAGATTAAGAAGAGAGGGGGATCTTCTATCCGGGCTGTACCTGCTCGCCCTCTTCTCTTTGCTGCTGGTGCTCGACGACCAGCTCGCGGACGTGCAGGCGCCCCACCTCGAGCTCCTCTATGGAGAGGTGCCCGATCTTACCCCGCCTGATAGCGAGCGCCCGGATCGCCAGCGCCCCGATAGCCACGGCTCCCGTCGCCACCGCGCCGAGAGCCGTCCACCCGAGCGCCGTCGCCGCCCGTGCGAAGGCTGCCTGAGCTCCAAACGGGGCGTGCCCGATCCGGGTCTTCCCTTTCATGTTGGGCTCCTTTCTCCAACGCCCTATCACCGTTTTCTGCTCGCCAGGCGTCCCAGCGCGACCATGAATGAAAATAGCGTAAGCAGGTGCACCAGCGTGCACCACTCGCAGATGCGATGGACGAGCACGATCTCGGCATACACCAGGTACAGAACGAATATGAGCCCGCCCAGCCCCCAGAACAGTTGAACGGGGCGCAGCCATCCCGGCTCTGCCTGCGAGCGGTACGCTTTGAGCAATCCGACCGCAGCCAGCTCCCCGCTTACCAGGAACCACACGATGCCTGCCGCGCTTACGGGTATGCTCGTGCCGAAAAGCACCGAGTAGGCGCTGGTGGTAACCGCCTGGCAGTTGATAACGCTGGTGGTCGAGCAGACGAGCGAAGCGCCAGAGTAGTGGACCACCGTCAGGTAGATGGAAACCGCAAAGCCGATCGCCGCGGCCACCAGTAGCGAGAGCAGCCCCCGCTCTTTCAGGATCAAATCTCTTCGTGGCCGGGACTTGGTATGTGTTTCTTCGGCCACGCTCACTTACCCAGCTTCTTCTGTACCTGTGGGATCGGTGGCTTGCTGCAGACCTTTGCCGGCTTGTTGCCGGTAGATTCACAGATGGCCGCCGTCAGGTAGTTGGCGTTTGCAACGATGCCCCTGGTGAGGGGATCTTTGGGGTTTGCGAGCCTGCCCGCTATCTGCTTCTGCGTCTTGTTGGCCAGGAGGTTGGGATCGTAACCCGATCCCGTTGCGACGTAGTGGTTTGCCACGTCTATGAAGGGGATGCTGCCCCGGTCCTGGACGTAGGGGGGCGCGTCGTATTTCTGCATCAGTGCGTTCTGCTGGCTGGTGGGATTCTGCAGGGGCTTGTTGGGGTTGCGCGTGGTGGTCTCTACGGAAGCGAAGTCTATGTACTTGCTCTTGTAGGTGCTGCCATAGAAGGTGAAGGTAGGGGTGTTCGGATAGACATCCTGACTCGAAGAAGTAGTGTAGTGCAGGTTGCTGAACTTGCCGAAGCGCCCCAGGGCCACGATCACACTCCACCTCTCCGCCGCGCAGAACGGACAATACTCGGCCCCGACGTAGAGCACCTCGGGCTTGCCACCGGAACCTTTGAGCGTGGAGCCGGAATGCGTGGTTTTCAACGGGTTCTGGTAGCCTCCGGTCCCGACACTCTTCAGAACCTGGGGCGAAACCCCGGCCACCTGCCTCACCACTGCCGGGCTGGCGACATCCGAGCCGCCGGAGTTGGTGCTCTTGAGGTGGGCGATGACGATAAAGGCTACCACCGCGACGATGACGACAACTACAGTACCAAGCATGAGCGTCGAGGTGCGCCGCCAGAACGGTGTCTGCCGGGGGGCTCTAGCCCGTTTGCCTCGCTGATTTGCCATCTAAAGCCGCCTCCCCAGGGTAAGAAACAGAGTCAGAGGATCTTCATCGAGCCATCCACAGGCTACGTTGTCTCACAGCGTGCGCAGTTTTTCAATCCTTTTTCTCTGCCGGGATGCCAGAGCCCCTCTGGTAGAGTTCGGGCGCTGTTCCCAGAGGGACTCTCTACGTCTATCTTTCTTGGGACTTCGTTATGGAGTTCGCCAGCGATGCCTAAAGCTACCGGTAAGCTAATGACCTACTCATACCTCGGACCCTTTCGCCTGGATTTCCCGGATTCTAGTAGCCTCCGGGGCCTCCACCTGAACCACCACCGCCTCCCGTATTCTCGACCGCCTGGCCGCTGGGAGAGAGGACGTACCACTCGGCGCCGAAGGCTTTGATAGCCTCCCCCTTGGTGGCACCTGGCCCTCTGTCAGAGACAAAGTAGTAGAGAGGGTGGCCGTTGTAGGTAACCTGGGTTGAGCCATCCTTACGGGTGATGGTGCCAAGCTTTGCCGCCAAGACACCTTTACCTGCTTTGGGCTTGCCCTGGGTGGTGAGCGGCGGCCACGCCTTGGCGCACTTGCCATAGCAGGCAGATTTGCCGTTTTTATCCGCTTCGAACAAATACAGGGTCATGCCTTTGCTGTCGGTGAGGATCTTACCCAGCTTGGAGTTCTTCGTCACGGCGATGGTGGCGCTCTTCTGGGCAGCGGCACTTGAGGAAGAAGCTGAAGAGGATGCCCCGCCTGAGGTCGCTGAAGAAGACGCACTCGCTGAAGAACTGGAGGACTTCGCGGCGGAAGAGGACGACGCTTTGCTACTCGCGCTGCTGACGCTCGAACTGCTACTGGCGCCACCCCCGCCGCAGGCGGCCAGAACCAGAGCGAGGGCTACTGCCGCCACTATTGCCTTTATCATCGCAGTTGACTCCTTTCTTTAGCCATTACGGTTGCATTCTCGGTTGTGAGGAATTATACGAGCAGCGTGGCTGATCGGTTCCCTACCTCGCTCTGGTTTCGACGAGAATTCCTGCAGTTATGACAGGCCCGGAAGAGAGCCGGTATCCAGATTTTGCGGATCACCCCGGCTGTTGGCCGCGGTTGCTAACGCGGCCCGTCGGCCAGAGTCATCTCGGTATTATTCCTCTGCCCGGCCCCCGAGGTGTCTGGCGAGAAAGCGTTCTGCGGCGGCGTAGAACTTCAAGCGGTTTTCGGGCTTGGCGAAGCCGTGGCCCTCGTCCTCGAAGAGTATGTACTCGTAGTCTATGCCCCGCTCTTTCATGGCGGCCACGATCTGCTCTGATTCCGCCTTCTTTACCCGCGGGTCGTTCGCCCCCTGGGCGATGAGCATGGGGATCTTGATCCTCTCCGCCTTAAAGAGCGGCGAGCGGCTCTTCAGAAAATCTTCCTCGGTCTCCGGGTTGCCGACGCGCTCGTTGAAGATGGCGACCAGCGGCTTCCAGTAGGGCGGGATGTTTCTTATGAGCGTGACGAGGTTCGATGGCCCCACGATGTCTACCGCGCACTTGAAAAGATCCGGCGTGAACGTCGCTCCAACCAGCGCCGCGTAACCGCCGTAGGAGCCTCCGAAGATAGCCACCTTATCGGGGTCCGCGACCCCTTCCTTTACGGCCCACTCCACGGCGTCCACAAGGTCGTCGTGCATCCTGCCGCCCCACTCCTTGTTGCCGGCGTTCAGGAACTCCTTGCCGTAGCCGGTGGAGCCTCGGTAGTTGACCTGCAGACAGACGTACCCGCGGTTGGCGAACCACTGCGCTTCGGGGTTGTATCCCCAAACGTCCCGCGCCCACGGCCCGCCGTGAACGTTCAGGACCGTCGGCAGGTTCTCGCGGCTGGCTCCCGGAGGCAGCGTCAGGTAGCCGTGGATCTCCAGGCCGTCGCGGGAGGTGAAAGAGACCGGCTCCATCTTCGCCAACGTGTAGTTCGCCAGTTTGGGCCGGTCGTAGAAGAGAAGCTCGCCTTCTCTGCCGCTGCGGTTGTAGGAGTAGTAGGAGGTGGGACCATCGTCGGCGGTGAAGGCTACGAGCCAGGTCTTATCCGCGCGGTCGCGGCTTATGATGGAAGGTTCGCCGGGGTGGATCCGGGCTATCGCCTCGAAATCTTCTCTGATGTCCTCGTCGAGCACGGTCCACTCGGTGCGGGCCCGCTCGATGGCCACGGCCTGCACCTCGCGGGTGTCCGGGTGGACCAGAACGTCCGAGACATCGTATTGCGGGTCTCCGGCGAGGACTCTGGCCTCGTTCGCGGAGAGGTCCAGCTCGACCAAGCGTGCGGCGTTGGCGTCCCTGGAGTCCCTGAGAAACATCCGCTTTCCGTCGCCGGAGAAGCCTACGGGACCGCTGGAGAGGCCGTCCTCCGGTCCCCAGGTGACGATCTCACGCCACCCGGAGCCCTCATCTTCGCGGAAGAGCAGCCCGAAGCCACCGTCGGGGTATGCGGTAACGGCTCCGCGCACCGCCATGTCGAGGTCCGCGACCCAGCCCGCGACGTTTCCGGGGTTCTCGGCGACCAGCTCCAGCTCGCCGGTCGGGAGATCCAGGCGGTAGACGTCGTGCAGCTCGGGGGTGCGGCGGTTCAACTCGATGAGGATTTGGCCCGGAAAGCGCCTGTTTTTCTCCAGCGGTCGCGCCTGGACATTCTCGAAGGGCGTCAGGTTCCGGGCGTCGAGCGCGCCCGAGGCGGGCTTCACCGCATACAGACGCCAGTTCTCGTCGCCACCCTCGTCCTGAAGGTAGACGAGGTGCTCTCCGTCTTCGGCCCAGAAGTAGGTGCGGATGCCCCTGTTTCTGTCGTCGGTTACGGGTCTGAAATCGTTGCCGCCTGCGGGAGAGCCGACCGGCCCCACCCAGACGTTCAGTACGCCCTCGACCGGGGCTATGTAGGCGAGCAGAGACCCGTCCGGGGAGAGGCGGGGACTGGTCATCTCCGGGTTGCCGAAGAGTACCTGGCGTGGGATCAGCGGGACGGCGGTTGTGGCGTCGGACATCTTCCCCTCTTTCCGTAGGCTTTCAGGGAAGCTAGTTTAACGCGGGACCGAACCGACGAATTGTCGGAGATCGGGTTACGATATACGAGCCGGGAGGTTGACGGATCCCTGTGAGAATGGAGGGCTCTAGCGTGCGCATCGGACTGCAGATACCCAGGTTTACCTGGCCGGAGGGTGCAAAGGGAATCGGCCCGAAGCTCGCCGAGATCGGGCGTACCGCCGATGAGGCCGGGTTCGCGAGCATCTGGGTGATGGACCACTTCTTCCAGATCAGGAATGTCGGGGAGGCCGACGAGCCGATGCTCGAAGGCTACAGCGCCCTGAGCTACCTGGCGGGCGTGACGCGCCGGGCGAGGCTCGGGACGCTGGTTACGGGCGTCCACTACCGCTACCCGGGAATCCTGGTGAAGACCGTTACCACGCTCGACGTTCTCTCGGGCGGGAGGGCGTACCTGGGGATCGGGGCTGGCTGGTACGAGCGCGAATCGAAAGGACTGGGCGTCCCGTTCCCGCCTACCGCCGAACGCTTCGAGCGGCTGGAGGAAGCCCTGCAGATCGCTTATCAGATGTGGTCGGGCAAGGTCGGCCCGTATGAGGGGGAGCACTACCATCTCGCGGAGACGCTCAACAGCCCGCAGGTCCTGAGCGAGCCGCACCCGCCGGTTATGATCGGGGGCATGGGGGAGAGGAAGACGCTGCGGCTCGTCGCCCAGTATGCCGACGCCTGCAACCTGTTCGCGTACGCCGGGGAGGGTGTGATCCGGCACAAGCTCGACGTGCTCAAGCGCCACTGCGAGGACGCGGGAAGAGACTACGAGGAGATAGAGCGCACGGCTTTAGGGACCGTCTACCTCGCGCCCGGTGAGATGAACCCGAAGGACGTGATAGAGACGTGCCGCGAGCTGGCCGGAGCCGGCATCCAGCACCTCATCTTCAACATGCCAAACGTGCACGATATCACACCGCTGGAGACATTCGGGCGCGATATCATCCCCGCCGTGCAGGAGTTTTGAGCAAGGCGTCCGCCGCCCGGTAGCTCAGATCGCGAACATCTCCATAAACTCGTTGACCGGGGTCTTCTCCAGCCGCTCGCCCTCGGAGAAGAGAGGCAGGACCTCTTCCGAACGGCGGGCCGGGAGGCGGGTTTTCAGGTTTCGGGCGAACTTCTCCTTCAGCAGGGGTACGGCCTCCTCGCGGCGCCTGCGGTGGCCGATCGGGTACTCGACGGCGACCTTCTCCGTGGAGCTTCCGTCCCTGAAGTGGACCTGTACGGCGTTGGCTATGGAGCGTTTTTCAGGGTCCAGGTAGTCTCTGCTGTAGCGTTCGTCCTCGATGACCTCCATCTTCTCGCGTAAAGCGTCTATGCGTGGGTCGCGGGCTATCTCGTCCTCGTAGTGGTCGGAGGTAAGCTCCCCGAAGATGAGGCTTACCGCGACCACGTACTGCAGGCAGTGATCCCGGTCGGCGGGGTTGTTAAGCGGCCCCTTCTTGTCAATGATCCTGATCGCCGATTTCTGGGTGGCGAGCGTTATCTTCTCTATGTCTTCGAGCCGGCCTTCTATCTCCCGGTGCAGCTTCATCGCAGCCTCGGCGGCGGTCTGGGCGTGGAACTCCGCTGGAAAGGAGACCTTGAACAGCACGTTCTCCATGACGTAGGAGCCGTAGGGACGTGGCACCTCGAACGGGTTGCCGTCGAAGAGAACGTCGTAGAAACCCCAACCTTTTGCGGAAAGAGCAGAGGGGTAGCCCATCTCGCCCCCCATGACCATGATCGCCAGCCTCACTCCCCGGCCCGTGGCGTCTCCTGCGGCCCAGGACTTCCGCGAGCCCGTGTTCGGGGCGTGGCGGTAGGTTCTCAGGCAGCCGCCGTCAATGAAGACATTGGAGAGGGCGGCTGTGATATCCTCCCTGCCGCCGCCGAGCATGCCGGTTACTACCGCAGCCGTAGCCGCCTCAACGAGCAGGACGTGGTCGAGCCCTACCCGGTTGAGGCTGTTCTCCAGGGCGAGGACGCCCTGGATCTCGTACGCCTTTATCATGGCGGTCAGTACGTCTCTTACGGTCAGCGGCTCTTTGCCCCCGGCGACTCTCCGCCGGCTGAGGTAGTCGGCGGTGGCCAGGATTCCACCCGCGTTGTCCGAGGGATGGCCCCACTCGGCGGCGAGCCAGGTGTCGTTGTAGTCGAGCCAGCGGTTGGCGCACCCGATGTCGAAGGCGGCCTTGACAGGGTCTAGCTCGAACCTGGTCCCCGGAACCCTCGCCCCGTGGGGCACCACCGTGCCGGGGACGATGGGTCCCAGCAGCTTGGCGCACTCCGGGTAGCGCAGGGCCAGAAGGCCGCAGCCGATGGCGTCCAGCAGGCAGTAGCGGGCGGTCTCGTAGGCTTCCTCGCTCTCTACCGCGTAACCGTGGACGTAGTCCGCTATGTCGGAGAGAACCTTATCGGGGCTCTGCGCCATTTATCTCTCCTCGAGCGGCACGAAGGGCCGGGGTTCGGGACCGATGTACTCTGCGGAGGGCCGGATTATCTTGTTTCTGTGGCGCTGCTCGATGATGTGCGCAGACCATCCAGTGGTCCGGGACACGACAAAAATCGGGGTGTACATGGGGGTCGGGATCCCGCACATCCGGTAGGTCGGGGCGCTGTAGAAGTCCACGTTCGGAAACAGCGACTTCTCGCGCCTCATGACCTCTTCGATGCGCTCGGAGATCTCATAAAGAGTCCAGTTGCCCTGCTCCTCGCAGAGCTTCTTGAGCCATTCTTTTATGATGCCGGTCCTCGGGTCCTGCTCGGTATAGACCGGGTGGCCGAAGCCCATTATGCTCTCCTTCCTGGCGAGCATGTCCATCACACCCTGTTCGGCTTCTTCCGGGGAGTCGAAGCCCTCGATGAGGTTCATGGCGGCCTCGTTGGCCCCGCCGTGCAGCGGTCCCCGCAGGGCGCCGATGGCTCCGGTTATGGCCGAGTAGAAGTCCGAGAGGGTGGAGGCGATCACACGCGCCGTGAAGGTCGAGGCGTTGAACTCGTGCTCTGCATACAGTATCAGCGAGACATCGAGCGTGCGGCGGCTGGTCTCGTCAGGCTCCCGGCCTTTTAGCAGGTGCAGGAAGTGCCCGGCCACGTTGTCTTCCCCGGTCTGGGTTTCGATGCGCTTGCCCGAATCCTGGAAGTGGTGCCAGTAGAGCAGCATGGAGGGGAAGCTGGCGACCAGACGGTCCGCTATAGCCTCTGGAGCGTCCTCCGAACCCTCCGGCTCCAGCGTGCCGAGAGCCGAGCATCCCGTGCGCAGCACGTCCATGGGATGCGTCCCGCCGGGGATCTGCTCCAGCACGACCTTTAACTCGTCCGGCAACTCGCGCATCTCCGCGAGGCTCCGTTTATAGGCGCTTAGATCAGAGCTAGTGGGCAGCTCGCCCCGGATCAGGAGGTAGGCCACCTCTTCGAAGGTGGCGTGTTCCGCCAGGTCCCGGATCGCATACCCTCTGTAGTTCAGGCTGTCGCCTTCGCTTCCGACCGTGCAGATTTCCGTCTGTCCGACGATGGCCCCGGACAGCGCGACGCTCTTTTTAGCCATTACTCTCTACCCCCGGCGAAAAGTCGGTCCAGCTTCTCTTCGTACTGGTGGTAGCCCAGGAATTCGTAGAGTTCTTCCCGGCTCTGCATAGAATCTACCACTTCTTTCTGCGTCCCCTGGCTGCGCAGGGTCTCGTAGACGTTCAGGGCGGCGGCGCTCATGGCCCTGAATGCCGAAAGCGGATACAGCGCGAGGCTCACCCCGGCCTCCGCCAGCTCTTGGGTGGTGAAGAGCGGGGTCTTGCCGAACTCGGTGAGGTTGGCCAGGATGGGGATGTCCACCGCCTCAGCGAATTTGCGGTACTGGTCCAGCTCCGTCACCGCCTCGGCGAAGAGCATGTCCGCCCCCGCTGCCTCGTAGAGCCGGGCCCGCTCCAGAGCCGATTCGATGCCCTCGACTGCCAGGGCATCCGTGCGGGCCATCACCACGAACTCGGGGTCGGTCTTCGCGTCTACGGCGGCCTTTATGCGGTCGGCCATCTCCTCCGGCTGCACCACGGCCTTGCCGGGCCTGTGCCCGCAGCGTTTGGTCTGCACCTGGTCTTCGATGTGCACGCCCGCGGCTCCGGCCCGCGTCATCTCCTTTATGGTGCGCTCGATCATGAACGCCGCGCCGAAGCCGGTGTCGGCGTCTACCAGCAGGGGGAGGTCGGTTACGGCGGTGATCCGGCGCACATCCTCCAGAACATCGCTCAGGGTAGTCATGCCCAGGTCCGGCAGGCCGTAGGAAGAGTTGGCCACGCCCGCCCCCGAGAGGTAGATTGCCTGAAACCCCACCTTCTCGGCCATCATCGCCGCGTAGGCGTTTATGGTTCCCACGACCTGCAACGGTCGTTCCCTATCCAGAGCAGCCCGCAGCCGCGCTCCTGCCGAAGCGTTCGGCGTAGCATTATTCATGCTGCCTCCTTCTTGTATGAACATGCAGCCTCATATGCAATCTTACCCGGACCGGGCGCGGCTGACAGAGACTTCCGAAACAGAGCCCTACGAGAGTACGTCTTGCATGGAGTACAGCCCCGGCTCTGCCCTGGCGACGAACCGGGCGGCTCTGAGGGCTCCTGCGGCGAAGGTGCTCCTGGAAAGCGAGCGGTGTGAGACTTCGATCTCTTCGCCGTCTCCGTAGAAGGTCAGGCGGTGCTCGCCGACGACCACCCCACCCCGGATGGCGTGGATGCCGATATCACCTTCCCGGCGCGGCGAAGTTCCTTCCCGGCCGTAGACCACGACCTCTTCGAGCTTCTGGCCCCGGCCCGCGGCAGCCTCCCGCGCGAGCAGCAAAGCCGTCCCCGAGGGCGCGTCTTTCTTGTTCCTGTGGTGCGCCTCGACCAGCTCGATGTCATAGCCGGAGCCTAGCTTCCTGGAGAGGTCCCGCACCACCTCGCGCAGCAGGTTTATGCCGACGCTCGTGTTGGGGGCGAGCACGATGGGGACGCTTCCCGCCGCTCCCTCAACCTTCGCGCGCTGCTTGTCGGAGAGGCCCGTGGTCCCGATGACCGCCGGCTTGCGGTAGGAGAGATGCTCGACGGTCACCTCGGGGGTGGTGAACTCTATTAGGACCTCCGCATCCTCCGGAGGGTCTTCGGCCGCGGCGACACCCGCCCTACCCCACCCGCAGAGCTCGCCGAGGTCGCTGCCGAGATGCTCCGAGCCAGGTCGGACGGTTCCGCCGACTAGCTCGAAGTCCTCCTCTTCGAGGATGGCGCGGCAGATCTCGCGTCCCATCCGCCCCGCCGCGCCGATTGTCGCTACCCGGATCACACTTCCTCTGGCGTGGGGAGGAGATGGCTCTGCTGCTCTATGGCGAGCCGCAGCTTCTCCAGGTTCTCGCCCTCCATCGGCATCATCGGGAGCCGCATCTCATCGGAGCAGAGCCCCAGGAGCGAGGCCGCCGTCTTTACGGGGATGGGGTTGGTCTCGATGGTCATGGCCTTGAAGAGCGGCAGAAGCTCGTAGTAGAGCTCGCGGCCCCGCCGGAAATCGCCGTCGAGCAGCGACCTCACCATCCTGGAGTACGCGCCGGGGGCGATGTTGGAGGCGACGGCGATCACACCCGAGCCCCCAAGAGAGATTATGGGGAGCGTCATCGAGTCGTCGCCGGAGAGCACGTCGAACTCCTCGCCGCAGAGCTGCTTGGTCTCGGCCGCCATGTTCATCGAGAGGGTCGCCTCCTTGACCCCGACGATGTTGGGGATATCGGCCAGCCGGGCTATCGTCTCCGGCGAGATGTTCACGCTGGTGCGCCCCGGAATGTTGTAGAGGATTATGGGCAGGCTCGTGCTCTCGGCTATCGTCGCGAAGTGCCTGAACAGCCCTTCCTGGGTGGGCTTGTTGTAGTAGGGGGAAACCTGCAGCGAGCCGTCAGCGCCAACCTCCTCGGCCATCTTCGTGTAGCGGATCGCCATGTCGGTGCTGTTGGAGCCGGTACCGGCGACCACGGGAACGCGCCCGTTAGCCACCCGCACCACGGTCTCGACGACCAGCCGGTCCTCCTCTTCGCTCAGGGTCGGGCTCTCGCCGGTGGTGCCGCAGGGGACGAGCCCGTCCACGCCCTGCTGGATCTGGAACTCCACCAGACCTTCGAGGGCTTCGACATCCACCTCCCCGTTTCTGAACGGCGTGATAAGGGCAGTGAACGTACCGCTAAACATCTCTCTCCTCCAGCTCGAAGTCCCTGTGGAGGCGCATGACCGCCTCCTCTACCCTCCCGGCAGGTATAACACACGTTACCTGTATCTCCGAGGTCGAGACCATCCTTATGGGTATCCCGGCTTCGCCTAGAGAGGCAAACATCCTCGCCGCATACCCTGGCCGGTTGAGCATCCCGGTCCCGACCACCGAAACCTTGCCCAGCCCGCCTTCACCTTCGGCCTTGCCGCCCAGGGCCTCCGCGACCTCGCTCGCGGCTTCCTTCGCCTCCGTGAAGTCGCTGCGTTTTACGGTGAAGGCTACATCCGAGACGCCTTCTTCGGTGCCGCTCTCCACGATCACATCCACCGAGATGCCGAGCTTCGCCAGCGGGGAGAAGACCTTGCTCAGGGTTCCCGGCCCGGTGCGGATTCCGCTCAGGGTTATGCGCGAGACGTCGAGATCGTGGACGATGCCCGCCACGGTCTCGCGGGTCTCCAGATGCTGCAAACCATCACCTCCCGTTATTATGGTGCCCGGCGACTCCTCGAAGGAGCTTTTTACGTGGACCTCGACGCCGTAGAGCGCGGCCAGCTCGACCGCCCGCGGGTGCATGACCTTCGCCCCTCGCCAGGCCATCTCTGCCATCTCGGCGGGCGATATCACGGCGATGCGCCTGGCGGTTGGCACGATGCGCGGGTCGGCGGTGTAGATGCCGTCCACGTCGGTGTAGATATCACACCGCCCGGCCTTAAGCGCCGCCGCGAGCGCGACCGCCGTGGTGTCCGACCCGCCGCGCCCGAGCGTCATCACATCTCCCAAAGAATTCATCCCCTGAAAGCCCGCCACGATGACTACCTGCCCGCTGCCCAGAAGCTTCTGGATGCGTTCGGGGCGTATCTCGGAGATGAGGCCGGAGCCGTAGCGCCCGGTTACGGTCATCCCCGCCTGCGGGCCGGTCAGGGAGACCGCCGCCACCCCCCGGTCGTGGAGTGCCATCGCCAGAAGCGCCACCGACTGCTCCTCGCCGGTCGCCAGAAGCTGGTCTATCTCGCGCGGGGAAGGGCTCTCGCTCACCTCTCCGGCGAGTTTGAGAAGGTTGTCGGTGGTCTTGCCCATCGCGGAGACTACCACCACGAGATCCTGGCCAGACTCTCTGGCGCGCTCCACCCTCTCTGCGACGGCTTTTATGTGCTCGGCGGTGGCCACCGAGCTTCCGCCGTATTTCTGGACGACAACCCCCAAGAAGAGGCTTCCCTCCCACAGCTCGCTTGTTCCTTCGTAGCCTAGCGCATCTGACGCGACTGCGCACCGTCTTTCCCGCCTCTGAAGCCGGGTTTCGGAACTTCGGCGAGCGGGGTGTGGAAGGTGAGCCCGCCGCTGCGGAGGCGCACCCAGAGGGCGGTGAGCGCCATCCCGAGCAGTACGGCCAGAATCCCGAGCAACCCCGCCTCCGGGCCGAAGGAGCCCCCGGTCCAGAGCTCCGGGCCGCCCTGGACGGTCTTGAGGAAGGTTGCGCCCACGGTCTCGGTGCCGCTTACCGGAAAGCCATAGACGCTGCCCTCGAAGAAGTTCCAAGCTATGTGCAGCCCGATGGGGATGGCGAGCTCGCCGGTCAGGACGTAGCCGAGCCCCAGCATCAATCCCGCCAGCATGACGTTGAGGGTGCTTATGAGGGTGGCGTGCGGGTTGAGCGCGTGGAGCCCGCCGAAGAAGATGGAAGATAGCAGCCAGGCGGCGAGCACGGCTCCGCGGGGGCGGAGAAACTGGAAGTTGAGCCCCTCGGCGATATTCCTGAGCTGGTAGCCGCGGAAGACCGTCTCTTCGTAG
>CADDYV010000052.1 GCA_902810695.1 Actinomycetota bacterium | reverse complement strand
CTGGCAGCAGAGCTGCTCATCATGGCGCTGCTGCTCATCATAGAGCTGCTGCTCATTACGGAGCTACCACTGCTCATCATGGAGCTGCTGGGATCGCTGGGATCGCTAGAAGAGACATTCACACCGCCCAGGCAGCCATTGACCTGGGTCTGGCTGATGTTGAGTTTCTGGGCGACAGCCGCAGAGTTGTCCACAGCCGAAGCCGCCCCATTGGCGTTGCCGGTGCCCCCAGCAGCCGTACCGCTCTGGACGCTGAGCGCGGCCTGCACCTGGGAGCAGTCTACATACTGGGCACTGATGTTACCGGCGGTTGCCTGCGCGAGAGCAGGAGCCGCAGCGGCCAACACCATGGCCAGCATCGCTGCTAATAACATTACCTTTTTCAAATCCGTATTCCCCCTCTCTTGAGGACCCATAAGAAGCAATTCGTAATTAAGTTTCACAAAGTTTAGTTAAGAAATCAAGAGCAAATACAACATATAGCACGCTATCTTTATTAGGATGAGAATATCTACTCCCCGATCGGTTCTGCTCGGGACTACTTTTTTGTAGCCTTCGCAAGCTCAAGTCCCGCACCTGCCGCTATGCCGGTGTTAAAGTGGTGGCGCAAATAGGATATATCGGCGTTGAGGGCGTGATCCGTGTACGATGGGTACCCCAACTCCGGTTGGGGCGCAGATAAAATCTTCGGCACAGATGGGATGTTTTCGAGCCTCCACCCCATGCCACACCACTCTCGGAGAAACAGCCAGAATGTCTGAACTGGAGAGATCCTGCATCGTAGTTGGGGCCGGCATCTCCGGGTTGCTCGCGTGCCGCGAGTTGAAAGCCTCTGGATGGCGCGTAACGGCACTCGAGAAGAAAGCAAGCGTCGGCGGCAGGATGGCGACCCGGAGTGTCAGCGGCGGGAACTTCGATCACGGAGCGCAGTTCTTCACCGTCCGCGGCGAACGTTTCGCTGCTCTGGTCGAAGAGTGGATCCAGGCCGGAATAGCCGAAGAGTGGAGCCGCGGCTTCGCTGGTCCCGACGGAAAATTCAACCCGGATGGTTACCCGCGCTACCGCGGATCGGAGGGGATGACCTCGATACCCGGATACCTCGCCCGTGATCTCGACGTACGGACCAGCGTGCGCGTAACAGAGATAGACATCCGAGAGGGCTTCTGGGAGGTGCGAACGGAGACCGGGACTCGATTCTCGGGCGGAGCCTTGATCCTCACCGCTCCCGTCCCGCAGTCCCTGGCGCTCACCGGGTCTGGCAGCTTCGAGATGCCGGCAAACTCCCGGCGACAACTCGAAAAAATCTCTTACGATCCCTGCCTGGCGTTGATGGCGCGTCTGGACGGTCCGAGCAACATCCCCGAGCCTGGCGGCATCCAGATAAAAGGAGAGCCGCTGGACTGGATCTCCGACAACTTCCAGAAAGGGATATCCGAGGCACCAGGCGTAACCATCCACGCCGGACCCAGGTGGAGTCGCGAGCACTTCGAGGACGACGAAGACAGGATAACGCGATCCCTCCTGGAGCTGGCTGACGGCTGGCTCGGATCACCCGTAATCGAAACATCTCTCACCCGCTGGCGCTACAGTTGGGTCGCGATATCACACCCGCAACCCTGCCTCCAGGCCACTACCAGTCCCCCGCTTATCTTCTGCGGAGACGCCTTCGGCAACGCGAAGATCGAGGGGGCCGCGCTCTCCGGGCTCGCCGCCGCCGACAGGTTATTAGAACAAGCATAAGATGGCGAAAATCTCCGCTCTTTCGATGCGATGCGGCCCCTGACAGCCTTCTTGCGGGATGTAAACATCTCCACTATTCTGGCCCGAAAACCTGCCGCCAAGCCGACATCAGGTAAATCTAGCCACATATTCATGCAGGAGATAACTAAAAGTGGTACATATAGATTAGAAATTTAGAGTGGCATGGAGGAGAAGGGGCAGTGGGAACCAGAAGAGTGGCTTTAAAACCTCATGCTGAGAAGATCCGACGCTGGGTAGACGAAGGGCGGGGGGACGATTGGATCGCGCAGGAGCTAAACACGACGCCTTCCAGCGTACAGAGCTTCCGATCACGCAACTCCATTTACCGGCGGGATCCCGTCCGTCGAGGCCAGCTCTCCGAACACAAGGCTGTTCTCGACGAGACCGATGATGGCGTGCTCATAAGAACCGATGCCCAGAACTCGGAGATATTCGAGAGAGAGTGGCGCGGCTACACCGGGGAACTCCAGATCGTAATCACCCAGGATCGCATCTACCTGGAGAAGGTTCACTAGGTTGGGTGAAGAGCAAACCTTCGTAGACCTCCGCCTCAGCCTCGAAGAGGCCGAGGCGATGCACGCCGCCCTCGAAGAGCTTTTAGAGGGCGGGTACGAGAGTTCACGGCTGGAGAAGCTCTACCGGGTACTCGGCTGGCGCATTCTGGCAACCAGGGAAGGCTCGGGACTCACAAAGCGCATGGCAGAGCTGGCCCGCGAGGCACAGAGCCTCGAAGAATACGAAGTCGCCCGGGACCGGGAACTCGGCCCCATACTCGACAACCTCGAGAGCGGTGAGAACCGCGATCCTTAGAAGACTCCTTCAGCCGAAACCTGTTATCTAATTGTTATCCCAAAGTTACCGCAACGTAACCTGAGATGTTCAGACTGTGAACAATGGGCTTATTCCCCTCCGGGCCCAGAGGATTTACCCGGTCCGCGGATCACGCGCAGACCGGGCTTTTTTGTGTGCTAAGCTCTCCGCAAGTCCGCTTTCAAGCATTTACCGTAGAGAGGGCTCTCGCGTGTTAGGTGTCGCGAACTTTGTGGTAGCCGTCATCGTCGGGGCTCTGGCGCTCTGGGCGCAGTGGGCCCGCAAAAACCGGGCGGCGGAGATATCGCTCTGGGTTGTCCTTCTGGCGCTGTCGTTGCTCGCTGCCGCCGTGGGTGGCCTCATGGTCGTCCTCAGTCTCTCCGGTGCTGTCCCCGCCTCGGTGCTCCCTCCCGAACTACTCAGGATAGAGGCCGCTGGTGTGACGGCAGCCGGCATCATCGGTCTCGCGCTCTGCGTTCCACCGCTGCTCAAGATCCTGGGCCGCCCGCCCCGCCACAGCTTCTGGTCCGATCCTCCCATCTTTTTTGGACTCTGGATCTTCGTCATGGTGCTGCTGCCGAACAACCTGGTGGGCATACTCGGCTTCCAGCAGATGTCGAAGTTAAGCTCCGTCGCCATCGAGACCGGCGGCAGAGTCTCTCCGGCGCTTGTGTTGAGCACGGAGATCCCGTTCATCATCGTCGCACTCTGCGGCGTGGGCTTCGGCGTGCGGCGCGGTCCCCGCGAAACCCTCGCCCGCCTCGGCTACCGCCGCATCACTTTGCGGCAGATCGGCGCGGCAGCCCTGTTCGTCGCAGCAGCACTCATCCTCACGCATTATGCCGAACAGCTTTTCTCCTATTTGCAACCCGGCCTCGCTCATCACGTAGGCGGCCTCACCAGCAACCTCTTCGGGACGAAGGGTCTGAGTCCGGCTTCGGTCGTGCTCTTCGGGCTTTTGGTCGGGATCGGGGCGGCCCTGGGCGAGGAGACGCTCTTTAGAGGCGCGGTGCAGCCGGTTCTCGGGATTCCACTCACCTCCGTGCTCTTTGCCTCCATGCACTTCGAGTACGGCCCGTCCGTACTGCTCGTCTACCTTTTCCTGGTCTCCATCGGTCTGGGCATCCTGAGAAAGCGGGCGAACACCACGACGAGCTTTCTGGCACACGCCGCGTACAACGCTCTAGGTGTGATATTGCCTTACTTCATCAGCAAAGGGATCTGAGGCAGTAAGGAAGACGTGAAGAGAAGACAGGCGGGAAACAGGGTAGTAGCTTAAGCCGCCAGCGAGTCGGAGACCGGAACGACCGGCGCGGGCTCCAGGGCCGCCGCGATATTCAAGAGAAGATCTCTCGTCTCCATCTCAAGCCCGCGGGCGATGCTCTCCAGCACCCTGGAAGAAGGGTCCTTCTCGCCGCGTTCGATCTCGGCGAGGTAAGAAACCGAGACGTGAGCGTTCTTGGCAACCTCTCTCAGCGTGAGCCCGCGGCGATTCCGCTCGGCTCTGAGAGTTTCCCCGATGGCCGAGAGGAGATCTCCCTTTTCCCGTGTCAGTCGTATATCAGTCGCCATAGCAAAATTCTATCTTTATTCTACCGCGTTTCGCAACCCGCTTGCCAGCTTCTTCACTAACAGTATCTGTTCCTTATCTACCTCCGGTGTCCCGTAGGGTGTCTCCATCACCACCGGGACCCCATCGAGCGCGGCGAAAAGCTCGCTCCAGCACTCCAGCGGCACCTGCCCTTCGCCGATCCTGCGATGCCCGTCCCGATGACTTCCCAGAGTATTTTTCGCGTCGTTTAGATGCAGGAGAGCGAGCGAAGAGCCGAGCGCAGCCTTCAATTCCTCCGCGACTCCCCGCGTTCCGCGAGGGGTCAGAAGATCGTAGCCAGAGGCGAAGGCGTGAGCCGTATCCACGCAAACCTTCACCCCCGCACTCCGCGCCACATCTCCGAGATCCCTGAACGAAGAGCAGAGCTGGGTTCCCGCCCCCACGGAGTTCTCGATAGCCAACTCCACCATATTCCCCGAGCCTACGGCGGCGAGCTCTCGGGCCCGGAGGAGTCCGCCCGCGAGCCTCTCCATCCCTTTCTCTTCACCGGCTCCACCGTGGCTCCCGCAGTGGACGACCACCAGATCCACTCCCGCCTCTTCAGCGGCAGCCAGCTCGCGTGCCAGAACCTCGATAGAACGTTCGCGGGCTGCGGCGTCCGGCGAAGCCAGGTTTATCAGGTACTTCGAGTGCGCCACGACCGGCCAGAGGCCGAGCTCTCGGGCTCCGTCGGCAAAGGCTTTCGCATCAGGGCGGGGTGTTGGCAACGCCCAGCCCTGAGGGTTGGAGACGAAGATCTGGAGCGTCTCGCAGCCCAGAGCCTCGGCCCTACGCAGGGTCTCCTTCAGTCCGCCGGAAGTGGGCAGGTGGCGGCCTATTCTGCTGGTGCGTCCGGTCATGGCGGGGATTCTAACGCTACCTGTCTGCTGTGCTGTGATAGATATAATCTCTGCAAGGTTTTGACAGAAATTCACAGGGAGTTTACTCATGGCCGTTGAAGGCAAAGTAGCGAAAATACTCGGCAACAACGAGATCGTCATAAACCGCGGGAAAGACAGTGGCGTCCGCAAGGGGATGCTCTTCGAGATCTTCGCTCCCGGCGGCGAAGAGGTCTGGGACCCGGACACCGGTGAAACCCTGGGAACGGTCGAGGACATCAAAGCGAAGGCAGAGGTTATAGAGGTCAAGGACCGGCTGTCGGTCGCCCGGTTGCAGAACCCCGCGATGCCCTTCGGTGATCTGGGCGAGATGCAGGAGAACCTGCAGCGCATCTTCAGCCAGATGTTCGGCGACAACGTTCAGGTGCAGGGCTTCGGAATGGGCTCGGGAGAAGATGACCCGGATGATCTCGAATCCATGCTCGGCGGTCCCCTGAAGGATCTCTCGAAAATCCAGGTCGGCGACGCCGCGCGCGAGATCCCCGATAGCGGTAGAAGACCCTGGGGACGTTAGAGACTACCTTCTTGCAAAGCCTCTCGCGTCTCCCGGTAACTTCGGCTCTTATCTCCGCCAGCGTGCTGGCGTACCTGATCGTAGCCTACCTCGGGGTTACGCAGTACGGGATATCCTGGAACGCGGCGCTCGTGAACCAGCCGGGACAGGTGCTGCTCCGGGGAGCACTGTCTCCAAAGTTCGTGGCACAGGGTCAGGTCTACCGCGTGATCACGGCTATGTTCCTGCACGCGGGGTTCTTACACATCGCGCTGAACATGCTCTCGCTCTACTTCCTGGGCTCCTTCGCCGAGCTCTCCTTCGGGCGGGGGCGCTATCTGGCGCTCTATTTCCTGAGCGGTATAGCGAGCGGGATAGCCTACCTGTACTTCAGCGGGTTCAACTCGCTGGCAGTGGGGGCTTCGGGAGCTATCTTCGGTCTTGTCGGAGGGATCTTCGGGTTCGCGATCCGGCGCGGCACGTTCTCTTGGGAGAATCCTATCATCCGCCAATTGATAATCCTCACCATCCTCAACCTGTGGCTGGGATTCTCGATCCGTGCGGTGAGCAACACCGCCCACATCGGCGGCATAGTCGGGGGAGCCGTCTACGGCTGGCTCATGGCCCCCACCGTCTTCTCGCAGAAGAGGCTGCGCGCGATCATCCCGGCAGTGGTGGTCTTTGGCATTGAACTGGTCCTGCTCGCGTTCTGGCTCTATCAGCCGGTGGATCTACTCGCCTATTTCACCGGGTCGTAGCCGCCCTTGCAGAACGGGTGACAGCGCAGGAGCCTCCAGATGCTCATCAGGCCGCCCTTGATCGGGCCGTACTTCTGGATGGCCTCGACCGCGTACTGCGAGCAACTCGGGTAGAACCGGCACGTCGGCGGCAGCGCCGGGGAGATAAACTTCTTGTAAAACCGGATAACCGCTATCAGGATGGCCCCGATCAGCTTCAGCATATTTCTCTCACCAGAACTAAGTATATCCTCGCGCCGCCACCTCGATGGCGAGTTTCAGTGCTTCTACGATCTGATCCAGCGCCATACTCGGAGCCTCCGCGTCCAGCGCCTGCTCCGGCAGGACGGGAACGTGTATAAAACCGCCTCTCGTCTCGGGATATTTGATAGCCAGCAGGTGCATGAGCCCGTAGAAAGCGCGGTTGCACACGAACGTTCCGGCCGCGTTCGATACCGCGGCGGGGATACCCGCTCTGTGCAACTCCTCTACGATCTCTTTAACCGGAAGGGTTGACCAGTACCCCACAGGACCGCCGTCCACAATAATCTCGTCTGCCGGCTCCCCGCCAGCGTTATCCTGGATGCGTGCATCCGCGACGTTGATCGCGACCCGCTCCGGCGTTATTCCGGCCCTCCCCCTGGCCTGCCCGACGCAGATCACAACGTCGGGGTTCGTCTGCTCTACCGCCTCTTCGAGCACCGGCATCACGCGCTCGAATTCCGTAGGCAGCCTGCGAACCTCTACCTCAATATCTTCCCAATTCTCGTATTTGAGGCGGCGGGCGGCTTCGAGCGAGGCGTTGATCTCCTCCCCGCCGAACGGCTCGAAGCCGGTTACAAGCACCCGTCTCATATCCTGCTACCTTCTGTTGACAGCGAATGTGGAGTTTCTGATTTGCCCATTTTCCTCCTCACTCACGCTCGTTCGCATCCGGTCGGACAACCAGCCCGGTCAGGGTATCAGCGAGGGCACCTCTTCCCCTGAGAACGCTGGAGCGAGATAGACGGCTCGTGACCACGGAGAGGGCGAAGACCACTCCCGCGATAACGGCGATGGAGGCCCCGGGCGGAGCGTTGGTGAGAAGAGAGATCCAGAGTCCCCCCACTCCCTCTACAGCGGCCAGGATCACACTGATGATCTGCCAGGGTAGCAGGCGTCTGATCCACGGACGCGCGGTGGCGGCGGGAACGACCAGGAGCGTGGTGGCGAGCAGCGCGCCTACCGTGGAGAGGGCTGTGGTAGCTACGAGTGCCACCAGCAGGAGCAGCAGGGCGTCCGGAGCGGCAGGGCGCACTCCCAGAGAGCGCACGCCCGCGCCATCGAAGCCGGTTGCGAGCCAGATCCTGCCCAGGAAGCAGGTGGAAGTGAGCGTCAGCCCGCTCGCAGCGGCGGTAAGGGCAACGTTGCCGGGACTGACGGCGAGCAGGCTGCCGAACAACAGGGCATCCACGCTGGAGCCGGAATGGAAAACATCGCTGGCGAGCATTATCCCGGCTGCGAGCATCCCGACAACGACTAGGGCGGTAAAGCTGTCGTAGCCGCCCTGCCGCTTGCGTGAGACACCTTCGAGTGCGCCGGCGAAGAGCACCGCCGCACCGAAGGCCCCCAGAGGAGCCGCAAATCCGAACCCCCCGGCGAGCACCAGCCCCGGAAAAGTCGCCATTCCCACCGCGTGCGAGTAGAAAGCCAGGCCCCTAAGCACGATCCAGGTCCCAAGAAGTCCGGCGCCGATGGAGAACGCCAGCACCTCGATAAGCCCCCGCTGCACGAACGGCATCTGGATCAACTCGAAGAACCAGCCCACCACTCAAACCTCTTCGAGTCTCTGACGGCGCGCTCTACCAGCCCCGGTCATCCTCCGCAGGGCATCTCCAGCGAGGGCGGCAAGGTAGACGGCGACGATAGCTCCGGCTATGGAAGCTCCACCAGCCATCCCCACGTAGTAGGAGAGGTAGAGGCCGATGATGCCTGAGAGCAGGGCCAGCGCCGTAGCGAGAATCATCATCGGCACCATCTCCCGAACCAGTAGTCGGGCCGTCGCTGCAGGGCCCACGAGAACGGCGACGACCAGCAGGCTCCCGAGTCCCTGCACGGCCACGAGAACCGCGAGCGCGACCAGCACAAGCAGCGAGACATCCGCGAGGGTCGGGCTGCCGCCGATGGAGCGGGCGGTCGAGCGGTCGAAACCAACTGCCAGGAACTGGCGGTGCAACAGGCACAACGAGACCAGCACCACCACCGCAAGTCCCGCAGCGAGCAACAGGTCTAATCTTGACACGCCGAGGATGTCTCCGAACAAAAGCTCCTCTATCCCCGGCGGCGAGCCTGGCGAGAGGGCGAGCACCGCGCCCAAGCCAAACAGGGCGCTGACCACCGCCGCAACCGCCGTGTCCCGTCCGACTTCGGGATTTCTCCCGAAAATCGCGATCGCTACGGCGGCGACCGCCGCTCCGGCTCCCGCGCCGAACAAGAGCGGCAGGCCCAGGAGCGCCGCGACCACCAGTCCCGGAAACAGCGCATGTGAGAGCGACTCCGCGCTGTAGGAGACCTGATAGAAGATGATCCAACACCCCAGAGCCCCGCCGACCACACCCATCAGGACGACCTCCGCGAGCGCCCGCTGCATGATGTCCTGCGTCCAGGGCTCGACGAGCGCGTGCCAGAGCTGAACCGCAACGTTCATCGCCCGTGCTCCCGGCGATGCTCCTCCGCAACCTCGTCGTGATGATAAGGCGCCAGAATGGCGGAATCTCTACCAGAACCGTTGCCCGGAAGCACCATAACCTCGCCGCCATAGGTGGCTTCGAGCACCCGGCGGGAGAGCGTGCTCTCGGGCTCACCGAAGGCCACCTGCCTCCCGTTCAGGCACAGCACGAGATCCCAGCCGCGAACCTGTCCGGCGTCGTGGGTTGCGACCATTACGCTCCTGCCTTCTGCGGCAAGGCGGTCCAAAAGCGATCCGAGCAGCCTGGAACTCGGCTGATCCAACCCGTTAAACGGTTCGTCGAGGAGCAAGAGCCGGGCGTCCTGGACGAGCGCGCGTGCGATCAGGACGCGCTGGCGCTGCCCTCCGGATAACTCGCCGAACTGCCGGCCCGCCAGTTTCCCGAGCCCGACGGTCTCCAGAGCTTCCAAAGCCCTCTGACGTTCGAACCTTCCGGGGCGTCTCCACCACGGGATGCGGCTCAGGGTGCCCATCAGGGCAACGTCGAGGGCGCTGACCGGGTAGTCGAGCCGCGACCGCTCGGTCTGGGGGACGAAGCCGCAACGCCCGCGAACATCCACCGAGCCCCCAAGCGGCGCGAGCTCGCCGAGCAGCACGCGAAACAGGGTAGACTTGCCGCCGCCGTTGGGTCCGAGCACCCCGATTCTCACCCCCGGCTCCACCCGGAAGCTGACCCCTTCGAGCACGGCCCCTCCGTCGTATCCGGCCCGCAACCCGGAGACTTCCGCCAGATAACCGCTGCCAGTTCTGTCGCTCACTTGCCCCTCATAGGATTGCAGGTTCGTTTGCCGCCGGTAAAGCCCCTCACCATCGCGCTGGCGTTGTGGGCTTCCATCTTGAGGTAGGTGCTGCCATCAGAACCCTTCGGGCCCAGAGCATCGCCGTAGAGCATGTAGTGGGAAGAGGCTCCAGTCTCATGGGCGATAGTGCGGGCAAGATCGGCGTTGACCGACTTCTCCGGGAATACGGCTTTCACATGCTCGCGCCGTATCAGCGATATGAGCCTCGATATCTCCCCCGCCGATGGCTGCGCCTGCACGCTCTGCGAGGGAATGACGGCACCAACCACCTTTATCCCGTATCGCCTGGCGAAGTAGTTGAAGGCGTCGTGGTCCGTCACCAGCTTCCGCTCCCTCTCGGGAACTCTCTTCATGCACGCCCGGATGCCCGCGTCGAGTTTCTTGAGCTTTTCGAGATAGGCCGCAGCGTTTTCCTCATAAACAGTCTTGTGGGCCGGGTCGGCTGTGATCATGGCGTTCCGGATTTTTCTGACGGCAGCCTCCGCGTTCTGGGGGTTGTGCCACCAGTGCGGGTCGTACCTGGAAACCTCATCTCCCGTGGACTCGCCGGGTAGCCTGACAGGTACGCTTTTGCCGATATCCACGACCTTCGCCCTGCTCCCGGACTCCGAGAGGACCTTACCCATCCAGCTATCCAGACCATCGCCGTTTACGAAAACGAGCTTCGCCCCAGCAGTCGCCTCTACATCTGTGGGACGCGGCTCGTACTCGTGGGGATCGGTGTTGGGCTTGAGGATCTGGTACACCACAGCCTCCCGACCGCCGACCTGACGGGCGAAGTCCCCGATCTGGGTGGTGCTGGCTACCACATCGAGCTTCCCATGCTCCGAGCCGATCGCTCCCGGCCCCGCGCCGCAGTCCGCTCCAAACAAAGAAACCGCAACCAACATTATCCCAACAGAAGCCCGCCCGAAGATTCTCACCCAGCCAGCACAATTGAAAATATTTTTCATCACGACGCAAATTTTTTCCTTATCTGCACGCGGAGCACAGACCGTAGATCTCCAGGCTGTGGGAGCTAACCTCGAATCCCTGCGCTTCCGGCAGGCGCTCGCGGTCCAGCGGGCACCTCTCGAACTCGACCACGTTCCCGCAACCCTCGCAGATGAGGTGGTGGTGGCAGCCCGTGGCCAGCTCGTAGCGCGGCCCGTCCCCGAGCTCTATGCGGCGGATGATGCCGAGCTCCGAGAGGAGATTCAAGGTTCTGTACACCGTTACCATCCCCACCCGCGGACAGCGGTTCCGGATATCCGCCATGCTCTGATGCTGCTCCTCGGCTACAGCCTCCAGAATCGTCAGCCGCTGCGGGGTGAGCTTGTGCCCGCTACCCCGTAGCTTCCCGATGGCCGTCTCAAGCCTCATACAACCCCGCCAACTAATTGAAAATTTATTTCATCTACATGGTAGCAAGGAATCCCTGGCGGTCAAGAAAAGTGGCCTCTTGATCGAGCTACTGTTAAATCCAGGTAAATTTATAGTAAGATTCTTGACGCTTCCAGGAGTAAAGAGCGGGGTAAAGTGAAGCAGCTAGGCGAAATTCTGAGGCGTCGGGACTGGGCATACCTGCTAAGTTTGCTCGTCCCGCTCGTATGCTATGACCTGATCCTCAAGGTCATCCTCATCCACGATCAGACAGGGTTCAAGAGCGCCCGTGGTGCTTTCGGGCTAGTGAGGTCTGACGTGCTGTTCAACGTCGGCTACGCGGTGTTCTGGATCGGGCTGTTCGCGCTGGTCCGCACGGGACTTCCCCGGCGGGTGGTAGCTATCCTGTTCCATGTAGTCACGCTACTCGTCGCGGTAACGGCCACCAGCGCCTTCGTGTACTTCCAGAAGACCGGCTCGACGCTCGACTACGGCGTTATATCGTACGGGCTGGCGAAATGGGAAGAAGTCCAGGATATTGTCGCCAGCGTCGTAACACCGGCGCTTTTGATCGGACTCGCTCTCGTTCTACTCTATGTGACACTCGGCCCCTGGCTGATTACACGCTTCACCGCGCGGTGGTGGAGTCCACGCGGGCACACCGAAACTCCCAATATATCCGCGCTGGCTCCTCTGGGCATCATTCTGATTGCGGTCTCGCTCGTCGGGTTTTCGGTGCCCGTCAGTCCGGGCGGGGAAGAAGGAAAAGCTTTCGCCAGGGATGCAGTAGTCAACGTGCTCGCCTCGCGTGTTGACTACGATCAGATGCGAAGCAAGATCCCGAGCACCACCAACGTATCCGCTCTGCAGCCGCCCACGAACACACGCCTCGTTCCGACCCGGCACACGCAGAAGAAGAACATAGTGCTGATCCACCTGGAGTCCACCCGCGCGCGCTCGGTAACGCCGTACAACCCCAAGATAAAGACCACGCCATACCTCGACAAGCTCGCCAGGCACAGCCTCATCGCCGAAAACGCCTACACGGAAGTGCCGCACACCTCCAAGGCAATAGTCTCGGTCAACTGCGGCATCTACCCACACCTGACGAGCAAGATCACCGAGGCGCAGCCAGGTGGCATCCCGGCCCGCTGCCTGCCGAAGCTCCTCGAGAAGCAAGGCTACAACTCAGTTGTGTTCCAGTCGGCCACCGGCAAGTTCGAGGACCGGGCAGGCACCGTCAAGAACTTCGGCTACCAGCAGTTCTTCCCGCTCGAAAAGCTGCCCAAGAAGGGCTTTCAGAAAGTCAACTACTTCGGGCGCGAAGACAACATAATGCTCAAACCCAGCGAGCAGTGGATAGAGAAGCACAAAAACAAGCCCTTCCTGATGTACTACCTCGGTGTCACAGGACACGATAACTACCTGCCCATCCACCGCTACGGCTTCAAGCATTACACAGACGACAAGATGCTCAACCGCTACCTCAACGACGTGAACTACTCGGATCACTTCGTGCACAACGTCATAGAGATGTACAAGAAGCTCGGGCTCTACAAGAACACGATCTTCGTGATCTACGGCGACCACGGCGAAGGCTTCGGAGAGCACGGCCTCTACCAGCACGATGACACCATCTACCAGGAAGGCATAAAGATACCGCTCATCATCCACGATCCCGGAAGGTTCCAGAACGGCAAGCGCGTTACGACCCTGACCAACGAGATGGACATTCTTCCCACCCTCATGAACCTTCTCGGCTACAAAGTCGTGGGCGGGAAGTATCCCGGCAGGTCCATGCTCGCACCGCCGGACAAAAATCGCACCCTGTACTTCAGTTGCTGGGACGACTACAACTGTCTGGCCAGTCTGAAGGGCGACAAGAAGTACATCTACTTCTTCGGCAACAAGCCCCAAGAGTTCTACAACATCGCCAAAGACCCGTACGAGCGCCACGACCTTGCGCCCGAGGAAAGCAAAGAGACGCTGAAAAAGCGCAGGTTGGATGTCCTGTCCTGGTACTCGAAGATCAACACCCTCTACAAGAAAAAGACACCGTACTACTCCAAATAGGTATTCTGGCTAGCTGGGGGGAGGCTGCTTGCGCGGGGAGCGCGCATGCCTCAAGAAGATCACCAGGATAAATCCGAAAAACAGAGCGCCGCTGACGAGCAGGTTGCCACTGATACCGCCCGCTATCGGGAACTCCTGATCCACGCGCATCGAGGTCGTAAAAAACCGCCCGAACGAGTAGAGAACCGCCCAGAGGAAGAACACGTCGCCGCTTTTCAGGCGAACAGCAAACCGTCTGGCTACCCACAGCAGAACCAGGCAAACAAAGAAGTCCCAGACGGACTCGTAGAAGAATGTCGGCTGGAACGCCGGGTCATTGGCGTACTGCGGCGGCCGATTCTGCGGGGCTATCCTGATAGCCCACGGCAGGTTTGATGGATGGCCGAAGAGCTCCTGGTTGAAGTAGTTCCCCCACCGCCCGATCGCCTGGGCGAGCGCCAGCCCTGGCGCTCCAGCATCGGCGAAAGCCAGCACGCTGATGCCGCGCCACCGACAAAAGACCCACGCCCCGAGCAAACCCCCGGCTACGGCACCGTAGATCCCGAGTCCCCCCTTCCACACCTCGAACACATCGGGAAAAGGATGCCCCCGGTACAGCTCGTAGTCGGTTACGACGTGGTAGAGGCGCGCCCCGATAAAAGCCGGGATCACGACGAAGGGCAGCGCGTCGAGGGCAAGCTCCTTGTCGTAGCCCCTGCGTACCAGTTCTTTGCCCGCGAGCCAGGTAGCCACGGCGACCCCGATCGCTATGAGCAGCCCGTAGTAGCGCAGGGCGAGAGGACCGATGTGGAAGATGATCGGGGACGGCGGGCTCGGCAGTGTGAGTAGTAAGGTCTGCACCGCGTTCTATACTACCTCATCTTGCAAGCTAGAATCCGGTCGCATTCCCGGACAGCGCTGGGGTATTGGCGGGCTGCGTCGGTGCGCCGGAAGATTGGCTCTGGGGCTTGATGCCGTAGTAGCTCTCCAGGATGTTGCGAACCGCAACGTCCGAGGTGCCTTCGCCGTTACCGCCCTGCTCCACCATCACGGCCACCACGAGCGGCTTTTTCCGGTCCACGGCCCAGCCCACGAACCAGCCCACCGGGTCCTGGTTTCCGCTCACCTGCCCGGTGCCGGTCTTGCCAGCCACCTTCAGGGGAGAATTCGTGAACTGCGGACCGGCGGTGCCCGTTGGACCGGTAACCATCCGCAACCCCTGTCGGATGGCGGCGAGATCGCCGGGGCTTATGTTTATCTTGCCGGAGGGCTTCGGGTCTATCTTCTTTACAACCCTACCTTCCTGATTGGTGACTTCGAGGCCCACGTGCGGGGTAACGAGTGTGCCTCCGTTCTCTATTACGGAGTAAGCCCTCACCAGTTGCAGCGGGCTGACCGAGAGCCCTCCCTGGCCTATAGCCAGGTTGATCCAGTCAGACTCCGTCCAGGGCTCCGGGTTTTTCACCCCGACTGCCTTCTGGTAGGCGGCCTTCCACTGGCTGGTAGGCACCTGCCCCGCCGTCTCTCCCGGCAGGTCCACGCCGGTTTTCTTGCCGAAGCCGAACTTCTCGTAGAACTTGGGCAGCCGGTTCTGGTCTCTGGTCTGGTTCCAGATATTGTCAGCCGTCATGTAGAAATACTTGTCGTTCGAGTCCGCGAGACCCTCCGGCAGATTCTCGGTGCCGTGGACGGTGCCGGTCCCGTCGAACTCGCGCCAGCTCTGCCAGCAGCCGTTGGTCCATCCCGTCGGGCGCCAGCACTGTCCGTTGTCGGTGTAGGTCGTCTGCGGCGTGATCGCGTTGTAGTAGAGCCCCGCCAGCCCGGTGAAGGTTTTGAAGGTCGAGGCCGCCGGATAGCTGGCGGTTATCGCGCGGTCGGTGAACGGCGAGTGGGAGTTGGGGGATGTCAGATACTTGTACTCCTGTATCTCCTTGTTGCCGGTAATGCCTCCGACAAAGAGCTGGGGGTTGAACGAAGGGCGGCTCGCCATCGCCAGGATCTGTCCATTTTTGGGGTTCATCGCGACCACCGCGCCGCCCGTGCCAGCGTAACCGTTCTCCTGGGAGCGCCTGATAGCTCCATTCAGCTCTTTCTCGGCTACTTTCTGCAGCTTCATGTCTATGGTGAGCTTGAGGTTGTCGCCGGGAACGGGCTGCGTTATGTGGCGGGGAACCGCGTAGGCCTGGCTGCTGCTTCCGCTGCTGATGATGCGCCCCTGCGCATCCACGTTGTAGTCCTCGCTGCCGAACTTGCCTCGCAGGAACTTGTCGTAAGTCGCCTCGACCCCGCTCCTGCCGACGATGGCATCGTTCGGAAGGCCCTTGTAAGGTTTCTTCCCGACTTCCTCAGAGGTGATCGCACCGACATAACCGATGACGTGGGCCGCCAGCCCGCCGTGCGGGTAGTTGCGCACCCAGTTGTCCGTAACCGAGACGCCTGGGAACTCCCGGTCGCGCTCGCTGATGTAGGTTACGGCGTTCTTGTCGGCGTTGTCTGTTACCAGGATCGGTTCGTACTGATTGTTGGCCTTCACCGCGGTGTCGTAACGGTCGAGCACCGCTTTCTTGTCGGCTCCCAGAATCTCCGCAAGCCTTATGAGCTTTTTTCTGGAGATCGAGGCCGGAACCACCGTTACGTTCAGGGCGGGCTTGTCGTTTGCCAGAACATTGCCGCTGCGGTCGTAGATCACCCCCCTCTGGGCGGGTATCTCGACTTTGCGGGTGTAGGTAGCCTGGGCGGTGTAGGAGTGTTCCTTGCCGGTCAGGATCTGCAAATACCATAGCCTTCCGGCGAGGATCAGGAAGACCACGGCCACGAGAAACGCCAGGGAGACGACCCGAACCTGCATCCTGCCCTTTGGAACCGCGGGTGCGGGCTCCTTGCGCTTTCTGGCGGCGCGGTCTTTTCGTCCAGCGTCACCCAGCCGCAGCAAAATCTACTTTCCTCCTGTACACAAGGTCGCCAAAGCTAGCTCACCAGCACCGCCTGGACGATCAGACGCTGCGTGTAGTTGGGCAAGGTGCAGGTCTGCAAGGTAACGATGTTCTTGTGCGGCACAGGTTTCGTGAGGAACACGTCCGTGGGATCGGCCACGAAGGTCTTGAATACCTTGTAGACGTACGTTCTGCCCCTGGCGTCCCTAAGGTAGATCTTATCTCCCTTCTTTACGTTGTTGAGATCGTAGAAGGCGAAAAGGCTCTTGGTGCCCAGGTAACCGAGGCGGTGCCCGGCGATGTAGACGTTGGCGGTCTTCTGCCAGGGAAAGCCGGTGCCCTTGAGGTGGATCGCGGCGTGGTACTTGAGCGCGTGGCTGTCGTTGCCGGAAGCGTAGGGCACAGCGACATTGTGGATCCTGGACATAGCCGGTATCGTCATCCAGAGCGTTTTGTTCTTGGGAACCCTCTTGTGGTGGGCGCTCTTTTTAGCTGTTGCCGGATGTTGCGCCCTGGCGTTCTTCGTGTTCAACACCGGCACGCTGTGGGATTTTTCCTGGGCGCTGACCTTGCCAGCGGTAACTTTATCGTGCAGAAAAGAAGGTCCGACGAAAAAGGTGGCGGCAAGGGCGAGACCGGCGAGTACCAGGACCAGGCTTATGACGTTCAGGATCAGATTCTTTATTCTCATACCAAGCCTTTCCTCAAAGCACGAACCCGTCAGCCTTCTGTGGCCGATGGCCGCGATCATTGAACATTTTATCCGAAAACCCTGCGGCTATTAGCCTCATCAATCCCCGACGACGAAGGTTTTCTTCGCGCTCTGGCCCCTGCTTCCGCCGCCGGTAGCGTATACGGTAACCTGATAGTCTCCAGCCGGAACAGGCCCTCCTGTCTTCGTTTTTAGCGCAAATTTCGCGACGCCGGAGATTCCTCCCGCGTTCCGGGCGAACTTCTCATCCCGCTCACTCCGCACCTGCAATACGCTCGATCCTGGTAAAAGTTTCGAGAGGATCGAACCCGACCCGATCCTCTCGACGCGCGCTTCGAGATCTTTCTTACCGGAGAAACCCTTGAGCACGACGTACACGTATATGACCCTGGGCGGAGGAGCGAAACGGTTCACATCCTGCGGCGGATACGGTTTGTCTTTTGTACTTACCGAGATGTCCGCGAAGCCGGAAGAAAGCTCTTTCCGGGGCGGAGCGCCTGTGGTCCGGGAGAAAGTTCCAGCCAGAAACCACGCCGCCATCAACGCCAGCGCAACCAGTATCACCCACGGCCAGCGCCGCCTGGCAACCTTCCTGCTTCCCGTCTCCGGCAGCCAGTTCAAAGGTTCTCCCCCTTGACGATACGTGCTCGCGAACGCTTCCAGATCAAAAACGTCGCCGTATTATGCAGGGAGTGAGCCAGAACAGGGGCCAGGATACCGCCGGTGATATCGTAGAGCACCCCAAACAGAAACCCCGCGAAAAGCGCCCAGGCGGTCCACACAAGGTATCGCCGGTCGGGTCCGATATGCACCACCCCGAAGATCAGGGCGGTCAGGACCAGCCCGATCTCCGGCTGCAACGCCCCGCGAAAGAGTGCCTCCTCCCCCACTCCCGAGAGAACGGAGATGAGCACGAGATCCCTGCTCCGCGTCCCGTCCACCAGCACGGGGGCAATCTCGTCGGCGATCCTCCGCATAACCGGCAGGAGCCGGTAAACCCCGAGCCCCAGCGCCACGGTTACGCAGGCCGTAGCTACGCCCAGAGGTACGCCTGCCCTAATAGAGCCTGGGTCCAGGGGTTCCCTTCCCCGGTAGGCGTTCCAGAGCGTCGCAGCCAGGATCAAAGCTCCGTAGAAAAGGGCTGCCTGCTTAATGAAGCGGGGTCGCACGGGCTTTTCTCCGCATAATCTTCGCGCGACGATCTGCAAGAGAGGCCATAAGCGGTTATTGTACCGGATAAGGAATCCTGCAGTGCCTGGCGCAGAGAGAGCCGGAGGTAAAGGACGAGATATGCTAGATGAGTCAATCTTCAAAGCCTACGACATCCGTGGAATATACCCGGATACCCTGAACGAAGACATCGCCCGCGACATAGGCCGCGCCTACGTCAACCACCTGGGGCTCTCGGGAGCCAGGGTCATCGCGGCCCGCGACATTCGCCTCTCCGGAGAGGCGCTGGAAAAGGCGTTTATAGAGGGCGTTACGGAGGCCGGGGCTGACGTTCTGGACCTGGGACTCGTCTCCACCGACGCGCTCTACTTCGCCGTCGGACACCTGGAGGAGCCGGGCGGGGCCATGATAACGGCTTCCCACAACCCGAAGAATTACAACGGATTCAAGCTGTGCCGCGAGAACGCCATAGCCCTCTCCGGCGAAGAGGGACTGTACCAGATCCGGGACCTCATCCTATCCGGCAAGATCCCCGGCGCTTCCGACGTGCGCGGATCGGTCGAGGAGGGCGACATCACCGAGGAGTACGCCGAGCACTGCCTGAGCTTCATCCAGACGGAGGGCCTCAGGCCGCTGAAGATCGTCGTTGACGCGGGCAACGGGATGGGGGGCAAGATGCTACCGCCCATCTTCGAGAAGCTACCGTTCGAGGTCGTCCCGATGTACTTCGAGCTGGATGGCTCTTTCCCCAACCACCCGCCGAACCCGATAGAACCCGAAAACATGCGCGAGCTGCAGGAGCGCGTGGTATCCGAGGGCGCGGACTTCGGGGTGGCCTTCGACGGGGACGCGGACCGGTGCTTCATCGTGGACGAGAAGGGAACTACGATCTCGGGGGATCTCCTCGCCGCGCTGGTGGCGAAAAACGTGCTGGAGAAAGAGCCCGGAGCAACCATCATCTTCAGCGCGGTCTGCTCCAAGGCGTTTCCAGAGTTGGTCGAGCGCGAGGGCGGCACGGCAATCCGCAGCCGGGCGGGACACTCGATCATCAAGCCCCAGATGCGCCAGCACAACGCCGCGTTCGGCGGCGAGCACTCGGGGCATTTCTACTTCCGCGACAACTACTTCGCCGACTCGGGAATCATCGCCATGCTCACCGTCGCCGAACTGGTCGCCCGCCAGGATAAGCCGATCTCGGAGCTTCTTGCGCCCATAGACCCCTACATTCGCTCCGGAGAGATCAACTCCGAAGTCGAAGACCAGCAGGCGGTCCTGCAAAAAGTGGAGGAGCACTACTCAGGAGACGGAGCAAAGATAGATCACCTCGACGGCCTCACAGTAGACTTTGGCGAGTGGTGGTTCAACCTCCGGCCCTCCAACACCGAGCCCCTGCTGCGCCTGAACGTAGAGGCCCGCGACCGCGAAGTCATGGAGCGCGAGCGCGACCGCTTGCTGGAGATGATCCGCAGCTAAAGAAGAGAGTGAAATTAGAGGCCGGTCCCCGTGAGACCGGCCTCACTCCCTCAAGTGTTTTTCTCTCTTCTAGGACTCCACCGTCAGAAGGTTGCGTACTTCCCGAACGCCCTCGACGCTGGCGGCGATTTCCCCGGCAGCCATTTTGGCCTGTCCGGAGGGGGCGACCCCGCGCAACTCGACCACTCCAGCGTTGACCTCGACGTTCACGCGGGGCATATCCTGAGTGCGAGGGTCCTCACCCAACCGGGTTCTAATCTGTTGCTCGGTTTCCTGCTGCTCCTGCGTCCCGATGTCGGCCTGCGGCCTTCTCTCTTCACCGATGAGCGGTCCCGCAGAAGGTTCCGAATACTCCCGCTCAGAACCCGTGCGGTTCGGTCCTTCAGGCTGCTGGGACCCCGAAGTTCCCGAGCCCCATGTTTCACCTCGCCCGGTAGTCGTACTGCCGGGTGCGGCCTGGGACACCGGTTCCGAGTATGTATCGCCGCCGCTTCTCGAACGGGCAAGCAACGCGCCCGCGATAAGCCCCGCCAGCGTAAACAGCCCGTATTTCAGATAGCGCGGTCCCGCCGGTTCTCTGGAACTGATGGCGCTGCGGGCAAGCTTGGCTTCTGCCTTACCCGCGCGCAGGGCCGCTTTGCCAGCACCCTTGGCCGCCCTGGTTCCTAGCTTCGTCCCTCTCCTCCTGCGACCGGAGCCGAATGTAGGCGATCTCCTGCTCCCGATTACCTTGCTTGCCTCCTTGAGCGCCTTCACATCCGTTTTTGCCAGGTAGCGGGCAGCCGTAGGGCTCCACCGTCCCGGCATGTTGCGGACCAGCTTTGCCTCGGTTTTTCCTATGCCCTTGGCTACTCCGGCTCCGATTCTCGCTTTCCTTCTTACCGCCATTAACGACCTCCGTTTTCCCGAACAGGTCCATGGACAGAATTTGCAGGTTATATATCTGGTTGATACCCGGAAACCGGTATCCAAAAACAGTGTCCTCACAAGGTTCGACACATAAGCCCGGTCTTGTTTTCGGATCCTCGACCCCGGCGTTCCCACGCATGGCCTCTTCCATATGGACCTACCGCCCGCAGGCCCACAAAGACCGCCAAAGCCACCCTGTAGCCAAACTTATTTTTTGTCCTAAATAAACTTATCAATTTACCCGCCCTATCCTTGACATTCATCGCGCTTCGGGCTAACTTTCTGCCAAAGATATTAAACTTTGTGAGTTAAGTTCTGGGGAAGGCGGAGGAACGGCTACAGACGCGAGGAGAGACGGGCGTTCGGCTGGCAGGGTGGCCGGGGATCTTAGACGTCACAACCGGGCGGTTGTGCTGGAGTTGATACGCACCAGGGGTCCACTCTCCCGGACGAGCCTTGTGCGCGCGACCCGCTTGAGCATGGCGACCATAATCGAGATCGTCAGCCAGCTCGCGAGAGAAGGGCTAGTCCGGGAGGTAGGAGAGGGGCCGTCTACGGGCGGGAGGCGTCCGATCCTGCTGGAGATCGTCCCCGAAGCGCGCTACGCGATAGGGCTTGAGGTCGGAACGCGCACCCTGACGGCGGTGGTCGTTGATCTCGGCGCCTCGGTAAAACTCAGGTTCACCTCACCTTCGAGGATGGCGGAGGGGCCGGAGGCCACCTATGCGCAGGTCCGGGGTGCGCTCGAGGAGATAAACGAGAGCTCGCCGGCGGACCCGAGCCTCATCCTCGGGATAGGGGTTGCGGTACCCGCCCCGGTGGTGGGCTCTTCAGCGGCGAGCTTCAGCCCCCCGAGCTTCCCCGGGTGGGGTGAGCTTGCCGTGGGGACGCTTCTGGAGGAGGAGTACGGGCTGGCGGTCCTGGTAGACAACGACGCCAACGCCCGGGCTCTCGGTGAGCACCTCTTCGGGG
>CADDYV010000051.1 GCA_902810695.1 Actinomycetota bacterium | reverse complement strand
CGGCACTTGATAACCGACAGCAGGGTCCCCGAAACTTACGTAACAGCCCTGCGAGAAAGAGGAGTGGATGTCGAGGTGGTTGAGATCGGGCAGGGCAGGATGGGGGGAGCAGGTGTTTCTAGCTAGGGAAGGGATCGTCTAATGGATGCTCCTGAAACCAGGGATAGTACCGCCCACGGCAGCGAGCGAGGCTTGGTCCGTGCCCTGGGACTTTTCTCCGCCACAAACGTCAACATGTCGCAGATGGTGGGAATCGGTCCCTTCATCACTATTCCCCTCATGATCTCGACGATGGGCGGGCCGCAGGCGCTCATCGGGTGGGTCCTAGGCGCTGTGCTCGCGATGTGTGACGGGTTGGTGTGGGCCGAACTTGGCGCTGCGATGCCCGCGGCGGGTGGCTCATACATCTACCTGCGAGAGGCGTATCAGTATTCTACGGGGCGCCTGATGCCATTTTTGTTCGTGTGGTCGACAATGCTCGCCACGCCCCTGATCATGTCCACAGGCATGGTCGGCATGGCCGATTACCTCGGGTACTTCCACCACCTGACTGGTGGCCAGACCAAGGCGCTGGCGATTGGGCTGACCGTGATTACCGTGGCGCTTCTCTACAGACGGATCGAGTCGGTTGCCACCCTGGTGAGGTTTTTGTGGGTCGGCATGATCGTAACGGTGCTCCTGGTGATCGTCGCCACCGCAACCAACTTCAACCCCGCGGTCGCCTTCAACTTCCCCAAGGGAGCTTTCACGTTCTCTGCCGCGTTCTTCGGGGGACTGGGTTCGGGGCTCCTGATCGCGATCTACGACTACCTCGGGTATTACACCGTCGCCTACCTAGGGGATGAGGTGGAAAACCCGGGATATGTAATGCCGCGGGCGATCATATTCTCCATCCTGGGCGTGATGGCCATATACCTAGTAATGAACATAGGGATCATGGGCGTCATTCCCTGGCGCCAGGCGGAGCATTCAAAAAACATCGGCACGGACGCCGTCTCAGCGGTGTGGGGGCATGCGGGCGGAGTAATAATTACCGTGCTGATCGTCATAACCGCCTTCGCGTCGGTGTACTGCGGGCTTTTGGGAGGCTCCCGACTACCCTACAATGCCGCTCGGGACCACCTGTTCTTCGGGGTATTCGGCAGGCTCCATCCCAGGCTCCGGTTCCCCCACATCGCGCTGCTGGCGATGGGTGTTGTGACCGCCATAGGCTGTCTGTTCTCGCTCAGCGCTCTGTTCAACGCCCTGATCGGGGTTTCGGTCTTGATCCAGTTTCTCGGCGGGATCGGGGCTCTGATTATCCTCCGCCGCAAACAGCCTGACCTCAGACGCCCCTATCGTCAATGGTTATATCCGGTGCCGTGCATCATCGCGCTGGTGGGCTGGGTGTATGTCTTCATCTCCTCCGGACGCTCGGCGATCGAACTAGATCTTGTGTGGACGGCTTTGGGTATTGTTGCCTACCTGATCTGGGCCTACTACGAGAAGGTGTGGCCGTTCGGGTCCAAGGAGATCCGGGAGGTATTCCTGGAAGAGCAGAGAGCCTCCAGGCAAGGGTAGTCAGGCGTATGCTCCACGGCCAGAAAGACCCATCTCGCGGGTGTCGCGGATGAGGACCAGCACCGGAGGGATGAGTTCGTGAAGTTCGATGTGGTAGTCATTGGAGAGTTGAACGTGGACCTGCTGCTGTACGGAGAGGACGTGGCACCAAGCTTCGGGCAGGTAGAGAAGCTCGTGGATGATGCGACTTTAGAGATGGGGGGATCTTCTGCCATCTTCGCCCACCAGGCCGCCCGCCTGGGGCTCCGGGTTGCTTACATCGGCAAGCTCGGAGCAGATGCTTTCGGGGATTTCATGAGAGGCCGGTTTCAGGAGGCGGGCATCGACACTTCAGGCGTCGTTGTGGACCCTGAGATCAAAACCGGGCTTACCGTCCATCTCGTACGGGGAGCGGACCGGGCGATGCTGACCTATCCCGGCTCCATCGCTGCTCTTGAGCCCGAAGAAGTGGACGTATTCCTGCTCCGCAGCGCCCGGCATGTCCACGTAGGTAGCTACTTCCTGCAGAAAGGCATCCAGCGCGGACTGCCGCTCCTCTTCGAGCGTGTTCGGGAGGTTGGCGCTACCACCTCACTCGATCCGGGCTGGGACCCCGAGGAGAACTGGGACTCGGGATTGCGCGAAGTCCTGCTCCATACCGACATCTTCCTGCCCAACGAGCAGGAGCTTCTTGCTCTAGCGAGGCAGTCTACCCTGGAAGGAGCCCTGGAGCACTTTCGGGAGATACCAACTACAGTCGTCAAGCGTGGCGCTTCGGGGGCCGTGGCCTGTAGGGATGGATCTGCAATGTCGTGCAGCCCTCCAGCGGTGGAGGTGGTTGACACTACCGGGGCTGGAGACAGCTTCGATGCGGGATTTCTGTTCGGATTGCTAGAAGGCCACGATTTACGAAAGGCTCTGGAGGCAGGCTGCCTCTGTGGTGCGCTCTCCACTGAGAAGTCCGGTGGCGTGGAATCCCAGCCAGACCTACGGCGCCTGCGACCGCTGCTAAACCGACAAAGAGAGGGATAACAAACATGAGCTACCACAAGTGCTACGAGCACATCAAAGGCCAGAAAGACGCCTGGAATGCCGCATTAAAGAAGATAGACTCCCAGACTGGAGCCTTGGGGTTCTTCTTCGAAGAGCGCCCGAGCGAGTTGATCTTCGCCTCCTGCGGCTCCCCCTATTACCTGGGAGAATCCAACGCCACCCTCTGGCGTGAGCGCCTCGGGCTGCACACCACAGTGGTTCCCTCCTCCGAAATGATGCTCTTCACCAAGAGCACGCTTCCCCAGAGCGGAAACCCCCTTCTGCTGGTAGCCAGCCGTTCCGGAGAGACCACCGAGACTGTAAGGGCGGTAGAAACCTTCACCGAACAGTTCCCCGGGCGCATACTCCTGCTGGGTTGCCAGCGCGGCAGCAAACTGGGACGCCTCGCTGAGATGGCTATCACCATTCCCGAGGCCGATGATGGAGAAGTGGTTCCCCAGACCCGCTCCTTTGGCGCCATGTATGTGGCTGCCCAGTACTTAGTCGCGCTGGTATCCGATGATGCCGGGTTGGCTGAAAACCTCAAAGAGTTGCCTGAACTGCTCCCCGGCCTCCTCGAGAAGTGGGAACCAATCGTGCAACAGGTTGCACAGGCAGATTGGGATTCGGCGGTTTTTCTCGGTAGCGGCCCTCTCTACGGCGTGAGTGCGGAGGCCAGCCTGAAGCTCACGGAGATGTCTCTCTCATTTGCGAGCAGCTATCACACCCTTGAGGTGCGCCACGGTCCCCGCAGCACCATTGGCGAGAAGACTCTTGTGGTGGGTCTGGGCTCCGAACGCGGCGCTTCCCAGGAGCGCCGGGTGCTGATGGAACTGGCCGAGCAGACACCCCACATACTTGCGCTCACACCCGGTGAGGGTTGGGAACTGGGAAAGGCTGGCGTGGAGATCGCGCTGGGTCATAAGGTTTCCGAGCATGCCCTCGGCATACTTTACCTGCCGCTGCTGCAGCTACTGGCCTACCACCGGGCAGTGCACAAGGGGGTCAATCCTGATGAGTCGCGCAACCTGAGCAGCTACGTGGAGTTGCCGAATTGGGGGTAGGGGGTAACTAACCAGGAGGAAATCACCGTGGGAAAGCCCGAGCTAAGAAAGCTCGTTCGAGAGGTTAAAGATCTCCAGGACCAGGGAACACCCCTCACGCTGCTTGCTGTCTGCCCTAACTCGGATGCTGTGCTAGAAGCGGCCATCAAGGTGGCAGCGAGGAGTGCTACCCCAATGTTGTTCGCTGCCACCTTGAACCAAGTAGATCGCGACGGTGGCTACACGCGATGGACCCCAAAAGAGTACGTCACCCGCATGCAGAAACTGGCTCAAAAGCACAACTGCGACTCCCCCCTCTACCCCTGCCTGGACCACGGCGGCCCGTGGCTCAAGGATGCCCACGCGAAAGCGAATCTGGGTTTAGACGAAGCCATGGGCGAGGTAAAAAAGTCGCTCAGTGCCTGTCTTGAAGCAGGCTATGATCTCTTGCATATAGATCCCACAGTAGACCGTACGCTCGCCAGAGGCGAGCCGCTGGATGTCGGAACAGTTGCAGAACGCACCGTGGAGCTCATCGAGCATGCGGAGTCTGAGCGCACACGCCTCGGCCTCTCTACCGTTGCCTATGAGGTAGGCACTGAGGAGGTGGCTGGGGGGCTGGCAAACTTCGAAAGCTTTGAGCGGTTTGTGGTGTTGTTGAGGAAGGCACTAGCTGAACATGATCTCATGCAGGCATGGCCTATCTTCATCGTGGGCAAAGTGGGTACCGATCTTCATACCACCCTCTTCGATCCCGAAGTTGCGGCGAAGCTACGCTCCATTGTCGCTCCGTACGGCTCGCTTATAAAGGGACACTACACCGACTGGGTAGATAATCCCGAAGTCTATCCCAGGAGTGGCATGGGTGGAGCTAACGTGGGCCCGGAGTTCACTGCAGTAGAAGCTGAGTCCCTGCGCACGCTGTCCGAGTACGAGACCGCGCTAGCCAGGAGCGGAAGCATTACACCCTCCCTGTTCTACGAGTCACTTACCGCTGCGGTGGTTGAATCCGAGCGCTGGCGCAAGTGGCTGCACCCTGGCGAGCCGGAGGAGTTCGAGAAGCTCGCTGGGCAGCGGCGCGAGTGGCTGGTAACCTCTGGTGCACGTTACGTGTGGACGGTTCCAGCAGTAGTAGAGGCACGGGAGAGGCTTTACGATAACCTTCGTCCTGTTATGGGCGATCCACACGGCTGGGTAGTCGAACGCATTGCTACCTCAATTGAGAACTACGTAAAGGCCTTTAGGCTCTTCGGTTCTGTAGAACTCTTAGAGACGGGCGAGGCGAAAAAGGCCCAGAGACATTCGGTGGATGGTTAGGAGACTAGCTTGGGGCGGTTAGAAACAGTCTCTAAAGCTACCGAGAGGTGGGCGGAGGACCATCGGGAGCAAATCTTGGATCTCACTCGGATGCTTGTCTCTATTCCGAGCGAGAATCACTATCCCCATGGCGATGAGTAGCTAGTTCAAGAGTCTATTGAGAAGATGCTTAAGGAACTCGGGCGCAAAACTGATATCTTCTTACCCACAGATGTTCACGAATTGACTGAGCACTCCGCCTATCTAGGTGGGCGAGACTACAAAGACCGTCCCAATGTGATCGGCAAGAAGAAGGGAGTGGGCGGTGGACGTTCGCTTCTCTTCTCCTTCCTCGAACCACGATTGTTCACTTGCCTATGTGTACCGTATTTGAGGAACGAAGCACTAGAAAAACCGGTCGTAGACCCCTACGACCGGTCGGCCCCCACTTCGCAGTAGGTCCTCAAAAGTAAGGAGGGGCCTAGCATCAGTATATCCCTCCCCTCCAGAAAGCACCATATATTATACTTTTTCTACTGTTAGCCCAACATGTAGACTCAGTCGCACAGAAAGGGGAGCGACCTCAAAAGGCCGCTCTCACAATGCTTCCTATGGGAAAGTTTGTAGTGGCTGATTTAACGCATAAGCCTGCGGGCTACCAGACCACCACCAACCAAAAGCACACCCGCACCAATGGCGATAAGCGAAGCACCACCCGTGGCAGGCAGAGCTGTTACCGCTGAGGGGGCAGCACTAGAGGTTGCCGAGGCGCTAGCTGAAGAGATCGGGGCGCCACTGACGGTTACCAGCGTGCCGCTCGGGCCAGCCAAAACTGTACCTGGAAAGTGGATCGCCACACCACCCAGGCAGCCATTGATCTGAGCCTGGTTTATCCCAAGTTGCTGGGCAATCGTCGCCGAGTTGTTAACGGCAGAGGCAGCACCGGAGGCGCTGCCCGTGCCCCCGGCTGCGGTGCCGTACTGGCCGGCAACCGCAGTCTGCACCTGCGAGCAGTTCACGTATTGGGCAGTGATGTTGCCTGCAGTAGCCTGCGCAAAAGCGGGAGCTGCAGCAGCCAACACTATGGCCAGCATCGCTGCCAGAAGCATTACCTTCTTCAAATCCTTCCACCTCCTCCCCCTCCTCGTATTTTTGAGGACCCCATAAGAAGCGAGTTGGATTAAGTTTCACAAAGTTTTGTTGAGAAATCAAGACCTAACCACAATATATTGTGGATTAGCCAGGGGGTTGGTAGCGGGGACTAAGAGTGTTTTGAATCTTGGTAGCTTTATTGGGCGGTTTTACTGGATGAAAAACAGTATTATATTGAGCCGCTTCGGTTGAGTTAGGACTGCGAGCAACAACTAGCTCTTTTGCACCGCAACCAAAACTAGTTTCGGTGTTAGCTGGTTTTGGGAGGGCGCAGCAAGCCTGATCGAACATTGCTTAGCCCAGACTATTCAGATAGAAGAAACCTCATTGGAAATCCGAACCGCGCTACTGGTTCTCCCGAGAAGAGCGCCGATCTCTTCAGCAATCTTCTTGCAAAGCTCCGCAACCTCGGGCAGGCGCTGCGGAGACATCCTATAGACAGGTCCCGACACGCTCAACGCAGCCAAACAGCGCCCCGAGGCATCAAAAACAGGGACCGCTGCGCCGTTGAATCCTTCCTCCAATTCGCCCAGCGTAGACGCCCAGCCTTCTAACCTGACACGCTCGATCTCAGAGCGAAGTTCCTCTATGCTCGTGATCGTCTGCTCGGTGAACGCTTTTAGAGGACTCTCAAGAGGAAGGTTCTCAAGCGAGTTTCCCTTGTACGCGAGTAACACCTTGCCGTTGGCGGTGGTGTGCGGCTCGGTCTTCTGACCAACCCAGTCACCGACTCCAATGAGGTGGGGCCCGTCGACCTGCGCTATGTTGATAACCTTGTAATCCTCGAGCGTGGCGAGGTTTACCGTCTCGCCCGTCTCCTCCGCCAAACGCTCCATGGGCCCCGCGCCAGCTCGACAAGGTTGTGCCTGCTGCCCAGGGCGAGCATGCCGAGGCGGCTAACCTCGGGACCCAGCCGGAATGCCTCGCTTCCCGGGACTCGTTCAAGGAAGCCCGTCTGGCGAGCGTGGCAGCAAGACGTGATGCGATGCTCTTGTCGACCCCGAGGCTAGCTGCCATCTCCCCCACGCGATACTCCTGGCTCCCTTCCCTGAAGAGGAGGAGTAGCCTCAGCGCACGATCGACCGTCTGGAGCATGGGAACCTCTAGTAATCCAGGACTAGTTGCGAATAACGTATCACCCATAGGTTAACACGTTTTTGGAAAAGCCGCGCTGGCAGGACCTTCCGTCGCCGGTCGTTACGAGGAGCTTCGAGTGCGCCGACGCACCAATACGATCTGGCCGTTCTCGACCCCTGCTTCGTACACCTTCACCCGCACCGACGGATCGAACAGGGCTTCTCCGCTCTCTATGTCGAACTCCCGACCGTGCCAGGGACAGACGAGCACCCGCCCCTCGCGACCGTAGCGGTACTCCAAGTCCAACAGGCGAGCCTGGACGAGTGCTTCAAGACCGCCTGCTTAACGAATCGATCTGAGTCCCTCTTAAAGAGTTGATGAATCCACAGACCGCTGAAGCATTATCCCACCCACACAGTGCCCTCGCTGAAGAGGGGTTCCTTCAGAGGCCTCTGCAAGTTGTAGATGAGGTCTTTCCTCTCCACCACTATGGGCCACTCTCGTTGGATGGCTACCTCAAAAAGACTGCGATTGGGGTTGAAGACTATGGGAGTCTCAACCAGTTCCAGAAATCCCACATCCGATAGCGTATCCCCCACGCCAACAGAGTGCTCAAGACTAATATCCGCTTCCTCCAAAAACCCCTTGAGCACGCCCCGCTTGTCGGCAAAAGGATCATGGAGAATCTCTCCGGTGTAGACACGTTCTTCTTGACCCAGGACCGTACCCCAGGCTCGCTCAAAACTCAAAGGCTTGAGGAAGATCTCCAATATCTCTGCAGGAGAGCCGGAGATGGCTATCAGGTAGTACCCGGCCTGCTTGAGCCTCAAGGCCAGCTCGCGAGTATAGATGTGCAACCTCCTACCGTGGGCCCTCACCTCTACTTCGGCGCACCTCTGTAGCTCCGCCACACAAACGCCTTTAAGCTCTCGCAAGAACAGTTGCACAACGAGTCTGTCATAGGCTTCGTATGAGCCCCGGCGCTCTACCCAGGCATAATAGTCTTTGCTTAGCTCATCTCGCACTCTCTCGGAGAAAACACCCTCATCCACCAGCCGGCGGGTTAGGGCTGGCAAAAGCCCTCTTCGGAAGAGGGTACCGTCGACATCGAAGACCGCTAATGGCTCTCTGGCGGTAGATGATTCAATCCACATAAGACTAATTATGCACTGCCTCAGCGTGATTTGGTTAGAAACTCATACCCGGATGGGAAGGCGAGGAGCATAAGAGGATATGACGTGAAGGTAGCGAGAAACTGTAGCAGCGTCTTCTTTGTGAATCTTCCTGTAGTATGAGCTGAGAAGGTCCAAGATGGACAGCAGGGGCGAGACGAAACAAGTCGCGATCGCCTGCCAGGGCGGCGGCAGCCACACGGCCTTCACGGCGGGGGTATTGAAGCGGCTGCTTAGAGAGAAGCAGGCCAACTACGAGTGGGTGGGCTTCAGCGGCGCCTCCGGTGGTGCCATCTGCGCCCTGCTAGCCTGGTACGGGCTACTGAAGGATGGAGGAGCGACCTCCGTCGAGCTGCTCGACTCATTCTGGGAGGAGAACTCAGCAAACTCTTACTGGGATATGGTCTTGAACGAGCTGTTCGTTGAGGCTAATCGTCGCCTTGCCCGAGATAAGTCCCTACCTCTACCCTTCTGTGGCCCAGAACCATCTGAGGAGGATGCTCGAAGACCGTATCGAATTCGGCAAGCTCAAGGATCTGGTCAAGCCCACGAGCCCGACTCTGCTCGTCAGCGCCGTGGACGTGCTCTCTGGCAAGTTCAGGGTGTTCAGGAACGCCGAGGTGAGCGTGGAAGCGATCCTTGCCTCCGCCGCGGTTCCCAACCTCTTCAGGGCCGTGCACATTGGTGAGGGTGTGTATTGGGACGGGCTGTTCTCGCAGAATCCTCCCATACGAGACTTCGTAGCAGGTCAAATCACCTCTGACAAAAAGCCCGACGAGATATGGGTAGTGCAGATTAATCCCGAGCGGCGCAAGCGCGAGCCCAGAGCGACGGTAGACATCCTCGACCGGCGCAACGAGCTGGCGGGCAACCTCTCTTTGAACCAGGAAGTAGGCTTCATCGAGACGATAAACGGCCTGCTCGATTACCTCCCAAAGAACAGGTACAAAACCATCAAGATACAAAGAATAGGGCTACTCAGGAACCTGGATGCGGCGTCGAAGCTAGATCGCAGCCCCTCTTTTATCCGGGAGCTTATGGCCCACGGTGAAGAGCAGGCTGATAACTTCTTGAGAGAACTACCCTGACAATGCCGTAGCATCAATCTGGGCTTCCCCGGTAAAACAGACACTCTAAAGTGGGGACTGCTGAGTCCCCGGAAGGGAGGTCCACAAAATGCCGGGATCAACACCACACTACCCCCAGAATTCAAGAGGGAGGCCGTAGAGCGCTTCATAGAGGCGGGGAAGACTAGCTTCCCCATCCGTTCATGTGCCGGATGCCAGGCGTTTCTCTAGGAGCGGCTACTACAGCTGGAGAGGTGGGCAGCCTTCGGCAAGGAACCGAGCGGATGCTGCATTACCTACGTCGCCACCGACGAAAGCTTCCTGTATGTGGCCTTCATCCTCGATGTCCATTCGAGAAGGATCCTCGGGCAAGCCCGTTCTGATCTGGTGGATCACTTTAAGATCAGGGGGTACAGTACACTTCGCCCTCTTTCTCAGAGAGGCTCAAAGAGGTGAGCATCAAGCCGTTGATGGGAAGGACCGGCAGAGCGCCCTGGACAATGCGATAGCCGAGAGCTTTATCTCAACGCTGAGACCGAATTGGTAAGTAGGATGGGGTTCCCGACCACTCAGGCGACAAATCCGGCCATCTTCGAGTACCTGCAGATCTTCTACAACACCCGCCGGCTGCGCTCCGCTCTTGGCTACAGGAGCCCTGCTGATTTCGAGGAGGATAGAATGGAGCAAGCTAGGCTACGTAAGTTCAACGTGTCCGCTCTAGCGGGAGAAGCCCACCCTATTTGATCCAAATGCTACGATTGTATATAGTGGATCACCTAGCCGTATGCGCGGGTAGAAGGCGGTGGGAACAAGCGTAGCGGGATCTTCCAGATGAGAAGGAGAAGCGGAGCCTGCGGCTAGCATAGGCTGCGGGTAATTCGCAGAGTTGTTCTGCGAACTGAAGTATGGGGAAAGGAGAAAGGAAATGTCTGCGGAAAATGTTGGGGTAGGAAGAGCGGAGCAGCGAAGGTTCGTCAATATCGCAGCCGCGATCACGGCGACCGGAGGGTTGCTCTTTGGCTACGACACGGGGGTGATCTCGGGAGCTCTGCTGTTCATAAAACATGACTATGCGCTCTCCAGTCTGATGCAGGGGTTGATCGTCAGTCTGCTCCTCGTCGGTGCGGTGGTCGGGGCGCTCTCGGGTGGGCAGCTCGCCGACCGTTTCGGCCGCAGGTGGACTGCCCTGCTGGCTGCGATCATCTTCGGGCTCGGAGCGCTGGCTGCCGCCTTCACACCGAGCGTAGGGTTTCTCTTGTTCGCCCGTTTCCTTTTGGGGTTGGGCGTCGGGCTGGCCTCGCTCGTGGTGCCCCTCTATATCGCCGAGATAGCTCCCCGCGACACGCGGGGAGCGCTGGTCTCGTTGAACCAGCTCATGATCACCGTTGGCATCCTGGTTTCCTATCTTATCGGCGTCGCGTTCACGCCCATCGAGGGCTGGCGCTGGATGTTCGGCCTGGCGGTGATCCCGGCGGTAATCCTGGGAGGGGGGATGTTCCTCTTGCCAGAAAGCCCGCGCTGGCTTTTCGAGCACGACCTTATAGACAGGGCACGGGCTGTGCTGAGCCGCACCCGCAGCGAGGCCGAGGTGGAGCAGGAGATCCAGGAGATCCAGGCGATAAAGCGCCAGGAGGAGCAGCAGGAGCAGGTTGGCTACCGGGAACTCCTCGCTCCTTTCCTCCGGCCCGCCCTCATAGTCGGGGTCGGTCTGGCGATCTTCCAGCAGGTAACGGGGATCAACACCGTCATCTACTACGCGCCGACGATACTGCAGAGCACGGGCTTCTCGGCGGGGACCGCCATCGCCGCCACCTCCGTGGGCGTTGGGCTGGTGAACGTGGGCTTCACCGTGCTCGCCGTCTGGCTGATCGACCGGGTAGGGCGCAAGCCGCTCTTGTTTGTCGGGCTCATCGGCATGATCGTCGCCCTGTTCGTGCTGGGACTGGTCTTCGCGCTCGGCGCCGCTGGCTCCACCCTGCTGGGCGTGCTGGCGACCTTGTGTTTGGCTCTGTACATAGCGTCCTTCGCGATAAGCCTGGGTCCGGTCTTCTGGCTTATGATCTCGGAGATCTACCCCCTCAACATCCGCGGCAAGGCCATGAGCGTGGCTTCCCTGTGCAACTGGGGCTCGAACTTCATCGTATCCCTGACTTTCCTCTTGCTCGTCAACGCCCTGGGGCAGACCGGCACGTTCTGGATTTATGCCGCCATAGGTATTTTGGCCTGGATCTTCATCTACTTCCTGGTACCTGAGACCAAGGGCCGCAGCCTGGAGGAGATAGAGGCCAGCTTCCGTGGCACGACTATCGCTCCCGCACCTACCTCACCACCCCCGGCGGCGAGTACCAGGTAGCTGAAGGGAGAGCTTTCGGATGGCTCAGGAGGAGTAATGAACGCCATAGGTGTGGATGTGGGGGGAACGAAGATCGCTGCCGCGGTTGTCACCCCCGAGGGCAAGATCCTGAACGAAACGAGGTACCCGACGCAGGCGATCCCGCCGAACCGGCTGGTGGAAACCATTGCCGATGCCATAACTGAAGTGAAGAATGGCTTTGAGGTAGGTGGAGTGTGTGTGGCGGTCCCGGGTCTTATTCTGACCGCTGAGAACAAGGTCATCTTCGCGCCCAATTTGCACGAGATAGAGAACATACCCCTGGATGAGGAGATGAGAAACAGGACCGGTCTGTCGGTGACGGTGGAGAACGACGCCAACGCCGCAGCCTGGGGCGAGTTCCGATACGGGGCCGGAAAAGATGTCGAGCACCAGGTTTTCATAACCCTCGGTACCGGTGTCGGCGGCGGGGTCATCACCCACGGAGTGCTCTTGAGGGGCTCCCAGGGAGCGGGCGGTGAGCTCGGGCACGTAACCCTCGACCCCGAGGGACCGCTCTGCGGCTGCGGCAACCGCGGTTGTCTCGAGGCGCTCGCCTCCGGGACAGCCATAAGGCGCCTGGCGCGGGAGATTGCCAACAAACAGCCGAGGTCCGCTCTAGGACAGCTCGCCATCGAAAGGCAGGTGCTCGGGGAGGACGTGACGGAGCTCGCCCGCAAGGGAGACGAGGCGGCTATCGCGGTCCTGAACGAGACGGGGCGGTGGCTCGGGATCGCCCTGGCGGGGTTTGTGAACATCTTCAACCCGGAGGTGGTCGCCATCGGAGGCGGCGCTGCACGGGCGGGAGAGTTCCTGCTGGAGCCTGCACGTAAGGAGGTGTGGCTGCGGGCGCGCTCTCCTTCACGGGACCTGGTGGAGATCAAAGAGGCTACTCTAGGCCCGGAGTCCGGTGTGCTCGGCGCCGCCGCGCTCGCCAGGAGCGAGGATGGCGAGTACGTCCTCGCCCCTCCAGGCGTTTGATGTGAAAGGGTAGCGATAGCCAGGCAAATCGGCGATCTGCGACACGCATTGAACGACGGTGATCAGCTGAGGGGCGACGCCATTCCGGAAAGCGATGGATCGACCTGAGCGGAACCAGGTACCTCGCTACCCTCTGAACTGCCTCCCGACTAAATGGGTTCACGTAGAGTCTGGATGAGCGCGGTGACCGAAGAAAGGAGACCTGCAACATACCTGAGATAAGAAGCTGTTTTTCGGACGGACGGTGGACCAACTGCCCTCTCCCAGGGCTAGGTTCGCACCCAACGCCCACGTCTCCGGCAAGAGTGGCGGGCACACCATAAACCTGCACGCCTTCGCGCGCGATGGGATCGTGTTGCTGGGCCATCTCCGGGACGCCAGAGACGGCAAGATCACACTGGCGCCGGACCTCAAAGACAACTTGGCGAAGGCGGACAAGGCGGAGACCGGGTTCGTCAAGGCGGTCGACGCCTACGTTACGCAAACCGGGCTTGACGTGCCAGAGGAGCGGCTGCCAGAGCTACGCGACGGCTACGCGCAAGAAGAGATCCTGGAGCTCGACCTGACATCGGCGGGCATCACCAGCGTTATCTGGGCCACCGGCTACACCTTCGACTTCCGCGACCTGGTGAAGTTGCCGGTCTTCGACGGGGACGGCTACCCGATCCAGCGGCATGGAGTAGTAACCGCTTATCCGGGGCTGTACTGTGTGGGGCTACCCTGGCTGCATACCTTCGCGTCCAGCCTGATCGTCGGAGTGGGAGACGACGCAGCCCACGTCGCATCACACATCAGGTCCCGCTCCCGGAGATCGTCACGCGGGAGCGATGTAAGTCAGGAATTCCAGACGATCTAGCAGAGCGGTCTCTCTAGCCGCAAAGGTGAGTAGCTACCGGAAACGAAAGGTGAGCGGAAGTGGTGCAGACGGCTCCTGAAGGAGGTGATCTAAGAAAGGATTTACTGATGTTTCGCCATATGAGTCTCGAAGAGCAGGTAGAGGTAGACGTCAGCCGCGCACGCCGGAGGGCGTTCCTTCAGCGTATATCGGCCCGTCTGCGAAAAGTCTCTTCCCCCAAAGGTCTGGCCTGCTTCGAGGAGGTAAGGAGAAAGGTGGGCGAGGCGGGCGAGATCCTCCTTGTGGGCGCGGATCCCGGCGGCTACCCTACGCAGTGCAGCTCCCCGCTCAGGACCGCTTCTGCATCCCCAATCTCGCTGGGCACGCCGGGCAGCCTCCAGCGCCTGCTCGACGTGGCTCGTATCCGCCTCCGGGACTTCGGCGACAATGGATTCGTCGGCCGGGTTGATCACGGGCTGTGTCTCGTCCGTCTTTATCCAGGAGCCGTCTATGTACATGGCGGGTTCCCGACCGAGGATGCTCACTGCGTCCATCTCAAATCCTTTCGTGATCTTGCTCAGTTTGCGAAAATGTCTCCGGCATCTCCAGCTGAGTGTCCGTTAGCTTCCAATTGCACCGTCGCCCAACATCTCCTTCAGCAGCTAATGTACCGGCGCGTTCGTCTCAGGCTCGCCGGTGCCTCTGCGTCCGATGGTCTCGAGCCGGCCGATGCGTCCGAAGATGGCCATGACCAGCGCGCTGGCGGCGCTGATGGCTGCGGCGATACCGAAGGTCAGCGTCCAGGAACCGGTAGCGTCGACGATGTACCCGGTGAAGGCTGGTGCCACTATACCCGCCAGATTCGCGATCAGGTGTACGGCTCCCACTACCCCTCCATAACGGGAAGAAGGTACGACATCGGCGACGATAGCCCAGTACTGGGCGGTCGTAATGTAGAGGAGGAAAACTACTACTGCCGTCAGCGCGACAGCCGACTTTGCACTGCCTACGATACCGGCAGGCGTGAAAAGTATGGCGGCGCCAAGCAGGCACACGACGATGATCCACTTGCGGGTAGCAGCAGGCTTACCCGTTCTCTGTGCGATCCAGTCGGTGAGAAAACCTCCGACAACGAGGCCGGCGAACCCTGCCAGCCACGGGATCGCGCCACCTAAAGCCAGGTGGGAGAGGTCTATGCGACGCGCCTGCACCAGGAAGGTTGGAAACCAGGAGAGAAAGACGTAGAGGACCCACGAAAATCCAAAGAAAGCCAGTGCTGTCGCTATGACCAGGGGTTCGCGTACACACCTCCAGACGCTCGGGGCCGAACCACCCCCGAATGCCTCCGGACGGCGAGCCATACTCCCGCCCTGGATTTCTCGCAGCTCTCTTGGCGAGATCCAGCGGTGCATCTCCGGCCTGTCGCGCACGATGGCGAACCAGCCGGCTGCGAAGAGGAGCCCTATGAGGCCCAGCACTATGAACGGTATGCGCCAGTTGTCGTTGGTGGCGGCAAGGATACCCGCCACGATCGGAGCTGCCACCGCGCCCCCGAGCGGATTCGACGCGTAGGCAATACCCAGCGCCCGTCCGAGCTCGCGCTGGGGAAACCAGTTGCTCATGGTCTTGGCGGTGGCTGACCCCTGCGGGCCTTCCCCGACGCCGAAGAGGATGCGGATGATCAAGAAGCTTATGAAGCTGAATCCAGTGGCCGTGAGCGCAACGAAAAGCGACCACCAGGCTACAGCCAGGCCCATCACCTTCCGTGGGCCGAACTTATCGGAGGTATAGCCCCCGATGAAGTTGAAGGGCACATATCCAAAGAAGAAGGCGCTCAGAATGATGCCGAAACTCGCCTTTGAGAAGCCGAACTCATGGATGATGAAGGGTGCGGCGAAACCTATCGTGGCCCTGTCGGCGTAGTTCAAGCCGAGGCAAAGGAAATCGATGCCGAGGACAGCCATCTCATCCGGAAGCGCGGCGGCCGTGCTACGCCATTCGAAGTATCCAATGTTTCCTCCTTTTCCCAAGGCGAGTGTTTGCGAGTCCTCACTTGTTTGCCTCTTGCCGACTTCCTGCTCGAACGCTCTGTTGCTCGTCTTCGTGAAGTGGTTGGGGTGTCAGTATTGCTTTTACGACCTGCCTGTTCTCGAGTGTATGGAAAGCATCCTTCCACTTCTCAAGCGGAAACATGGTCGTCAACGGTTCGACGTTGACTGCCCCGGATCGCATGAGCGAAAGCGCCCCGTCCCAACTGGTGTACGAGGAGCTGAAGCTGAAATGGATGTCTATCGCCCGGAAGAGGGCCTCATCCCAGGGGAACTCCATACTTTCACGCCCGCACCCGACGACGCCCACGGTGAGGGTTCTTATCCGATGCAGCGGGCGGACCGCGGAGTAGTCCCAGACGCCGGAGCGCACCGCTCTATCGAGTTGGGCGCTCCACCGGAGCAGGTTCAGCATCAGGGCCAGGGCGTGATCGGAGACCTCCTCTACCCCGTAATCCGGGACGTTGGCGACCCAGACACCCCGCCTGGACGCAGCCTCTACGTCTACAGTCTCGACCCCGACCCCGTAACGGACCACGACCCGGCACCGCTCCAGACCGGCCAGCGCGGCCTCGTCTATCGGGGCGTACTGGTTGATAATGGCCTCGGCCTCGCGCGCTTGCTCGATCACGTCCGCAGAGGTCTTGCACCCGGCTAGCTTCACCTCGAATCCCGCCTCATCGAAGACGCGCAACTCTGGCTCGATGTTGTCGTGGTCGCAGTCGGTGATCACGACACGCAGCGGGGAATTATGCACGGCACTCACCTCATCCTCCTGCGAACGGGAGAGGCCTTCCACACGAGGCGAAGCCCGGTATCGGCGATTTCTTTTTCTAACAGACTGGTATCATAAAGTTGCAAGGGACCTCCCTTGTTCTCTGGCCTGGCGGTTCGACTGAGTTTGGCGACGAGGACGAACTGCTGGGCCCTTTGCTCAAAGCCTTAAAGTCCACGGAGGCTACCAGGTCAAACCAGGCTCCTCCTTACGGTCTCAAAGACTCGACGTACCCGAGCCGTCTGGACATACCCTTCGCCGTCCGGGCTACCAGCGGACCCAGTCTCTCTCCTTTAGAGAGGACGCGGTCTGCCGGCCCGGCGACGCTCATGGCAGCGACCGGAAGGCCCCGGTAATCGAGCACGGGCGCGGCGAAGCAGGCCACACCTTCCTCCACTTCGACGTTGTCTATCGCATACCCACGCTCTTTGGTTCGCGCCAGCTCAGCTTCAAGTGCGGCCGGGTTCGTGATGGTGTTGGGAGTGAGAGTACGCAGCTCGAGCCTCTTTATGAGCAACGCTCGCTCGTCCTCGGGGAGCACCGACATGTACGCTTTGCCCAGCCCGGTGCAGTAGAGCGGGCGGCGACTTCCTATCTGGGAACTCATCGTGACCGGCTGTGGTCCCTCTTCCTTGTAGACGTAGACTATCGAGTCGTCATCTACAACCGCCAGGAACGCCGTCTCCTCGGCGGCTCTGGCCAGCCCCTGCAGGTACGAAGGCGCCAGCCGGACGGCATCGATGCCTGAGAGGGCCGCCATCCCGAGCTCGGCAGCCTTTATCCCCAGCCGGAACCTCTCCGACGCCGGGTTGATCTCCAGATAACCTAACTCCTCGAGCCTGTCAAGGATCCTGTAGGTCGTGCTCCGGCTGAGCCCAAGAGCCTCGGCAACCATGATCGCAGAGGCCTCACCCGTCGCAGCGAAAAACTCCAGTATCGCCAGCCCCCGCTCCAGCGTTCCCGAAAGCGAGCCCCGGTTATTGGTCCTCAACACCATAACCTCCCCCTCGTATCCAGGAGTCCAAAAGCGCATCCCAAACAACGGTACTAAGAACCATTTTATTTATTTTATATCTCAAATTTTGAACTATATTCCCATTCACCGGTACACAGCCTACCAAAAGGTAACGGATAACGCAAGGCTTTGGTCGGAAGAATTTCAGGATTTTATGCCGGATGGCGACTTGGAACTGTTAACGTAGCCAATGAGCTGGTAAAGGAGCAAACGATATGCCATACCTCAGGATCACCTGCCCCGAGATCGGCGCCGAAAAGCGCGCCGCGATAGCCGTCCGGCTCACCGACGTGGTGGATGACCTCTTCTATCGCCCGCGGGAACCGGTCACTCGAGAGGAGCTGCGCGAGTGCACCACGGTACACTTCGTTCCTTACGCTGAGGGAGAGCTGTTCATCGGCGGGTGGACTCCTAAAGAGCGAGATGCGGTGGACCTGACGGTGGAGCTCCCGGACTGGGTGATGGCCGTACGCCAAAGACGCAGGGTCGCTCGCGTACTGACAGCGGTGCTCGCGGAGCTCTTCGATGTACCTCAGGAGGAAGTTGAGAGCATCAACATCCGGTTCCACCCCTACCCGGTTACAGACTTTGCTGTGGGCGTCCGGTCGCTGGGGTAGAGCGGACCAGCCATCTCGGTCCTTCGCGTGTTTTCGATTCTGAACAGAGCAATGGACGCAGTGATGGATGGCCAGGTCCAACCCGGGGACGTGGTGACAATACGTTACGAAGGGCCGAAGGGTGCACCGGAGATGCTTTCGGTAACTGCTACACTGATAGGTGAAGGGCTCGGCTCTGAAGTGGCCCTCGTCACCGATGGTAGGTTTTTGAGGGTGAGGGCAACCAGAGGACTCATGATCGGACACGTGGCACCGGAAGCCCAGCCCGGCGGTCCCCTGGCGTTGATCGAGGAAGGCGATACGGTCATAATCGACGTTGAAAGCAGGCGTCTTGATCTCGATGTTCCGAATGGAGAGCTCGCTAAGCGGGTGGATCGTTGGACTCCTCCCCCCTACAAGTACGAGACAGGCCTGTTCGCCAGGTACAGTGCCCTCGTAGGCTCTGCTTCGCAGGGTGCTACGCTGTCGCTGCCGGAGAGCTTTAACGGCACAAATGCGAGGAAAAATACTTGGCCGGAGAAGAGCCGGGAACCGGTCGCCATCTGTTGCCCAAGGTGGCGCCTTCTCCGGCGACCGCTTTACGTTCCATCGGAGGTCCAGACCTCTGACCGGTAGTTTGTTGCCAATGGACATAGAGGTAGAGCCCTCTGCCCGAGAACGCCCTCTCAAGCAGCGCTTTTAGCTCTCGCGGCGGGGGCTTCTCGGAGAACGCCTTCCAGTATCGCAGGAGCATTACGTAGGGTTCCGGCCACGAACGGATTTTCCACAACGCCTGTGGCCACGAAAGAGACGGCCTCGTCTCGGCCTCCCTTTTCCCCGGATGCCTTATCAGCATCAGTAGAGGTTGATCCCTTGTCTTTAAAGATCACCGCCGGCGGAGAGCCTACATCGAAACTCTCATGTGCACGCGCCCACCAGCAGAAAGAAAAGGCGCAGCAGACCAATTGCCAGTGACGCCGGATCGAGAGATCTTTTCTCACCTGGTAGTGGGCCCAGCCTAAAGAGTTCTGTACCTGTTTGTAGCTTTGCTCTATCCAGCTTCGCAAAGCGTAGAGTCAGGTTACCTCTGCCAGGTCTGCCGCGGGAAGCTTGCTGTCTCCGGCCTCGCATTCGCCCTCCATAGTAGTAGGCAGGTTGGTCAACAGATAGAAGGTCGTAAGCTCCGGTAGGGTAGCGGGATCGGTGGTGGCAAACCCACCAGCCTCCTCTTCCTCCCTGCTTCAAACGGCCAGCGAGTGGGTTCCAATGCCCACCAAGTCTCTGTGTGACCGTCACGGAAGGAACTCTCCAGAGCAACCACTTCCCAGGATCATCCTCTCCAATCCCGGGGATGCTCCTCGACCACCTGCAGCCCCGTTTCACGTCCGCATCCGGTAGCCAGGTATCAACTGTAGGAAGGCTTTACAGCTAGCACGCAAGGTATTGCTCTTTCCTCTAACCTTTCCATGAAGCCTTGCCATCCTTACGACCCCCGGTCTCGTCTAGGACCAGAGCCTCGGATTCTATGGACGCCATCTGGGGCTCTTTGAGCATCAGCCGTACCCTGCGCTGGTTTACCTCCTTGGGATCCCAGCCAGACTCCGTGAGAAACCATTGCCGAGACTGCGCCTCCTTGCGCTGAGCACCCAACACCATCTCGGTGTTGGCAAGGGCAGTCAAGGTCTTGTTGCGTTCTACTGGCAACAGGAGTCCTTCGAGATAACTGCGGAAAGCCTGACACTGGGCACGGCTGGCGAAGAGATCATCGAAACCTGCTGCATACTCATCCAAAGGTCCTGGCGCGGGATCAACAGGCAGTCCTCTAGTCATGGCGGCACATCTCCTCCTTCTCGCCGTCGTTTAGAGTACACCCTTCGCCCTACTTCAACAAACTACCGGTAACCCGCCCTGCCCGACGCAAGTAGTCTCCTTCGTCGGGGACTCATTCTCTAACTCGAAAGCTCCTAATCCGAAGTACCAAACCGCTCGTATAACCCCGCGTTCTCTCTAGGAAGCGAGTAGGAAGCCGAATGCAACTGCGGGAGCGGCTCGAAGAGTCACATGGGGGATCAAAGAATAGGAGGATCGAAGATGTACCCGATGATGGATTTCTATAAGATCGCCAAGCAACGCCACGAGGAGATATTGCGCCAGGCAACGCAAGATCGCCTGGCCCGAGCATTGCGAGAGGATCGCAAGCGACGCGCAGGAAAGGCACCGGTTCTGGTGTGGGAATTAAAGAGAGGTGCAGGACGACTATGGAAGTTCTTGAGAGCCTCGAAGAACGCCAACCAGAGAGACAGATAAAGGTAGTTTGAACGAACCGGAGCGTAGTAACCTCATGAACGAGATAAATTTAAGATTTAGCAGCCCCAGCTCTAGGAGGCAACAGCAATGATCCGTCACGTTCCTGTCCGCAAGCTTTTCGAATCACACCTGACCGTGAGCGATCTTCAGCGCTCGGTTAGCTTCTACCGTGATTTAGTAGGCCTTACGCTCGCGCTTGAGGTCCCCGAGCGTAACGCTGCCTTTTTCTGGGTCGGCAAAGCTGGAGACTCATTACTCGGGCTGTGGTCGCTTGGTTCGTCGCCGCTAGGAATCACTTTGCATGTGGCATTCGAGGTGACTATAGACGACCTGTTGGATGCACCGAAGAGGCTGGAATCGCAGGGTATTACACCGCTCTCGTTTTTCGGCGCGGAGACGGCAGAGCCGAGCGTGATCGGTTGGATGCCGGCCGCTGCTCTCTACTTCCGTGACCCCGATGGCCATCTGCTCGAATATCTCGCGATGATTGAGGAGAGTCCGAAGCTGGATCTCGGGATAGTTTCCTGGTCCGAGTGGCTTGCCCAAAACAAGACATAGGACATGCCACGTGCGACCCGCGCGGGTGGAAGACCGCGAGCGACTGCTCGAGTTGTGGGAGCACTCCATTCGCACCACACATCATTTTCTTGGGGATAGCGACGTCGTAGCACTTCGCCCACTCGTCGCCGAGGAATTGGCGAGCGACGCAGTCGATTGGTGGGTGCTGGTGTTCTACAAGGCTCTCGAGTTCTCAGTAGTGAGGCGGTCGCCAACAGATGCGGGCGGCTGGGCGTTCCCCATGCTGCATATGAAACGTGCAGCGCCCGGCGCGGCAGGAGGCGTTGCAACTGACGGCGCGACCGGCGTCAGGTTGTGCGCCCCTGGGACAACTCGCTGCGGCGGATAGAGAGCGATCCCAAAGCAGAGCGAGCCCTACTCTGCTCCTCGGCCAGGCTGCGGCGGCTTAGCGGTATGCTGGGCTCCTTTCGCTTGGAGCCCAGCATAGGTTGCTAGACAGGTCGACTTATGAACCTATATACCTTCTTCAACCTCGACTATTTCGTCGGCCATCAGACCGTGCGCCTCGCGGTGGACAGCCTCCGCTGCTTCTGCGTTCGGTGCGTCGAACAGGCAGAACACCTCGCCCTTCTCCTCATTGAACCAGTACTTGAGGGCCTTCGCCCCATGCTTGTCCTGAGCTTCGAGGTCCTTCCGGTGTGCCTCGGCTACCGCCTCGGCGGTCAGCCCTTCTATGTGCTTGTGCCGGTCCATGTAAAGTGGCATCGCACCAAGCCTCCTTTTCTGTACTTCGACTGGAGCATGTG
>CADDYV010000050.1 GCA_902810695.1 Actinomycetota bacterium | reverse complement strand
GCGAAGCGATTCAACTTGCTGGTGGATGGCAACCTCCAATCCGAAGTCGTCCAGTGCCGTCGGCCTCAAGTTGGCGATGATTCTCCGCGCCTCTTCCACGGTTTGTTGGACCAGCCCCAAGACCCGGGACAGATCCTCCCCGGCCCTCTGTGAGCTCAGCGGGTGGCGGCGGGCAAAGGTCTGGAGACGCTGGTGAGCGGCTACCGCCATCTGAGCGAGACCATCGTGCACCTCGTAGGCGACTCTCCGGCGCTCTTCTTCCTGGGCTGATATCAGCTTTCCTATCAATTCGGTCAGTTTGTCCTCGCGCTCGGTAAGCTCTTCGTAGAGCCGGGCGTTCTCCATGGCACTACCGGCCTGGTTGGCCAGGCTGTTCAAAACCTCCATGGTGGAGCTCTCTTCGAGCGTATCCGGTCCGTATGCTTCCAGAACGCCGACGACCTGCCCTTTCCCTAACAACGGCAGGCAAAATCCTCTCAGATGCTCTCCCTCGGGGCCTTTTAGTTGGAACGACCGGCGTACCCTGTTCTCCAGTGCTTCCAACCGGGCCGTCTCTGCGTCAGGCGAGAAACGGGCCCGCTCCCAGAGGTTCTTGAGTCCGGCGGCGCACCAGATACGCACCTTCCCGCGTTTGTTGCGAACACTAATGACGGCTGCCGTGAGTCCGCAGACGCGGCGCAGCGTGCTTACGAGCCTTGAGCCGACTTCTTGGGTGTCAAGGGTGGAGTTCAACAATCGCCCCGTTTCGATGATGGCGAGCAGAACATCCACGTTGCGGCGCAGCGCCTCCTCACCTTGCTTGCGCCGGGTTATGTCTTCTACCGTACCTTCGTATCCTGCCACCTTACCGTCGGCGTCGTGCAGAGTGCGGACATTTACGGAAGCCCAAATTACGCTCCCGCCCTTGCGACACATCCGGGTTTCGAAACCAGAGATTGTGCCGTGTTGTTCTATTAAATGAGTGAATTCTTCGCGGGAGTCTGGGACCACGTAAAGCTGGCTGGCCACGTCCGAGACACTCGCGATCAGCTCCTGCGGCGTCTCGTAGCCAAACACGCGCGCCATGGCAGAGTTGACCATTGTCAGCCGTCCGTCTGGTGTGCTCTGGAACATCGCCTCTACCGCGTTCTCGAAGAATTCGCGGTACTTTTGCTCGCTTGTGTATAGCTTTGCTCCGTTTTCCCGGTGCAGTTGGGTAGCGTGAGGTGCGCCCTGATATCTAAGGGGCTTCTCTTCAGGGTTTCGGCCATCTTCTTCGGGCTTCTCACACTCGCCGATCTTGTGGATGATCACGGCGAGTCCTTCTTTACGAGCCTCGGTCCGACAGCCAGCGATGGAAACGTCGGCGAGAAAAGGTGTTCCGCTCCAGCGCAAGAGGTGGAGCTTTCCCCGAAATTCACCCACCGCCTGCTGCTCTTTCAGGGCGAGGTTCAATCGCGGATCCGAGGAAGCGAAGAGGTTGAAATCGCTCGCGATCAGCTCTTCCCTCTCCGCACCGAGAATACGGCAAGCCCCCGGGTTGGCGTCCAGGACAACTCCATCGGAGCTGACCAGCAGCATACCTTCTGTGGCAATTTTGAAAAAGGCCTGGTGGCTTAGAAAACTGTTATCCAGGGCGTGCTGCATCACGCAGCCTCCTTACGTGTTTCAAAAGCCGGGTTATGAGGGCAAAGCTTATCACGAGATCATTATCGGCCAGCAGAGAAATTTCTTTAGCGTCCATGCGGAAAAACGTCGCCGCTTATGCCCCAAGCTCCGCTGTATATACCCTTCTGCAACCTAGAGAGGAATGTGTGCTTCGTTCTTCACTCTCCTTTTCAGAGCTGCTATGTGAGCCAGCATAGATAGTGAGCGTTATCCGAGCGTTAATCAGGGAAGCGTACGCATGCGTACTTTCTTCGCTGTCCGCTCTCCCTTGCTCTCCACCTGAGAACCCGCACCTATCCTGAACAATTATAGACATCCCACCATCCCCGATACCAGATTTTCTTCTGGAATAGTGAACCACAGCGCCCAACCTCACCCTCGACACTTACTCCCGTTGGATACTTCGATGGGAGCCCCAACCGCACTAGCCACGGAGAAGGTGCTGCTGATGGAGTAGAAAACCGGTTGGTGTACAGAAGCCCCGGAGTGTATCCGGGGCTCTTTAGCCTCTTCAGGTTTTACCTGCAAACCTTTAACTTTTTAGAGTGGACCCGACGAGACTCGAACTCGTGACCTCCGCCATGCGAAGGCGGCGCTCTCCCAACTGAGCTACGGGCCCGAAAAACACGGCTATCGTAGCACACAAACTCCCGCCCATCAGAGGTTTTAGAGGATCGCTAGCTCTGGTGTCATCGGCTTCGTCCTGGTGGGAACCACAAAGCCGGTAATATAAGGTCTACAATTTCCCCTGGTGTGAGGAGCGGGGACGTAGAGAATAAAGTCAGGCCGCGCCCGGTTATCGAGGGCGGTGTCTGATCGAGCGCAGAGCGAACCCTGTAGTGAATGGAAAAGGAGCGTAGAAGGAGAAGCGTGCACGAGCAGCACAGGCCGCAGCCCGTAGATAAGGCTTCCGCAGGTGTCCTGGAAGAACGCCTTGAGGTCTTGAGGTCGCTCGTCCCCGAAGCTTTTTCGGAGGGGGAACTCGACCCGGAGCGGTTGCTTGCGGCGCTGGGTTTGGAGGCGAGCCAGTCGTCGGAACGCTATTCCTTCTCCTGGGCGGGAAAGCGGGATGCTATCAGGCTGCTGCAAGCGTCTACGTCGGCGACGCTCTCTCCGGATACCGGGGAGTCGGTAGACTTTGATGCCACCCAAAACATTTTCGTCGAGGGCGACAACCTCGAAGTGTTGAAGCTCCTCTACAAGGCGTACTTCCGGCGGGTGAAGATGATCTACATAGACCCGCCGTACAACACCGGCGGCGACCTGGTATACGCGGATGACTACACAGATCCGCTCGGGGCGTACCTCGAGTCCACGGGGCAGAGGGACGCCGAAGGGAACCTGCTCACCAGCAATCCCGAGACCAGCGGTAGATGCCACTCCGCCTGGTTGACGATGATGTACCCGCGACTTTTTCTGGCCAGGCAGCTCTTGCGCGACGAGGGCGTCATCTTCGTCAGCATTGACGACCACGAGTATCACAACCTGCGGATGGTGATGAATGAGATCTTCGGCGAGGAGAACTTTCTTGCCACGTTCGTCTGGAAGCGCCGAAGCGGCGCGATGGACGCCGTCAACAACGTGAGCGTAGACCACGAGTACGTCATCTGCTACGGCAAAGGCAGGGTTGCCCTGGCTGGCGAGGAGCGTACCTTTAAGCGGTACCGCAACGACGACGATGATCCGCGCGGTCCGTGGGTAGCGGACAACCTCAGCGCGGCCAAACCGGGCGGTAACACGCTATACCCCATCAAAGATCCAGAGACCGGTTACGAGTACTGGCCGCCGAAAGGCCGCTACTGGCCCTACAGCCCCGAGACGATGGAGCAGAAAATAAGGGAGGGTCGGATCCTGTTTCCCGGCACGCCGGAGGGCACGCCGCTATACAAGCGGTTCAAGAGCGAGGCGAAGTCTCTGTTCCGTCCCATCTCGACCTGGATCTCCCCGAACGGCCGCGCGTCGAACGCCGGGTCCGGCACGGTTGCCACCCTTACCTCCTCTATCAATACCGAGGGTACGCGCGAGATAAAAGACCTCTTCGGGGACAAGGTTTTCGTCTATCCGAAGCCCGTGAGCCTGCTGCGCTCGCTGGTCAGGCAGGGTACGGGCGCAACCGACTCGGACATCGTGATGGACTTTTTCGCCGGTAGCTGCACCACCGTTCAGGCCGTGCTGGAGCTGAACCGCGAAGACGGCGGCAACAGGAAATTCATCTGCGTGCAGCTACCGGAGCCTACCGGCAACGACGACTTTCCCACCATCGCCGAAATCGGAAAGGAACGCATCAGGCGGGTGATAAACAGGCTGCGGAAAGCCAGAGAAGACGCACCAACGCTCGACGACAGAGAGGATCTTGGTTTCAAAGTCTTCAAGCTAACCAGCTCCCAGTACAAGACGTGGACGGAGCCGGAAGAGAGAATCTCGGAAGCTTATGCGGATCAGATGGAGATGTTCGCCGATCCTCTTATCGAAGGGTGGGACCGGCGCACCCTCCTGTGGGAGGTGATCATAAAGGAGGGCTTCGACCTCAACTCCAGGGTGTTCGATGTTGGCGTCGAGGAAAATGAGATGTGGTCCGTGGCTGACTCGGGCGGGGATCGCTCCTTTCTCATCTGCCTGGATGGCGAGTTGCACCCGGAGACCGTACGGGCTTTGGGGTTGAACAGAGATACTTTGTTTATCTGTCGGGACAGTGCGCTGGACGATGAGCTGGTTGCGAACCTTGCGATGCAGTGCCGGTTGAAGCTCATCTAGGTGAACCGGTGCGCAGCGAAAACTACTGGAAGGAGCGGTATAAACACACCTGGAAGAAGTCCAACCAGCGGGAGCGGGCGGTAATCCGGCGTATCCGGGAGGAGGCCGGCAGGCTGGTCGTTGCCGCGGGGCTCGGGGCCGGTTCCGCTGAATACCTCTCCGGTTCGGCGGCGAGCCGCGGGTATGAGAGAGGCGGGGCGGATCTGCGCGTCGGCGACACCAGCGTGTACCTGGAGGTAACGGGGCCGCAGACGACCGGCGTGTTGCGCTCTGCTCCGCTGTGGGTACGACCCGACAAAATAGAGAACGCGCGCCGCCATTACCCCGAACGCGAGACGTGGGTGGTTCACTGGTTGCAGAGAGGTGACACACTGCGCGTCATCAAGCTGGACCAGGACTTCTTCGACGAGTTAGATCTCCGGGTGTTCAGGACCGTAACCCCAATGATCCGTGGAACTAGAGAAAGGTATTGCGAGATACCCGCGAACCATCCTTGTGTGAAGCCGTGATCTGAGCTAGTAGATCGCCTGAGAAGCATATGAAGTTCAGGTTCGAGGCGAACCAGCCGTATCAGCTTGATGCTATAGCGTCTGTTACCAACCTCTTCGATGGGCAATCGCCTCTTGAGGCGGATAGGCTTTCTCCGAGCGGGGCGGGCTTGCTGCCGTGCCCAACCGTCTGGACATAGATGAAGACCGGATCCTCGCGAATCTCCAGGACATTCAGCGGCGCAATCGCCTGGTGCCTGACCGGTCTTTGCAGTGCATCGAAGAAGATATAGATGCCGGGGTCGGGCACCTCAGGGCCAGGTTTCCGAACTTCTCCGTGGAGATGGAAACGGGCACGGGCAAGACCTACGTGTATATCCGGACGATACTGGAGCTGCATAAACGTTACGGGCTGCGCAAGTTTCTGGTCGTCGTGCCTTCGGTCGCCGTGCGGGAAGGCGTGCTCAAGACGCTGCGGATGACGGAGTCGCACCTGAGTTTGCTATACGGCGGGATGCCCTACCGTTACTACGTCTACGACTCGTCTGACCTGTCGCAGGTGAGGCAGTTCGCGTTATCCGACAGCGTGGAGATCATGGTGATGACCATTGACTCTTTCAACAAGGCGTCCAACGTCATCAACCAGTCCACAGACCGGCGGCAGGGTGAAACTCCCATCCACCTCATCCAGTTCGCAAGGCCCGTACTGATACTGGACGAACCGCAGAACATGGAGAGCGAACTCAGGGTCAGGGCATTGTCGGCGCTCCACCCGTTGTTTGCCCTGCGCTACAGCGCCACGCACCGCAACACGTACAACCTCGTCTACCGCCTCACGCCGTTCGACGCCTACCGGCAGGGGCTGGTAAAGCGCATCGAGGTAGCATCGGTGGTAAAAGAAGATGACACGGGCAGCGCGTTCGTCCGCCTTGATGATGTCAGGTCCCGGGGTTCGGCCCTGACCGCGAAGGTGGCGGCCCACAAGCTTATGGCCGACGGCTCGCTGAAGGAGAGAACCTTAACTCTGAGACCCGGAGACTCCCTGGAAAAGAAGACCGGACGACGGGAGTACGAAGGCTTCGACGTGGATGAAATATCCGCCGGTGGCAAGTACATCCGGTTTGCAAACGGCGTGGAGTTATCAGTTGGCGAAGCTACCGGGGCGGACAGAGAGGCGATCTTCGAGGCGCAGATACGCTACACGATAGAGGAACACTTTCGTAAACAGCGGCGGCTCAAGCCGAAGAGTGTGAAGGTGCTCTCGCTCTTTTTTATAGACCGCGTGGATAACTACGCTGCCGAAGGCGGGCTCATCCGCAGACTCTTTTCCAGAGCGTTCGACGACATAAAGGGCAGGTACGAGGAGTGGGCCGGACGCGAGGCCGGAGAGGCGCAGGCGGCTTACTTCGCCAGCACGCGCAAGAAAGGCGGCGAGGTAGTCTTACGAGGACTCCAGGACCGGCGCGGCCCGGAAGGACATAGCGGCTTACGAGCTGATCATGAAAAACAAAGAGCGGCTGTTGTCTTTTGAGGAGCCGGTATCTTTCATCTTCTCCCACTCGGCGCTGCGCGAGGGCTGGGACAATCCCAACGTAACTCAGATATGCACCCTGAACCAATCCGTGTCGGAGATGAAGAAGCGGCAAGAGGTGGGACGGGGTGTGAGGCTCGTCGTGGACCAGAACGGCAACCGGGTACGTGACAAGCGCGCGAACGTTCTGACTGTCATCGCCAACGAGAGCTACGAGCGATACGTGGCGCAGTTACAGAGCGAGATAGAGATCGAGTACGGCAGGGACGCCCTGCCGCCTCCACCGCCGCGGGCGCAAAAGAAGACGGCAAAGCTCCGCAAGGATTATATGTCGAGTCCAGAATTCAAAGAGCTTTGGGGTCGGATCAGCCAGAAAACGCGGTACACCGTCAGCATAGACGTTGACCGGCTGATAAGCGACGTGGTCGCCGGGTTGGATGCGGCGAAGATCGAAGCTCCCCACCTGAGCGTTCCTCGGGCGCGCGTGGCGGTTGGAGAGAAAATTTCTGAAGAGGAAGGCTTCGAAGCGCACCGCATGAGCGCCACCCAAACGGCTGCGGTGCCTGCGGGGCGCGCGTTGCCCAACCTGGTGGACCTCATAACGGACCTGATGGAAAACACGAATCCGCCGATGCGTGTAACGCGGCGTACCCTGCTAGAAATCTACCGTCGTACAAGCAACAAAGCGGCAGCGCTGGATAACCCGCACGGGTTCGCGAGTGCGAGGGTGCGGATCATCAAAGACAAGATGACAGACCAGCTCGTCGAGGGCATCCGCTACGAGAAGACCAACGACCGCTACCAGATGTCGCAGTTCGAAGAGGAGATGCAGGGATGGGAGCAGTACATGCTCCCGGCGGAACGCTCGATCTACGACCGCATCATCATTGACTCCGACGCGGAGAGGGAATTCGTCAAAGAGCTCGAGAAGTGGGAGACGGTCCGGCTTTACATGAAGCTGCCGCGTTGGTTTACCGTGCCGACCCCGATGGGGGAATACAACCCGGATTGGGCTCTGGTTCTCAAGGATCGAGGCGAACACGGACAACCCGGAGAAGAGTCCTTTATCTACATGGTCACCGAGACCAAAGGTATAAAGCTGCTCGACAAATTAAGAGCTGGTGAACAACGAAAGACACTGTGTGGAAAACGGCACTTCGAAGGCGCGTTGGACGGTGTGGAGTACAGGCTCGCGGTAACCCCTGACGATTTGCTCTAACCCAGACCTGCCGGTAGTTCGACGATTCTTGGCGTTATCCCGAGTGATTCGAAGAGCGAGCGATGCTGGGTTCGAACCAGCATTTGCCACCGCCTATCGCGGTCTCGGCATGAGTCACTGGCCGGTCGCTGGCGCGGCGCCGTACTCCTCGTCGGTGACGTGCTCACCCCAGGTGACGGGACTGCCCTGGTCGTCGGCCTGCTGCATCGCAAGGTGGGTCATAAATCGGTTCGGCGCGGCGCCGTGCCAGTGGTCCTCTCCGGGCTCGAAGAAGACGCGGTCGCCGGCTCGGATGACCTCTATGGGGCCGCCCCGACGCTGGCAGAGCCCCACGCCCTCGGTGACGAAGATGGTCTGTCCGTTGGGGTGGGTGTGCCAGGCGGTTCTGGCACCGGGGGTGAAGTGGACGCTGCTCGCCGCCAGGCGCGAGGGACCTGAAGGCACAGCGACGGTATCTATGTAGACCGTGCCGGTGAACGACTCGCCCGGCCCGGTTGCGGTTTCGATGCTGCTGCTCCTGGTGATCTGCATGGCTTATCCTCCCGAAAATCGTTTACTCGGCGGTACGACTAGTATGCCACCCCTCCGACGGCGATAAACCGCTGATCCGTAGAACGGGGCGTGAGATTCTAATCGGCTTACAGGCTGGCACTTTCCATTACGCCTTCCCGCAGCCGTTCGACATCGCGCACCGGCGGCTCGCCGAAGAGCCTCTTGTAATCGCGGGTGAAGTGCGAGGCGTCGCCGTAGCCCACGCGGTAACCGGCGCTCGCGGCGTCGAGGTCGTCGCCGAGCATGAGACGGCGGGCCTCCTGCAGCCGTATCTGTTTCTGGAACTGCAACGGACTCATCGCGGTGACCGCCTTGAAGTGGTGGTGGAAGCTCGAGACGCTCATCCCGAGCTCTCGCGCCATATCCTCGATCCGCAGCGGCCGGTCGAAGTCTTTGCGGAGCCTATCTATTGCCTCGACGATGCGGTGGGTGTGGCCACCGAGGACCGCGATGTGGTTGAGCCTGCCGCCCTGCTCTCCCATCAGGAGCCGGTAGACGATCTCCCGCTTGATGAGCGGCGCGAGGAAGCGCGCATCGGTCGGGGAGTCCAATAGCCTGACGAGCCTTACGACGGCGTCCAGCAAGCCCGCATCCAGCAGGCTCACGGCGATGGCCCTCACGTCGGAGGGACGGCGCGGCGCGGAGTGGCCGGCCTCGACCATGACCGAGCCGACGAGGGTGGGATCCAACCTGAGCACGAGCCCCAGAAACGGTCGCTCCTCAGACGCCTCGATGATCCGGCTCGTGATCGGCAGTGTGGCGGTGGTGATGAGGTAATGCGCGGGATCGTAGCGGTAGCGGTCCTCACCCAGCAGGAGCTCTTTGGCCCCCTGCGCGATCACACACAAGGCCGGGTAGGATACACCATGCCCAAGCTCCTTGGGAGCGGATGCGCGGCGCAACTGCAACCCTTCCAGCGGCACAGCAGTCCCCTCTTCGCGGACGGCCCGCGCGATACGTCCGGCCAGCTCCTCACGCTCGGCTTGCTCCCTGTGCGCCTCACGCTCTGAGTGTGTTGGGTGGTTCATCAGATCCATCAAAGCCTCTTCGCTCGTTCGTGCCTCATTCATCGCCAGATTTGCAGGATAGTACAACAATCCTGGACGATCATTCTAACGCCATGCACTCCAGGGCTCCTACAATCAATGCCAGACAGAGGGAGTTAATCCCGATCCTCAGGATCTTATCTGGACTTTTGTTCAGGAGGAGATCCGACTTTGGGGGGCGTGAGACCTGGTTACTGACGACACGATGAGCAACGCGAGAAGGAGTGGAAAATGGCGACGAACGAGAATGGAGGCTACACGGGAAAGGTTGCGTTCGTAACCGGAGCGGGAACCGGCATCGGCCGTGCGACAGCGCTGGCGTTTGCACGCGAGGGCGCCAGCGTGGTGGTCGCCGACGTCTCGGGGCAGGATAATCAGGAAACGGCACGCATGATCGAAGAAGCCGGCGGGCGGGCGCTCGCCGTCAGGTGCGACGTAACGCGTTCCGAGGAGGTGAAGATTGCGCTGACCAGGGCGGTGGAGCGGTTCGGGCGCCTCGACGTCGCCTTCAACAACGCCGGTGTCGAACAGGCGAGCAAGGCGATGGCAGACCTCACCGAGGAGGACGAGGAGGAGTGGGACCGGATCATCGCCATCGACCTCCGCGGCGTGTTCCTGTGCATGAAGTACGAGATTCCGCTGATGCTTGAGCAGGGGAGCGGTGCGATCGTGAACACCTCCTCCGGCGCAGGGGTTAAAGCCTTCGGACATGGAGCCGCGTACGCCGCCGCGAAGCACGGCGTGGTCGGCCTGACCAAGGACGCCGCGCTCGACTACGCGTCGTCGAACATCCGCATAAACGCCGTGTGCCCCGGCATCATCGACACCCACATGATCGAGCGGGTCTTCGGTGACACCCCGGAGGGGCGCGAGAGGGTGCTCGCCCAGGAACCAATCGGACGAATGGGCAAGCCCGAGGAAATCGCCGCCGCCGTCGTCTGGCTGTGCTCGGGCGCGGCTTCCTTCGTCACCGGGCACGCCATGGTCGTCGACGGCGGCCAGACGGTGTAGTGATGTTCGTCGCCGACCGTGACCCAGTTGCGGTGAACGCGACGGGCGTGGAGATCACGCCGGGCGGCGCGGCGGCGTTTATCGAAGACGCGACCAGGTACTGGACATTCGGAAGGAGATAAATCGTGCAAGGAGCAGTTCTTTACGACCCCCGGGACGTGCGCTTCGAGGAGCGTCCCGACCCCAAGATCATCGAGCCGACCGACGCCATCATCCGGCTCTCGGCCACCTGCGTGTGCGGCTCGGACCTGTGGCCCTACCGCGGCATCGAGCCGATCGCCCAACCAACCCCGATGGGACACGAGTACTGCGGCATCGTGGAGGAGGTCGGCAGCGAGGTCAAAAACATCGAGCCCGGCCAGTTCGTCGTTGGCTCGTTCTTCGCCTCGGACAACACCTGCGCCATCTGTCGGGCGGGGTACCAGAGCCGGTGCGTAGACGCCCGGCTCATGGGGGCGGAGGGCGCGCAAGCGCCCCGGCTACGCGTCCCGCTCGCTGACGGCACCCTGGTCGCAACCCCGGAGGTCCCGTCGGACGACCTGATCCCGAGCCTGCTCGCGGCCTCCGATGTGCTTGGCACCGGCTGGTTCGGTGCTGACGCCGCCGCGGCAGGCCCCGGCAAGACGGTCGCGGTCGTCGGTGACGGCGCGGTGGGGCTCCTCGGCGTGCTCTCCGCAAAGCAGATGGGCGCAGAGCGCATCATCGCGATGAGCCGACACGAGGACCGGCAGAAGCTCGCGCTACAGTTCGGCGCGACCGACATCGTCACCGAGCGCGGCGACGAGGGCGTGGCAAAGATCAAGGACATGACCGACGGACTCGGCGCGCACTCCGTGATCGAGGCGGTCGGCACCCAGGAGTCGATGATGCAGGCGATCCGCTCCACCCGCCCCGGCGGGCACGTCGGCTACGTGGGGGTCGCGCACGGCGTGGAGCTGCCCGGCGATGAGCTGTTCTTCGCGGAGGTCCACCTGCACGGTGGCCCTGCCCCGGTGCGCCGTTACCTGCCCGAACTGGTCGACCTGATCTGGGACCGCAAGATCGACCCCGGCAAGGTCTTCGACCTGGAGCTGCCCCTCGAAGAGGTAGCGGAGGGCTACCGCGCGATGGACGAACGCCGCGCGATCAAGACGCTGCTGCGCCTGTGAGGATCCGTCCGATCCAGGCCGCATCCTCGCCCTCGCGGCGGTGGGACGCTGCTGGTACTCCAGGTCCTGCGGGCCGTCGCGAGCGCGGCGAGCCTCTTGTGATTCCGAACCGATCCATGAATAAGGAAGGACGTATGATAAATGACCGACAAGAAGATTCGGCTCGTCACCGGCCGCGACTCGATCAGGCTCGTTGACCCGTGGCCCACCGGGAACAGGAGGTAAGCAAAGATAGTCGCAACGCCGACCGGCCACACGGCATCACGAGAGGAGATGGCCGATGAGCACGTGGACGAGCGAAGAGCTCGATAGGATCGGAGCAGCAGAAGAACTGAAGCTCGCGTCGCTCAGGCGCGACGGCACGTTGCGCCCGTACGTGACGATGTGGGTCGTCAGAGCCGGCGACGATCTCTACGTCCGCTCCGCCTACGGCCCGAACAACCCGTGGTTCCGCCGCGCGAAGACCAGCGGTGCCGGTCGCATCCGGGCCGGTGGTCTGGAACGGGACGTGGCCTTCGCCGAAGCCGACCCGGGCGTGCACGCCGCCCTCGACGCCGCCTACCACGCCAAGTACGACCGGTACGGGCCCGGGATCGTGGGCAGCGTCGTCGGCCCCGACGCCGAGGCCGTGACGCTCAGGCTAGTGCCGCGCTGAATACCCTGGTGATACAGCAACCCGCGATAGCACCCTGAAATGCCATGCAGAAGCACCAACAAGGAGGATTCCCTATGTCAACCGTTCCCTCGGTCACGCTCAACAACGGTGTGGAAATGCCCTTCTTAGGGTTTGGCGTCTTCCAGACCCCGCCCGATGTCACGACCGCCGCTGTCGAGGAGGCCCTCCGCGTCGGCTACCGTCATATCGACACCGCCGCCGCGTACTTCAACGAGCGTGAGGTCGGCGAAGGCATCCGCCGCTCGGGCATCGCCCGCGATGAGGTGTTCGTCGAGACGAAGGTCTGGATCAGCGACTACGGCTACGACGCCACGCTGCACGCGTTCGACAAGAGCGCCGGCAAGCTTGGCGTCGACCGGCTCGACCTGCTGATCCTGCATCAGCCGCTGCCGAGCCGCTTCGATCTCACGCTCGACGCCTACCGGGCGCTCGGGAAGCTGCTCGCCGACGGCAAGGTGCGCGCTATCGGCGTGAGCAACTTCATGCCCGAGCACCTCGAGCGGCTGCTGAAAGAGACGTCCGTCGTGCCCGCCGTGAACCAGATCGAGTTGCATCCGTACTTCCAGCAGACCGCGTTGCAGAGTGTGCACGCCGAGAAGGGCATCGTGACCCAGGCGTGGTCTCCAATTGGCGGCATCACGTCCTACGGGGGCGGCGAGAAGCGCACGTTCGACGACTCGACGCTGCTGGAGATCGCGCGCCGGCACGGCAAGTCGGCCGCTCAGGTGATGCTGCGCTGGCACCTGCAGAAGGGCCGCTCGGCGATCCCGAAGTCTACCAGGCCCGCCCGCATCGCCGAGAACTTCGACGTCTTCGACTTCGATCTCACCAGCGAGCAGATAGCCGCGATCGACGCGCTCGACACCGGAGTGCGCGGCGGACCGGACCCCGACAGCATCACCCTCGAAGCGTACGGCAGGGAGATCCCCGAGGTGTGAGACCACTCCGGGGGGCAGTACGTAGGCTGACCGGTGTGCCTTTGCCACGCTGGCAAGGCCTCCGGTCGTCCGGGCGTGGCCGGTCAACACAAGTTCGCATAGGGATCGACGGTGACCGGCCACGCCAACCCACAGCACCGAGGAAAGTGTCAAATGCCTGACCAGGACAGCATCGTGAAGGCGCTGGGTGAGGCAAGACGTCCTGCCAAACGTACTGCCGGCCCGTTTGCATCTGGTACCGGAGGCAGGGATCGTATTGGAAAAGGTCAGCGACGGACTAATGCCGGGCCGGGTCAATGAACGACTAAGGAGAGATAATGCAGAAGCGCAAACTTGGAAACAGCAACCTGGAAGTCTCGGCCATCGGCTACGGCGCGATGGGGTTGAGCCACGGCTACGGCCCGGCGACCGACAGGCAGCAGGCCATCGCCCTCGTCCGCGCGGCCGCCGAGCGTGGCGTGACGTTCTTCGATACCGCCCAGATCTACGGTGTGGAGAACGTGGCTGCTGGCGCAGAAGCCGTGGATCGTGCCGATCCCGGGCACCACGAAGCTGCATCGCTTGGAGGAGAACGTCGGAGCTGCGGAGGTCGAGCTTACGGCGGATGACCTGCGCGAGATCGCGGACGCCGCCTCGAGGATCACGATCCAGGGAGCGCGGTACCCCGAGGAGCTGGAGCGAAGAGCCGGTCGCTGAGCGGCTATCATGGTGAGCAGGAATCACGATTATGAGCGATAACATCGAGGGCAGAGTCGTCGCCGTCACGGGTGCGCAGCGGGCGGCGTGAGGAAACATGACCATATCCTCCACCCGCGCGCCCGAGCAGAGGTACGAGGTCACGTCGCTGGCGCATCCCATCCCCGGACGGTGGCTGCACTCCGAGAACGTAGAATTCGAGGGCTCCCACATGCTGGAGCGTTGTCGTTTGTTCCTGATTATCGCCCTGGGCGAAACGGTCCTCACCACGGGCGCGGCCATCGCCACGGCCCCCATGACGCTGATGACCGGGCTCACGGGCACGGTCGCGCTCGCGACGATGTTTGCGGAGCCTCGATGCCCTGCGGCGCACTGGTGATCATCGGCAACACCTATTGTCCGGAGGTGCGGGAAGTTGTACGAGGATGCCGCGACTTGCTGCGGTGATGCTATCGGCTTCAACTGCTGCATCATCCCCAACTGGTCCACCTCTACCTGGTCTTCTACCATCTTGCCTTCGGCGAGGTGGATCATGTCAATGCCCGTCATCGTCACCACATTTCCACTCGGGGCGATACCTCGAAATTCACCCTTATGGGTGCCACGCATGGTGAACCGGGCCGAAGCCTTGCCTCCTCCATCGGCTCCGGGCTGCCGGAAAAGTAGAAGCGGAAGGCGGGGGAGAGGATCTCATCTGCTAAGGCGAGGTTGTCTGTGCTCAACAGTTCCTCGAAGAACCGTCGGACAACGGTCTTGTTCTCTTCTATCGTCGTAACGGGATCCTCGCTCAAAAGTCCGGGAACTCGTCTGCTGAATAGTCCTCGCAGTCCTCGTGCAGCGGTCTCCAGGCCGAGAGCGCGTACCCGATATCTGAGAGGCTACTTATCTTCGGGCTCTCAAAGTGCCCCGTCCCGCAGTAGGTACAGGTACGCACCAGCATCAGGTCGCCATGGTGAAGCCGGAACGTTACGCCGTCCACGCCCGCGACCGCCAGGCGTCCGTTCGTGTAGATCTCCTCTGGGGATATTTGCCGTCCGGTCAGCGCCAGGATGCGGGCAGAGAGATCCGCCCGCAGGCTAGCATACCTGCTCGGCAAAGAGTGCTCGTACTCCCCAACTGCCGCCACCTGCCAGCCGGGAGACTGCATTCCCTCAAGCGCCGCGAGCACTGTGGTGCCGTTGATCTGGTCTTGCATCTTTACTCTCCTTTCCGGAGTGCTTTCTGTCTCGCGAATTAGGCCTCGGCATGCTGCGGTGACGCTATCACGCCTAGCTGTTGCATCAGGCTCATCATGTCCAGTTGTCCCCGGAACTCCACGATCTTGCCGCCGACGATCCGGTAGAAGACGCTGCCTGGCACCTCAACGCGCTTGCCGGTAGGCGGGATGCCCTCCAGTTCGCCCAGGTGCGTGCCGCGACCGGTCCACCGCTCGGCCACCCTGTCTCCTTCCGAGATCAAATCCTCGAATGTAGAATGCCAGTCGGGGAACGACCCGCGCCACATACGGGCGAAGCTCTTTAGTTCATCAGGATTAACCACCTCCCCGGTGGGCATGTGGATAATGGCGCCGGGTGCCATCAGCTCGTCCGCGGCAGTCGTGTTCCCCTCGTTCCAGAACTCCTTTACGAAACGGCGCACCAGCACCTTGTTCTCTTCTTCCGACATCTCTTGAAACCTCCTTTGCGCTCGCCTGAACCATCATTGTCTGGAGCGTAGTGCAGGCGGTGAGCGAAAGTAATCCCACAAATGTGGGATGTTTTGAAACTCCGGTTACTTGTATAATGCGGAACCATGAACGGCGGCGGATCTGCGGAGCGCATCAGGCAAGATATCGTCCGTCTCTGTCACGCCAGGTTGGATTCGAGGACGTTCAGGGTCGAGGCCGTAAGGCGTATCCGGAAGGTGATTCCGGTAGACGTTTCGTTCTTCGCTACCGCCGACCCGGCCACGCTGCTCTTCACCAGTGCCGTAGTTGACGACATCCTCGCGCGGGCTACTCCACAGTTTATCGAGAACGAGTACCTGGAAGATGATTCAGTAAAGTTCTCACGCCTGGCAAGGGGACGCTCGCCGGTTGACAGCCTGGGTGTGGCAACCAGGGGTGAGCTGGGACGCAGCCCGCGCTATCGGGAGATCCTCGCCCCGATGGACCTGGGGGACGAGTTGAGAGCGGCCCTGGTGGTGGGCTCCAAGTGCTGGGGGTTCATGTGCCTGCACCGCGAGCGGTCTAGCCCCGACTTCACGCCTGAGGAGGCGGCTTTCCTGGCGAAGCTCACTCCGCACCTGGCCGAGGGTCTGCGCACCGCCTTGCTGATCGGCGATGCACCGGTCACCCCCTCGCCGTCGAAAGGGCCGGGGTTGGTGTTGCTTTCAGATGATCTCTCGCTGGTGGCGATCACGCCCGCTGCCGAGGGGTGGCTCGCGGAAGTGGCAACAGGTGATTGGCCCAGCTCCAGAGAGCTGCCTGATGTGGTCTACACGGTCGCTGCGCGCTTGCTGGCGCTGGAGCGGGGCGGCAGTCATGTACTGCCCGACCCGATGCCGAGGATGCGCCTCAGGACCGCCTCTGGACGGTGGCTGGTACTGCACGCCTCAAGGCTACGGGCCGCAGACACAGTGGGGCAGATAGCCATCATCTTCGAAGAGGCCCGTCCGTCGGAGATCGCACCGTTGATCGTTGATGCTTACGGTCTGACGAAGCGCGAGAGCGAGATAACGCGGCTCGTGTTGCGCGGGCTGTCCACAGCCGAGGTCTGCGAGGAACTCTACATCACCCCCAATACGGTGCGCGATCACTTCAAGGCCATCTTCGACAAGGTTGGCGTGCGCAGCCGTAGAGAGCTCGTCAGTCAGGTCTTCGCCCAACACTACCAGCCGCGTATGGCGAGCGGCCACGAACCAAACGCCGACGGATGGTTCACTTGAGCCGCAGGTAAAAAAGCATCTTGCGGTGCGCGTTCTCGGAAAGGCGTTCTCCCGGTCCGGTCAGTCCTGCGATCAGAGCCCTATCCGTTAGCCATTCACTCTTTTTATGCATGCTCTGGCGTCGGGATCGCCCCCAGTTGCTGCATCATGTCCAGACTGTCGGTAACGCGCCAGTGCTCGATGACCTTGCCCTCTGACACCCGCTCCACCGTGATGCTCTTGATGCTCAGCTGCCGGCCCGTGGGAGGGACGCCAAAGAGATCACCATCATGGGTGCCTTCAAGCGTGTAGCGAACCGCCACTTTATCGTCCTCGGCGATCATATCCTCGATGAGAACCTTGAGATCCGGCATGCCGCCCCGGAACATATCCACGACCGCTTTGACTCCCTCCGGGCCTTCGGGCTGATTGGGAATTCCGGGGCTGTGGTTGACGTAGTCTGGTTCCAGAGTGGTTGCTTTTTAATCCTATCTGCTGTGCAGTAACACTCGCCGGTTTTCCTCCTCGCTCTGGCAGCCATCTTTATCGCTACTGGCATCTCGTTACGGTTATCTTTGCTGTAGGGCTTTGCGGTAGACCAGATCTGCTGCTGCTACATCCTCCACCGCCAGCCCGAGCGACTTGAACAGCGTTACCTCCTCGGCTGATTGACGACCCGGCTTCATCCCGGCCACCACCTCCCCGATCTCGGCGAAGATAGCCCCGGCAGCAATGACATCTCCTGACTCCTTCATAGCGGCCTCCCGCGAGTCCACGTAGATCCTGGCGCGGCGCAGTACCTCATCATCGAGCTCGCGCCAGGGGGCGAGGCCACCTATCGCGTTGATGTGCGATCCCGGCGAGAGCCACTCCCCACATAGCACCGGAGCCTGCGAGGTGGTGGCCGTTACCACCACGTCCGCTCCCCGCACCGCCTCTTCCGCCGAGGCCGCGGCGATAACGCCGTGCTCTTCGGCGAACGCCTTGGCCCGCCGCGGGCTCCACACCCTGACCTCCTGGAAGTCGCGCACCAGCCTGAGCGCCTCCAGGTGGCTGCGCGCCTGCACCCCCGAGCCAATGATTGCGAGCGCCGATGCATCAGAGCGGGCGAGGTATTCCGTGGCCACCGCAGAGACCGCCGCGGTACGCACCTCGGTGATGAGTCGCCCGTCCATGGTGGTCAGAGGTTCGCCCGTCTCGGGCTTGAAGAGCAGGATGGTGGCGTGGTGGGTGGGCACTTCGGTGTTGTGCGGGTAGAACGCAACCAGCTTCGTCCCCAGGGCTGCCCCGGTGTAGGCCGGCATAAGGCCGAGGAAGCCCTGGTGCTCGGCAACTGGGACCATCACCCGCGTGGGCTGCACAACCTTGCCGCTCGAAAAGTCGGCCAGTGCCCTCCGCATCGCAGGGATCACTTCCTCCATACGTAGCAAGTGGCTAACGGCCGTTTCGTCCAGATTCATACCGACATCTCTCCCTGTTTTCCTACCGGGGCAGCAGTTTCACCTGCTTGCATGATGCCACTTGCCGGGCCTGGTCGCACCTTTGTACCTGCTTTTTAGACTCTCCATTCCAGCTAGTTCGCACGAGAGTTGGGGTGGGGGCATAATGCTTGTATAGGAAAGGATAACTCGCTTTCTCGGGAAGCGAGTCAGCATGGAGGAGGTAGTGCGCTATGCCCACCTATGTGGTCTTGATGAACTGGACCGACCAGGGGATAAAGACTGTGAGAGAGTCTGTCCAGCGACGCGATCAAGCCGGCGCGCTTGCCGAAAAGCACGGAGCGAGGATCGAGGAAGTCTACTGGACGGTAGGTCCCTACGACCTCGTTACCATAGTCGAAGCTCCCGATGACGAGAGCGCCACCGCCATGCTGCTCGACCTTGGCACGGCGGGCAACCTCAGAACCACCACCCTTCGCGCCTACGACCGCGAAGAGATGTCGGGGATTTTGGGGCGGCTTGGTTGAGCTGATCACCTCCATTATTGGTAGGTCCGCCCTTTATTAGACACCTTGCGATCATCCTACGCTATTGACCGGACCCCGTGAAAGGGACGTTCTCTGCAAAGTTCGCGCGCTGCTTGGTTTCGTAACGGTTGTCGTAACGCATAGGAGACGGTAGTGCTGTAGAGTGGGGTTGTGACAGTAGGAGCAAGGAAGCAGAGGCGAGGAGTAGGTGGGATGAGATCTCACACTGCCGCTTGGCTGGCTTGGTCGCTGGCTGGTGTCTGTGTGGTTGCGTTCGCAGCGAACGTACTACTGTACTTCCCCGTTCATGCGGCGCCAATCCCCAGCAGTTGGGACGGCAATCTCGGTGCAGGCGGACTGTTGGGAGAGGTGCTGTTCCTGGCTTTCCCGGTCGTTGGTGCTCTCATTGCCTCCAGGCGCCCTCGAAACCCCATAGGCTGGATCTGCCTGGCTGATGGCTTCTTGTGGATCCTCTCCGGTACATTCGACTTCTACAGCGTCTACGGTATGCTCCAGTCTGGCCCAGTTCCTTTTCCCCTTGGGGTCGCCGGAATAAACAACTGGATTTGGGTTCCCGCCGTGGGGCTTGTGGGGACCTATCTGCTCCTGCTGTTCCCGGACGGGAGGCTCCCTTCGAGGAAGTGGCGCTTGCTAGGCTGGCTCTCAGGAGCGGTGATCGTGCTGCTCAGCATTGGCGTCATGCTCGCCCCAGGCCCGCTGCAGAACTTCAGAGGAATACGCAACCCCTTCGGGCTCGAAGGACACACCTGGGTGACGGTTGGAGCCTACGCTGTTCTGCCGCTATTGCCGCTGTGCATGCTTGCCTCGGCGTTGAGCCTGGTGTGGCGCTACCGGCGCGCTGTAGGGGAGGAGCGAGAGCAGATCAAGTGGATAGCCTTCGCCGCCTCGGTGGTGGCTATTGTGTACCTGATCGCCATGATAGCCTCATTCGTCTACCCATCGGAGTCCTGGTTCGGCGCGGGCTCCCCTCTGTGGTTGGACCTGCTGACATACGGGGCGTTATTTAGCTTCTTCGGAGTTCCGCTGGCAATCGGGTTCGCCGTGCTGAAGTACCGCCTCTACGACATAGACGTGGTGATCAACCGCACGCTGGTCTACGGTTCCCTCACGGCACTGCTGGTGGCAGTGTACTTTGGCGGGGTGGCAACCATCCAGACGATATTTCGGGCGCTCACCGGCCAGGAGCACCAGACCCAACTTGCCATAGTCGCTTCGACCCTGGTGATAGCTGCTCTGTTCAACCCCTTGAGGCAGCATATCCAGGTCTTCATAGACCGGCGCTTCTACCGGCGCAAGTACGATGCGACCAGAATCCTCGAAGCCTTCTCTGCCAGGCTGCGCCACGAAACCGATCTTGAGGCACTCAACGCCGAGTTGGTAGAGGTGGTCCGAGAGACGATGCAACCTTCCCACATCTCTTTGTGGCTCAAAGAGCCGCGGGCAGGGGTGTGAGGATTCTATTTATCGCGATCGCCTGCGCTTCGTGCTCGAAGTGGCCGGCACCTGCGGCGATCTCATGCAGCATCAGGTTGCGCACATGAGGATCTATCAAGTCAATCCAACAAGGTTACGAGATTGGTGCCATTTCTAAGAACGGGCACCTCTCAGCTACCAGGTGAATTGCGGGCCGGTGCACCAGTCTGACTCCAGGTGCCGGGTGTGCTCTGGTTATCAGGGAGCTAGCGCAGCGCACACGGCGCGCTCCTCCGCATGCCTGAGTGTTTCGAATACCCCGGACGCACCCTGGCTCACATTGATCTGCTCATTAATCGAAACCGTCACCGAGCGACGCCCATCAGCACTCGCCGCCGCAAACTGGGTGTAGCCGGGGGTGTTTCCAGTGTGGCCCCATACCGTCCCACACTTCGTCTCATAGCGGAAGATCCCGAGACCAGCCGCGTTGTTTCCCGGACCGAGCGGCTCGGAGCCTGCGCCTTTGATGACCCGGCGCTGCTGAGCCTGAGTATGGGAGTCGAAGAGCCTTCCGCCTACGTAGCCACGGATAAAGCGGTTGAGGTCGGCGGGCGTAGACACTATGCCTCCTGCAGCCCACGCCCAACCCGCGGCCAAGATCTCGCTGAGGTCCTCCGGTGGATGCTGTGAAGGGTCGTTGTTGTAACCGTGGATGAATGGCTTGGGGAGCTTGGGTCCTGCAGGCAGGCTAGTCCTGTGGAGTCCGAGTACTCCGAGCACCTGCTTTTTGAGCTGGTTTTCGTAAGTGTCCTTAGTTGCTGCCTGAATCATCAGTCCGACGGCGATGTTATCCGAGTTAGAGTACTCGTAACGTGTACCGGGCTTGAAGTTAAGTGGCTTATCCTCCACGTAGGAGAGCAGCTTACGAGGTGGAGGCGCTTTCTTCGGGTGCGCACTGACCGCTTCCTGAAAGCTTGCATCTTTAGAGAAGTCGGGTAGGCCGCTGGTGTGGTTTAGCAGCTCTCGCAGCGTCACCGCATGCCAGCCCTTGGGCAGGTATGGCAGCCACTTGCCAATCGTGTCGGCGAGTGAGAGCCTGCCCTTGCTCACAAGAGCGAGCGCGGCGGCCCCGCTGAAAGCCTTCGCGACGCTTGCGACCCTCATGTGGTCATCAATTCGCATAGGCTCATCAGTGCGCAGGTTCGCAACCCCAAAACGGTGCACGCCGAGGTGTTTTCCGCGCTGTACGATGGCGATGACCCCAGGAGGGCCACCAGGCATGGCCACGAGTTCCTTGAGAGCGCGATCTAGCGCAGCATCAGCGCGTTTCGCTACCTTGGATGAGGATATCCTCTGCCTACCGAAGGCCGCGCTGTTGTTGGATAGGTAGGGGACGGCAACAACGGCGCTAGCCATAGCCGCCTGCTTGAGGAATTTTCTTCTTCCGATGGGTGGTTGCGTTCCTTTGCCCATAACCATAAAGTTCTCTCCTTACCCCGCCTGGAATTCGGGGTTGCCCTTCCATTCAGTGGCATGATGACATCGGTGCATTCTCAGCACATCCCCCAAATGGACGATTTTTCACCGAATGTTTTTCTAGCCAGGGAGGGAACAAGGCTCTGGCGGGCAGGGGCATGCCGGCGGCTTTAGTAGTGGGTGCTACCTCCAGCGTGCTCAGTGCGGTAGCTTGGGCCCTGGGTTCCTCCTGGCCTGGGAGATACTGGCTCGGGTCAACGAGACGTTGTTAGCTCGCAGCTCGCCCAACATGTGCGTCACCTGCTTCTATGCCATCCTCAACCCAGGAAGTGGTAGCTTGAGGTATGCCAATACAGGCCGCGACTTGCCTTGCCTACATCGTGGTGGGGAGACGGAGGAACTCAAGGCGAGGGGGATGCCGCCGGAATTTATGGCAGCGGTGAGCTACGAGGAAGGAGAGGTGCCCAGAACAGCAAGAAGAGGACGAGCTAAGAGAAAAAATTGAAGCTCTCCAGGAGATCAGGTTTCGTATGTATTCGCAGGTATCTCAGAAGTGGGCGATGCTGGGTTCGAACCAGCGACCTCTGCCGTGTGAAGGC
>CADDYV010000049.1 GCA_902810695.1 Actinomycetota bacterium | reverse complement strand
GCGATCGTGGCCGGGATCTCCCTGGGAGCGAGAACAGCAGAAGCCCCAAGAATCGCACTGACCCCCCTGCCCCCATCAAACTTTAGGAAAACGGGCCAACACTGCCCCCCAACACCCGCCACCGCCGCCAGAGTCCTGCTCACCTCAGAGAAACCAAGCCTTCGGGCCAGGAGGGGGGGTAAGGCTCCTTTGGAGAGATCCAGAGCCCACCCAAGAGCACCAAGAGCGGGAGAGGTGTGCTGCCAGAGGTTGGCTGCACCTATATTTCTAGAGCCCACTTCTTTGAGGTTGACATTTCTGGATCTGGCCAGCAGGTAGATAAAGGGCAAAGATCCGTAGCAGTAGCTGCAAGCGAGGTAGGCGGTGGGTTTTGCCATCCTCTTCAGTTTGCTCCAGCTTGCCACCTCTTCAGGGTATCAGAGACCATATCTTCCAGTAAAATCCAGATCCGATAAACGCTGTTTGAGAAGGGAGATATGTCACAGAAATTCTTGGAGGAGCTGTCGTCTGGCAGCTACGAGTTGCACGGCATCGAGATTTTTCCGGGTATAGGAACCCCTTTTAGTTACACCAACCGTTACGGAGCCACCTTTGTTGCTTCGGGAGAAGGAAAGCCCCGCCTGACGTTCGTGGGATGGGTCAACTACACCCCGATATTCTTCAAGCCGGAGACGGTGTGCTCCATCATCGGCGGCAGGTGGCTCCTGATATCGCGCGAAGACCGCCGCTACCGGGGGATGCTCCGGGGCTACTTCAGCGAAGGGGAAGTCCAGTGGAACAGGAACGCCAAACTCGCCCGCGTCTCAGCCCGCCTGAAACTCTCTGGGTCTCGCGATATCGGCACCCTCTCGGCTATCCTGAATCACTTCCCATTTCCGCCAAAACCTCCAAGGATCGAAGGTGTTCTCAACATCAATTACCCATAATACAAATATCGGAATCAGTGAAGCTCGGAAGCCGATTGTTTTCACCGCACCTTGTGCAACATTTGGCTTCTGGTTAGAGTATCCGCAGGATGGTTTGCGAAAGGAAGTGCAAGTTGGCCCCGGTAGATGATCTAAAGGAAACCTCCCTGAGAGCCTGCCTCGCGCACATGCTCAACCTCGGCTTCTCTGAGGTGCCAACACAGCGAGAAGCTAACCTGGATCAGTGGCTCGCTTTGAGAAACCTTGGATTGGTACCCGTCGCATCTGCCGAGAGTTTCGAGTGGCCGGGGCGGTTTCTTGGCCTCAAGCGCGACTCCTCGACCTGGGCGGTCTTTTTCGGTGTACCTCCCGGCATCATATACGATCCTATGGCCGAGCTGAACGGTAAGGAGGAGATGGCTGTGGAAGCTGCCTTCGTGCTCGCCAAGCACGACCTGCGACGGGGGACACAACCCGGCTCGGGGACCGAGAGTGTTGGCACGGTCGAGCTGATCGCAGTGGCCACCGAGGCTGAAGGTCCCATGCAGGAGGTGTCCATGGCGGAGGCGATCAAGGGACGGGGCCTGCTGGGTGATCGCTACGCACGTGGGGCTGGCACCTTCTCGAACCCGCGGGGGCGCGGCTACGACCTGACTCTGGTTGAGGCTGAGGCGCTGGAGGAGTTGTCAGCCAAAGGGGTCGAACTGGCACCGATCGAGGCACGGCGTAACCTGGTCGTGAGGGGCATCGCGTTGGATGATCTCATTGGGCGGCGCTTCCAGGTGGGGGAGGTCGAGTGCTTCGGCCAACGGCGGTGTGAGCCCTGCGCGCACCTCGAACGGCTTACGCAGCCTGGAGTGCTGCGCGGACTCGTACACCGGGGCGGGCTGCGAGCCGACGTGCTCTTTGACGGTGAGATCCGGACCGGCGACCGCGTCGAGGCGCTGCCGTAGGGGCACCTGCCGCTGGAAACCTTATATTTGGGAGTGCCCAAGGTCGTAGCTGTGGGCAACCTCGTCCCAGTTGACCACGTTCCAGAAGGCCTCTATGTACTCAGGGCGCCTGTTCTGGTACTTAAGGTAGTAAGCGTGCTCCCAGCAGTCCAACCCCAGAATCGGCGTCTTCTCCTGCATGTAAGGTGAGTCCTGGTTGGCGGTGGTCTCGATGGATAGCGAGCGATCGGGGTTCACGATCAGCCAGCACCACCCGCTCCCAAAGAGCGCCCCAGGTGCTGCCGCTGCGCCAAAGTGCTCCTTGAACCCTTCAAAAGAACCAAAGGACCACCTTATGGCTTCTTCGAGGTCCCCGGAAGGCTCACCTCCGCCATCAGGGCTCATGATCTGCCAGAAGATGGAGTGGTTTGAGTGCCCGCCACCGTTGTTCCTCACAGCGGTGCGGATATCTTGTGGCACCTCATCTATTGCGGCCAGGATCTCATCCACATTGCCTTTGTCGGCCTCGGGATGTTTTTCGAGGGCGCTATTAAGGTTGGTAACGTAGGTCTGGTGGTGTTTTTCGTGGTGGAGGTGCATCGTCTGCTCGTCAATGTAGGGTTCGAGCGCATCATAAGGGTAAGGCAGCGGTGGCAACTCGTAAGCCATCTGACTCTCCTTTCTGTGATTTTCTTTTCCGCCTTTCGAGATTTCATCACGAAGGCTGACTTTTTGCCATCGGAAGTTGGTTCAGGTTTGCCTCTGTACCGAAGTACAGGCGAATCGTCAATTTCCAAATCGGATCGAACCTGGCCGTTTTTCTGGGGCAACTGCTAGCCAAACGGGCGATAGCAGGCGACGAACCGCGGTGTACATTTCGTGCAGGTATAAGGACTCTATGAAAAGGAGTGAAGCTGTGGAAGGACCGGGTAATAACCCGCTGATATCCCTCTCCGAGGGGATGGCTGATGTTGTGGAGAAGATGCAGCCGTCGGTGGTGCGAATCGAAGGCGGGAGGCGCTGGCCGTCGAGCGGTATCGTCTACGCAGAGGATCTGGTGTTGGCGGCGAATCACGCCATCGAGCGCGAGGAGGACCTTTCTGTTCAAACCGACAGTGGCCGCAGGGCTCGGGCTGAGGTGATCGGGCGTGATAACGCGAGAGATCTGGCCTTGCTGAAGGTGGAATCTCTGGCAGCCTCCGCAAGTGTCGATATCTCAGATACTCCGGCGCGTGTGGGGAGTCTGGCATTGGCTTTGGGCAGACCGTCTGAGGAAGGCTTGAGGGCGAACTTCGGCATTGTAAGCGCAGTAGGTTCGTTGCCTGGAAGGTGGCGGAGAGGACGTCGCAGCCGTTCGAGGACGCCCGAACGTTACATCCAGGCCGACATCGCGACATATCCAGGGCTTGCAGGCGGGCCTCTCGTTAGTGCAAGCGGAAGGGTGTTAGGGGTGGTCGTTACGGGGTTCGGGCGTGCTAGCGTGCTGGCTGTTCCTTCGGATGTAGCCTGGTCTACTGCTGAAAGGCTCAAGGAGAGCGGGTCCACGAAGCGTGGCTATCTCGGGATCTACAGCCAGCCGGTTCGCCTGCCCGATGCTGCGAGGCTGGGGTTTACGCAGGAGGGAGGACTCCTGGTTGCCGGGGTTGGTGATGACACGCCAGCTTCGCGAGGCGGCCTTATAATCGGTGACATCCTTGCGACCGTGGACAACCAGCCGGTCGAGGATACCGATGATCTGCTAGTTATCCTGAGTGGAGAGAGGGTTGGTAAGACGATACCGATAAAGGTTGTGCGCGGAGGTGAGTTGAGGGAGTTGAGCGTAACCGTCGGCGAGCGGGAATGAGATTCAACCGAGCGTAATCGAGTTGGGCCCTACTCGTGTATTTATCGCGGCTCCGACTCCCGTGGAGCGAGCCGGTCTCAAAGCGATGCTTGCCGACTCGCGGGATCTTCGGGTAGTGGGAGAGACGGGGGCATTTACAGGCAAGCCTGGACCGGATATCCCCGAAGCCGATGTGCTTGTCGTTACTAACGAGGATGTGCTGGATGAGGTTCTTGCAGCCTTGGACGATAGTGTAATACAGGCTATCGTGCTCTTCTCAGAAGAGAGCGAGTCCGTGCGGAAGTTGCGCGAATCTCCGCTCTCGGGCTGGGGTATAGTGTCCCCTGATTCTCTGCCGGAGGAACTGGCAGCCGCCGTCGTTGCCGCCGGGCGCGGACTGGTAGTTTTGCCGCACTCTTTTGCTGAAGAAGGGTTGTCGGTACTGGAAAATTCTGCGCCCGATTATTTGTCAGGCGGGGTTCTAACTCCAAGAGAGCACGAGGTGCTGGAGCTCATCAGCCTCGGCCTGCCTAACAAAACGATTGCCCGGCAGCTCAACATCAGTGAGCATACCGTGAAATTCCATATCTCTTCGATATATGCGAAACTCGGGGCGCACAGCCGCGCCGAAGCCGTCAGCCTCGGCGCACGAACCGGCTTGCTGAAACTCTAATGTTAAACGCATAATACAAACACAAAGATGGAACAGCAGAAGATCACAAAGATATACCCGCCACCAGCGAAAACACTAGAAAAGGGAGAAATATACGAGAACCTATCTCCGAGGAAGCACCTGAAATCAAGACCATACGTGATGATCAACATGGTCTCCTCGCTAGATGGCAAGGTGAGCCTGGGTGGCAAGGCGAGCGGAATTGGCAGTCCGACCGATCGGCTGATGATGAGGGAGTTGCGCTCCATGGCCGACGCCGTGATGGTGGGAGCAGGAACCCTGAGAGCCGAGAGGATGGATCTCGGGGTAACAGAACCAATGGCGGAAGCCCGCCGGGAAAAGAAGCTGAGAGAGCAGCCCCTCATCCTTTTGCCGACGAGCACTGGAGACTTGCCGCTGGACACCAACCTTATTGGCCTGGCCTCGAAAGATAGGAAGAACGTCGTGGTACTAGCCGGGAGCAAGGTTCAAAAGAACTCGAGAGAGGTTCTTCAGAGGAGTGCGACCGTGATAGAGGCTCCGTCCACGGAGGATGGCAACGTGGATATCGAGAGAACGCTTGAGCTTCTGATGCAGGAGCATGACATAGGAACTCTGCTCGTGGAAGGCGGCCCGAAGCTCAATCACGCCCTGATAACTGCCGGCTTGGTGGACGAGCTATTCCTCACGCTTGCCCCCAAGCTAATAGGCGGTTATCAGGGGAGCAACCTGAACATCATCGAGGGTGAGACGCTACCACAAAGGGCGGAGGAACAGACTCTGGAGCTTCTCTCGGTGCACCTCGTCGAAAGCGAGCTCTTCTTGAGATATAGATTCCGGGATGTCGGACAGAGCCACCTTTAACAAACGACCAATCCAATTTCCGAGAATTGTACTTATCGGAAACTGAAGTTGATTTACGCGACCTGGTAGGGGTTGTATTTCCTGGCTTCGGGTGGTGGCAGGGTAACGTCCATCCAGACGCCTTCGTTGGTACTCCTGGTGCCATGTATCTCTGCGAGGCCGTAGAGCCGGCTGGCTGCGGCGTACTCTGAATGGGGTATCAACAGCTCGAGGCGCTCCCCGCGGGAGGATATTTCCCTGTAGATAGCTTCGAGGAGCGGAGCGCAGTCTTCGAGCGCACTGATGAAGACGGCTCCTGGATACTTCAAGCGCAGATCTTTCAGGCAATCCTCGGATACGGTATCAACCTTGTTGAAGCAGATTATCAGACCATCTTCTATCTCATCTCCGCCGAGGGTTTCGCGAAGCGTACCGATAACGGTCTGCACCTCGGACTCCAGGTCCGGGCTGCCGGCATCGGCACAAAGGACCTTCACATCTGCTCCCCGCGCCGCCTCAAGGGTGCTCGAAAAAGAGTGGATCAACTGGGTGGGGAGCTTTCTGATGAAGCCTACGGTGTCGGTTACCACGAAATCTGGCATAGCGGACCCATCGCTCCTGACGAGCCTCGTGGTCGTCTCAAGGGTCTCAAATAACCAGTCCCGTGTGGATCTCGACGTGCCACTCAGGGCGTTCAGGATAGTGGTCTTGCCAGCGTTCGTGTATCCAACGAGAGCCACGCTGGGGGTGGGCCCCTCTCTGAGGCGCCTGCTTCGCACGCTTCTCGATGTTTTCTCCTCGTCCAGCTTTCTCGCTATGGTCCCCATGCGCTCGCGGATGGCGCGGCGATCATACTCCAACTGCTGCTCGCCGGGGCCACGGGTGGTGACACCACCGCCACCGAGACGGCTGAGAGCCTCGTTACGCCCCTTGACCCTCGGAAGACGGTATTCGAGGTCCGCCAGTTCTACCTGAAGACGGCTGGCTCTATCCTTCGCGTGAGCCTCGAAGATCCTGATGATCAGCTCGGTCCGGTCCACCACAGAGGTACCAGCGTCTCTCTCGAGAACCCTGGCCTGGGACGCGGTCAACTCATCGTCGGTGATGACCAGCCCCGCGCCTGTGTTGTGCACGATGTCCCGGATATCGAGCCGCTTGCCTTTGCCGGCGTAGCCGACCCTGTCCATCCGGTTCTGCTCGACTACGCCCACGACTTCTACACCGAGCGTTGCCGCCAGACGGCCCAGTTCGTCCACGTGGCGATCCCCACCCGCTCCGACGAGAACCGCGCGCTCGGTCTTCTCTATTCTCTCCATAGCACCTATATTTTATCGCGCACCAGCTCTAGCAGATTTTCTTCTGCCTCTTCAGGCCCCTGGAATACGAAGATATCCGCTCTCCCTTCCAATTTTCTAGCGAGCTTGTCGAACCACCGCATCTGTCGCCGGGCCATCTGCCTCGTGCGCGTGGCTATCCGCTCCTCGGCTTCGAGGAGTCCAGGTTCTCCCAAGGTAACGTATCCCAGAAGTTCCCTCACGCCAATGGAGTCGAGGACGGAAGGATTTACCCTCGCTGTTCCCTGCAGAACGATGTCCCTTATATTCTCAGCCTCTCCGACTCCCTGGGCAGCTATCTTTCTCGACCTCTCGGCTATTCTGGCATCCAGTGCTGCTCTTGGGGGTCTCAGGTAGATCAGGGTGGTGTCGTAGAGGAGTTCCCCATCCCATATGGATCCCCTTTGCTTAGCCCCGATCATCCGGAGCTCTATCTCTCTGGAGCTTCGGCGCGGATTTTGCGAACCCACAGCCAGTTTCTGCGCCTTCCTTCTCGCTTCCGGGGAAGCTTTTGGCGCGAGGTCTATATCCATGAGGATCGCATTCAGATACATACCCGTACCAGCATCCAGGACGAATGGGGTTTGCAGACCGCTTATTATCTTCTCGGCCTCTCTCTTGTGCTTCGCTACCGCCCACTCATCCAGGATGCTGGTTATCCCGACGAGCTCTGCCGGTCTTTTCCTCTCCTGGTTGGTTATAATCGGAAGCTCCCTGTAGACTTGCATTGAGTCTACTACGAGCGTTGTTACCCAGGTTTGCAGCTCCCCGGTTAGTATCTCCGTGAGTCTGTCCGTGACCCCGCTCTTTCCGCTGGCCGTGGGGCCGCAGACCACTATCGCGCTCTTTTTGCTCTTCTTAGGCTGAATTCCTCGCATATAGAACGTGAGGACCAGCGGAATCTATCCTGGCCCTCACATAATCTCCGGGACTCGCGTTGGTGTTAACGTGCACCGCGTGCCCGCTCCAGGTTTCTCCTATTGCCACCCCCTCGTCATTCCTGGGGTGCCGGATGTATATTTCTTCCTCACTGCCGATCTTCTTCTGGTTTCTCTCGAAGGCGTTTCTCTCTATGCTCCTCAGAACTTCCATAAACCTCTTCTGGACCACGTCCTCTGGAACCGCGCCTTCCATTTTTATCGCCTCGGTCCCTCTTCTCGGGGAGAACTTGAATACGTAGGCCGAATCGAACCCGCAGTCTTCGATGAGGCGAAGGGTTTCCCGATGGTCCTCCTCGGTCTCTTGCGGGTGGCCTACTATGATGTCCGTGCTGAGGGTGCCATCCGGGACTTCTTTTCTGAAGACTTCTACCTTCCTGCGGTATCTATCCGACTTGTAGCCCCGGTGCATGATCTTGAGCATCCTATCAGACCCAGATTGTACCGGCAGATGCAGCCGTTTTACTATGTTTTCTCTTTCTCCTATCAGTCTCAGCGTCCGGTCTTCCATATTCGATGGATGGCTCGTGGTGAACCATACCCTCGGCGCTACTTCGGAAACCCTCTCCAGGAGATCGCAGAACCTCTTCCCCTTCTCCCTCCAGGCATCTACCGTCTGACCGAGCAGCGTTATGTAGCTCGTCCCACCTTCTACTAGACGTTCTATCTCCTCCACTATGTTTTCGAGCGGCCTGCATATCATGCGCCCTCTAACCGAGGGTACCACGCAGTAACTGCACTGGTAGTTGCAGCCTGTCATTATGGTTACGAACGCGCTGTGCTCTCCTATCGTTCCTGGCAGTTCCGGGGTGTGCGTCTCCTGCATCGTAGGAAGACCTACGAATTCTGCTAGTTCATATGTATTATGCGTTCCCAATACGAGGTCTATGGCATACTGGCGTTCCAGTTCCCGAGATTCTTCTGAGGCGCCTATGCAACCGGTGAGGGCAACCTTCTTGACCCGGCCTTCGCGCTTGAGACGTCCGAGTTCGCCGAGGTGACCCTTTATGCGGTTGACTGCGTTCTCGCGGACGTAGCAGGTGTTGAGTATGACGAGGTCTGCCTCTTCGTAGGTCTGGACCTCCGAGTAGCCGGCGTCCAGGATCATCCGCCGCATCCTGTCGGAGTCATGGACGTTCATCTGGCACCCGAATGTCCTGATGCACGCGGTTTTGCCTGTGTTTTCCGGGCGGCTCACGAACGCTTCCGAGCTGGCTGGTTTTCTCGAGAGGGGTACGATCTGGCTTGTTTCGGGACTTGCCTGGGTGTCGCTCGCGCAACTAGTCATACTCCTCCTCTGGTTCGTAGACGGATGCCTCCAGGATCAACCTGCCAGGGCGAGACCTTAGCTTTACGCTGCCAAGTCTAGCATAGCTGGCCCGCGCAGCCCTCTCCAGGATACTCTCTATCTGCGAAAGCTCCCGCTCGCCAAGCTCGATCGAAACTCCCCCCACATCAACGTTGTTTGCACTTCTCTTACTCCTCTTTCGATCCTCTTCCTCTGTGCCCCCTGCCCGGGATATCCTCCTTGCAGCCCGCACCTCGCCCTTCAGTATCCTCTGCACCGTCCTTATAGAGACGTTTATTCCCAACTCCTCCGCCCTGGCCCTGATCCTCCTTGCTTCCCGCATTTGTATTATGCGTTTATCTAGAAGGAGGGCGAGTATCCGGGCGGGCGATGAGAAGTAGAGGCTTGGAGAGCTTCCTGTACGCGGTTCGCTAGAGAGGAAATTTTGGGCGGTTGCGAGGAGGTTGGTGCGCGAGGGGCGGCTTTCGGATTGGAGGGAACGTTCGGGCAAAGAGCGTGTATCGAAGGTGACGACGATAGCGGTTGGAGAGGAGGGTGAGGTAAGCTCGGCCCGCAGAGCGGCGTCTTTGATGTGGTACAGGGAGAGCCCCGCTCCGTGGGGTGTACCGGCGTCGTAGGAAGGATCGAGATGCCGGGTGGTTACGCCGGGCTCGAAAATCTTCTCTCTGTACGCGCCGGGGACGCCACAACCGTCGTCTATGACGGCGAGGGTCCGGTAACGGTTGCGATGAAGCGTGGAGGCAACGTAGATGTTCCTGGCGTTGGCGTCGCGGGCGTTGCGCAGCAGTTCGTAGAGGGCGGCCTCAACAGAGGTGATGCGCGAGGGGCTGCGGCGCGCTTCCTCCGACCCGCCAAGACGGGCGAAACCGGAGCCCAGATCCCGATACGGTCCCTCCACGGCTTCTGGGGCCTACCGCATTAGCGGGCCACCTCGCTCACCCGGCTCTCCCGGATGACGGTAACCTTTATCTGGCCCGGGTAATCCAGCTCGGACTCTATCTGTTTGGAGATGTCGAAGGCGAGCTTGGCCGCGATGCGGTCGTCCACCTCGCTCGGCTGGACCATCACCCGGATCTCACGCCCCGCCTGGATGGCGTACGCCTTGTCCACGCCTCTGTGCGAGAGGGCGATGTCTTCCAGGTTGCGCAGGCGCTCCAGGTAGGTCTCGGTGGACTCTCTGCGGGCACCGGGACGCGCGGCGGAGACGGCATCGGCAGTGGCTACCAGCACATCCTCGACGGTCTCCATCTCGATCTCGTGGTGGTGGGCGCTTATGGCGCGGACCACAGCGTCGGATTCGCCGCACTTCTTGGCGAAGCGTCCCCCGATAAGCGCGTGCGTCCCCTCGACCTCGTGGTCCATGGCCTTGCCGATGTCGTGAAGGAGCGCGGCCCGGCGAGCTATTTTTACGTTGGCGCCAAGCTCCTGAGCCATCATGCCGCAGAGGTTGGCGACCTCGACAGAGTGCGCCAGCACGTTCTGCCCGTAAGACGAGCGGTACTTCAGCGCACCCAGGAGACGAACCAGGTCTCCGTGCATTCCACTCCCCACTTTTGCATCGTACATCGCCTGGCGGCCGGCGCTCTTCATTTCTTTCTCGACATCTTTTCTGGCTTTGGCAACCACCTGCTCTATGCGTCCGGGGTGTATCCGCCCATCTTCCACCAGGCGCTCCATCGCAACCCGGGCAACCTCGCGCCGCACGGGATCGAAGCACGAAATGACAACCGTCTCCGGGGTGTCGTCTATTATCACGTCCACGCCTGTGTTCGCTTCGAATGCCCGTATATTGCGCCCCTCACGACCGATAACCCGACCCTTCATATCATCTGAGGAAAGCGATATTGCCTTGACCGTAGACTCCGAAGTGAGATCCGAAGCGAGCCTCTCCATGGTGGTGGAGATCAAACGCCGCGCTTCGGCGTCAGCCTTCTCCTCGGCCTCCATGACCCTGTCGCGCACCATCCGCCCGAGCCGGTCTTCGAGCTCGATCTCTAGCCCGGAGAACAGACGCTGCTCGGCTTCATCCCGCGTGAGACCGGATATCTCCTCAAGCGCCCTCAGATGCTCGGCCTCGCGGGATTTCAGCTCCTCCTCTTTTCTCTCCAGAGCCTCTTCTCTTTGCGAGAGCCTGCTCCTGCGCCCATCCAGCTCGGACTCCCGCCGATCCAGGGCCGCATCCCTGTTGTTCAGACGCTCCTCCAGACGCGAAAGCTCCGCTCTACGAGAGCGAAGCTCAGATTCAGCTTCATCCTTAACCTGAAGTGCAGCCTCTTTTGCCGCAAGCGAGGCTTCTCGCTTTATGTTTTCTGCCTCGCGGTTGGCATCCTCAACGATAGACCGTGCGTCGGCGCGTGCCTGGGTCTGCCGGGCTTCTGATCTTGCCCTGTACAAGAAGTATCCCAAAGTTGCGCCGATTATGAGGCCGATGACGAGCCCCACGACGACTGGTAAAACGCTCATAAATTTTGTTCCTCCAACAAGGACCGCACATCGCGTAGAGGTTTCTCACCAATCCTGGCGATGGCGTCCGGATCAGCTTTTCTCTATCAACTACTACCCGCCGGCTTCCGGGGGACGAGTCCCGCGGTGCTCGCGGGCAACCTCCGCGCAGATACTGGCCGAGTATCCCCGCCGCATCAGGAAACCGTAGACCCGACGCGCCTGGGCGTCGGATCCTTCACGGGTATTATACCGCCGAGAGGCGGCTTGACGCGCCTCCTCGAGCTCCGAGCGCCCGGCGAATTCTTCTTCTACCGCTTCCTGAGCGATGTCGGGGGCAACTCCTAGCTTGCGAAGATCAGATAAAACGCGCCTGGGACCGTATTTTCTCGCCTTCTCGCCCGCAGCCGTGCGCGCGAAATCTTTGTCATCGAGATACCCGAGCTCTCCCAGGCGCCCCACAACTCTATCTATGATCTCATCAGAATGACCGTAGCTCCGCAGCCGTCCCTCGACTTCGCGTAACGAGCGGGCCCTATATCCGATAAAGCGGAGAGCCCGGTTCATCGCCAGAGCCCCCTCCCCCGCTTCCCGGATCCTGCGAAGATCCTCCACCGATAGCTCGGCTCCCTCCAATACGCCACGCTCCGCCGCTACACCGGAATCTATCTCGGCCCAGAACTCACCGTCAATGAAAACTTTAGACTTGTTCCCGCGCTCGCGGACACCGCTGATACGGGGCATCGCTTACTCCCGTGGGTTTAAAGCGCCCTCTCGGCCAGGTCTTCCTGGTGGTCCTCCGCACTCTCCTCGGATGAGGAGCCTGCGGCAGGTTTGTCGAGACCGAGTTCCCTGTAGATGTCCCCGAAGATTTTCTCCCGGATCTCCACATTCTCTTTGAGAAACTTCCTGGCGTTTTCGCGTCCCTGTCCGAGCCGCTCGTCGCCGTACGCAAACCAGGCCCCGGACTTCTGGATCACACCTCGTTCAATGCCGACGTCGAGCAGGCTCCCTTCCCTGGAAATCCCCTCTCCGTACATGATGTCGAACTCCACGGTCTTGAACGGTGGCGCAACCTTGTTCTTGACGATCTTGACCCGCGTCTGGTTGCCGACCGTGTCATTGCCGCTCTTCAGGGCCCCGATACGTCTTATGTCGAGTCTAACGCTTGAGTAAAACTTCAAGGCGCGTCCACCGGGAGTCGTCTCTGGCGAGCCGAACATCACCCCGATCTTCTCTCTGAGCTGGTTGATAAACACGGCGGTCGTCCCAGACCGGCTCAGAGAGCCGGAGAGCTTTCTAAGTGCCTGGCTCATCAGGCGGGCCTGGAGCCCTACGTGGGAGTCTCCCATCTCGCCTTCGATCTCGGCCCTCGGAACGAGGGCGGCAACGGAGTCTATGACGACGACATCCAGGGCGCCGGAGCGGACGAGAGTGTCGGCGATCTCCAATGCCTGCTCGCCGTTGTCCGGCTGAGAGAAGTAGAGGTTTTCGACATCAACGCCTATGGCCTCGGCGTAGGTCGGATCGAGGGCGTGCTCGGCGTCTACGAAGGCGGCCAGCCCCCCGGCCTTCTGAGCCTCGGCGATGATGTGCAGCGCCAGGGTCGTCTTCCCGCTGGATTCAGGGCCGAAAATCTCCACGATGCGTCCCCTCGGCACCCCGCCAACCCCGAGCGCCAGATCAAGCGCCAGCGCGCCGGTGGAGATCGCGGGCACCCTTTGAGTCTCTCTGTCGCCCATCCGCATGATCGAACCCTTGCCAAACTGGCGTTCGATCTGCGTGACGGCGGCGCCTATGGCTTTGCTTTTATCCAAAACATCCTCCAAAAGATGGCTTTCTGCGCTGATAATAGTTCTGCTCCATTATACTGGAGTAGCCCTCCGCTCCCAACGATAGAAGGCAATGGAAGCTAGAGCGAGCTGGCGGATTTCAGGGTAAAGCTACGCGTTACGACCTGTCCGCTCGAACCAAGTGTACCTATATCCTGGCCGTTGAGCTTCACCCTGACCGCCCCAGCGTTCCCGGTGAGAATGGTGATCTCATGCTTCGCCCGAAATGTCTTCGAAAATCCCGGCTCCGCAAGTCCTGTGTACGCTATATTCCCGTCGGCTTTGATCTCCATCCAGGCCTCGTTTCCGCTCACGTCAACCGCGGCCTTGAGCGAGTTCGCCCGCGTCTTCTCTCTGGTTTTCGTGCCTCCTCCTGCACCAGCATTCTTCTTACCTTCAGATTTAGGGTTGTTCTTGCTGTGCGAAGGAGCGGGCTGTTTATTATGGTTGGCCGGTTGCTCGGCGCGCGCCGGGTGCTTGCCGGACGGGTTGTTCGCCGGAGAAGAATTATTGTTCGGGAAACCAATAAAATAAAGCCCGCCGACCACTATCACGAGCAGCACCACCGCGAGCACGGGCATAACAAAAGTTCCACTGGAAATCCGGCGTCCAGGACCATCCAGAAAAACGGGTTCGGATAGGGGTTTATCGAAGCTACCATCCTGGGGGATCTCGAGGTTTATATACTCTTGCTGGGGAGTTTGACGTTCTTTGAGTCTCCGTGAGAGCTCACTACCGTCAAGGCCCAGATAGTTCGCGTAGGTTTTGAGGAACCCCTGGACATAGACCGCGGCGGGCATCACGCTGTAGTCTTCGCGCTCCAGGCCCTCCAGGTAACGCCTGCGGATCTTGGTCGCCCGCTCGATTTCCTCGAAAGACAACCCACGCTCCTCGCGAGCACGCTTCAATTCGGCGCCGATCCCGAGCCCCTCTTCCCCTTGATTGTGCGGAGTGCGGTCCTGATCATCCATGATTATCGAAAGAATATCACAACGGTTACCACCCGGAAGCTACCAATTCTCGGTCGGTCCTTCCCCATTTTCATCCACGCCGCCACCGGTTTCTTCATCCTCTTCCTCACCGAAGATGGACGGGAGATCCAGCTCCGTCGCCACGACCGAGCGGCTCTTGGAGCCCTCGTAAGGACCGACTACGCCCTTGCGCTCCAGCGCGTCAATGATCCTGCCCGCCCGGGAGTAGCCGACCCTGAAACGCCGCTGCACCGCGCTGACGGACGCCTGCTGCGTGGAGATCACAAACCTCGCCGCCTCGGGCAGAAGCTCATCCTCTTCGGGCTCCTCGTTTTCCTTGGGGTCCTTCTTGGGCTCAGTTACCTCTTCCACGAAGCGCGCCGAGGCCCTCTCCGCGCAGGCCGCAACGATCCGATCCACCTCCGCTTCGGAGATAAAAGCGCCCTGCACGCGAGATGGCCGCAGGGACGTGACGGGCTTGTAGAGCATGTCCCCACGCCCCAGAAGGGCCTCGGCGCCAGGTGTGTCCAGGATCACGCGGCTGTCAACCTGGCTGGAGACGGCGAAGGCAATGCGGCTCGGGACGTTGGCCTTGATCATACCCGTGATAACATCCACGCTCGGCCTCTGGGTCGCCACCACCAAGTGTATCCCAACCGCCCGCGCCTTCTGGGCCAGACGGATCACGGCGTCCTCGACCTTCGCCGCAGCCGCCATCATCAAATCTGCCAGCTCGTCTATCACCACCACCACGTAGGGCATTGGGTTCTCCGCCCGGTCGTTGTAACCCTCCAGCGAACGCGTCCCGAACTGCTCCAGGACCTCATAGCGGCGCTCCATCTCCGCCACGGCCCACGAGAGCGCATAAGACGCCTTCTTAACATCGGTCACGACCGGGGTTATGAGGTGCGGCACCTTCGCGAAGGGAGAGAACTCGACCCTCTTGGGGTCTATGAGCACCATCTTCACCTGCCGGGGGTCGGTCGTCAGGAGCAGCGAGGTCAGAAGTCCGTTGAGCATGACACTCTTCCCGCTGCCGGTAGTCCCGGCCACCAGAAGGTGCGGCATCTCCGCCAGATCAAAGAAGACAGCGCGACCCGAGATATCCTTGCCCAGCCCTACGGGCAGAGCCCACTCGTTCGCCCCCGGATACTCCTGGAAAACATCGCCCAGCGTCACCGTCGCCGGTCGGGTGTTCGGCACCTCAACCCCGACGGCACTCTTGCCGGGGATAGGCGCGAGTATCCTGACCTCGGTGGCCGCCAGCGCGTAGGCTATATCCTGCTGCAGGTTGCGGATCTTACCAACCTTCACCCCGGAACCGAGCCGCAGCTCGTAGCGCGTAACCCGCGGCCCCACCACGGCCCGCACCACCTGAGCCTGCACGCCGAGATCCGCCAGCGCCCGCGTGAGCCTGTGGCTGACCTCCTCCGCGTCGTGCTCGGGCTCTCCGCGCCCGAGGTTCAACAGCGAGAGCGAGGGCGGGCTGTACTCCCCCACCACCCGGTTCTCCAGCTCTTCGAGCTCTTTCGATTCTCTGCGCTGAGGGAGCACGAGCTCGAACTCTTGTTGCCGCTGCTCCGCAGCCTCCGGTTCTACAGTTCCCCGCTTCGCTCTCTGCAGCATGGTATCGGTTGTCTGTCGAGATGAAACCTTCGCCGCGTTATTCCGTGCGGTCTGCTGGTTGGCTCTGGAAGACCGCTTTTTCGCAACCCAGGCACGCGGCTTCCGGGTAGCGGCTCCGAGCCCTGCCCTCGCCGCGGATTGCAGAGTCACCGAAGTTAACAAGGAGAACCCCACCACATAGAGCAGAGCCAAAAACAGAATCGCTCCGACTGCCCCGCTGATCTCGTAGACAGCCGCGTAAACCCCGCTTCCCACGACTCCGCCGTAACGAACGAACGCGGCAGGGTCGAAACGCTCTCCCAGAGGCAAACGCCCCGAGAGCGTCCCGGCTGCGGCGACAAGAAGCAACACCACACCCAGAACCCTCCGGCGCGAGAGGCGCCCTGCGGCGAGCAGAATCCCTGCTGCAGCACAAATGGGCGCCAGCGATATCCCCACAACGCCCATCAGGTAAGTAACGACCTGCAGGCCCGCATGTCCCAGAAAGGCTCCACGTCCGGTCAGAAAAGCCGCAGTAAAATACAACCCGACAGCAAGCAGCAAGAGCCCCGCAAACTCGTGCGTAAACGTACTCGAAGCCTGGCTCCAGGTCTGTCGGGCCGCCTCCAGAAAGCTTCTCTTGCGCGCCTGCGAACGCCGCTTCTTCTTGCTGGAAGCCCTTTTAGAGGACTTTTTAGATGTGCGCCCTTTCGTAGCCACGCACCCTAGTTTATCTCACTAGCATCTGTCTTACGAAAGGGCACACCATGTAGTAGTAACGTTTGTTCTATACCTCAACTATTAGGGGTAAGATGATCGGGCGCTTGCGTGTACGCTCGTAGAGGAAGCCAGAGAGGTCCCTGCGGATAGCGTTCTTGAGTTCGCCCCAGTCTGTGATGTGCCGCTCGGCGGTACGCCCGAGCGTACGGCTGACGACCTCGATCGAGTCCTGCGTAAGCCCGTTGGCGCTCTGCGGGATCACGAAGCCGCGTGATATGACATCGGGTTCTCCGAGGAGCTGGCCGCTTTGGGCGTCTATGCGTGCTACCACGATAAACATGCCGTCCTCCGAGAGCTGCTGCCGCTCGCGCATCACGCCGTCTGCGGTGTCCGCAAGCCCTCCGCCATCCACCAGGAACATCCCGGAGGAGACGTTATCCAGCCGCCGGGCCTCGCCGTCTGCGAACTCTATCCTGCCGCCGTTCTCCAGGATAAAGATATTCTCCGGCGGGATCCCCAGGGAACGCGCGGTGTCCGCGTGATGCTTGAGATGTCTGAACTCGCCGTGCACCGGGACGAGGAAGCGCGGTTTGAGGAGTGTGAGGACCATCTTTTGCTCCTCCTGGGCCGCGTGTCCGGAGACGTGGACCGTCTGCAGCGGGCTGTAGAGCACCTCGGCGCCCCGCCTCATGAGGTTGTTGATCGTGCGCGAGACGCTGCGCTCGTTGCCGGGGATGGGGTGGGCGGCGATCACCACGGTATCGCCGGGTCCGGCCTCGATGGTGCGGTGGGTGCCGTTGGCGATGCGGCTCAGGGCGGCCATCGGCTCACCCTGCGAACCGGTGGTCAGGATGACTATGTCCGAGTCGGGGATGTTACCGATGTCGCGCTGGTCCACGAGCATTTCCGACGGGAGATCCAGGTAGCCCAACTCGCGGGCGATCTGAACGTTCCGGATCATCGAGCGCCCCGTAACCCCGACGAGCCTTCCGTGCTCCTTGGCGGCCTCGATAACCTGCTGTATCCGGTGTATGTGCGAGGCGAACGAGGCGACGATGATCCTGCCGGAAGTTTTCTCGAAGATTTCGTTGAAGGTTTCTCCCACCACCTTTTCCGAGGGGATATACCCCGGACGCTCGCTGTTGGTCGAGTCCCCGAAGTAGGCCAGCACGCCTTCCTCGCCCAGCGCGGCCAGGCGTCCGAGATCCGTCGGCTCTCCCTCTATGGGCGTAAGGTCTATCTTGTAATCACCGGAGAACACGATGAGGCCCGCGGCAGTCCGTATCGCGATAGCGACCGCATCCGGGATGGAGTGGTTGACGTTTATGAACTCCAGCCCGATACTGCCGATCCCGACCCGCTCCCCGGCACGAACCTCGCGCAGATCCGCCTTCCTTATCCCGAACTCCTGCAGCTTGCTCCGTACGAGCCCCAGGGTCAGCTTCGTCGCAAAGACCGGGACGTTGAACTCGCGCAGCAAGTAGGGCAGGGCACCTACGTGATCCTCGTGGCCGTGGGTCAGAACCACGCCTCTTATCTCATCCGAGTGCTCCCGGAGGTAGGTGAAGTCTGGGAGGACGAGATCTATGCCCGGCATCTCCTCGTCGGGGAAAGCCATCCCGGCGTCCACGATAATGATGCCGCCCCCGCTCCGAACGGCTGTCATGTTCTTGCCGATCTCACCCAATCCTCCCAGGGGCACGACCTGCAAAGTTTTGCTGTCTAACAGCGCAGATTACCTCCTTCAAAACAACCGCCAGTCAAAGGCGGTAAATCGGTTTTCTTCTTACTTTCCGTTCAGGTATTCTCCGAGGTCCAGCTCCTTCGGCCCCACGGCGGCCAGGTACATGTTCTCCAGCCTCAGGTGTTTTTTCGCCAGACGCTGGATATCGTCGGGTGTAACAGCTTCGATGCGGGCGGATATCTCCGCCGGCGAGAGAAGCTCTGACCCGGTTATGACGCTGCGCCCGATGCGCGTCATCCGGGCGGAAGTGCTCTCCAGCGCCAGGAGCGTCGAGCTCTTGAGCTGCTGCCTGGTCCGCTCCAGCTCCTCTTCCTCCACGAGCTCCTCCCGGATCCTCCGGAGCTGCTCGGCGATGACCTTCACCGCCTCCTCGACATTGCTGGTGGTGGAACCAACGTACATCCTGTTCGCCCCGGCGTCCGAGTAGCCCTGGTGGTAGGAGTAGACGGCGTACGCCAGACCCCGCTTCTCGCGAACCTCCTGGAAGAGCCGGCTCGACATGCCACCGCCGAGCACGTTGTTCAGCGCGGCCATCGCGTAGCGATCCTCGCTGCCGGCTGGTATCCCAAGCGAACCCAGCGCTACGTGGTACTGCTCGGTGTCCTTGAACTTGTAGTAAAAACGGCTCTCAGGGACCTGCGGCCTCGCTTCTCTGACGAAAGGCTCTCCGCCGGGCAGCTTCGACAGCTTCTGCTCCGCCATCCGCGAAAACTCATCAGCGTCCAGCCTGCCCGCCCCGACGACAAAGATGTTCGGAGCGGTATAGGTATCGTGGTGGAACTTTCCGAGGGTTTCCTTGTTGACGCCGCGGACGGTTTCTGCCGAACCGATAATAGGTCTTCCCAGAGGATCGCTGTGGAAGATCAGGGACGAGAGGTATTCGTCGGCCATCTGGTCGGGACGATCCTCGTACATCTTGATCTCCTCGACGATAACCTCCCGTTCGCGCTCCAGGTCGGCGAACGTCGGGCGGAGCACCATGTCGCTCATGATGTCCAGGGCGCGCTCCAGGTGCTCCGGCAGAAACCGGGCGTAGAGCACCGTGTACTCCTCGCTGGTTGCGGCGTTCTCCTGGGCGCCGATGCTCTCGAAGGCCTGAGCGATACCCAGGGCGTCCATCTCAGGCGTGCCCTTGAAGAGCATGTGCTCCATGAGGTGGGTGATCCCGGCGACCTTCTCTTCCTCGTCGCGGCTGCCAGCCCGGATCCAGACCCCAAGAGAAATGCTGGTCGCCTCCTCGAGAGGCTCGCAGAATACCCTGAGCCCCCCGGAAAGCTCTCTCTGGATAACGTTAGCGTCGGCCAATTATCAGTCCTCCAGCTTCTCCAGGGAGATGCGGTTCTGCTTGTCCACGTCCAGCACGCGCACCTTGATCGTATCCCCCTCACGCACGACGTCCTCGACCCGGTCAATGCGCTGTTTGCCGGGCGCGAGCCGCGAGATGTGCACCAGCCCGTCGCGCCCCGGCGTAAGCTCCACGAACGCGCCGAAGTTGGTCGTTTTTACGACCTTACCGGTGTAGATGTCGCCCGCCTCCACGTCCTTGGTCATGCCGTGGATCGCAGAGATAGCCTTCTTCGCCGAAACCCCGTCTATGGCGGCCACGTACACCGTGCCGTTGTCCTCGATAGAGATCGTAACACCATACTCGTCCTGCAAGGCGTTTACCGTCTTGCCGCCCGGGCCGATGAGCAGCCCAATCTTGTCGGTAGGGATATTGATCTTCTCAACGCGCGGCGCGTACTCGGAGACCTCCGGTCGCGGCTCGGCGATGGTCTCGCGGATGATGTCCAGGATCTCCAGCCGTCCCTTCCTGGCCTGCGCGAGCGCCTCCCTGAGAAGCTCCGCCGAGACACCGGTTATCTTCATGTCCATCTGCAGAGCTGTTACCCCGTCGCGGGTTCCGGCAACCTTGAAGTCCATATCTCCCATATGGTCTTCGAGACCCTGGATATCGGTGAGGATGACGTAGTCCTCGCCTTCCTTCACCAGACCCATCGCCACACCCGCAACCGGGGCCTTTATCGGCACGCCACCGTCCATCAGAGACAGCGTCGAGCCGCAGACGCTCGCCATAGAAGAGGAGCCGTTCGACTCCAGAACATCCGAGATGATCCTGATAGCGTATGGGAACTCCTCCTCGGTGGGCACTACCGGCAAAAGCGCCCTCTCGGCTAAAGCGCCGTGGCCGATCTCACGCCGCCTGGGTGAACCAAGCCGCCCTGTCTCCCCGGTCGAGTACGGCGGGAAGGTGTAGTGGTGCATGTAGCGTTTGGTGGTCTGCGGCTCTAAAGTGTCGAGCCTCTGCACGTACCCGAGGTCCGCGAGCGCGAGCGAGCTCAGAACCTGCGTCTCTCCGCGGGTAAAGAGCCCGGTTCCGTGTACGCGCGGCAGCACGTCAACCTCCGCCGTGGTGGGTCGTATCTCATCCAGACCTCTCAGGTCCGTGCGCTTGCGGTCCTTGAGGTAGAGCTCCCGGAACGCCTCCCTCTCAAGCGTCGAGATAGCCTCATTTATCTGGGCAATCTCTTCCTCCTCGCGACCTTCGGCAAGCTGCTCCCGAAGCTCGTCCAGCGCCTCGTTGCGTGCCCTTCGATCTGTGGTAACGATAGAGTCCTTGACCCGGGCGAAGTATTCGCCGCGCAACTCCTCAACGAACGGGTTTTCATCCGCTTCCTCGACCTGCTGCTTGGGCTTGCCGTACTCGCGAGCGAACCCTTCTATGGCCTCGGCCTGGACTTTGATCGCTTCCTGAGCGACCTGCATGGCTTCAACTATCACGTCTTCGGGTACCTCGTTCGCCCCGGCCTCGACCATCGTGATCGCATCCTTCGTCCCGGCGACCACGATGTCCAGATCACTCTCGGAGATCTGGGCGTAGGTCGGGTTGAGGATGAATTCTCCATCGAGGCTCCTGCCGACGCGCACCGCGCCGATAGTCTCCTTTATCGGGATGTCCGAGATCGCGAGCGCCGCCGAAGCCCCGACCATGCTCACGGTGTCGTAGGGCGTTACCTGATCCGCCGAAAAGACTGTCCCTATTACCTGCACGTCGTAGTAGTAGTCCTTGGGAAAGAGCGGCCTCAACGGCCGGTCGGTGAGACGGGCGGTCAGGATCGCCCGCTCCGAGGGCCTGCCCTCGCGCTTTATGAATCCGCCCGGGATCTTGCCTGCGGACGACATCCTCTCCTCGATGTCCACGCTCAGCGGCAGGAAGTTGGCTCCGGGGCGCGGCTCCTTTGAGCGGGTCGCCGTCGAGAGGACCATCGTATCTCCGAGCCTCGCCGTTACCGCACCACCGGCCTGCTTCGCCAGCTTCCCGGTTTCGAGCACGAGCGACCGCTCGCCAACGGGAATCTCTAAACGCATATTCTTACTCTCCTCTTTGCTGTGGGATAAACTGGATTACCGGCGCAGTCCGAGCCGAGAGATGAGCTCCCGGTAACGCTCGACGTCTTTCTTCGCCAGGTAGTTCAGCAGTCGGCGACGCTTGCCGACTAGTTTGAGAAGTCCCTGCCGGGAATGGTAGTCGTGCTTGTGGGTGCGCAGGTGCTCGGTGAGATGCGCGATGCGCCTCGTGAGTATCGCAACCTGCACCTCGGTAGATCCCGTATCGCCCTCGTGCGTCTGGTACTCTTTGATGGTTTGCTCTTTGTCCTCTATTACCGCCAACTTACTCTCTGCTCCTCTTTACTTCTTCTCTTTATCATTCCTCTGTGTCTAACTCGAACATATGCTAACACATGCATCAAAGCCCTTCGCCCGCGAGTTCCCGCGCCACCGCTACGTCCCGCCTTATCTGCTCTTTTAGTTCCTCGACCCCCGAAAACCTCTTCTCCGGCCGTATCCGCTCTGTAAATCCGACGTCTATGACGCGCCCGTAGAGATCCCCCTCGAAATCCAGCAGGTACGCCTCGACCCTGCTCTCTCTCCGCTCGAAGGTCGGTGCGATTCCAACGTTCGTGCAGGCAGCATACCTTTTTCCTTCTACTTCAACGTATCCGGCATAGACCCCTCGGGCGGGCACAATAACCGTAGGATCGGGGACGACATTGGCCGTGGGGAAACCTATGGTCCTGCCACGCTTGTCTCCGACTACAACCTCTCCCCTCAACACGTAGGGTCTTCCCAAAAGCTTCGCCGCCTCGTGTACTTCCCCAATCGATATCAGGTGTCGTATGCGGGTGGAGTTGACCCCTCCTTCCTCACCTACGGAGTGGATTTTCTCCACACACACCTCACCGCCGAACTCTCTCATCAGCTTTTGGAGATCCCACACATTTCCGGAGGCTTTATGGCCGAACCGGAAGTTCTCCCCGACCACAACGACCCCGGCCCCGAAATCCCCAACGAGCACATCGCGCACGAATTCTTCCGGGCTTTTTCTGGAGAGTTCCTCATCGAACTTTATAACGCGAACCTCGTCAACCCCATAGCGGATCAAAGCCTCCCGCCGGAGATCCAGCGTGGTAAGCAGCCTGGGTTCGGCACCAGGCTTGAGGACGGCCCGCGGATGCGGGTCGAAGGTCGCCGCCACCACCTTCATCCCGCGCTTTCTACCCTCCTCTACCGCCCGCCTCACTACCGCCTGGTGCCCGAGATGAACCCCATCAAAGTTCCCGAGCACGACGACTACCCCGCGCACAGAACCACCTCTGGACGCGCCCGCTCCCCATCCC
>CADDYV010000048.1 GCA_902810695.1 Actinomycetota bacterium | reverse complement strand
GAGCATGGAACTCTACGACATAAACAAAGACCCAAAGCAGGATAAGAACATCGCTTCCTCTAACCAGAAGATCATCAAGAGGATGTTCCACGATTATGTTCTGAAGGATGCTGGCGGTCCCTTGCCCAACTATAGTTGAGACATGAGGAGCAAGCCGCTTTTGACCCGCCTCGTCCCCAAACGGGAGGAACCTGTGAAAAAGTCATTCTCAAGAATAGTCAGATGGGCCGCCCCGGTGTGTTGTCCGGGGGGCATACTGTGGGCACTATCTCCCCTGGGCATCTATCTCTCCACGCTGAAGTTCAAAACACCGGATGTCTTCTGGAAGCTCTTTCCTTCAGCGCCGCTGCTCTTGCTGGTGGGTTTGATCGGGCTCTACGCCTACCAGACCGGGCGCTCTGGGAAGTGGGTAAAGGTGGGGTTCGTCGCGACCCTAATCGGGCTCGTCCTGGTGATCGCGGGAGACGTGGGCGAGTTCTGGTTCAGGGTAGACGACATCTATCTGATGATGGCCCCCGCTTACCGCACCTTCCGGATCGGGCTGCTGCTCTCGGCGGTCGGCTCGCTGGTCTTCGGCCTGGCCGCCGCTCGGGCGAGGACCATCTCTATCGTCGGGACACTCCCGTTTGTCATAGGGGTATGGGCTGGTTTGATCTCCTTCTCCAAAAACCTGCAACACCTCGGAACCGGGCTCTGGGTAGCGTTTGGGGTCGCCTGGGCGTGGCTGGGACTCGTCGTCCTGGTAGAGCTGGTCTTCTTTTCCTGGACATCCTGGAAGAGCAAGGGCTCGAAAACACCTGGCGGAGCGTCTCTGGAGTAAAAGATGCAACAAAATCACCCGGACAGCTACAGCCACAACGTCAAACCTTCTATAATCTCACGCCATGAACCCTGAAAAATTGCCAGGAAATGGCGAAACGGAACCCAGAAAAGAATCTCTCGCCGAGGAAACAGCGGAGAATGGCGGGTATGCTCCCGGCGTAACTCCGGGCGGGAAAGACGACACCTACGTGGCGCGGGTTGCTCGCGGGGCGGGCATCAGCACCATAGGGCAGGCGTTGGGGCGCGTCTTCGGCTTCGTGACCCAGATTTTGATCTCCAACCTGTTCGGGGTGGCGACCTACGGCTTCTACTCCTCCGGAGTCGCCGTGGTGAACGGAGCCCAGATCCTCTCCCGCTTCGGCATGGAGAACGGCGTCGTGCGCTACGTCGCCCACCACCGGGCGCAGGAGGACACCGCGCGGGTGAAGGGCACGATCATCCAGGCCATCTGGATAACCTTCGCCATAAGCATCGTCCTCTCCGTCGTGATGTTCTTCGTCGCAGGTCTGATGGCCGAGCACTACTACCACAAACCGGCCATGGAGACGGTCTTGCGGGCGTTCGCGTTCGTCCTGCCCTTCTTCGTATTCATGAGCATGGTCGTCTGGGCCACCCAGGGCTTCCAGACGGTGACGTACGCGGCCTATGTCCAGCAGATAATACGGCCCGCGCTGTTCCTGATCTTCCTGCTGGTCTTCTACCTGCTCAGCGCCAGCGTGGTCAGCGTGATAGCGGCTTACGGAGCCGCCATGCTCCTCGCGGGACTCGCCGGAGTCTACTACCTGTGGAGGCTCTTCCCGCGACTCTTTGACAGAAGCGTTCAGGCCAAGTTCGAGACGAAGGATCTCTTCAGCGTCTCCATTCCCCTCAGTATCGCCCAGGGAGCGCGCTACCTCGACAACTGGTCGGCGGTGTGGATACTGAGTGCGTTCGCCGCCGGCGCCCCGGTAGGCGTTTTCACCGCAGCGGCCCGCACGGCCACGCAGTCTACCATAGTGCGCTTCGCCTTCTCCGGTATCTTCTCCCCCATAATCTCCAGCTTCTACGCAAGGGGCGAGCTCGACAGCCTCAGCAGACTCTACAAGGATGTATCGCGCTGGATCTTCATCGGCGCACTGCCCATCTTCCTGGTGATCGTGGTGCTGGGTCACGACATACTGGCGCTGTTCGGCCAGAAGGTCGCCGCCGAAGGATTTACCGCGCTCATCATCGTCGCCGTAGCCCAGCTTTTCAGCGCCTCCGTGGGTACGACGCCGCGGATGCTGGCGATGACCGGCAACCAGAATATCGAGATGATCGCAACCTCCACAGCGGCGATACTCGGTGTGATCGTCAGCCTGCTCCTGGTCCCGAACTTCGGGATCGTGGGCGCCGCCGTAGGCATGGGCTCGGCGATCGTGGTCGAGAACGCGGGGACGATGGGTGCTGTCAAGTGGAAGCTCGGCTTCCTGCCCTACAGCCTGGAGTGGATAAAGCCTCTCGTTGCAGGTGTGATCTCTGCCGTGGCGACCTACTTCCTGAGCACGGTTGTGCACATTCCGGGAGGAGACATCACGAACATAATCGTGCTCGGCGGATTTCTGGGCGTTGTGTTCCTGGGTCTGCTGCTCCTCTTCGGGCTCTCCGATACCGACAAGGAGTTCCTGAGAACCTTCTGGAACGTGGCCCGGCGATACCTGCCACAGAGGTTCAGGCGTGGATAGCGGGCGCACGAAGGTCCTCTACGTCGCAGGCTTCGGGCGGAGCGGGAGCACCATCCTCTCGAACTCCCTGGGGCAGATCGAAGGCTTCTTCTCGGCGGGCGAGCTGAACTTCCTCTGGAAGCACAACGTCATAGAAAACCGGCTCTGCGGCTGCGGCAAACCTTTCCGCGAGTGTCCGATATGGATCAGGGTCATGGACGAAGCCTTCGGTGGAACCGAAGGCGTAGACGCCCGCGAGATGGTCCGGCTGCACGCTCTCGGAACCCGCACCCGCCACATCCCGTTGATGCTGGCTCCCGGCGGGTGGAAGAGCCTGGAAGGAAACCTGAAGAAGTTTCTCGTGAACTACGGCAGGCTCTACGAGGGGATCGGAAGTGCCACGGGCAGCCGGGTGGTGGTGGACTCCTCGAAGGAGCCAGCCCACGGCTACGCGATGAGCCACGTCCCTGGCATAGATTTCTACGTCTTGCATCTGGTCCGGGATCCCAGGGCCGCCGCCTACTCCTGGCTCAAGAAGAAGCATCAGCCCGACACGGAGAGCAGGGAGTACATGTACCGCTCCGGCCCGGTCAAAAGTTCTATCATGTGGGACGCCTGGAACGCCTCCGCAGAGGGTCTCTGGCGCAACTCGAACAGGTATTTGCGGCTGCGCTACGAGGACTTCGTCACCAACCCTCGCGAGAGCTTCGGGCGTATCCTCAAGCATATCGGGGAGGAAGGCTCCGAAGTACCGCTCGTCGGCGAGCGAGAAATCAAGCTGGGCGTAAGCCACACCGTAAGCGGCAACCCCAACCGCTTCGAGACTGGCAGCGTGGAACTCAAGGCCGATGAGGAGTGGAAGTCAAAGATGGAGACCAGAGACCGGACGCTCGTAACCGCCCTGACCTCGCCTCTGCTGGCCCGCTACGGCTACGAGCTAGCGGCTAGAAGCTGAAGCTGTAGCGCTGCTCGCGCCAGGGGTCGCCGTAGTTGTGATAGCCGTTCTCTTCCCAGAACCCCGGCCTGTCTTCTGGGAGAAGCTCCAGGCCGCGTACCCACTTCGCGCTCTTCCAGCCGTACAGGCGCGGTATCACCAGCCGCAGGGGATAGCCGTGCCCCGGTTCGAGCGGCTTGCCGTTGTGGTGGGTGGCGAACAATACATCATCCTCGTATAGCTCCTCCAGCGGCGCGTTTGTCGTGTATCCGCCGTCACAGTAGGCACTGAAGAACTCCGCCTCCGGTTTAGGTACCGCGAGATCCAGGATGTGCTTCGCCGAGACGCCCATCCACAGGTTGTCCAGCTTGCTCCACGAGGTAACGCAGTGCATGTCCGCCCTGACCTCGACCCTGGGCAGCTCGTTGAACTCATCCCAGGTGAATCTCAAAGGATTTTCGACGAGGCCGACCACCGTAAAGTCCCAGCTTTCCGGGTCGAACTGCGGCGTCGGTCCGGCGGTGAGAACCGGCCACCTGTCGCCGACCAGGTACTGCCCCGGCGGGACCCGCTCCTTGCCCCGCGCGGTGTCTATCTCGATGCGTTCCATGCTGCCTCCCGCAAGTTTTTCTAAACTCTCACGGAAGGCGAGTCTAGCACGCCGCAGATTATTCGGCTTCGGCTTTTTTCTTGGGTTTTCTGCCGATCTGGACCATCTCCGGCTCGACGCCGCTCGCGGGACCGTCGCCGAGTTCTTTGTCCCGGTAGGAGTAGACGCCGCGGCAGGTGTGGCCGCCGGTGGTGCGCTTCTCGGTGTAGGAGAGCTTGACGTTGGGGTTAATGGCTTTGACCAGAGCCTTCTCGTAGGTGGAGAACGCGGCGCAGGGCTTGACGTCCCAGCCGGGGACACCTTCTCTGCCCATCCCGCCGAACCACGGGCAGCGGTCGGCGTTTATGATGTACTCGCCGTCTTTCTGCTCGGTCAGTGTGATCTGGATGTCAAAAAAGCGGTTGGCGAGCATGACCACGTCAACGGAATCCTTCATCGTCTTGACGCCGAGCTGTTCGCGGAGGTCGGTGCCCTGCTTCTCGCCGATGCGGGTCATGGCGAGCTGGCCTATCTTCTGGCCGTTGTAGCCGAGATCGTCGGCGGCCCGGATCATCTCGTCCAGAATAACGCCCGTTCCGCTGGAGGCCGCCTTCCACTTGTACCAGGTCGGCCCCGGCAACCCCAGCCGCATCGCCAGCCGCGCCAGGAAAAGGGGCAGCTTCGGAAGACCATAGACTTTGAGCCACTTCATAGCTTGACCGAAATCCTTCCTTCGCTTGCGCTCGCGGACATTATACCCGCCATCTAGTCCCCCCACGACCGGACGCGGGTGGAACGAACCCCAAAATGTGGTATATTGGCATTTGGGTTGTGTACCTACGGGTAGGAGGAAAGGGTCCGATGGACAGTTAACTCCGACAACCTTCCACGACCACTAGGTCCGTGGACCGGGTCGGTGATCGCGCGTCCAAGAAGCTCAGGGCGGCTTCGCCGGCCCGGATATTTTTATGCCCTTCGCTCCTCGAAAAAGCTCGACACGCTGGTTCTGCGGCGTATCGGGGGGTCGTAAAATCTGGCGATTTCTTACTTGAAGCGGTACTGGCGGTAGGAACTGGCGCTTTCGTCCACGTCGGCTTCGGTTACGTGGTCGCGGCCCCTGGAGGCTACCCGCTCCTCGATGCGCTTGCGGATGTAACGGCGCATGAAGAAGGGGCTGCGCTTGATGCGCCGCTCGGCCTCCGGGTCCCAGGTGATCTGCTTCTGCTCTGCCACGGGATTCTCCTTCCTCTCGCGATGCTCCTCTAAAAAGATTCTATATCCTTCAGCAGGTCGAGTGGATGAGCGCACCGACCTTCTCGCTTTCGGCGAGATCGTTGTAGAGCCTTACCGCGTCTTCGGTCTGTTGGGCGTGTGCGGTGATACCCTTCTCCTTCAGCATCCGCAGCGTCTCTTCACAAACCCCGAGCCGCCCGTAGAAGCCCTGACCAAACACCACAACCTCGACGCCATGCTCCAGCAACTCTTCCACATCCGCCGGCTGGATGCCGGGCTCGTGGTTGGTGCCGGTCTCGTTCCAGTCCCACTCTCTAGCCCCGCCGGGGAAGAGCTTGGCGTCCTTGAAAGAGCCATCACCGGTTTCGAGGCGACCCCAGGAGATGTGGTCTATGCGCGGGGAATGTTCCATGGCTCTTATCTTACACGCTTGTCACGCCGCTGCCGTCTACCCGGAGGAAGACTGGGCGACGATATTGTGATCCCAAAAATCACCTTCCCACCTAACTGCGCGCCGCTTCCGCCGCGCGGTAGATGGCCGCCATGTCTTCCTCGCCGTAGCCAGCCTCTATCGCCTCGTCGAAGCGGGCGGCAACCGCTTCGGCGACGGCCATGCCCAGGCCGCTGTCTCTGGCGGCGTTCAGGACGAGCCCCGCATCCTTGCGCGCCAGTTTCGCGGGGAAGCTGGTCGGGAAGTCCTTCTCGACCATCATGTTTCCTTTTATGTGCGCGTAGGGTACATCCATCGCCCCGCCCTCGATGGCTTCGAAGAACCGCGCGGGGTCCACGCCGGTGGCCCTGGCGAATGCGATCGTCTCCGCCAGCGTGCCCAGAAGACCCACGATCCAGTTGTTGGTAACCAGCTTGAGGCGGCTCCCTTCACCGGCGGGACCCAGCCATATGGTCCGGTTGCCCACAGCATCAAAGACTGGCTGGCACTTCTCGCGAACCTCTTCCGGTCCGGAGGCCAGCACGATCAGGTTTCCCTGCTCGGCGGGCTGTTTGGTCCCGAGCACCGGGGCATCAACATAGGTGACGCCATTTTCTTCGGCGAGCTTCGCGAGCCGGTCGTTCCCCTCGATCCCGACCGTGCTCATCTGGATCCAGACTCCCTCCTCTGCCAGTCCCGGAAGTACATCGCCCTCTCCGACTACCTCGGCTATGACATCGGCGTCGGAGAGCATCGTGATCAGGAAGTCCGCTCCGCTTGCGGCTTCGGCGGGACTGTCCGCTACCTTCGCGCCGTCTGCGGCGAGAGGCTCGGCTTTCTCGCGCGAGCGGTTCCAGACGCGCACCTCCATTCTGGCTTTGATGAGGTTGCGCGCCATCGCAGCGCCCATGATCCCGGTTCCCAAAACGGCTACTCTGGCGTTATCGGCCATCTCCCGAAATCCTCCTTCTGTAAATGCAAATCCCTGTCCAGAAGAATCTACCCCCTTATTCCAGCCTGCTAACCCTCTCCGGGTGAGGGGTCTAACACACATCTTGCCGGAAACGGCGCTAGAATGCTCGTGTTGCCAGTTATCGAGAGAAGGGTCCACGTGCTCGAAGTCGAGAACATAACCCGCCTGTACAAAAACAGCGGGCGGGGCGTGGAAGATGCGAGCTTCGAGGTTTATCCGGGTGATATCTTCGGCCTCCTGGGGCCGAACGGCAGCGGGAAGAGCACGCTCCTGCGCGTTCTCTCTACCGCGATCAAACCGGATAGCGGATCGTTCCGAGTTGGCGGGATGGACGGACTGGAGCGCAAGCGCGAGGTGCGCGCGAAGCTGGGGCTGATGGTGGACCGCCCGACGCACTACGGCGACCTCACCGGCTGGGCCAACGCCTTCCTCTTCGCCAGCTTCTACGGGATGGACCGGAAGAAGGCGGAGAGAGCCCTGGCCGAGCTCTTCGACTACTTCGACCTCGCCGAGTACAAGGACGAGAAGGCCAAGACCTACTCCTACGGGATGGGCAAGAAGCTAGCTCTGATCGAGGCCATGGCCCACAGACCAGAGCTGCTTTTACTCGATGAGCCCTCCCTCGGGCTCGACTACACTTCCCAGCTCGCCTACCAGCGCAAGATCCAGGACCTAGCGGAGTCGGGTGCGGCCATCGTCCTGGCGAGCAACCAGGTGGATGAGGTCGAGTCGCTCTGCGACAGGGTGGTGTTTCTGCACAGGGGCAGGATCGTGGCCGGAGGAACGCCGGATGAGCTGATATCCTCTCTGAAGGGAGTCCAGCGGATCGTGGCGCGGCTTAGAAACCCGGTCGAGTACGAGCCCATCGGGGAGGTCGAGGGCGTGCAGGGGGTTACGCCGGAGGGCAGGGACCTTGTGGTCCACTGCGAGGAGCGGCCCGGCATCGTCGCCGAGGTGGTCGAGGCCACCGTGAAGGCGGGCGGGGACATCGTTACGCTCTCGGTCGAGCGGCCCAATCTGGAGGACGTTTTCGTGAAGCTGACAGGAGAGGCTTTGAGGGATGAGGATCAACCCGCCCGATAGCTACTGGAAGAAGGACGTGTCGCTGTTCTTCAGCCGCAAGTTCGCGCTCGTCCTGAAATTCTTGTACCCGATAGCCCTGATCGTGCCGGTCGCGGCGAGCGGGATCCCCCCGCAGTACGGGGCGGCGGTGGTCGGGATCGTGGCGCTCATGGCCGGAACCTTCGGGGCCGGGGAGACTCTCACCACCGACATCAACGACGGCATCCTCGTGCGCCTCTCCCTCACGCCGCGTTCCCCGTACCGGATCGCGCTGGAGATACTGCTGGTAAACGCCGTCCTGGACTTCCTGCAGCTTCTCCCGGCGCTGCTTATCACCTACGCACTGCATCCCACCTCGCTTATCTGGATGCTCGCGGCGACCTTCGGGGTGTTCGTGACGCTGTTCGCGGCGAATTGCATCGGCATCTTCATCGCCAACTTCACCACCTCTCCGGCGGATGTGCTCCTGTACGCGACGGCGATACTCTTCCCACTCATCTACCTCTCCGGGTTCTTCCGCAACCGCCACCCGACGGGCACTCTCGCCACCATACGCGACTTCATCCCCTTCTCCTACATGAACGATGCTCTGGGAGTGGTCTTCGGGATGGCCGGGGGCTTCACCCCCGCCGAAATCTTCGTCTACCCCACCATCATCTGCATCGTGGTCGCCGCCGCCGTGTGCCTGACGGCTCCGCGTCTTCTCTCGCCGCGGTTGTAGCGGAAAACTCCAGAATAGAAGCGGTCGAAAATACAGGTTAAGGCTTGCGCGCCACTACAGCTCGCGTCCGCAGGAGATCTCCGCCAGCTCGGCGGGTTTCAGAACGGTAATGTGACCGTTTTTTATCTCCAGCACTCCGCGCTCCTTCCACCCGATCAAAACCCCGGTAACGGACTCGCGGGTGGAGGCGATCATCGCGGCCAGCTCTGTTCGGGTCAGGCGCAGCCCTATAGTCGCCGGTTCATCGTCCGCCCCAAACTTCTGCAACAAGATCTGCATCAGGCTCGCGAGCCTGGTCTCGGTTTTGTACGGGAGGAGGCATCCGGCAAGCTCTCTCTGTTGAGCAAGCTCCAGTCCCATCAGCGTCAGCAGGGAGCTTGTGATATCCGGGCGGCTTCTCGCCACCCTCTCGACGAATACCTTGGGAACCTTGACCACCTCGCAGCTCGTAAAAGCCCTCGCGCTGGTCTGCTGCGATATCTGGGCTCCAGGCGCGAGGTCCCCGAAGATGTCCCAGGGGCTGAGCAGGCGCAGGGTCGCTTCCTTTCCCCCGGAGTAATTTCTGGAGAGTTTGACCACACCGCTAGTAAGGATGTAGAGCGCGTCGCCGTACTCGCCCTCCAGGAAGATGATGTCGTCGCGAGCGTAGCAGCGAGCGGGGGCTACGAGCCGCATTTCGCGCAGCCCTTCCAGCAACCTGCGGCACTCGCGTTCCTGCAACTCGGCGCGGGTATGCTGGAGCGACAGACCGCCCTCATCCGCGCCGTAGAAGGTCTTCGGCAGCGCCTCTACCATCTTCCGCGTTACCACCTGCTAACTCGCCCACTATCTGCGGGGAAGGACCGGGGGCGTCCCCGGATCTCCCCTGGAGCCCCGTCCGCACAACGGCAAGCTCCTTTCCGCACCAACCTCCGCTAGCCTAAAAAAGACGTTTTAAGATGTTGTTAAGAGAAGATCAAGTTCAGATCAAGATTCTCCAGGAGCCGCTGGCAGGGTAAAGGAGAAACTCGTGCCCTTGCCGGGACCTTCGCTCTCGGCCCATATCCTGCCCCCCATCGCCTCGACCAGGGCGCGGGATATCGCGAGTCCCACTCCCGATCCGCCGTTGTCGCGCGAGCGGGATTTCTCGACCCGGTAGAATCTTTCGAAGACGTGCGGCAGGTGCTCGGGGGCTATCCCCGCCCCCCTGTCCGTAACCCGGAAGAGAACCTCGCCGTCGAGGGCTTTGACCCCTACTGTAACCTGTTCTCCGGTGGGGGTGTAGCGCAGGGCGTTACGGAGCAGATTGTCCAGAACCTGGACCACGCGGTCGCCATCCGCCATCACCGGAAAGATATCCTCGGGCAGTTCGGTGATGAGCTTGACGCTCTTCTCGACGAAGAGCGGGAGCATGCTCTCTGCGGAACGTTCGACGATCTCGCGCGGCGAGGTCGGTGTGATGTCCAGCGCGATCCTGCCGGTCTCGGCCTGGGAGAGCTGCCGGAGGTCATCCACGAGCCGCCTCATACGCTCGGCCTCGGCGTACATGAGCCCCCAGGTCTCCTCGGAAGGCTCGACCACCCCATCTATTAGGCCTTCCATGTAACCCTGCAGGGTGGAGAGCGGGGTGCGGAGTTCGTGTGAGATGTCCACGATGAACTCCCGCCGTTGCTTCTCTCCCTCTTCGAGGGCCGCCGCCATCGCGTTCAGGCTCTCCGAGAGAGCCCCCAACTCGTCCTGCTCGAAGATGGGCACGCGCTCGTCGTAGTGGCCGGCGGAGATGCGGCGGGTCGCCGCCAGCATGTGCCGCACGGGACCCACGATTCTACCGGCGACGAACAGGCTCGCCAGGGTAGCGGCAACCGTAGCCCCGAATCCCGCCAGCACCACCCCGCCCCACGCGAATGACTGGCCCATCCCAGAAAGCCCGCCGAAGAAGATCGGCTCCAGGAGGTAGATGACGGCGAAGGTCAGAGTACCCACCAGGGCAACCACGAAATGCGAGAGGAAGAGCTTTGGCCGGAGGTTGTACGAGGATACGAGTTGGAGGATGCTTCTCATCTCTTCGCGAACCTGTAGCCTACCCCGCGCACCGTCTCCACGTACCGGGGGTTGGCGGGGTCTTCTTCGATCTTCTTGCGCAAATTGGCTACGTGAACGTCCACCACGTGGTCGCTACCGAAGTAGTTCTCGCCCCACACCCGCTCCAGGAGTCTGGAGCGCGAGAAAACAAATCCCGGTCGCGACGCCAGAACAGATATCAGGTCGAACTCCAGCGTCGTCAGGTTTACCGGCTCGCCCCGCAACCTCACCTCGCGGCTCTCGGGGTCTATGGTTAGCTCGCCCAGCTCCAGCGGCTTGCGGGCTTCGGAGTCCCCGCCGCGAGGCCGCCTCAGCATGGCCCGGATGCGCGCCACCAACTCCCCCGGAGAGAACGGCTTGGTCACATAGTCGTCGGCTCCCCCGGAGAGGCCTACGATCCTGTCCACCTCCTCGGTGCGGGCGGTCAGCATGATGACGTACGCCTGCGAGAAGCGCCGTAGCTCACGCAGCACCCCCATCCCGCTGAGCCCCGGCAGCATCCAGTCCAGCACCACGACTTCCGGCTCGGCTTTCCGGGCCATCTCCAGCGCGGCATCGCCATCGAGCGCCTCATACACCTCGAACCCTTCTTTCTCGAAGTAGCCCCGGAGCAACTTCACCAGGTTTTTCTCGTCCTCGACGATCAGGATACGTATGCCCACGTCCTTATTTTAGACGGTCTTCATCCGCTGCCTGTGGCTAACATAGTCTGCGGCTTGCTTTCAGTTGGGTAGAAAAGTACCTGTGCCCAGTATGTTCACCAGCGATCTCCGAAGGGGGTAGAAACAGAGTGGTCCAGGTAGAGATCAAGAGGGTATACGAAGATGCCGGGGAAGGTCCGCGGGTTCTGGTTGACCGGAAGTGGCCCCGCGGAATCTCCAAGGAGGACGAACGCGTGGGGAAGTGGTTCAAGGAGGTAGCCCCGACCGATGAGTTGCGCAAGTGGTTCCACGCGAGCGGAGATTTCGCGAACTTCTCCAGGAAGTATCGCAAGGAACTCTCCGAGCGCGAAGAATCTCGTGAAGCTCTCGAAGAGCTGATCCGGCTCGCCCGGAAATCGGGGAAACTGACGCTCGTCTACGCCAGCAAGGACGAGGAGCACAACAACGCGGTAGTGCTCAAGAAAGTGCTGCAAGAAAGGCTTGGTGGCGGGTAGGGTCGGAAGAGCGACGGTTCCTTCGTACTCTTTTTGGAGGAGAAAGACGCGATAGCCTGTTTTCTGCGCTACTCGATATTTGGCGTACTCGCAGATAAGCAGCTAACATTACCCGAAATATCAGGTGAGCCTGCGAGGAAGGTGAAGATATGTCCGATTACAAGAACATGAGCGACGAGGAGCTCATACAGAGCTACAAAACATCCAAGAAGGAAGCGCAGGATATGCTCCTGGATCAGTTCCGCAAGGTGTGGCAGCTAGGCAGCATCGCCTCGATTCCTCCTCTAGACAAACTTCAGCATACGGTTTTGGACGAGTGCTTTTCCCTGGAAATGGAACTGAAGCGTCGGGGGATAGATCCCGCCTCCGTTTCCTGAAGGTCCGCGGCCAACAACCGTACGCTTGCGCGGATGGGAAGTTCGAGAGCCTTGAATCAAAGAGAATAACGCAGAGACTATCGCCGCTGCGCGGCCTGTATGACATCTCTGAGCACAACGCGACCGCCGGAGCCAGTACCCTTGATGTCGCGAAGCCGCACACCCAGCTCATTCGCTTTGTTTCTAGCAGCCTCTGTCACCTTCACCCCGTCTGCCGCTTCACCAGTAGCGGCGCCCTGGGTTTCCTTCGCTTCTCCTTGCCCGGGTAGGTCGGATTCGACCTCGTTCTCTCCTGCAGCCTGCTCTCTATCCTCCGGTTTCTCTTCTGGAGCACTTCTCCGGCTTTCGATAGCGTCCGTGACTATTTGCGGGTTGTTATTTATGGCCTCAAGTGCCCGATCCAGGGTGCCAAGCACCCTATCGAGCTTCACCTTCAGGAGAGCCTGGGCTTCTACGCCTTTGATCTCAAGCTTCGCCTTGTTCAGATACGCGTCTATGCCGACGTTGATCTTTACCAGGTCGGCGACTTCCGCCTGCAGCGATACATGAGCCCTGAGATTCTCCAGCTCCAGATTGATCTCTTCGACATTGATGACCGGCACATCCAGCAGCAAATCCGGCTCACTTCCGGGGACCGGCTCTTCCCGGGCAGCCCGCTCCGTTGCGTAGGTTTTGTACTCCTTTTCCGGCGTCGTCTTCCCGTCGCCCTCCTGAAATAGCAGTTCGTCCGGCTCCTGGCTTCTATGTTTCCTGGATGACACCGCGAGATCTCCTTTCTCTCTTGCTCAGATCCCGCTGACCGTAGGACACGTCCCGCTCAACCTACCAGATCCCCCTGGCAACGTGTCGAGGTCTGATTCCACCACAAACGCCCGGAGTTGGCAATTCCCGGTATTTCTACGTAGGGCGGATAACGACACCCGACCGGGCTTACTCCCGAATCAACCGCTGTTCCTTTTACTCTTATTGCGACACCTGGAAGGTCCATCTCTTCCTGGCCGTGCTCTTGCTCCGCCCCTGACGGTTCTCAGAAACTGCCTCTATCTCAACCGTGTGGGTGCCAGGGGAGAGCGCATTGTTGATGCGGCACCTCAGGCGACCCGATGCCCGACCGTAGCTGAACGACCTCTTCTCGTTCCCGTCGAGATAGAGGTTTATGTCATCCCTGGATAGGCTGGCCTCCTCATCCCTCACGGTCGCCTGGATAGTGGGCCTGGAGTTGGATGTTTTACCAGTGGGGCTCACGGGCGTTATGGTAAGAGTACTCCGGCGCTGGCCCTTGTTTCCGCCATCCCCTTTGCCCCTCGTACTCCTGCGTGAGCTTGACGACCAGTTGGACTCCTCCTTCGATCTGACCACGCGCACTCACCTCCCTACTGGCGGCGAAACTTGCTGCTTTCACTACTCACGACTTCTATTACCCTTCTCAGTTAACACCTTCGTTCTCTTCATGCCCTACCCCCTTCGACGTAAACGTAGTGCCTGCTACTAGACTCGTGCTCTTCGGGGAGCCCAACTTCAAGTACACCAGATAGTACAGACTGCTAGCTCGATTCCTCCGAAAGTATCGAGGCCCCGGAGAAGCGTGAGCAGCACTTTACGAACGTCTCCCAGCGGATGTCGGCTTGCGTAGAAAGCCGAGGTAGACATGTACTCACGGGCGGTCAGGCGCAGTAAAACCGCGTGGCGTGTGCCAATGCAGCTCCTGGCTGCGAGCGCGGAGTGCGCTTGACCGCAACCGATGCCCCCATCAAGCACCACAAAGCCCCTATTCATCCATCAGCTCAACAGAGGACTAGTTTTTGTACGTGAGGGGTACAAGAGCACCAATGCAGATTACAGTACGATAACTATTGTAGTGGGCTCGAAAATAAAGGAGGTTTCAATGACAGAAAGCGGCCAGCAACAGCAGCAGTTAAGCCCCGATCAGCGATTGGCGCGTGCTCTGACTGGCATAAGGCAGGTGCAGAATATGCTGGAGCTCCATTTCCCCCAGCAGGGCAACGCGATTCAAATGTTGCGAGAAGCGGGAGACCTGGTGTGGGGAGAGATACAGAGAATGCAACAGCAGCAAGGATCCCAGGGTTCATGACAGTTTGTGCATGTACACCTTCGGGTTCATGTAACTAGCACGCCGTCAGGAGCGCCTATGTGGCTAGTCTAGCTGTTCGTGAGGATGCGAGCGTTTGATGCTTGTGTAGCATCAAATATGCCTGTCTTCCTGGGAGCTCCGCCCAAACTGACATTGGTTACCCGGAAGCTCTCAACCCTCGGACATCTCCTGCGCCATTTGATCCACTTTGCGGTCGGCATGTGTCTGCATGTTTCCCCCGGCACCCGTATCCTCGGTCATCTCTTGCGCTATCTCATCTTCTTTGCGCTCGGCGTGCAGGTGTGGATCACCGCCGGCCCTCGTGTCCCCGGTTACCCTCTGCGCGAGGTCGTTATGCGCGCTTTCGGGCTCTATGGGCATGGATTCTTCTAAAGGCATGTTCTCCATCATGTTGCTCCCGGGGGCTGTATCCTCTTGGGTCACCTCGCTCGCGTAGTCAGCGGACTCCATGGACTTCATAGACTCCATGGATTTCATGGACTCCATTGACTTCATCGACGCCATCGAATCTTCCCTCATACCGGGCAGGGGACGCGGCTGAACATCGCCGACTTCGATCCTCCTCTTGACCTGCTCCTTCCTTCGATCAGCCGCCTTTGCCCGCGCCTCGATCGCCGGTTTGACCTCTCCATCGGCCCTGCGCATGGCTTGGTCTAACCTGCGCCTGGCTTCCCGCTCCCGCCGCTCCTGGTCTCGTACGCTCATGTTGCCTCCTTTTTACTCAGGATACTAACCGGATCGCTTGTTCGCCAGAAGCGCGGATTGTTCCCCTTTCAAAATACGAGGTAGCATGGCAGAGGAAAAGCCATTGCGAAGACGACCCAGGAGGCATCCTTACGTCGGAGGAAAACAAGGCCCTCGTCCGACGGTGGTTGGATAGAGTTTTTACTCGCGGAGAGCCTGGTGAGGCGTATGCACTTTTTACGGACAACTATGTTCTGCACGATCCTAGCTTTCCATCCGACGTGCACGGCCCCGAGGGCATAAAGCTCTACGTCAACGCCTACCGTACGGCCTTCCCGGACATCCGGGTTACAGTCGAAGACCAGCTAGCCGAAGGAGAGAAGGTAGTAACCCGCTGGATAGCGCGAGGAACGCACCTGGACGAGTTTCTGGGGCTGGCTCCCACCGGGGACACGGTATCCGTAAGCGGCATCGAGTTCGACCGGGTAAGCGGCGGCAAGATTGACGAGGCGTGGGTTGGCTACCACCCATTTGCTACGCGCATAGCCGATCCCGAGCGCATCCGGCGGGGATTCGCCGCGATAGGTGAAGCCTTCCCAGACCTGCGTATGGCCGAGGTAGACAGCATAAAGGAAGGGAACAAGGTAGCCTTTCGCTGGCTCCTGAGCGGCACCCATCTTGGAGAGTTCATGGGCATCGCTGCCACGGGCAGGCGTATAGAAGCGATGGGCATGGACATAGTCCGTACAGAGAACGGCGAGATCGTCGAGCACTGGGGTGAGTTCGACGCTATAGGTCTGCTGCGACAGGCAGGCGTCATACCCTGACTGTGCCCGATCTCTCAAAATTGCCGGGAGTCAGACTGTCAGCAAAGGGCTGAAAGTAGAGAGCCGGACGACGGAAGAGCAGAGTCGAACGGTCCAATAAACTAGGTGCTTTGATGCTCAACGCTGTAGGCAACGGCGTGATCAGCGCGACGTACTACTCGCTCCGGAATGGCTAGATCGTCTGTGGGGACGAAAGGGCTCTCACCCGGCACATAACGTTTCAGGGCCTCGCGGTTGCGCGAGGCCCAGTAGCTCATGGCGTCATGCCATGCCCGGAGCAAAGGTTCCGCGGTACGTCCGTTCTTTCTCTCCTCATCGTTCTCTTCGATCTCTTTCCTTGTATGTCCGCTGCCGAGCGCCTCGTCCCTCAGAGCACAGGCGAACAGGAATAACTCGCGATCTCCTCCAGCATCTGGATGCAGCCGCGCCAGGAGCAATCGCCACATGCGTCGGTCCTCGAAGGGTGCCCCTCGACCAGCAAACCCCTCGTTCATCACAACCTCCTGTTTTTCTGCATTCTATGCAGGTGAAACCGGCGCAGTAAACACCGCTATCAGGCGCACACAACACCTGGTGGAGACGACTGCCACCCTATCCATATGCGGCCCGTCCGCTTGCTGTAGCCCCTGCTATGTCCGGTATCTGGCTACCTCCCATTGCACGCCTTTGCGCCGTTTATCGCCGGGTTACTGCGTTCCACCTGGCTGCTCGTGGACGCGCCCCTCCTACCACGCGTATCTCTTTGGCATCCTTTCTTTATAGCCCTGGTCGTCTCAAATGGCTCTCGTCTCGACCACGTTACCCTCGTCGTCGAGCACCTGCTCGAAAACGTTGCCGGAGTCGTCCCTTACCCGACTTACTACGCGGCCCTGATCGTCTATGTACTCATCCTCGACAGGCAGATCACCGACGTTACCTACGAAGTCCTCCCCGATCACCCCTCCATTCTCGTCGAAGGTGGTTTCGAGGATGTTTCCGGAATCGTCTATGGTGCGCTCCACAATCTGGCTCGACCCGGTGCCTTGAGTAGCCTGCTGAGTCTGGTCAGTTGCCTGTCCTGCTGCGCTACCAGCCTGATCGGCTACCTGTCCGGCCTGTTCTGTGGCCTGATCCGCAACGTCGGTTGCCCCCTGAGCCGCCTGGCCGGCAGTGTCCTGTACCCCCTGCACGGCTTGGCCCGCCTGTTCGGTAGCCTGCCCAGCAGCATCGCTCGCACCCTGGGCAACTTCGCCCGCCGCATTCCCGACTCCCTGGGCCGTCTGGTTCACGCCCTCAGCCGTCTGTGACGCAGCCTGGCCGGCACCTTGACCGACCTCACTTGCGGCTTGACCTGCACCTTCGCCTACCTGCTGGGCCGCCTGACCAGCTTCTTCTACTGCCTGTCCGGCTCCCTGGCCCACTTCTTGGGTAGCCTGGCTGACACCCTGTCCGGCTTCCTGCACAGCCTGACCCGCGCCTTCACCTACTTGCTGGGTTGTCTGACCGACGCCTTCGCCGACTTCACCGACAGCCTCTCCGGCGCCTCCGCCAACATCCTCAACTGCCGAGCCCGCGCCAGAGCCTACGTCCTCAACCGCCTGCCCGGCGCCTTCACCGACATTCTCCACGGCGTCTCCGGTACTTTCGACGGCTCGACCGGCGCCCTGTCCAACCTCTCCAACCGCTTGTCCTGCACCTTGACCAACTTCGCCAACTGCCTGTCCTGCGCCTCCGCCGACATCTTCTACCGCCGACCCGGCGCCCTCACCTACGTTCTGGACGGCCTCGCCGGTGCTCTCGACAGCCTGGCCTGCCCCCTGCCCGACATCCTGGACAGCAGAGCCCGCCCCCTCTCCGACATTTTCGACCGCCTGTCCGGTACTCTCAACAGCCTGCCCGGCACCTTCTCCAACGTCCTGTACTGCGGAGCCGGCACCTTCGCCTACCTCACCGACCGCATGGCCCGCTCCCGAGCCTACGTCCTGGACCGCAGAGCCAGCGCCTTCACCGACTTCACCAACTGCATGGCCGGCGCCTTCGCCAACTTCGCCAACAGCATGGCCGGCGCCTTCACCCACATCCTCAAGCGCCGAACCGGCACCCGAACCAACATCCTCGACGGCTGAGCCTGCGCCGGAGCCGATGTCCTCGACGGCTGATCCAGCACCAGAACCTATGTCCTCAACCGCCGAGCCCGCACCAGAACCTATATCTTCAACCGCAGAACCCGCACCAGAGCCGATGTCCGCAACAGCCGAGTTGACCCCTTCACCGACTAGCTGGCCTGCGCCAGAACCGATGTCTTCCACAGCAGAGTTGAGCCCCTCACCGACCAGTTCTCCAGCCCCGGACCCGATGTCCTCGACCGCTGAATTGAGCCCTTCACCAACCAGCTCACCGGCACCAGAGCCTATGTCCTCAACGGCCGAATTGAGTCCTTCGCCGACCAGCTCGCCGGCACCTTCGCCGACGTCTTCTACTGCCGAGGTGAGGCCCGAACCTTCCTGCCCCAGCAGGTTGCCCGCGCCGGATCCAACATCCTCGACAGCCGAGCTCACTCCTTCGACCAGCCTCTCGACGATCTGCGGGTTGCGGTCTATGGTGGTGAGCACCCGATCCAGGATGGCGGTAACGTTGTCGAGCCTCACCTTGAGGAGCGCCTGCGCCTCGACACCCTGTATCACCAGCTTCACCCTGCCGAGGTACGCATCAACGCCGACCGAGAGCTCCACGAGATCCAACACCTTCGCATATAACGATACCTTCGCCCGCAGGTCGTTGAGTTCGAAGTTGATCTCATCCACTTTGACGACCGGCACGTCGAGCAACACATCGGGAATCGTCCCGTCGCCAGCGGAACTGTCCGTGTAGTCCAGTACGTAGTCGGCGTATTCCTGCTCCGCCATGGTTTTGTCATGGGGAATGTTCGCTGCAAACCTGTACTTTTCCGGTTTCTGGACCGAGGTCCGGGGATCATTCTTCCGAACCGGGGTGTTATCGGCGACCTCCTGCGCCGTTCGGTCGTCCGTTTGTTGCGCCTGCTGTTCCTGCGCTGTCTGGCCGTTCGCCTGCCGCTGAGCGTTCTGCTGTTGAACATTCTGTTGCTGAGCGTTCGAGCTTTGATCTGTCACTGCAAAATCCCCTTTGTAGCCCCTTATAGTATGCTTTGTTATTTACGCTCCTAGTTTACACTCCCAGAATTCCATGTGAGCGTATACCGCCCGTTCAAAGAGCAAAGTTGGGCGGACTGAATTCGGCAGCCTGTCAAAAGCTTCTGCGCCTGGATCGGGTTCTCTCTGGCATTCCACACCGCGGCTACTGGAATTATCTCTGTCTCAAACTATTTATCAGCCGTTTTGATCCGCGTCTTGCACGATCCTCGCCCTGAGCGTGTTGAACTGCCCATCCATAACCAACTCGAAAGTGTTTCCCAGCTCGTCTTTCGCCAAGCTTACCAGCCTTCCCTCCTCGTTCACGTATTCCTCCTCCACCAGAAGGTCGGAGACGGCGACAATCACGTCCTCGTCTATGATCTCCCCATTTTCGTCGTAGATAGTCTCGACGATAAAGCCAGATTCGTCCACGCTACGCCAGGTTGTTCGGCCCGCTTCGCCGGTTGCTCCACCGCCAGCGCCCACAACCCGGTTTGCGAACTGCCTACTCAGCCTTCTGAACAGCTCGCTCTCCCTGCCACTCTTCCTAACGTCTTCGACAGTGATCCGAAGCGCCATCTCGGCGATCTCGGACTTGGAAGGACGAACATCTCCTTCCAGCCGAAGCTCATGCCGGAGCCTGTCCAGCTCCGCGGTGAGTTGCTTGGAAAGGTTGAACGTGACGCCTACCCGCTTCGGTCGCTCCTCCCAAGAGAAGGTGTCCTCGTCTGCCCAAGAGGATGAGATTGTTTCCTCCTTGGCCCTGCGAGGTTCGGGAAAAGCCCGCTCCTCGATCGAAACTCCGGAGCCCCCGCCCAAAATGGTCCCCATAAGGTCTTCCGGCACTCTTCTCCTCTTAACCATGCCTTCGCTCACCTCTCTTTCGTGAGCCGCTGCGCCAGGCGGGCGTAGTCGGCGGCTCCATTACTCCTTCTTGCGTACTCGAAGATATGTTGACCGAAGCCCGGTGCTTCCGAGAGTCTCGCGTTGTAACGCACGGCAGGCCAGATAATATCGGGAAAGTAGCGCTCCAGTTGCTCCAGGATCTCGGCGCTCTTCTTCACTCGACCGTCGTAGAAAGTAGGGATTATCCCCCGAATTAGCAGACCCTCCCGGTAGCGCTGCACCTCCTCCACGCGGCCCAGGAAGTCACCTATCCCCTGCAGCGCCAGCACTTCCATCGAGACCGGGATCAGGATCTCATCCACGTAGAAGAGGCAATTGATGTTGAGAACGTCCCACGAGGGCGCCGTGTCCACCAGTACGAAATCGTAGCCTTGTAGCTTTTCCAGGGCTTCACTCAACGTCATCTCGGAGCGCATTTCTCTTCGAGAGATCAGACGCTTCACACCGGAGAGTGCACCTCCGCCAGCGATCACGAACAGGTTCTCGCGAGCTTCGATCTGCACGTCCTCGAGGTTGGCGTCGCCCTGGATGAGTTCCGCAAGTCCTTCGCCTGCCTGGACACCCAGGCTTTTCGTAATCTGTCCCTGAGAGTCGCAATCCACGAGGAGGATGCGGTAGCCCGCCAGGGCCAGTCCCGCGCCTATGTTTACGCAGGTCGTAGTCTTTGCGACCCCGCCTTTCGCATTGGTGAACGCTATCTTTTTCATGTGCACCACGCATGTACGCCTGATTTGTTTCGGGCCGCGCCCGACCTCCCGTGACCATGCGGACTTGTTTTCCAGGTCTTCAACGCCGCACCACCGTGAGCGTCCAGCTCTTTCTGGTTGTGCTGCTGGATCGTATCTGGCTTTCCCCGGATTGCGCCTCGGCCTCTATCTCCACCCGGTGGACACCAAGAGAGAGCGCGCCGCCAACATAATAGCTCAGGCGGCCGCTGGCTGGGTCGTAGTGGAACCTGGTCTTCTCGGAGCCGTCGAGGTACAGTCGTATGTCTTTCTTGGACAGGCCACCCCCTTGATCTCGCACCGTCGCCCAAACGGTGAGACGGGAGCCAGTGACCCTGCCGGTTGGGCCCACACCGGTTATGGAGAGGCCACCCGTACGATAGCTTGTGGTCTGGCTGGCGCCGGAACCCTTTGTCCTCGTAACCCTGACCGAGTATCCACGCGAGGCCCGGCGGTTCCTCCTCCGTCTTCTAGGCACGAGGTCACCTCCTTAGGGGTTCTGAGGGTGTAAATACCTCCATGGCAGCATAACTTCCTCGCCGCGCAAATAGAAGACACGACCGTGAGCCGGAACCCGGCACGACGCGCCTCTGAGCCGCATCCTCTCCGATACCAGCTAAGGTACGACGAAGGTCCAACTCTTCCTAGCGTTCTTACTCCCGTCGGTGGCATTAGCCGCTATCTCGACCGTGTGCGCACCGGAGGAGAGCTTGTTGCGTGGGGTGAAACTTAAGCTGCCGGTAGTCCGGCGGTACTGAAACCCCCTTATCTCCTCCCCGTCGAGGTACACTTGTATGTCGGATTTGGACAAGGTAGTTGCGCTGTCCCTGACTGTTGCCTGCACCGTGGGCCTGGAGCCACTAATGTTTCCGACAGGACTCGCCGAGGTAATGGTTACACGCCTCGAACCGCCTCCACCCGTGCTCCCTCGGGGGCTGGGTCTCGTTCTCCGGTTAGATCTGTGCGCATTTCGCCGTCTTCTCGACCTACCCACGTCCACTCCCTTTCATTACCAGTCACGTTCGATGCTCTCGTATCTTGCATTGCCAGAAACCATGTCTCGGACGTCCAAATAGCCGGGAACCCCGCCCCGCACTCACCCACTCCTCGAGAGTCGGGTAGGGCTTCGGGGAACGGAAACCCATCGGGACTGAGAACGTTCTCAGTCCCGAAAGGTCTTGCGCCAGGCACGGAGCCGCATTTTCGGAAGTTGCCTGGATGCGGCTCCATGCCCGTCACTTAGGAAATGTCCCCGTATTTAGGATCCGGGACCTCGATCACGTCCGGTCAATGTGTCTGTCACGTCGCCAAGTAGACCTTTGTCCCTGGCTTTCTGTCGGTTACGCTCCTTCTCTGCCTGCCTGGCCTCTTCTTTGGCCCGCTTGGTTTTTGCCTCCTGTGTCGCCTTCTCTTCGGCGGCAGCTTTTCTCTGCTGCGCTTGGCCTTCCTCCTTCTTGGCCTCGTCGCCGGTCAAAGCGCCGTAAGCTTCTTTGGCCCTGCCTTTGGCCTTGTCGTCCACAGATCTACTCCTTTCCATAGAGGCTTTTCTGTGTGCCGTGACTACTGTCTGGCGGCGCTGATCACGTCCCTGACGGTGATGCGTCCTTGAGCCCCAGAACCCTGCACCTGGGAGAGATCCACGCCCAGTTCCTGGGCCTTCTGCTGGGCGGCCTGCGTAGCGTTCGGCTGCTGGCCTCCCTGCTGTTGACCTGTGGCCTGCTGGGCCGCTTGCTGTCCCTGCTGGGCTGCCTGCCCCGCGGCTTGCTGCCCTTGCTGGGCCGCCTGACCCGCAGTGTCCTGCGCCTGTTGAGCAGCCTGTCCCGCGGTGTCCTGGGCCTGCTGAGCTGCTCCTCCGGCGGCTTGCTGAGCCTGGTCTGTGACCTGCCCAACCTGCTCGGTAGCCTGTCCAGCAACCTCTCCAACCTGATCGGTGACCCCGCTTAGAGGCCCTCCGCCTCCTTGCTGCTGTCCACCTTGCTGGCCGCCGGTGATTCCGCCTACGGTGTCCTGGACTCCCTGCACGGCCTGTCCTGCCTGCTCTGTGGCCTGTCCCGCTGCCTGTCCTGCTTGATCTGTGGCCTGCCCGGCGGTATCCTGCGCTCGCTGGGCTGTTGCTTGTGCGTACTCCTGCATCTGCTGCTCGGTCTGCCGGACAGCTTGATTCGCCACATCTACAACGCCCTGGCTCTGGGCTGCCTGATCCATCGAGTTCTCGAGTTCCATGTAGGAGTCGATCATCTCCTGGATCTGGGCCTTCGCGTCGCCCTCGGGGAGCTGCTGGGAGAACTGTTCCAGCTGGCTACGGTAGTTCCGGATCTGGCTCCAGAGACTGCCTACGGATTGCCCGTAGAAGTTCTGGGCGTTCTCCGTAACCTGCTGCTGCAACTGCTGCTGAAGATTTAGTCCTTGTTGTGCCACTTCTTTTCCTTTCTCGTTATTCGCTTCCGAGATTCGGTGGGGCCGAATATGTCCGGCCCCACCCGACCTCACTGCTACAGAAGGCCGCCTCCGAGGAGGCCGCCACCCCCGCTACCTTCCTCTTCTTTCTCCTCATCGCCGTCGCCGCTGCTGCCTTGGCCACCGAGGAGGCCACCCACGGTGTCCTGCACCTGATCGACCGGTCCTCCACCTTGTTGGCCACCTTGGCCGCCAAGCAGGCCGCCGGTAAGGCCACCCACAGTGTCCTGCACTTGATCGACCGGTCCTCCGCCTTGACCGCCGGTGAGGCCGCCGACGGTATCCTGGACCTGGTCAAGAGGTCCGCCTCCACCACCTTCTTGCTGCTGCTCTCCTCCGCCTTGCTGGCCCTCTCCTTCCGCCGGCCCGTAGTACTCCTCGGAGTCGCCGGACTCCACGGTGGTCGTTGTGGTTTCGAGTGGTGGAAGGAGATCTAACCTCAAGAGGCCGCCGCCCAGGAGACCTTCCTCGCCCTTTCTCTCCTCGACCGTCGTCGTGTTGCTGTCCGAGGTCGAGGAGTCTTCGACGGACTGCTCCTCTTGCTCGGAGCCTCTCTCCACCGGAACCTGATTCAGAAGGTTGCCCCGCGGGTCGTAGACGTAGTCCATGGGGGTTCCCTGCTCATCGGGGGCGCGCTGGACGGTGACGGTGTTCCCCTGCTCGTCCTGACCTCGCAGGACTTTGTTACCCTGCTCGTCGGTGGTCGGCTCACCCACGGGCTCGTAGCCTTCAGGCAAATGCTCCGCCATCTCGCTGGCCCCGTC
>CADDYV010000047.1 GCA_902810695.1 Actinomycetota bacterium | reverse complement strand
ACTGGTCAAAGACCTGGGGTTATTTCCAGGGCACTCTCAGTTTTCCGTCCTTCTCGGGCAGAGCTATCTTGGAAGTAGGCACCCAGAGCCCGAAGAATGGGGCTTTCGAGGGAGTAAAGATTCCGGTTTCATCAGGGGACTAGCGACCAGAGTTTCTCACAGCCAAAGCTCCTGCTGCAACCGCGGTGAGGACCAGAAGCACCGCCTGCAAGATCGCGGCGAGCACGAGCGAGACGAGGAAGATCTGCCAGGCCTCGCCTGGTGAGACCCGAACGCCGGCTGCGTCCGAGAGCAGACCGGCGATCTTCTCCGCACCTACACGTCTTGCGGAGACGAGCGCCCCCGAAGCGGCGCCGAGCATGAAGACCGGCGCGGCCACCAGTCCGCTTACGAGTCCTGCGACCGCTCCGTCGCCCGGCGTACTCGCCTTTTCGGATGCACCGGCGGCCCGGCGTCCGCAGGAAGCCCCGACGAATCCTGCAGCGATGACCCCTGCAAGCGCCCCGAGCAGGGAGATCAAAAATCCAACCACACCACCGATGCCACCCCAGGTCATCCCGACCTTGATGGCTCCGCCCCACGATTTCTTCTGCTCCATGTCCAACATTCTATGCGATCCTCGATTATGAGAGGAAACACCCCGAGGGAACAGAAATGTCCCGCATGAATTATTTATTTTTGTTGCGCTCCTGTGATCCAGGCCGCATCCAGCAACGTAGAAGGTTCAAGTTTTATGTTGGGCGGGTCCGAAGAAAGGAGCAAGAACATGCCTGAAGAAAAGGGCTTGAACCCCGAGTTGCGGGGAGCGGGGACGGTTCTGGATGAGGCTCAGCTTTCCCGACGGGGTTTCCTGTCTGGTTCGGGTAAGCTCGTCGGAGGTGGGGCACTGGCGCTGACACTCGGTGGGACAGCACTCGCTGCAGCCCCTGAGTTGGCGGTGGCAAAGACCGCAAATATTGACCTCAAGATCCTCAACTACGCGCTCACGCTGGAGCATCTGGAGGCCACGTTCTACCGCCAGGGTCTGAGAAAGTTCAGCAAGCAGGACTTCAGGCTCGCCTTCCTCCAGTACAGGCGCTACGAGCGTTCGGGTATCCGTATCCTCGACGGTGAAAAGGTCTACGATTACTTCAAGCTCATCCGGGATCACGAGGAAACCCACGTCAAGACGCTCATCGCCGTTATCAAGAGCCTTGGTGGCAAACCGGTGCCCGCGTGCACCTACGACTTCGGCTATAAGGACGTAAAGGGCTTCGTGCAGGTGGCCCGGATACTGGAGAACACCGGCGTGGAGGCGTATGACGGGGCGATCGCCTACGTCAAGAACCCCAAGCTCCAGACTGCCGGGGCGACGATCGCCACGGTGGAGGCGCGACACGCCTCATATCTGAACCTCCTCAACGGCGTCGTACCGTTCCCCTCAGCCTTCGACACACCGAAAGCGCCGCGCGAAATCTGCCAGCTCGTTGACAAGGCGTTCATCGTGAAGTGCCCCTTCGATCTCAAGGCATTCTGCAGATCGCTTCCAGATAAGGTGATCGCTCCCTGAGAAAGCACATCGAGATAAGAAAGGAACAGCCTTTGCCGGGGCTACTACGAGCCCCGGTTTCTTCGTCTGCCGGATGCTAGACTGTCGCCATGATCTCTGCTCACGCCGATGTCGTAGGCAGCCTCCTCCGACCGCCGGAGCTTCTCGAAGCCCGCAAGCGCCTGGAATCAGGAGAGATCTCCCCCGCCGGGTTCAAGTGGATTGAGGATCGGGCGGTAGACGAAGCCATCGCGCTACAGGAGCGTGTGGGGTTGGAGATCGTAACCGACGGCGAGATGCGCCGGGAGTCGTTCCAGAGCCAGATGGTCGAGGCCACCGAGGGCTTCGGGGAGCACGACATAGACGCCTACCTCTGGGGCGAGTGGCACGGGGACGAGACGGTTGGCGACAAAACGACCGGGCGTCCGGCGTCTCTGGGCGTGGTGGGCAAGCTCAGACGCAGGCGGCATCTCTCGGTGGAGGAGTTCGTCTACGCGCGGGCACGCACCAGCAAGACGATCAAGGTAACGCTGCCGAGCCCTTCTCTGTACGCCAGCTTCTGGTCGCCGGATATCTCGGCGGAAGCCTACCCGACGCTGGACGATTTTCTCGAGGATGTGGCGGAGATCCTGCGCGAAGAGGTAGAAGAACTGGCCCGTCTCGGCGCGACCTACATCCAGCTTGACGCGCCGCACTATCCGCTGCTCCTGGACCCCGAGACCCGAGAGTTCTACGAGCAGCGGGGCTGGGACTTAGACCGCTGGCTCGTGCGAGGGATCGAACTGGACAACCACGTCATGGGCGACCATCCAGGCGTAACTTTTGCGTTTCACCTGTGCCGGGGCAACCAGGGAAGCCGCTGGCTCGTCTCGGGCTCCTACGAGCCGCTGGCGCGCCGCATCTTCGGCGGCATAAAGGCGAGCAGGCTGATGCTCGAATACGACGACGAGCGTAGCGGTACCTTCGAGCCCCTGATCTACGTCCCCGAAGACAAGGTCGCAGTCCTGGGACTCGTGACGACGAAGACCCCTCGCCGCGAGACTTCCGAAGAGCTAGAGTTTCGCATCCGGGAAGCTTCCCGGTTCGTGCCGCTGGAGCGGCTGGCGATAAGCCCGCAGTGCGGGTTTTCGACCTCCGTGCTCGGCAACGCCATAACGCTTGAGGACGAGGAGTACAAGCTCCGCACCATCGTCGAGACCGCAGAGAGGGTGTGGGGCTGACCGGGAGCAAGGTAGTTCGATAAGCAGGGATCACAGAGCTTCCCTACTCCCTGGTCATCCTCACTCTTCGCTTCCTTTGTCTACCCAGTGGAGGAAAAGGGCGGTGCCGCCGACGCCAACCACGACGACGAAGAACACCAGAAAGAAACGGGCCACCGGAGGAAACAGCGCGAGATCCCACGGCACCATCACGGGGCCTGCCTTGAGCCTGCGGGACAGTTCTTGCTGACGACGTGCTGCTGAAACGTTATGCAGCCTCTTATGAGCCAGTTCTCCGGTCCGCCCCGACGAGCGGTCTCTCTGGCGTAACCCATGGTCATCATGGTAAGCGTAACGGTCACGGCGGTAAGTATGAGCCCGTACTGGCTCCAGCGGTTGACTCTCCCCCAGAGAAAGCCGCCTGCAGAGGCCTTGAGGTACAGCCCCAGCACGACCGCCCCTATAAGCATCAGACCAAAAAGCCCGATGTACTTCCAGGGGTACATGGCTCCCATCAGGATCGGCGGCGTTTTATCTATCGCGATGTCCTGCGGGCTGTCCTTCGGGCCGAAGACCATCCCGATCTGGGGCACTATATATAAGTCAGCAGGAATCATGTTGAGCACCCCGAGGATCGCCAACACCCCCGTGGTGCCCATCGCCCATCGTCGTAACCTCGGCATGGGCTTCACCGCGAATTTGATCTTGTGCAGGAAGTAGAGAGCAGAGGTTACGCTCATGATAAAAAGCTCTATCGTGAGCGCGTTGAACAGAAACGCCTTGTTTCCCATCATCAAATATCTGAAAGCCTGGACCTCGTGCGAGCGGATCTCCGTCATGTACTCGTAGCCTATCATCGGCTGCAGCAGCAAAAACCCGAAACCCCACATGATCCCCCAGTGGCCCAGCCAGTCGTAGTACTCGCGGTTCTCTTCCGTGGTGCTTCTGAGGTAGCGCCAGGCCGCCCAACCGGCTATCAGGAAGCCCGCGTAGGAGAGGTTGCCGACGAAGCGGTGCATGTTGAGCGGCAGATAGGTCGGGTTCAAAAACGTCCACCCCACGCTGGTCGCAGGACCGTTCGAGGGGCTCATCATGTAGCTGGCCACCACGTTTATGAAGATCATCTGAGCCAGCCCGAAGAGCGCGGAGACCATGCCGATGGTTACGTGCACTGTCTTGCGGTAGGCCAGCTTATCCCAGGTGTAATACCAGGCGTACGCCGCCAGCACCTCGCCGATGAACATGAATGCCTCGGCCAGAAATACCCACCAGAAGATATTGAACAGGTATGACCAGAAGGTGGGAAACAGGGTTATCAGGGCAAAGAAGAACGTGAAGGCCAGCCACGATCCCGTGGCGAAGAGCAAAAGCTGGAACTTGGCTGCGCCCCTCGCAAACTTGTCGTAGTTGGGCCGCTTGGTCACCATCCCCGCGAACTCGCTTACGGCGCCTATCATCGCGATCCCTATGATGAATGTGGCGATCAGGGTGTGGGGCACCACCAGCATCGGGATCAGGGTGTTTTTGCCGATCCCCGGGACGTGAAGGTTGCCTATGGGCATTCTCCGCTACCTCCTCTGTCTCATCCTGCGGGAGACCCGCCGGGGAAGTTCAGGATCCGGACCATCGAGAGGAACAAGTTCAGCACTATCGCGGTTATGACCAGGAAGCCCAGCACCACCATGTAGGGACGCCGCGCGGGGCTGTAAGCGGGCTCTCTATCCAGCCACGGAATCGCGAACAGAACGATGGCGAATATGATGGGCATCGCAATGTCCCCGAAAGCCACGAGCGCGGCTCCGGGGAAGTAGATCAGCCACTGGTCCAGGAAGAAGAAGAACCACTCCGGACGGGGCACGTAGTCGGTGGTGCTGATGTCCATCGGCTCCACGAGGTCCGCGGGCACCGCGTAGGCCAGGATTATGGTTATCACCAGAAGGGCGAACGAGACAGTCAGGTCGGCCATTACCTGATTGGGGAAGAACCCCTGGGGCTCGTCGTAGTGCTCGAAGACGTTATCCTCGGTTATTATTTCTTCTTCCTCTTCTTCTGCGGGCTTCGCCTGACCGCGCTTTATCTCCGCCATCTTCTGTCCTGCCTTTCGTCCCTCTTTCGCTTCGTAAATAGAACGACGCTACTCCCCACGCGACGATTCCTCCTCTTCCTCGTCCGAGGCAAAATACTCCTCCATCCGCTCGTATTGCTTGCGCTTGTTGAGCTTGGCCAGTCGTTCGGAATACTCGAAGGCGGCACCGAACTCCCCGTGCAGGCGCAGCAGAATCAGATGAACCCCGATAAGAGGGGCCAGAATCGCTGGCATCAGCCAGACGTGGAAGACGAACAGCCTGCTGAGAGTGGCCGGACCAACCGTGTCGCCGCCCAGGAGGAGCGAAACCGCCCAGGCGCCGATCAGCGGTGTGTAGGAGGCTATCTTCATGCCCACCTCCCAGGCATAGAAACCCTCCTGGTCCCAGCGCAGCGCGTAGCCGGTAAACGCCAAAAGAGACACCAGAATGATCAGGGCAACACCGACCACCCAGTTCATCTCCCGGGGCGGCTTGTAGGAACCGGAGAGGAAGGTCCTGATCATGTGCAGCCCGATCACGATCAAAAGGAGGTTGGCCCCCCAGAAGTGCATCCCCCGGATGAGCTGCCCGAAGTATACGTGGTGCATGATGTAGTAGATAGAGTTCCAGGCGTCCTTGGTGGTCGGCACGTAGTAGAAGAGCAGCAGGATCCCGGTGAGAAACTGTATCGTTATCAGAAAGAGCGTCGCGCTTCCTAAAGTGTAGAGCCACATCCCCCTTCTAGGGGTTGGTTCGTAGAGTTGCTTCTCCATGAAGGAGACGAGCCTGGTGCGCTCTTCCAACCAGTCCGCGACGTCCCGGCCCCTCTCGGCCATCCGGTCCCTGATCCTGGTCATTACGCTCCTACCTCCTCGCCTCTAGACGATCCACGGCGTGCCCTGAACCCACTTGTGCCTCACCTCGATGATGCCGTCTTCGCGTATTCGGAAGACGTAGCGCCAGAGGCCATGAGGAGGCGGCCCACCCACGTGCATCCCGTTTATGGTGTAGATCCCTCCGTGGCACGGGCACACGATCTGGTGGTGAACCGAATCCCAGCGCACCGGGCAACCCATGTGGGTGCAGGCGTTGCTCATGACGTTTATGTTCTTCTCCAGAGTCCGGACTTCGGACTTTGAGAACGTCGCGCCTTCGCTCCGTTTTTTCACGAGGTCGGGGATTTTGCCATCGTGCCAGGAGGCGAGCGCGGTTTCCGTCAGGCTTCCTACCCTGGAATTCGGCCCGCCGGAGTCGTAGGTCTGCTTCTGAGGGAAGGTAACCCGGAACGCGGTAGCCTCGCCTGAAGGCACCTCAAAGATGGAACCTATCTCCCGCCACACATGAGGTATGTCGCTCCTGTTGAAGATGGTGGCCTTGAGCGCGGGGTCCATGATGAAGAACGCGGGCGGAACGGTCAGCGCGAGCCCCATCATCGTTCCCACGGCACCCATGTAGAGAAACTGGCCTCTGGTCAGAGGGTCCTTCTGCAGCTCTTCTGGCAACCTGGAACTCTCCTCTCTACTATCGCTTCGGATGCTGGAGCTGGTGTTGGGTTACGGGTTTTTCCTTGTATATCTGATACTTGGATTGCCCGTAGATCGTATACGGCACCCGGGAGTTGGATTTCATCCATCCCATGCTCATCGCCACGGTCGCAGCCAGCACTCCGACGGCCATGACGATCACCCGGTAGCCGGTCCCCGGACTCCCGTACTCGAACACCCTCCGGCCCCGGATGTAGGCGATGAGGGTCCCCAGGGTGGCCAGGATCATGATGAATATGGCGACATACCGCGCCCAGAAAACTGGAAACTCGGCCACGGGGGAAATCGAGTACAGCCCAGCGACCAGAGCCAGAATCCCGAAGCCGCGTATGGTGTTGCGACCGTAGCGTTCCGGATGCCGTCCCGCTCCCAGGTACATCGCCACGTTCGAGAGCACGAACAACCCCACCACCATGATCAGGTTCAACAACAGGATGTTGGAGGTAAAGGAGTTGGGGGTCCCCCCCGCACCCACGAGATTATCGTAGGGACCAGAGGTACCCGGTACGGGAAGCTGCCCCGGCTGGTAGCTCCTCCCCAAATTCAGGAAGAAGAGTATCGCGAAGCCCAGAAACGGCTGCAAGAGCAGAAGGGCCGTCCCCCAGAGCACCCCCATCGAACCGGCCCAGTCGAAGTATGCCTTGTCCTCCGCCCTCTTGGAGCGGGCGTACATAAAAGCGGCCCAGCCAGCCACGGCATAAGCCGGCCAGGAGAGGTTGGCGATGGTGCGGTGCAGATCCAACGGCACCCACATCGGGTTCCACATGCTGCTCCAGACCGAGCTCCAGCTATTGGTTCCGACGCCATTTTGAACAACGTGCTGGCCGGGCCCCGGACCCGCAACCATGAACGTGTCCATGCCGGTGAGGACGGTCTGCCAGATCAGGATAAAGAACGCCCCCAGCAGCCCCGCCCAGATGGCCCGGTGCTGGGTTCTGTAGTGGTAGATGTAGAGGAAGAAGTAGATGGTGAGTATCATGGAACCCATAGCTATCGCCGGGAAGAACCAGAAAAAGTGGGTAAAGAGCGCCGAGGTAACCCGGGGGTAGAAGGCCCAGATAAGCACTATGAACAGCCCCGCCAGCGTCGCGCCCCAGCTGAAGGTAAGTATGTTGAAGCGGGCCATCGAGTTGGAGAGGCGTAACATCCAGGGGTTTCCCTTGCGCTTTCCCCACCACTGAAACAGCGGAGAAGCTATCGCGTAGCCCACGAAGAGCTGCGCGAAGAACATGTGGGCGAGCATGGTGATGGCCACAAAGGCCCGCGCCGCCCCGATGGAGGGGAAGCTGACAGTCGGGAGATTGAGCTGGAGCATCAGATAGAAATGGTTCGCCACCGCAAAATCCATCCTCAACCCCCCTTGAGCTCCTGGGTGTCCTTGACCCGCTTCTCCTCGGCGGGAGCTTCCTCTTCCCCGTGCAGGACAGCCCCGCTCAGCGCGCGAGGTACGAGCCGGCGCTCGATCACGTCGAAGTAGGTTCCCCGCTCCTGGAAGATACTCCAGACATCCCGGAGAACTTCTCGTCTGGCCGTGCTGGCAAACAGCAGGACTTTGCCCTTCTCGAACTCATCGTTCCAGAACCCCGATTCCTCAGCCGGCGCCTCCATGTCTATGAGGATGGGCATAACCCCCACCTTGCTAAATGTCGAAGCAACCAGAACCGCGGCCACCCCGATAAAAAATATGAAAAGCACCGCGGCGATTTGATGCGCCGTAAACGCGAAAAGAAGCGCCGAGGCGACAAAGACTATCGCGTATGATATGGGGATCTCCAGGCCCCGCGAATCGTCGGGGACCACGATGTAGCGTGTACCCTCCGGGAATGGCTCCAGCTCGTCGGGATCCCTGCGCTTGAGTACCACCGTGAGGTCCTCCCTCTCAATCCCCGCTCTTCTCAAATCCCAGACGGCCTGGTTGAGATCCGCTCCGTCCTCTACGATCCCGACCACGGTATACCCGGAACCCTGCTGCACCTCGCTCAAAGCGGTTTCCCCACTATCAAAGCGCGCCTCCGTCACAAATCCCTCGCTGACGCCGTGTCCCCTCTCGTGATGCACCTGTCGTGCGTACCCTTATCCCTATACACCAATGGTACTAGAGTGCATCCTTGTCTACTAGAGTACACCATTTTTCTCTCCGTGGTCCCCTGCAACCGGCTCCCTCTGCCAGAATACACCGCCTGTTTGTTAGAACTATCTCGCCCGGACTCCACCGCCGCAAAATAGTCCGAAATGTGTAGGCAAGTCATCAGGGCTTCGCGCCGTAGCTGGGTCTTACCCCTCATCTTCCGCCCTGTGGCGAGAATGCAACCGTTCCCGCTGCGAGAAGACTGTGTACTTTGGATCGCGCGCGGACTGGAACCCCGCTTTGAAGACCGACCACCTCTCGAAGGCGGCTCCGGCGAGGATCATCGCGCCTCCGGCCACTGTGGCGGCCCGGCTCTTGCGTCCGGCGAGCGTCATGACTGCGGCCCCGGCTCCAGAGAGGGCGGTCGCGAGCTTCTCGTAGCGTCCGGCAGCTTCTTTCTCGTAGGGCTCGGCGAGGAACTTTCCGAGCCGGTGCTTCATAAGCTCTGTGGCCCCGATCTCGGCCACCGCCCCGCCGATGGCCAATCGCCGGGCAGGCGCCGCGTCCTCTATAGGGGTGAAGATCGCCGCGCACGCGCCCGCGCTCGCCGCCGCACCCGAGGCGAAGACCAGCGGAAGCTCGCCCCTCGCCTCGTGCCAGACCGGCACCGAGGTATCTGCCACCAGCACCGCGGTATAGGTGGCGAGCGGGAGCCCGAGCAGGGTCGCCACCCCTTCGAAAAAGCGCCTGGCGTGCGGGAAGATGCCGAGTACGTCGGTCGTCGCGGCGAGGCCCGCTGCTCCGCTGAACGCCGAGAGTACCCAGGTTCCGAGCGACATCGGCGAGGTCGGCTTTATAACCCGGAGCATGTTGAAGAAGCGTCCAGGACGCCCGAGATCGGAGATGAGGAGCACGGGGCTCACCATGGCTCCGCCTAAAGCGCCGAACCGGGCGCTTCTGGCAAGCCGCTCGTTTCCTGCCAGGTCGGCTGCGAGTGCCAGAGGCGCCGAAGCTCCCGCCAGCCCGCCGGTAAAGAAGTACCACGGGATCTCCCAGGTCCACACCGGCTCTTTGAGCACAGGACGGCCGTAGTAGGAGCGCACCTGCTCCTCGGGAACCGGACGTACCTCGCCCCGACCGTCCAGGCTGCCACCTTGCTGCGTCATGGAGATCTGGGGCTGAGGTTCTCTGCGGCCGTCGCTCATCGTGCACCTCCCGCAAAAGCAGCGGCCACCCCGGCGACCAGTGCTCCCGCCGCTACCGCCGCAGCCCCCCAGAGGCTCTTGAACTTGCGCGTAACGACCTCTGGGTCAGGAGGCAGGCCGTAGACCTCCGGATCGTCGAGCAAGAGGAAGAAGGCACCCATACCGTACTCCTCCTCGTTTGCACCGTAGAGCCGGGCGTCGTCCACGCCAGCTTCGTGGAGCATCTCCAGGCGGCCGTTGGCCTTCTCGCGCAGTTCGTCGAGCGGGCCGAACTGGATCGAGTCCGTCGGGCACGCCTGCGCGCAGGCTGGCTCCAGACCGTCCTTCTGCCGATCGTAGCAGAGCGTGCACTTCCACACCCTCCCGTCCTCCTGGCGCCTATCCAGCACGCCGAACGGGCACGCCGGAACGCAGTATCCGCAACCGTTGCAGATATCCTCCTGTACCACGACGGTGCCAAACTCGGTTCTAAATAGTGATCCCGTAGGGCACACATCGAGGCAGGGAGCCTCGGTGCAGTGCTTACACACATCAGAGGACATCAGCCAGCGGAATTCCCCGTCTTCCTCAGAACCTGGTGTCATAAGTCCGGCCTCTTGCTGCATCTTGATCGGCTTGCGCTGCTCGATGAAGGCCACGTGGCGCCAGGTGTTCGCACCCAGAGAGCTGGTGTTGTCGTAGGACTGGCCGGTCAACTCCCCGATCACGTCGGGAACGTTGTTCCACTCCTTGCAGGCGACCTCGCACGCCTTGCAGCCGATGCACACCGTGGTGTCAGTAAAGAAGCCCATACGAGGCTTCTCTTCGGCGTAGTAGCGTTGTCCGAGTGGGATCAGGGGTCGGGTCTCGGGCGTCTCGCGCCCCTCTATGTTGTAAGCATCCGAGGCACCGGTGATCCCGGACCCAGGGATTATCGGGTGGGAGTCGCTCAAAGCTCTATCCTCCTCCGTTGTGGCTCTCTGCGCGGCGGCGATAGTCCTCGACGAGCCTGACCAGAGCCGGACCGCGCGGCCTCCTGCCGGGCCGGATGTCGCAGGTCGCGGCCTTGTACTCGCCGATGTGGACGTTGGGGTCGAGGGTGAGCCCGAGCAGGTCGTTGGCCGAGTCGCCAGTAACGATGCCCTTAGAGCCCCAGTGATAGGGCAGGCCGACCTGATGGACCACCCGGCCCTGGACTTTCATCGGCACGACCCGGTCGGTAACGAGCACGCGCGCCTCTATGGCGGTGCGCGAGGTGATAATTGTTGCCCACCCGTCATTTTCGAGACCGCGCTCCTTCGCCAGCTCCGGCGAGACCTCGCAGAACATCTCGGGCTGAAGCTCCGAGAGGTGCCCGACGGTCCGGGTCATGCCGCCCGCCGTGTGATGCTCGGTCAGCCGGTAGGTCGTGAACACGTAGGGGAAGACGCGCGCACCCGGATCGCCGTCGGAAGGGTTGTAGGGATTCTCCGGACGCGGATATACCTCGCGCACCGGATTGGACTGCTGGCCGTAGAGCGCATTCTCGAAGGGAGATTCGTGCGGCTCGTAGTGAGTCGGCAGCGGCCCGTCGGTAAGACCGGCGGGCACGAAGATCCAACCCCGCCCGTCGGCCTGCATGATGAACGGCTTGTCGCCCCGGATGGCATCCTCGGCGACAGCTCCCGCCTCCGGCTCATAATCGGGGCGCTTGGTCGGGCTGATGTCCGGCACGTCGTAGCCGGTCCACTGACCCTGCTCCTCGTCCCACCAGATGTACTTCTTGCGCTCACTCCACGGCCTGCCCTCGGGGTCGGCGGAAGCGCGGTTGTAGATGATACGCCGGTTCATCGGCCACGCCCAGGCCCACTCGGGAGCCACCCAGTTCCCCCCCTGCTCCCAGTAGGGCTTCTTGCGTGCCGCCTGGTTGACCTCGTCGGCGTAGACGCCGGCGTAGATCCAGCACCCGCACGTCGTCGAGCCGTCGGCTTTGATCGGCAGGTAGCTCGGCAGCGGCTCGTTGTTTTCGTCCCAGCCGCCGATCTCGCGCAAGACTGCTTCGGCGTCGGGCTCCTCGAATTCGCTCTCCTCCTCTATCGGGTAGTCCCAGTTGAGGTCGAGGATGGCGCGGTCTTTGGGATCGGTCGAGTTCGCGAGCTTCTCGCGCACCTTGCGCCCGAGGTGGTACATAAACCACAGCTCCGAGCGGCAGTCGCCCTGGGGCTCCACGGCCCGGAAGTGCCACTGCAAGAGGCGCTGGGTGTTGGTAAACGAGCCGTTTTTTTCGGTATGGGCCGCCGCGGGCATAAAGAAGACCTCGGTGCCGATCTCCTCGGTTTTCAGCTCGCCGGTCTCTATCTCCGGCGAGTCGTACCAGAAGGAGGCACTCTCGATCTCCGAGAAGTCGCGCACGATGAGCCAGTCGAGGTTGGCGAGCGCGAGCCGCTGCAGCTTGCCGTTGGCTGCGCCCACCGCCGGGTTCTCACCCATCACGAAGAACCCCTTGCACCAGCCGTCTATCATGCCCATAAGCGCCGGGTAGATCGAGTGATCTCCGGTGAGGCGCGGCAGGTAATCGAAGCAGAAGTCGTTCTCGGCAGTAGCGGCGCCTCCCCAGTAGGCTTTCAGCAGGCTCACCATGTAGGCTTTCATGTTGCCCCAGTAGCCGCTCTTGGCGGAGTTACGCTCGACGTACATCTCGAGGTTCTGGTGCTGGTGGGCGTGAGGCATGGGAAGGTAGCCGGGCAGGATGTTATAGAGCGTCGGGATGTCGGTCGAGCCCTGGATCGAGGCGTGCCCCCGCAGAGCGAGGATACCGCCGCCCGGACGCCCGATGTTGCCCAAAAGAAGCTGAATTATCGCCGCCGTGCGGATGTACTGGACACCTACGGTGTGCTGGGTCCAGCCAACCGCGTAGCAGAACGCCGAGGTCTTCTCCCGCCCCGAGTTCTCGCACAAAGCCTCGGCGACCTGCAGGAAAAGCTCTTTCGGGGTGCCGCAGATCTCCTCGACCATCTCCGGCGTGTAGCGGCTGTAGTGCTTCTTCAGGATCTGGAAGACGCAGCGGGGGTGCTCCAGCGTCCGGTCCATCTCCGGCGGCTCTCCGCCGTGCCCGAGCTCTCCGGCCTGCGCGTAGTGTGCCTGCTCGCCGGTTATGCCGCCCATCTCGCGCTGGCCCGCGGCGCCGCTGACGGTCGTGCCGACGTACTGCCAGGTCGAGGCGTCGTAGGAGCGACTCTCGGGGTCGTACCCGGAGAAGAGGCCGTCGAGATCCTCGGTGTCGGCGTATTCCTCGCTTACGATCACCGGGGCGTTGGTGTAGTGGACGACGTAATCCCTGAAGTACCGGTCGTTTTCCAGGATGTAGTTGACGATCCCGCCGAGAAAAGCGATGTCGGTTCCGGCCCGGAGCGGCACATGAAGATTCGACATCGCGCTCGTGCGGGTGAAGCGCGGGTCCACGTGGATGATCTTCGCACCCCTCAGACGCGCCTCCACCACCCACTGGAACCCGACCGGATGATTCTCGGCCATGTTCGAGCCCATGATGACGATGCAGTCGGAGTTCTGGAGATCCTGCTGGAAAGTGGTAGCGCCGCCCCTACCGAACGAGGTCCCGAGACTCGGGACCGTGGAGGAGTGTCATATGCGGGCCTGGTTCTCGATCTGGATGGCCCCCATCGCGGTAAAAAACTTCTTTATGAGGTAGTTCTCCTCGTTATCCAGCGTCGCCCCGCCGAGGTGCGCGAAGCCTAGAGTGCGGTGCAGATGGCAGCCTTCTTCATCCTCGTCCTCCCAGGTTTCTTCCCTGGTCTTTATCACCCGGTCGGCGATCATGTCCATCGCCTCATCGAGCGAAAGCTCCTCCCACTCTGTCCCGTAGGGGCGGCGGTACTTGACTTTGTACTCGCGCATCGGGCTCTGGACGAGGCTGCGCGTGGCGGAACCTTTGGGGCACAGCCTGCCACGGGAGATGGGACTGGCCGGGTCGCCCTCGATCTGGGTGATCTTCTCGTTCTCGACGAAGATGCGTTGACCGCAGCCGACCGCGCAGTACGGACAGACGGACTTCACCACCCTGTCGGCCTTCTTGGTGCGAGGGGTCAGTTGCGCCTGGTGTCTGGACTGCGCCGCCGGCCCCAGAGCCCACCTGTCGGCCCCCTTTATCTGACGCGGGACCGACCACTCCGGGATGAAGTCACGTATGCTCACCTTTCCCTCCTCTCAAGGCCCACTAATCAAACCAGACATGCCCACCATACACACCGGGATGTATTTCTAGTATATCCAAGTTCTTCAAAATCTAGCGCCACCTGCCCGGATGCCCGCATCCGATTACATCTTTTTGTGTACCCAAACAGCCAGACAGAACGAGGAGCGTGCGCAGAATTTCGCAAGCGCGCACTCCCCCGGGCCTATTGCTGGCCTCTCATGACACCGGGCTCGCCCACGCCGGGGTTCACGTCGGGAGCCTCCCTGGTCCTTCTGGTATCACCAACCGGCAGGATCGGTCGGCCAAACGCCGCCTTTATCATCAGCGCCCCTGCCGTGTACCAGGCAAACAGCGCCGAGACGATCAGCAGGTAGGCCCCGATCACCGTCCAGAAGCCCGCTCCGGTAAGGAACCCCACCGCAAAAAGGCCCGCTCCCGTCCAGAGAAAGCCGAGCACGGCGGCTATGCCTATGTTCTCGGCCAGAGCTGCCACAAACCCCATGAGCGTGATCGCAGATAGCGCGGCGAACCAGTAGCCGAGCGCAGGCAGCGTTACAGCGGGCTTGAGGGTGATCGCACCCGTTCCCGCCAGTATCCGCATGAGCCCGTAAGCTATCCAGAAAGCCCCCCACGAACCGTGCATCGAAGTTCCGATGGGGTCTCGCGCCTTGAACGACCACATCGCGGATGAGAGTTGTGCTATACCGCCGAAGGCAACGAGGAGCGGAGCGAGAAACGCCTGCGTGCCCGTGGCTGCGGTGGGCGAGGTTCCGTACCAGTGAGCAAAGTTCGCGGAGACTATGAACGTCGCAGCCGCGAAGCCAAAAAACCCCAGAACCGAGGGCGGTGCTATGGGCTGCAGGAAGGCCCGCACCGGAAGGCTGGAACCCGCTCTCTCTTCGACACCGCGTCTCCCCAGCCCGGACCTTTCCCGCAGGTCATGATCGGATTCTCGTCTACCCACGTGATCTCCTTTCAGGAGGGAGGATTGTAGTGTCGAGCCGTTTTCCCGTGCGCTCGTCAAGCAGGCGATCGTCACCACCTTGCCGCAGGTCCGGGCGAGCGCGAAGGCCCTTTTGTGTCCGCGTGCCGCCCGTGATCTACCCCGCCCTCAGAGTAACCTCTTCAAACCCCACGCCAGGGCCGCGCCGCCCGCGAGCGTTCCGGCGAAGGTCGCGACCGTCTTCAGATCCGGGCTCGGTCCTTCGAGGTTGATATCCGGGTAGCTTTGCTCGGGCACCTCGTCGTGCGGCGTCCCGCCGGTCCCGTAGTCGAGGGCCATCTTTATGAGTTGGGCGGTGTGCAAAGCCCGACGATCGCTGCCCTGCTGGATCTGGGTCTTGCACGAGAAACCGTCGGCCATGATGATCGTGTCTCGACCGGCGTTACGTGCGGCTGGCAGGAGCCGTCTCTCCCCGATCTGCATCGAGAGGTCGTGCTTGTCCTCCTCGAATCCCCAAGAGCCCGCAAGACCACAGCAACCCGAGTCCAGAACCTCGAAGTCGAGGCCCATCTTCCCGTAGAGTTCCTGCTCTGCGGTGATGCCCATGACGGCCTCCTGGTGGCAATGGCCGTGGACGATGGCCTTGCGGTCGAGCCTGGGCGGTTCATAGCTTTCGTTTACCAGGAACTCTGCCAGCGTCATGGTGTTCTTGGTCAGGCGGCTGGCGTCCTCGTCATGGGGGAACATGTCGGGGAGCTCGTCCCGGAAGGACGCCACGCAGCTAGGCTCGGCAGCCACAACTTTGATGCCCTCGCGCACGTAAGGGGCCAGCCCCTTTACGAGCTGGTCGAAGAAAAGCTTCGCAGCATCGAGCATGCCGTAGTCGAAGAGCGGACGTCCGCAGCACAGCGGCTGCTGCGGCACGATCACCCGGTATCCCGCGGCCTCCAGCACCTCTGTTGTCGCCTTGGCGACCTCAGGGTGCAGGTAGTTGTTGAAGGTGTCGGGGAAGAGTACGACCGGGGGGCCAGCGGGGTTGACCACGCCCCGCTTCTTGAACCAGTCTTTGAAGGTCTGGTAGGCGAAGGGCGGCATCTCGCGCTCGGTGGTAAGACCGCCGGTCTTCTGGATCACCTCCTTGAGCCCCGGTGCGTGGGTGGCCCAGTTGGCGATGCGCGGCGTATACTGGGCGAGCCGGGCGTGCAGCATGATCAGACCCATCGTGTAGGCGTAGCGCGGCCTCAAGCGTCCTTTGTAATACTTCTTGAGGAATTCCGCTTTGTAGGTAGCCATGTCAACGTTGACCGGGCAGTCCCCCTTGCATCCCTTGCACGAGAGACACAGATCCAACGCCTCGAAGACCTCATCGCTCTTGAAGCCGTCCTTTATGGGTCCCTCGCCCCGCAGCATCTCATGCAGGATACGGGCGCGCCCGCGCGTGTTGTGCTCCTCCTCCAGCGTAACCATGTAAGAGGGACACATCGTGCCGCTCTCGATGTCGCGGCACTTGCCCGCTCCCACGCAGCGCATCGTGGCGTGGGCAAATGAACCATTATCCTCCGGGTATGAGAAGTAGAGCTTGTCGGGGTTTCGCGGGTTGTAGTTGGTCCCGAAGCGGAGGTTGGAGGTGATCGGGTAGGGATCTATGACCTTGCCGGGGTTCATCTTCCACTCAGGGTCCCAGATGCTCTTGAACTCCCGAAAAGCTTCCATCAACTCCTCGCCGAACATCTTGGGCAGAAGCTCGGCCCGGGACTGGCCGTCGCCGTGCTCGCCCGAGAGCGAGCCGCCATAGGAGACAACCAGATCCGCAGCCTCATTGAGGAAGTTGCGCCAGTGTTTGATCCCCTCGGCGGTCTTGAGGTCGAAGTCTATGCGGCAGTGGATGCAGCCGTCGCCGAAGTGGCCGTAGAGCGAGGTGCTGTAACCGTATTTATTCAGCAGATCCCGGAAATCCCGCAGGTACTCACCGAGCCGTTCGGGGGGCACGGCGGCATCCTCCCAGCCTTCCCAGTGGTCGCCCTGTCCGGGAACATACGCCGTCGCCCCGAGCCCGTCCTCGCGGATGCCCCAGATCTCCTGCGCCTTCTCCGGGTTCTCGAAGATCGCCATCTCCGGCGGGTTATCCGTCTGCTTGAGCGCCTCCATCGTCTCTTTGGCCTTGTTGTGGCTCTCATCTTCGCTGTCGCCGCCGAACTCCACGAGCAGCCAGCCTCCGCCCTCCGGCAGGAGCTCGATGTCGCCCTGGTGCATCCCCTGCATCCTCATGTCCTCGATGAGGGTGTCGTCTATACCTTCGAGCCCCACAGGGCCGTGCTCCATGATCTCCGGGACGTGATCTGCGGCCTCGTAGATGCTCGGGTAGCCGAGCACGAGCAGCGACCGGGCGGGCGGGCTGTGGACCAGCCTCACTTTAGCTTCGAGTACGGTGGCAAGCGTACCCTCGCTCCCGACCAGGGCGCGCGCCACATTGAAGCCCTTCTCCGGCAGTAGCTCGTCGAGGTTGTAACCGGAGACCCGGCGCGGGATATCCGGGTAGCGTTCCCGAATCAGGTCCGCATAGCGGTCGCGCAATTCTTTAAGCTTCCGGTAGATATCGGCCTTGCGTCCGCCCTCGGCGATGATCCTCTCGAACTCCTCGTCGCTGGTCTCTCCGACGGTCATCCTCGTCCCGTCGTGGAGCACGATGTCAAGCTCGTAGACGTTGTCGGCGGTACGCCCGGCCATCACGGAATGTACGCCGCAGGAGTTGTTGCCGATCATACCCCCAAACGTCGCGTACTCGTGGGTGGAGGTGTCGGGGGCGAAGGTGAGGTTGTACTCCGCCTCGGTCATGTTGGAGAGCTGGTCGCGCACGACACCCGGCTCGACCTTCGCAAACCCCTCCTCGGGGTTTACCTCCACTATATTCCTCATGTACTGCGAGGTATCTATGATGACGGCGACGTTGGTGGTCTCCCCGGAGAGGCTCGTACCGCAGCCGCGGGGCAGGACGGGGGCGCCGTGCCTGCGACAGACCTCGATAGCGGCTATCACGTCATCCTTATCCCTGGGGATAACAACCCCGAAAGGAACCTGACGATAGTTGGAGGAGTCATGGGCGTAGATGGCCCTCGCGCCGGCGTCGAAACGGACCTCCCCCTTGACCCTCTCGCGCAACTCCGCCTGCAAGGCCAGGGCGTTCAGGTTCATGCGCTGGCGCTCGGTTAGCTGCCTGCCCCCGTTTCTGAGCGTATCGGTCATTTGCTCCTCCTTCGTCGTCGCAAGCTCTCAGCTTTCAGCACTCAGCTTTTCCCCGTCCAATAGCGATGCCGGGTACATTCACGCTGCGTATTCTTCGGTGTCGCTCTGACACCGCGTCCTGGTGTCCACACTCTGGCTGATGGCTGATCGCTCTCTATTCATGCGGCGTACTTCTCGGCGTCGGCGCGCTTTAGCTCGAGCCCCAGCCCTGCTCGCGAACGGTCGGGACGCAGATAACTGCCTTCAGGGCTCAAAGTTCCCTCGAAAAGCATGCTCTCCAGGCGCACGTGGTCGTGGAAGTACTCCAGATGCAAAAGCGTCTCCATCGCGCAGCAGGCGTGCGCCGATACCGCGGGCGCGCAGTGGGCGGAGAAGGGGATCTGCCGCCCCTTGCAGATCCCATCCACCCGCAGGAAGTTCGTGATCCCACCGCAACGGGTAACGTCCGCCTGCAGGATGTCCACGCAACCGGATAGCTCGTAGAGCTGTGGCAGGGTCCACTCGTACTCGCCCGCAGCTATCGCAAGGCCCGCGGGTCCGTGATCGCGCAGGAGCTTCAAACCCTCGCGATCCTCTGAGGAGACCGGCTCCTCGAAGTAGGTGATCCCATCTTCCGCAAACCTCTCGGCCCAATAGAGCGCCTCTTTGCGGGTGTAGGCACCGTTGGCGTCCACCAGAAGCTCCACTTCGTCTCCGATGGCCTCGCGGACCACCCGCACCCTCTCGGGATCTCTCTCCGGCTCGCGCCCGACCTTCATCTTGACGCTGGAGATACCCTCCCCGGCCCACCCGCCGAGTTGCTCCTGGAGCTGGTCATTGGAGTAGGAGGTAAACCCTCCGCTGCCGTAGACCGGTACGCCATCGTGGAAGCGGGGCAAAATGTCCGCAAGCGGCACGTCGAGCAGCTTCGCCTTGAGGTCCCAGAGCGCGATGTCCACCGCAGAGATAGCCATGGCTCCTACTCCGCTCCTTCCGGCGTTACGTATCGCAGCCTGCATCGCACTCCACACAGCAGGCGGGCTCACGGCGTCGGAGCCCTCCGCCACGCCTTTGAGCTTGGACTCGATAAACCTGCCCACCGAGATATCGCCGTAGGTGTAGCCGAGTCCCGTCTTGCCGCCGCCAGTGGCCTCCACCAGGATCATGGTGGTAGAGTCCCACTTGAGTGTGCCGTCCGACTCCCCGGAGTCGGTCGGCACCGTGTAGGCGGAGACCTCCAACCGCTCGACTGTTGCGCCCATCTACTCGTTCCGGCCGGTCAGGAACTCCTGCAGCTTGCCCTTGAGGGACTGACGGACGATCTCACCGCGCGCGGGGTCTCCCCTGTAGAGGGCGTGGAAGATCCCCTGCGCCTGCTCGAAACGGATGTGCGGCGGAAGCGGCGGAACCTCCGGGTCGGTCATGGCCTCGTAGACGACGGGCCGGTCGGCGGCAAGAGCCTCATCCCACGCGGGAGCCACGTCATCGGGGTTGTCCACCCTCATGCCTTTGAGGTTCAACAGCTCGGCGTAACGGGCGAAGTTGAACTCCGGCAGAACCTGTGACGCCGTAACCTTCGGGTCGCCCTCCATCACGCGCTGCTCCCAGGTAACCTGGTTGAGGTCGTGATTGTTGAGCACCAGGATTATGCAGCGCGGATCGTCCCAGCGCTCCCAGTAGCGGGCGACGTCCATGAGCGCGTTGATGCCGAGCATCTGCATCGCCCCATCACCGAGGCAGGCGATCACTGGTTTATCCGGGTTGGTGAACTTGGCCCCAAGCACGTAGGGGACGGCTGGACACATGGTGGCCAGAGTTCCCGAGAGCGCCGCCCTCATCCCTTCGCGCAGCTTGAGGTGCCTGGCCCACCAGTTGGTAGCCGAGCCCGAGTCAGAGGTCAGGATGCAGTTATCCGGTAGCTTGGGGGAGAGTTCGTGGAATACTCTTTGGGGGTTTATGGGGTTGGCGCTCTCCATCGCCCGCCGCTCCAGGATCTCCCACCACTCCGCAACGCCCTTCTCGATCTCTTCGCGCCAGGAGCGGTCCTGCTTGCGCTCTAGCATCGGGATCAGGGCCCGAAGCGTTTCCCCAGCGTCGCCTACCAGGTTGACCTCCATCGGGTAGCGCATCCCGATGAGCCGCCCGTCTATGTCTATCTGGACTCCACGCGCCTGCCCCGGCTGCGGCAGCCACTCCGAATAGGGGAAGCTGGAGCCCACCATCAAAAACGTGTCGCAGTTCTCGATCATGTCGTCGGAGGGCTTGGAGCCGAGCAAGCCGATCGGACCTGTTACGTAAGGCAGGTCGTCGGGCAGCGCATCGCGCCCGTTGAGCGCCTTCGCCACCCCGCAGCCGAGGATGTCGGCGACCTCTTTTACTTCCTCTGCAGCTCCCCTGGCGCCCTGGCCGATGAGCATCGCCACCCGCTGTCCAGAGTTGAGGACCTCCGCGGCGCGCTCGAGGTCCCTCTCCTGGGGGACGATGCGCGGCATGGTGAGGTCGGTGCTGGAGTAGGTCGCGCCGTGGGTGCGCGGCGGCTCGGAGTACTCCATCTCCGCCACGTCGTTGGGTACGATCACGCAGGTAACCGTGCGCGCGGTCTGCGCGATGCGGTAGGCGCGATCTATGAGGTGCCCTATCTGCGAGGGCTCCATGCAGTACTGCACGAACTCGTGGGCCACATCCTTGAAGAGCGTCTGCAGGTCTACTTCCTGCTGGTAGTCGCTGCCCAGAGACATCCGCTTCTGCTGCCCGATTATCGCCATCACCGGCTGCCGGTCGAGCTTGGCGTCGTAGAGGCCGTTCAAGAGGTGGATCGCACCAGGACCGGAGGTAGCCATGCACACCCCGACCTCGCTGCCGAACTTGGCGTGCGCGCTCGCCGCGAAAGCCGCTATCTCTTCGTGGCGCGTCTGGATGAACTCCGGATCGTTGTTCGCCCGGTTGAAGGCCCCCAGAATTCCGTTTATGCCATCGCCAGGGTAGCCGTAGATGCGCCTCACATCCAACTCCCTCAGCCGCCGCAGTATGAAATCTCCTACCGTCTCTGCCACCGTAACCTCCTCGTCGTTGCCTGGCTCTACACTCTTCTATCTAACAGTGTACTTTACCGTACTTCACAGAGCTTGTCTTTACAACATCGAACCCACAAGGTTGCCGGGATCATCGGGCGACGCTCTCCAGGGACTTGCCGGTGGCCCGGATTCCCAGGGTGAGGAGGGCGGCTGTGACAAGACCGCTAACTCCCATCACCACGAACGCGCCGGAGAAACCGCCTATGCCGTGGGCTCCGAGTGTGAGGACGAAAAACGGGGCGAGAGCGCCGCCGATATGTCCCAGTCCGTCGGTCAGGGCCACGCCGGTAGCCCTGGAGCGGGTGGAGAAGTGCTCGGCGGTAAACGTGTAGAGGACGGGGACGAGCAGCCCTATGGTCAGCGAGGCGACGAAGCCGCCGACCATGATCACGGCGGGAGAAGGGAAGAACCCGATGACAAAAAGCACGATACCCCAGATGACCGCGATGGTCAGGGTGGAGAACTTCCTCTCGATGCGGTCGCTAAAAATCGTCGTCGCGGCGGCTCCGACGAGGAAGCCTATGCCGGTAACTATCAGGAATCCTATCCCCTCCTGGAGCTTGTATCCCTGGTTCACCAGCAAGGAAGGGGCCAGGGTCAGCCAGCCATAGTTGCCCACGTAGTAGATAAACCAGATCGCCACGAAGAGGATCATGCGCCAGAGGTAGGGCGGTTTCAGCAGTGCCAGCGTGGGGAAACCTTCGGTTACTCCCTCTTCCGGTATCGGGGAAGGTTCCGGCAGTTCGTGTCCGAGCTTTCTCCGGGCGCTTTCCTCGGCTTCTGCAACCATCGCCTCTGCTTCCTCCTTCCGGCCGTGAGCCAGGAGCCATCGGGGGGTCTCTTTGAGCCCTCTGCGCATGAACAATATGGTCAGGCCGCCCAGGGCCCCGATCACGAACAAGAGCCGCCAGCCCCACGGGTAGGCTGGAACGAGAAAGTAGGCGACTATGGGGACCACGGAGAAGCCCAGGTAGGCGAGGGTGGTGGCCCAGCTCGTGTACCTCCCGCGCAGGGGAGCGGGCGAAAGCTCCCCCATGTAGGAGGTTACAGAGGCGATCTCAGCCCCGATCCCCAGCCCCGCAATGAAGCGCCACACCACCAGAAAAGCCAGGTTCTGGCTAAAGGCGGCGACCAGCGTACCCAGGGTAAACAGCCCGACGGAGATCGCAAGGCTGATGCGGCGACCCCAGATGTCCGAAATCGTGCTGTCCGCGTAAGCTCCGAAGATGTAGCCGATCAGGCTGCTCGTAACCGCTGCCGCGGCTGCCTCGGTGGAAACGCCGAACTGCTTGCTTATGACGGGGAGCGCAAACCCGATGGTTACAATATCGAAGAACGCGAAAAAATACCCCGCGCCGACGATCCAGAGGAGGCTGCGGCTGTACGGCCAGATGGGGATGCGGTCCAATCTCGCCAGGGCGTTGACCGCCTCCCTGTTGGAATCTTCTGCCTCTGTCATCGCTTGTTACCCCTTACAGCCGCCGTTGGATAGTCTGCCCCGAAGCCCCCGATCAGCTTTCCATCATAGTTCCTTTTTGCCGACTCCGGTAAACGCGGGGTAAGGATCTGTTAGCATCCGGTAAAGAAAGCGTTAAGAAAATCCCGGCGAGCCTCGAAAAAGCATGTTATTTCTTGTGCGTATGGTTTTCTCAGGTTGATATTGCTGGATACCTATCGGTGAGTTACATTAGTCACCGGTTTCATCAACGGGAGCATTTGCATGAGAAGATCCATCCTCGGTGTGTTGCTAGGGCTCGTTCTGAGTGCCGGGGGCGTACTCATAGCCGCACACAGCGTAAAAAGTCCACCAAGAATCGTAGAGATCTGGCCCATAGTCGCTGGCATCGTGGTGACTTTTATGGTCTGGCTGGTGCAGGGTACGGTTTTGGCCGTGCTCTCCCGCCACGACATCGAGGCCCGCCCGGAATTGAAGCGCCGGTTGTGGGGGCTGCCGGTCCTGAAGACTGTCCGGGTCTACCTGGTTACCCAGGCCGTGGGAGCCATCACCCCGTTCGCGGGAGCGGAGGTGGCGGCCCAGATCATGGAGCTCAAGCGGCTCGGGTTGCCAGCGGACAAGGGCAGCGCCGTGGCAACCGTCAAGGCCATAGCCAACGTTACCTCCCTGTTTATCGGGGCGGTGGTGGGGCTGTTCGTCGTCTCGCAGGTACCGTTTGTGGGCCAGATCCGGAATAAAGCCCAAAATCCGGGGATCTCCTGGACTCTGGTTGTAGTCTTCGTGGCCATAGTCGTACTCCTGACGCTGGGGATCTTCGTGGTTCGCCGGTGGAGAAAGAGGAAGCAGGAAGGCGCGGAAAAAACTGAGGTGGACAGCAAGCCCGGATGGAAAGAGCGGCTCGCGAACTTCTTCCGCGAGTACCGGGACGACCTGCGACTGCTCTGGCGCAACGATCCACGGGCAGTGCTCGCATCCTTCGGGTTGATGGCCGTCTTCTGGCTGCTCTATCCGTTGCTCGGCGTCTTCGGGCTCATGGCGGCGGGATGGTCCGGGCAGCACTGGTTCGCGGTGTACACCGCGCAGTACATCCTGTTCATGGTCATTCCCTTCGCCCCGACTCCCGGCAACAGCGGGGCGGCGGAGATTGCCTTCGTGGCGCTCATGAGTGCATACGTGGGGCACGGCGCTCTTCTCGGAGGCGTTTTGATCTGGCGCTTTTTGAACCACTACTCGGAACTCGTAACGGGCGCTCTGCTCGCGGGAAGAAGCGTGTGGGACGATGTAGCAATCGTCAAGCAGGAGCTCGGCTCCGATCACCAGTCGGGTTAGCGAACGCTCATTCCTTCGCCGACCAGATCGGCACTTTCACGCCAGCCAGCCGGTTGATGATCCAGCCGGTAATAGTGAGCAGCACGACACCACCCATCAGTTCGGCCATGTCGCGAGGAGTCTGGAGCAACCCGAGGCTCACGATCAGGGTCGTCGCACCCGCCGGGGGGTGAGATGCCCGGAGCAGGATAAGCACCGCGCCGGTCAGGGCAACCGAGAGCGCGGCGGCGTATATCCGGTGCAGCGTTACACCCTCCTGCAAAACGCCCGGATGATGAAAAAGCCCGAAGACACCCAGCGAAAACGCCCCCGCCAGGATAGCCACGAGGTGCCCGAGCAGGGTGCTGCGCGGGCTGGCGTTTCGCGCGAGCGGCGTCTCGAAGAACAAGAACGCCGTGGGTCCCAGGCTCGGAAAGAGCAGGGGCTGCTTCAAAAAATACGCCGCCAGCCCGCTCACCCCGATCGATATCAGACAGGCAAAGAAATCGTAGAGCGCATCCCCAAGGACACCAAACCGCTCGTGCAGCCACCCGCTTAAACCATACCTCTCTCCACCAGCCATCTAATAATTTCTCCCGCAGATCCCGGCGAAACACACCCGGGCCCTTGCCTGCCGGAGCCGCTCTCTCAGCAAAACCCGAAGTGCCCGTCGAGATGTTGTTCATCCTTGAATAACGGTAGCATAGATTATGTCAAAAGCATTCTTGGGTTTCTGAGACACAGAGCCAAGAAGAAACCCCGGTGAAGAACACCGGGGTCCCTCCTTCCCGCGGTTCAGGTAAGAGCTTCGGCTTACCTGGCCCCCACCAACTCGCGGACTTTC
>CADDYV010000046.1 GCA_902810695.1 Actinomycetota bacterium | reverse complement strand
GGATTCCACCGCAAGCCCACCCCAGATCTCTACACACGCTGGGCGCAATTCGGCCTCCTCTCCCCGCTTTCCAGGGCCCACGGCATGACCACGCGCCTGCCGTGGGACTATGGAGAGGAGGCATCGCGGATCTTCCGCGACTACGACCGCCTGCGTTACCGGCTTCTGCCGTATATCTACACCTACGCGAGTATTGCTGCTGAAACGGGTCTGCCGTTGATGCGCCCGATGGTCCTGGAGTTTCCCGAAGACCCCTGCACCCACACGATGGACCTGCAGTACATGCTCGGCTCCGAACTACTCGTTGCCCCGATCTACAACGAGCAGGGCGAGAGATACGTATACTTCCCCGGCGGCCAGTGGGTAGACTTCTGGACGCACGAGGTGATCTCCGGTCCCCAGACGCGCCTGATAAGGGCACCGCTGGATATCATGCCGATCTACGTCAAGGCGAACACACTTCTTCCCACCATCGAACCACCCGAGCACCTGACAGAAGAGCCTTTCGAGAGAGTCACCTTCGAAGCCTACCTGCTGGACGAAGGCAGCTTCGAGCTGCACGATACCGACGGCGCCACTCGAATAACCACCGCTTTCGATGGGCCAGACCTCAACGTCGAGGTAACAGAGGCCAAGCAGGAAGTGGGCATAAAACTCATCCCCCTGCCCGGTGCTCCGGCGGTACGCATCGTGCGCGTCAACGGCCACACGCTGCCCCAAGTCAATCCTCAGCAACTGACCTACGGCTCCGGTTGGTCTCGCGGACAAGATGGCGTCGTTCGGCTGGTATATAAACCAGAAAGCACCAGCCAATAGTGATGACTGGCACTCTTTATGGCATATAAGCAAGGAGGATAGATATGAGTAGCTCGGATCAATACCTGGCTGTTCCGGTTAGTACGTACGCCAGCCCGTATGCCCGGCTGCGCCCGGTACCGCTTGATGAGGTGCATCTTGCGGACGAATTCTGGGAACCGAGGCGCACGATAAACCACAAAGTAACTTTGCCTGCACAATACGAACATCTGGAGGACACGGGGAGGCTGGACAATTTTCGCCGCGCCGCAGGCAAGCTCGATGGCTCCTTCCAGGGCCTCTACTTCAACGACTCTGATGTCTACAAGTGGCTCGAAGCGGCTTGTTGGACGCTGGCTACCAACCCGGATCCCGAACTGGAGCGGATGGTGAACGCTGCCATCTCTGAAGTCGAAGCCGCCCAGGAGCCCGATGGCTATCTCGACACGTATTTCATAGACGAGAAGGCATCCGAGCGGTACACGAACCTGAGGGATTTGCACGAGTTGTATTGCGCGGGGCATCTGATCCAGGCCGCAGTAGCCCACCATCGCGCCACTGCAAGCGAGCGGCTTCTGGATGTTGCCCGCAGGCTCGCCGACCACATCTGCGAGACCTTCGGACCAGAAGAGGAAGGAAAACTCGAAACCGCTGATGGTCACGAGGAGATCGAGATGTCTCTGGTGGAGCTGTTCAGGGAGACGGGCGAGCGGAAGTATCTAAAGCAGGCGCAGTTCTTCCTCGATGTGCGGGGATACGGACGTATCAGCGGCAGCGAGTACCACCAGGATCACAAACCCTTCCGGGAGCAGGATGATATCGTGGGCCACGCCGTGCGCGCCGTCTACCTCAACGCGGGCGCAGCCGACCTCTATGCCGAGACGGGCAACGAGAGCATCCTTAGAGCACTAAAGCGGCTGTGGGAGAACATGACGACAAAGCGGATGTACGTGAGCGGAGGCATCGGATCTCGCTATGAGGGCGAGGCTTTCGGCAGAGATTACGAGCTGCCCAACGAGCGAGCTTACGCCGAGAGCTGCGCCGCCATAGGCAGCGTGATGTGGAACTGGCGGATGCTGCAACTCGCAGGCGAGGCCCGCTACGCCGACCTCATGGAACTTACCCTCTACAACGCCATCATGCCGGGCATCTCTTTAGACGGGCAGAGCTACTTCTACCAGAATCCACTCGCAGATGACGGCACCCACCGCCGCAAGCCGTGGTTCGGATGCGCCTGCTGTCCGCCCAACATCGCCCGGGTCATCGCCTCGCTCCCCGGCTACTTCTACAGCACCTCCGAAGAGGGCATCTGGGTTCACCTCTACGCCGAAGGCGAGGCGAACATTACGCTGTATGGTAACCAATCGGTACGGCTCAGACAGCGCACCAGCTATCCGGGGGACGGAGATGTTGAGATCGAGGTCGAAGAAGGTGAAGGAGGGTTTTCACTCATGCTCCGGATACCCTCGTGGTGTGAGGGAAAAGCCTCCATCAAGGTCAACGGCAAACCTCTCGAAGCACCTCTCTATCCCGGAACCTACCACGAGATAAGGCGCACCTGGAAGCCGGGCGATAAGGTGCGGTTGCATCTTCCCATGCCGGTCCGAATGGTAGAGTGCCACCCTTACGTGTCGGAGAACGAAGGCAGGGTCTCCCTGATGCGCGGACCCATACTCTACTGTGCGGAGCAGGCAGACAATCCCGGATTTGATGTGCGAGACACTGTTCTGCCCACTGATGCCAGGTTCTCGGTGGATTTCCATCCCGAACTTCTCGGCGGCATCAGCGTACTGCGCACCACTGTCAGGTCCATCCCCCCCGACACCGGGTGGAAAGGACATCTCTACCGGACAGCCAACCTCAGGGAGAATAGTCAGGGTGAAGAGAGAGATGTGGAGCTAACGGCTGTTCCCTACTATGCGTGGGCCAACCGGGAGCCGGGTCCCATGCAGGTCTGGATGCGCTCGCGGTAACGTTGCCGAGTCGTTGCTCAGATGTGTGCTGCGATGGCGTACTCCCGCAACCTTTCGTATAAGGGTAGACACTCTTCGAGGAGAGGCTTGAGCCTTTCGGGGAAAGGGTTCGCTTTGGGACGGTAGCGCGCAAAGGTGGTGGATGCGTGGACGTTCTCATACCAGTATCTGGCCCATATGCCGTCCTCGGGCTTGGGACCCGCGGGCCAGTTCAGCATCGCCTCTTCGAAGGGTATGCCGAGCTTTTGGCAGGCCTGTTCGAGCACTCCCCGCGGGTTCATGAGCAGTTTCCTGGCGTCGAGTACGACAGGTTCTTTGTTACTCTGGAGGATTACGTCCAGGATCTCCGTTTGCTGGACCAGGCCGGTATCGCACAGCGTGGGATCTGGCAGCCGCTTTGCCAGCGAGGGCAGCATCTCTTCCGGGTGACGGATCAAGAGTGCGTTCGTGATCCGGGAGAGAAAAGACCGGTCCAGATCCACTAGATGATGCGCCATGTTCTTGAAGAAATGGACCGAACGCTCGCAGGGGCCGAGGATGACCTTCCTGACGACCCGCTCGCCGTCGCAGTCCATATGGGCCATGACCTCTTTGTCGCCGGGATGATCGGCGCCAGTAACCCTCAAGTAGTGGCCGTAGAGGGGCTCGTCCACCACTATAGTGTCGGCCCTCTGCCTGAAGGAGTACATGAGGGCGGTGGAGACGTTGCGCGGCCCGGACCACATGCTGAGCTTCAGGCAGTCGCTCACGCCCGAAACCTTACGATACCGCCCCGGCAACCGCCGCCCGGTAAAGCTCGGAGAGCTGGCCAGTGATATCCCCAGGCTCCCCACTACCTATTTTTCGTCCGTCCACACTCACAACCGGAGTAATGCCACCGAACGTGCCGGTGACGAAGGCTTCCTCGGCGCCGTAGACATCCGTTAGGGAGAAGGAACGCTCGGAGACGGGAATGCCGTTCGCCCTGCACAGCTCTATAACCATCTGACGCGTGATGCCGTTCAGGCAATACTGGCCTGTCGAGGTCCACACCTCACCGTGCCGCACGATGAAGAAGTTGGTGGCGTTGCAGGTTGCGACCGTTCCGTTCGGGTCGAGCATCAACGCCTCATCCGCCCCGGCCTTGAGGGCCTGAATGAGCGCCATGACCTCGTGCAGCTTGCTGTGGCAGTTGAGTTTCTGATCCAGCGTGTCGGGAGGCGGGCGCCTGATCGCGACGGTAAACAGAGCTATGCCCCGCTCCTTCACCTCTGGGTCCGGGACCTTGTGCTCAGCGATGATGACGATATTCGGGCCGCCAACGGTGAGGCGCGGGTCCTGGGAGGGAGTCTTCTTCTCTCCCCGCGTTACCATCAGGCGCACGTGCACATCTGTGGTCATGTTGTTTCTCCGGACAGTCTCATACAGAATGTCCGATATCTCTTCGCGCGTCATGCCGATCTCCAGGTCTATACTCCTCGCGCCTTCGAAGAGCCTGTCGAGGTGCCTCTCCAGGAAAGCAAATTTTCCGTCGTGCAGCCGGATGCCCTCCCAGACGCCATCCCCAACCAGAAAGCCGGAGTCGAACACTGAGATCTTAGCTTTCTCTCTTGGATAGAACTTCCCGTTTATGTAGACGAGTACGTTTTCATTGCGCTCGTCGGGCAAAGCCTCGTGCGTACCCCTCTGCACCCTTTCCACCTCCCTCTTTTTGTCAGTATCTCAGGCTATAAAAAGGTTGTCGAATCGGTCTTCACTGGTGTACGATCAAATCAAAAAATATTGATGTAATTTTGTGAGGAGGCGTGGAGTGTGACTGACGAGATAAGGGAGCGCGTGAAGCAGAAGTACGCGGAGGCCGCGCGCAACGCCGGTGGAGATAAGAGGTGCTGTTGTGGCTCTGGCGATCAAGAGCCAATAACAGACCTGAGTTGTGGCAGTTACTCTACGGAGGAGCTTGGGGAGTTGCCGACGGAGGCGGTTGCGGCTTCTCTGGGGTGCGGCAATCCCGTGGCGCTGGCGGATCTCTCGCCGGGGGAGGTGGTTCTGGACCTCGGCAGCGGCGGCGGGATAGATGTGTTGCTCTCCGCCAGACGGGTGTCTCCGGGCGGCAAGGCTTACGGCCTGGACATGACCGATGAGATGCTGGAGCTGGCCCGCAAGAACCAGCAGAAGGCGGGCGTAGAGAACGCCGAGTTCCTGAGAGGCACTATAGAGAACATCCCTCTACCGGACAGCCACGTTGACGTGGTGATCTCCAACTGCGTCGTAAACCTCTCCATAGACAAAGAACGTGTGATATCCGAGGCTTACCGGGTTTTGAAGCCGGGAGGCAGGTTTGCTATCTCCGACGTGGTGTTCCTGGGCAGCAAGCAAGAGTTGCCCGACGAGGTGCTGCACAAAGTAGAGCTGTGGACGGGTTGCGTGGCGGGAGCCCTCGAAAAAGCCGGGTACGAAAGGATACTCGAAGAGACGGGATTCGAAGATATCTCCGTGGAGGTAACGAATACCTACACTCCAGAGAGCGTTGAGGGCCTGAGCAGCCCGGAGGAGATCGAAGCCCTGAGAAAAGTACCGGCAGCCAGCGCCTTCATCCGGGCCCGCAAGCCAGCCAGAGAATGATGGATACGCAGAAGCAAAAAGATGTCACTCAGGAAGAAAGGGTTGCCGATCTCGTGGCCCTGGGACGCGCGCTCTCTGACCCGATACGGGTGAAGATGCTCGGAATGCTCGCCGGGGGCAGGGGGTGCTGCGATCTGTCCGACCTCGGCGCACCCGCAGGAGATGCAGATACCGGCATCTGCGTCTGCGAGTTCGAAGACCGGTTCGGGATGGGACAGTCCAAAGTCTCCTACCACCTGGGCAGGCTCAAGGAAGCCGGGCTGGTGCGCGAGGAGAAGCGCGGCAGGTGGAACTTCTACTCCCTGGACAGGGAGGCAACCCGCCAACTTCTCGGTGAAACCACAGACTACCTGCTGACGCGCTCCGAGCGAGAGGGTACAAATGGCTGCTGAGGGCAGGAGGGCTCGTACCAGGGTGCTTTTTCTGTGCACCCACAACTCCGCCCGCTCCCAGATGGCCGAGGGACTTCTGCGCCATCTCGCCGGAGACAGGTTCGAGGCAGCGAGCGCAGGAACCGAAGCCACCGGGGTGAGGCCGGAGGCGATCAGGGCGATGGCGGAGATCGGGGCGGACATCTCACACCAGGAGTCCAAGACTCTGGACCGCTTCCTCGATAAAACCTTCGACTACGTCATAACCGTCTGTGATGCGGCTAATGAAACGTGCCCGTTCTTTCCCGGTGCCAGGAAACGCCTGCACTGGTCTCTGCCGGATCCCTCGCAGGCCACCGGAAGCGAAGAGGAACGCCTCCAGGTCTTCCGGGCCGTGAGGGATGATCTCAAGGAGCATATCGAGACAGAGCTTCTCGATGCCGTAAGCCCGGAGAGGTAACATCCGTATGTCGGACGAGGCTGGAGGAGAGATGCGCGATATCGAGGTAGGAAAAATAACGCAGGTGGTGCGGGATCTGTGCATCGAGACGAACACTCGACTCGGTGAGGATCAGTTGCAGGCCCTGCGGAGGGCCAGGGAGCAAGAAGAGTCTCCTCTAGGTAAAGAGGTTTTCAATCGTCTGCTGGAGAACGCGGAGGTGGCGCGCAGGGAATCCGTCGCCTTCTGCCAGGACACGGGTTACGCGGTTTTCTTCGTCGAGATCGGCCAGGACGTTCGGCTGGCCGGTGGGGAGATAGGCGAAGCGATTGACGAGGGCGTTCGGCGTGGCTACGAGAAAGGTTACCTGCGCAAGTCCATCGTGAGAAGCCCCGTCGAGCGCACCAACACCGGCGACAACACCCCGGCGGTCGTTTACTACGATCTCGTTCCGGGTGACGGGTTGAAGATCACGATGCTGGTCAAGGGGGCGGGCTGCGACAACATGAGCGCGCTGAAGATGCTAACCCCCGCAGAGGGAGTGGAGGCTATGAAGCACTTCGTCGTGGAGACCGTCGAGCGGGCCGGGCCGAATGCGAGCCCGCCGGTTACGGTCGGTGTCGGTATCGGCGGTCCCTTCGAGAAAGCCGCCCAGCTCGCCAAGAAAGCTCTCACCAGAAGGTCTGGTGAGCCCAATCCCAACCCGAAGCTCGCGGAACTGGAGCGTGAGATTCTGGAGGAGATCAACGCCACCGGCATCGGTCCGGCGGGCTACGGCGGGACGCAGACGGCGCTTGCGGTGCACATCGAGAGCTTCCCGACCCACATCGCCGCCTTCCCCGTCGCCGTCAACCTCGACTGCCACTCCCACCGGACCGGCTCGGTGGAGCTATGAGCGAGAAGGATATCATCCGCCTCCAGACTCCGCTGGCCGTGGAAGACATCGAGCCCCTGCGTACCGGCGACGTCGTGCGATTCTCCGGCGTTCTCTACACCGCCCGCGACGCGGCGCACGCCCGGATGAAGGAAGCCATCGAGAATGGAGAGCCGCTGCCCTTCGACCCGGAAGGACAGGTCGTCTACTTTACCGGCCCTACCCCGGCGCGGCCCGGCCACGTTCTGGGTCCCGCGGGTCCCACGACGGCTTCCCGGATGGACCCGTACTCGCCGCTTTTGATCGAACGCGGGCTGCGGGGGATGATCGGCAAGGGCCTGCGCTCGGAAGAGGTGATTAAGTCCATGCGCGAGCACGGGTGCGTGTACTTCGGGGCGGTGGAAGGGACCGCAGCTCTCCTTGCCGCCCGCGTGAAGGAAGCCGAACTCGTCGCCTACGAGGATCTCGGTACGGAAGCTATCCGGCGGCTGGTCGTGGAGGATTTTCCGGTGGTCGTCGTCAACGACCTCTACGGCGGAGATCTCTACCGCGAAGGCAAAGAACGCTGGCGGCGAAGCGTCAGGTGATTTCTTTCAAACCGCGCCCGACTCGCGCAGGTTTTCTATCTCCTCCGCGCTGTAGCCGAGCTTACGCAGTATGGCCCCGGTATGTTCGCCCACTCCAGGGATGGGGTTCATCACACCCTCGACCCCCTCGATGGTAACCGGCGGAACGAGAGCGTCCAGCGGCCCGGCGGTAGAGCCTATCTCCCGCCAGCGCCCGCGGGCTTTCAGCTGGGGATGGTCGAGGAATTCCTGTACGCTCCGCATCCTGGCGTTGGCTATCTTAGCCTCGTCGAGGCGGGAGACGATATCCTCCGCCGACATCCGCCCGAATACCTCCCCGATAATGCCGTCTAGCTCCTCGCGGTTCGCCACACGCCGGGAGTTGTCGGAAAATCTCTCGTCGCCAGATATCTCCGGCCTCTCCAGCACCGCCTCGCAAAACCTCTCCCACTCCCGCTCGTTCTGGATGCCGAGAAAGACAACCCTGCCATCCGACGCCTCGAACGGCCCGTAGGGTGCTATCGAGGCGTGGCTCGCGCCGGTGCGCGGCGGCTGCTCGCCGCCGTAGGCGGTGTAGTAGGCCGGAAAACCCATCCATTCTCCCAGGGCTTCGAGCATCGAGACTTCAAGCGTAGCTCCTTCTCCGGTCCGCTCGCGTCTGAAAAGCGCGGCGAGTATCCCCGAGTAGGCGTACATCCCGGCGGCTATGTCGGCGGCGGCGATCCCCACCTTCGATGGGGTCTCCGGCGTACCGGTGATGGAGACCAGCCCGGCCTCGCACTGCACCAGAAGATCGTAGGCCTTCTTGTCGCGGTAGGGACCGCTCATCCCATACCCCGATACGTCGCAGACGATGAGCCGGGGGTGCTTCTGTCTGAGGTCTCCGGCACTCAGGCCCATACGCGCGGCGGCGCCCGGTGCCAGGTTCTGGATAAATACGTCGGCTCCGTCGAGGAGGGTTTCCATGATCCTTTTGGCCGCGGGATGCTTGAGGTTGAGAGTAAGAGACTCCTTGGAGCGGTTGAGCCAGACGAAGTGGCTGGAGAGCCCTTTCACCTTCTCGTCGTAGGAGCGGGCGAAGTCTCCTGCTCCGGGACGTTCGATCTTTATGACTCTGGCTCCGAGGTCTGCTAGCTGGCGGGTGGCGAAGGGAACCGCTACCGCCTGCTCCAGCGCGACCACCGTTACTCCTTCGAGCGGCAACATCGTTAGAAAGACCTCGGCAGGTCGAGGACGTGCTCGGCCAGGTAAGAGAGGATGAGATTGGTCGAGATCGGGGCCACCTGATACAGCCGCGTCTCGCGGAACTTGCGCTCGATGTCGTATTCCGCGTCCACCCCGTACCCTCCGAAGGTCTGCAACGCCACGTTGGCGGCCTCGAAGGAAGCATCGGCGGCGAGCAGCTTCGCCATGTTGGCCTCGGCTCCGCAAGGTTCGTCCGCGTCGAACAACGCAGCAGCCTTCTCGACCATCAGGTTTGCGGCCTCGATATTCGCGTAGGCTCGCGCTATCGGGAACTGGACGCCCTGGTTCTCGCCGATCTTGCGCCCGAACACCTCGCGATTTTTTGCCCGCCGAGTCGCCCGGTCTATGAAGAAACGTCCGTCGCCAACACACTCGGCAGCGATGAGGATGCGTTCGGCGTTCAACCCGTCGAGAACGTAGCGAAAGCCCTCCCCCTCCTCGCCGATGAGATTCTCCGCCGGGACACGCACATCCTCGAGCAAAAGCTCGTTGGTGTGGTTGTTCATCATCACCCGCCGCGGCTTCACGGTGAGGCCGTTGCCTATGGCTTCCCGCAGGTCCACCAGGAACATCGAAAGCCCCCGGCTCTTTCTCTCGACCTCGGAGAGCGGCGTGGTACGCGCGAGAAGGAGCATAAGATCCGACTGCAAGACCCTGGAGATGTAGATCTTGCGCCCGTTTATGACGTACTGGTTACCGTCTCTTACAGCGGTGGTCCTGATGCTCGTGGTGTCCGTCCCGGCCTCGGGCTCGGTTACGCCAAAGGCCTGCAGCCGCAGCTCGCCGCTCGCTATCCCAGGCAGGTACGTGCTTTTCTGTTTGTTGGAGCCGTGGCGCAGGATCGTGCCCATCGTGTACATCTGGGCGTGGGCGGGGTTGGCGTTGGCGCCGCTGCGGTTGACCTCTTCCAGGATCACGCACGCATCCGCAAGTCCCAGGCCCATCCCGCCATACTGCCTGGGGATCAGGGCGGCGAGATAGCCGCTCTCGGTCATGGCGCGGACGAACTGCTCGGGGTACTCACGCTTCTCGTCGAGATCCCTCCAGTAAGCGTTCGGGAAGCGGTCGCAAAGCTCCCTCACACCCTCCCGCAACTGTTCGCGGGACATATCTTCAGGGGACATCATCACCCTCGTCCTTCGGAAAGGGGCTGGAGAAAGCGGGAGCGTGGGCCTTCTTGTAGACCATAACTGTGCGCCTGAAGGAGATCACGACCTCCCCCCGCTGGTTGTACCCCTCTGTTTTTACCGTTACGATCCCCACCTCCCGGCGCGAGCGTGACTCGCGCTTTTCTAGCACCTCGGATCGCGAGTAGATGGTATCGCCTTCGAAGACGGGGTTGGGCAGCCTCACCTCGTCCCATCCCAGGTTGGCGAAGACGTTCTGGGAAACGTCGGTAACGCTCTGTCCGGTAACCAGAGCGAGCGTGAAGGTCGAGTCTACCAGCGGCCTGCCGAACTCGGTCCGGGAGGCGTAGTTGTGGTCGAAGTGGATGGGAGCCGTGTTCTGGGTAAGGAGGGTAAACCATATGTTATCGGTCTGGTTGACTGTGCGGCCCAGAGGGTGCTCATAGACGTCCCCGACCTCGAAGTCCTCGTAGAATCGTCCCCGCCAGCCCTCTCTTACCGGCATCTGCCTCCTCCTGTTCTGGCACGAGATGCAACCATCAGACTTATGTTGTACACACGAATTTCCCCTGTCAACAACCTAGCCCACACTCGTAGTCCAGCGCCTACCAGACCACCCCGGAGATAAGCATTGCTCCTACTATCATGAGTAGAGTCGGTATTATGCGGTTTTGATACGCTTTCATCCTGGAAAGGTCTTGCTCTTTCGGTGCCAGTTCAGTGGCGTTTGGTAGCCGCTGCCTCGCGCACCGCTGGGGCCACCTCTTGAGCGAAAAGTTCTATCTGCCGCTCGTGATCCTCGGAGGGCCAGAAGATAAACGTGTCCATTCCGAGATCCAGCGTGAAGCGGGTGAGTTGATCTGTCCAGTGATAGAGAGGCCCGTCGAGTAAGCCGTGGTGCTGACTGCCGATTCTGCCGGAGATGTTGTAGACGCGCCTTATCTCTTTCGGCTCGCGTCCGGCCTCCAGCGCCGCCTCGTCTATGCGCTTGTGCAGATCGGGCAGACGTTCTGGAGGAGCCCAGCCGATGGAGGGCACCCATCCGTCAGCGAGCCTTCCCGTGAGTTTGAGCATCCGCGGTCCGCTCGCGCCGACCCAGATTCCTATGTCGTGTGCGGGGCGCGGGCCGGGACGCATACCCGCCAGCTTGTAAAACTCGCCGTCGAAGCGCAGCGAACGCTCCTCGCTCCACACCAGCCGCATGACCTGTACGGCTTCCTCGACGGAGCGCACCGCCTCGGCAGGACTCAAGCGGGTACCGCCCATCGCTTCGATAGCTTCCCAGAACGCTCCTGCGCCCAATCCGATCTCCACCCGGCCCCCGGAGAGGATATCCAGGCTAGCTGCAGCTTTCGCGAGCATCGCGGGAGGACGCAGGGGAAGGTTTGCGACATCGGGGAAGAAGCGCACCCTCTCGGTTTTGGCGACGAGGTAGGAGATGAGGGTCCACGTGTCGTAGAAGCGGCGCTGGTAAGGGTGATCCTGGATTCCCACCAGATCCAACCCCGCCCGATCCGCCGCTCTTACCAGACGCTCCACCCTATCTGGAGGATCCGCCATCGGCTCCGGGAAGACACCAAACTCCGGGTTTCTACCGTAGTCGCCCATCTCCGCTCCCTCTCACCGATTTGCCTGCTCGATAGAGCGTGTAGCTCATTGTACCTGGGATACGATCCCCTATCCCTGGAACGCATAGTAGTAGCGGTTACTGCATGGTAAGGGCGACGTGGGCGCCCATCTCCAGCGCGTAGAGTACGCCCAGATGTCCTGGCCCTCCGAGTCCGATCACCTTCGGATGTCTTTACAGGATTACCCACGACCAGGGACGGGCAAAACCCCGCTCCGCGTCCGGGAAACGGCGACATCGTGAATGCGCAAGCCTGTTCATGCTGCGTTCAACGCTTGACTGGCCTTCCGTACTACGGCACACTACCTATCATCAATAAAGAGGGGTAAGGGCATACGCATATGTTTGTAAACGGGAGTACCCTGGGGCGGATAGGAGGATTCTTTGGATGCCTATAATGTAGACAGTAGCCAGCAGGTCCAGGTTAGAAGGGCCGCTTTTGCGAGCGTTATTGGAACTACCATCGAATGGTACGATTTCTTCCTGTACGGGACTACTGCGGCGCTCGTGTTTGCCCACGCTTTCTTCCCGAACCAGAGCGCGTACGCGGGCACCCTGGCAGCCTTCGCGACGCTTTTCGGCGGATTCGCCGCTCGCCCGATAGGTGCGGCCATCTTCGGACATTTCGGTGACCGCATAGGCCGGAAAGCCACGCTCATCATTACCCTGCTGCTCATGGGAATCGCGACGTTCCTCATAGGACTCGTGCCGACTTACGGAACCCTGGGCGTGTGGGCGGCGATAATCCTGGCGCTTTTGCGGATCATCCAGGGCATAGCGGTCGGAGGCGAGTGGGGCGGCTCTGTCCTGCTCGCCATGGAATGGGGTTCGCGCAGGAGGCGCGGCTTGATGGGTAGCTGGGCGCAGATGGGAGTTCCGATCGGTCTCCTGCTGTCCACGGTCGTGTTCGCAGTCACCCTCAACTTCACGGGCAGCAATTTTGATAACTGGGGATGGCGCATACCGTTTCTGCTCTCTATCGTGCTCGTCGGCGTCGGCCTGTTCGTCCGGCTGAGGATCGTCGAGACGCCTGCGTTCTCCCGCATCCTCGAAGAGAGACGCACCGAGCGAGTGCCCGTCCTGGAGGTGATCAAGAACAACCCCAAGGAGATCATCCTCTCCGCAGTGATGCGGATGGCGGAGCAGGCCCCCTTCTACATCTTCACGGCCTACGTGCTCAGCTACGGCGAGAGCGCGCTGCACATGGACCGGGGTTTCCTGGTGGACTGTGTGGCGGGAGCGGCGGCCATTTCCTGCTTCACGACGGTCTTCTACGGCCACCTCTCGGACAAGATCGGCCGCAAGCGGATGTACATGATCGGGGCCATAGGCATCCTGATCTACGCCTTTCCCTACATCGCGCTGCTCAACACAGCCGCGCCCGTTCTGGTCGCGATAGCGATAATCGTCTCGATCCAGCCGCACGACATGCTCTACGGGCCGCAGGCCGCCTTCATCGCCGAGAGCTTCTCCACCAAACTCCGCTACAGCGGGGCCTCTCTGGGCTACCAGCTGGCCTCCGTGATCGCCGGCGGTCCGGCGCCGCTGGTTGCAACCTTCCTGCTTGAGACCTTCGGCACCGGATACGCCATCGCGGGCTACCTGGTGTTCAACGCGATCGCCACCCTCATCGCCACTTCCATGATGAAGGACCGTACCGCAGAAGATATCGAGGTAGAGGAGCAAGCGGCTGCCACAGGGCAGGCAACCGCTTCGGGAACAACTTAGCGTAAAACCGGGAAGGCGGAAACCACCCCGCACGCTGCCATTCTCTCTGAGCTTGCAGCGGCAGAATCTCAGTGAGAGCGGAGTTTTTCTCTCTGGATCAGGAGCCGCGCCGAGTCGAAGCCGCCGCTGCCGACGGCGAAACAGCGCGCCCGTGGAAAGGCGCTCTCTGCGAGGCGAGTGAGAACGTCGCCGGGGGGCATCTCGACGAACAGCCGCACACCGAGCTCGAAGAGCAGACTCGTGGCCTCGTGCCAGCGAACCGGTCGGGCGACGCTCCAGGCGAGGTCGCTCTGGATCTCCTCTGGGTCATACAGCCGCCGCCCGCCAATGTTGCTTACGTACGGAACCTCGGGCCGGCGTAGCTTGAGTTCACCGAGGGCCCGGGAAAGCTTTTCGGCTACCCGGTCCATAAGTGGCGAGTGAGAGGGTGAAGGCACGCAGAGACGCTCGGCGCGGTTCGCCCCGTGCCGGCGGGCGAGTTCGATAACCCTCTCCAGGGCGTCGTTGGCACCGGAGACGGCGACCTGGTAAGGACCATTGATGTTGGTAGCGTAGAGGGGGCTATTCTCGCTGTTGATCTGCCCGACAAGACCAGCGACGGTATGCTCGTCGAGGCCCAAGATCACCGCCATACCGTAACCTTCGGGATAGGCATTTTGCATGGCATTGGCGCGCAGCTCCACGACGCGCACGGCGTCGGAAAAGCCGAGCGCACCCGACGTCACAGCGGCAGCGAACGCCCCGATTGAGTGTCCGGCAACAAAGTCGGGGCAGGCATCGCTCGCCGCAAGAACCCGGGCGGCGGCTACACCGGCGATAAGCAGGGCTAGCTGCACAGTGATATTCGAACCCAATGCCTCAGCGCTGTCCAGGCTCAAAGGGTCGCGGTCGAGCACCGCACCGGCTTCCTCCAGGGTGTCGCGGACCACCGGGTGGCCGGGCAGATCATGGAGCATCCCTGCACATTGGGAACCTTGTCCGGGGAACAGGAAAGCGACGCTCACACGCCCTTCCCTCCGGTCACGGCAGGCTGCCATGGGGAGCGGACGAGCCGTGGACCATCTGGAGTACGCAGCAAAACCTCTTTGCCACGGGCGTATTCGACCAGCGACACCGCTCCGCCGGGCAGCTCTAGTTGGGCATCAACGCGCACCGGAAGTCGGGCTAGCTCCCCGGAGATTTCGCGCGCCTCTCCGAGAGACATCGGCTGCGGAGTGCGAATGAGCACGTCGAGATCGCTCTCCTCATTCGCGGTGGCAATGCCGGAAGCCAGCTCGAAGCCGACGCTTCCGGTCGGACCCCACGCAAGACCGCGCTCACCTAGCAACCTGCCGAGGATATCCAGCAGGCGAAGAGCAGGCACCCAAGTTCGGGACAATCTCTGCCACGCTTTTGAGGCGGCGATATCTTCAGGGCTCAGATGCGCGGCAACGGCGGAAGGGGCCACGAACGCGCCCCACCGCTCGCCACGTGCGGCTCCACGCACCCCGACAGGAACCGCACCGGAAACGGGACGGGCGCGGCGCACAACGACCCAGGGTGCTCGGGCCAGCGCCGCCGGCACCCAGTCCGGCATGTGGCGCTCGCAACCCAACGCGGTGGGAGTGTACAGACGAAGCAGATCGTGAGGTCTCACTGGTTCCACTGCTCGGCTAACTTCTCCCGAACCCGAAGGCTCGCAGAACGATTCTCCCTCGCCTCGGGAGATTCGAGGCGGGAGGAGAGGTCCGTAGCGTCCTGGCGGGCTGAGGATATCGCCCCGGCGAGCGCATCCCGAACCCGCTCCACGTCCGCATCTCCGGGTTCGTCGGCGTTTACCCCTTCAATGAGATGGTGTAGCGCGCCGAGCCGGGCGAACGAGCCCACATCGAAGGCGGTGGCAGGGACTTCTCTGGCGATTTTATCCAGCTCGTCCACGCTGCGCCTGGTGATGCGCGCGGTGGAACGCTTGGACATGACCTGGACCTCGACGTCCTCATCCCGGAGCGCGAGGATGCGATTGGCCTGCAGCCCGTGCGCGAGAAAGGCACCCGATATCGCCCGCCCCACCACGAGGGCGATGACCGGATGACCGGCGAGCCGGGCCCCGGCGTAGGCGTTAACGGACGCCGCGAGCGCCAGGTTCAGCCCCAGCAGTTCCTCGTGGTAGCCGTAGGGCTGTCCGGGTACGTCCACCACGGCGATGATGGCGCGGCGATCCCCCTCGTCGTCGGACATCACTTCGCGCACGTACCACGCTATGGCCCAGCCCTCCTCAAGCCCTAACTCTCCCCCGCGTGCTCTCGGAAATCTGGCCTCCGAATTGGGGACCACGGAGAGAAAACGCGCGCGTTCGTCACCAACCTTTGCGTCGGCGCACAACACCGACGCAGGCTCGAAGCCGGCGGGTTTCACGCCAGTTAACGCGGCAAACCACGTGCTGCCCCGGCTCATCTTCTTTCCTCCGCCCAGATAGAGCGCAGCTTCTGGCCGTCGAGTTCCTGCGAGGAATCTATGACGCCCAGCCGCGTCTCGTAGCGTTCAACCTTCGCGCTGCGGTGCCTCTCCGGCAGACCGGCGGCGAAGGCTTCGCGTACGGCCCTGGCAACAGAGTCAGGGTCGTCCTCGGTCAGTGTATCCGCCATGCCGACGGCCACGCGCTGCTCGCCGCCCATTATGTCCCAGACCCGGCGGTTGTCCCTGGAGTCAAGCTCGGCCACTCCGGCCTCCTCTTCGATCACCGCCGGTCCGTTCAGGCCCAGCCGGCCCTCGCGGGTCATGATCAGGTAGCTGCACAACCCGGCGGCGATGGACATACCGCCGAAGCAGCCGAGTGGGCCCGCGATCACACCTACCACTGGCACGTATCGGCGCAGCGCGATTATTGCGGCGTGCACCTCCGCGATGGCCAGCAACCCGAGGTTGGCCTCTTGCAGTCGGATCCCACCGGTCTCCAGCACCAGCACGGGACGAACCGGCGTGCCCGCCTCCGCGTCACCCAGGGCCAGTTCCAGAGCACCGGCGATCTTCGCTCCGGAGACCTCCCCGATGCCCCCGCCCTGAAAGGCAGCCTCGATGGCGAGTATGACCGCCGGGCTCCCGTCTATCGTTCCACGCGCCACTACGACCCCGTCGTCGCTCTGGGGAACCACCCCCTGGGGTGAGAGGTGCGGGGATTCGATTCTCTCGAACGGTCCGAGAAGCTCCCGGAAGGTGCCCGCTTCGAGCAGCGCCTTCGCGCGCTCGCGCGCCGATAGCTCGGTGAAGTGAACCCTGGGGATGCTCGGTGCGCTCACGACCGGGCCTCCTCCACAGCCTGGGCGAGACGCAGGCTGACGGTACCGGGGGTGGCGCCCTGATCGTTTATCTCGATGGAAGCTGCCACGTCGTTGCGGGAGAAGAACCGGTCGAGTACGTTCCTCCACACCTCGCCAAACCCGTCGGCGCTGGTACGCACCACGACGAGGGCCCGCTCGTCTTCCAGGGGCTCCAGCAGTATCTCCAGGTCGCCGGAGCCGACGACGCCCACATGTACGCGCCGCGAGACCGGGCGCGAAGCCGGGAAGTCAAAGTTCAGAGTCTCCATCAAGTTACCTCCTCTGGGAGTTATCCAGGCTATCCAGAAACAAAGCCGCAGCCAGGAGATCGGCGCAGCCGCCCGGCGAGGCCCTGTGCCCGAGCAGCGCTACCTCCAACTGCCTCAGCGCGCGGCGCCCCTCTTTCGTCCCGCTCCCGCCAGTGGATAGCACCGCACAGGCCAGGGACCGCGCATCGGAGAGGACCGTGGTTCCGCCGCGGTACAGCAGGCAGGTGTCTTCCATGCGCGAGATCAACGCGACCAGCGCGTCCAGGCGAGCCTGCGTCTCGGTACACCCACTCTTCCGAGCTATCCGCAGAACTGGCAGTGCGACGCCGATCACGTTGGGGAAGCCCCGCCGCGCTTCCCCCCGGGCTCCCGCAACGTTGTAGCGTCGCTCGACCAGGGCGCCGTGTGACGCTTCGCAGGGAGCGTTCCGGTCGGGGAAAGCCGCGATCCGGCCCGCAAGTGCCGCAATACGCGCCGGCGCTGCACCTGGCGGAGCCATAACCGCAGCAGCGAGCAGGAGTCCCAGCGTCCAGATCGCACCCCGATGCGTGTTGACGCCGCCGGTAGCCTTGAGCATTGCCGCCTCGCCATGACGCCCGATCTCCGCCAGCTCCTCGCGCAGAAGCTGACCGGGCACACGACCACACGCCCGCTCGGCAAGCGCGACGAATGTGGGATGCAGCGCGTGGGCCGAGCGGCGCAGCATCGGCAGGTCCATATCGGTATGCGATCCCCCTCCCCGGCGGTCCACCAGTGCCGGTTTGGGGGTAAGTTCTGCCTCCTCGATCAGAGCACACACCGCAAGATCGGCAAGCCGCAACGAGGTTGCGGTTGGAGCGGCGACCGCAGACACGCCTACCATGTCCGGAACCGGTCCGGGGGATTGTAGAGGCCGCCGGACCACTCGACGAGGTCCCCGATGGACTGCGCGGCCAGTAACGAACGTCTGGCATCGGTACGCCGTACGCCGAGGTCTTCGGGGAAGGCTACCAGTCCGTCCCTGCGCAGCCGCTTCTCCCGGCTGCGATCATGTTTGAGGCCAACTGGCGTAACTCCCGCGACCGCCGCAAGCGCCTCCCGGCGCTCTTTGAGGTTACGGGCGCGGTACAGGTAAGCGATACCTTCCTCGGTAACGATGTGGGTAGTATCGTCGCCGTAGATCATGACCGGAGCGAGCGGCAGCCCGGCATTCCTGCCCACCTCGACGGCATCCAGCGACTCGACGAAGCGGGGAGTCTGGCCGTCGGAGAACGTCTCCGCGAGCTGCACCACTAGTTTGCGCCCGCGCTCGACCTCGCTTTCGCCCGTGATCATGCTCAGCCACGCAGGGGTGGTGTGGCGGCGTCCTCGCGCGTCGCTGCCCAGGTTCGGCGCGCCGCCGAAACCCGCCAGCCGCCCTCGCGTAACCGTGGAGCTGTTGGCGTCGCGGTCTATCTGCAGGGTGGAGCCCACGAAGGCGTCAGCGGCGTAGAGCCCGGCGGTCTGGGCGAATGCCCGGTTGGAGCGCAGGGAGCCGTCGCCTCCGGTCATGAACACATCCGGACGGGCAGCCGTATAGTTCTCCATGCCGACCTCGCTGCCGAACGCGACAACCGCCTCCACCCAGCCGCTCTCTATGGCCGGGATCAGGGTAGGGTGCGGGTTGAGCGCCCAGTGCGTGCAGACCTTACCGCGCAATCCCAGAGATTCGCCGTAGGTCGGCAACAGAAGCTCGATGGCCGCGGTGTCGAATCCGATGCCGTGGTTCAGGGATTTCACCTCGTGGCGCTCGTAGATGCCTCGGATCGTGAGCATGGCCATCAGGATCTGCACCTCGGAGATGTGTCGCGGGTCACGGGTGAAGAGCGGCTCTATGTGGAAAGGCCGGTCGGCCTCCACGACGAAGTCCACCCACGAGCCAGGTAGGTCCACGCGGGGAAGCTCCTCGGCAAGCTCGTTGACCTGGGCGATGACGATACCATCGCGAAAAGCCGTCGCCTCGACGACCGCGGGCGTATCCTCGGTGTTGGGCCCGGTATACAGGTTGCCTGCGGCGTCGGCCTGCTCGGCGGCCACCAGCGCCACCGTCGGCGCGAGATCCAGCACAAGCCGGCCGTAAAGCTCCAGGTAGGTGTGGATGGCCCCGATCTTCAGCTTGCCATCCGTAAGCAACTGGGCCACCCTGAGACTCTGCGGCCCGGCATAGGCAAAATCCGTTTTCCTGGCGATACCCCGCTCGAAAACGTCCAGATGCTCCGGGCGGCTGAGGCTGGAGATCAAAAGGTGCAAATCGTGTACCTTACCTGCATCCACCCGCGCGAGACTGCGCGAGAGAAAATCCGCTTGCTTCTGGTTGTTGCCCTCCACAAACACCCGGTCGCCGGGTTCTATCAGCGCCTCAAGAGCCGCCACGATAGACCCGGTGGGCAGCACACGGCCTCTGGCGATCCGGCCAGCCTTATTCAACCGGCGGGCTTTTTCCTCGCGGCGTCGCCGCCAGTTGCCGCCTTCTAACTGCGCGGCCGAGTTTGCGCACATATTCTTTTCCTTTCCGCCCGAAAACACCTTACCCCGCCAGCTCTACGGACCGACATCGGAGAGACATTAAACAGCGAGAACCCGCCCACCGTCCAGCCTTGCAACACCGTTGCATGCCTGCCGTGTACCATGATCTCCTGAATCAAGAACCCGGAGGAGCGGACATGGTGAGTGGTAAAGTAGGTTTCGTGGGGCTGGGGATCATGGGAACGCCCATGGCGCGCAATCTGATGCGGGCGGGCTACGATCTTCTCGTCTATAACCGCAGCGCCCGGAACGCCGCCCGGCTCGCCGAGGAAGGTGCCGGGGTCGTAGATAACCTGAGAGAACTGGCAGAGAGAAGCAGCTTGATCATCACCATGCTCCCCGGACCGCCGGAAGTCGAGGAAGTAACGAAAAACCTGCTGGAGGGGGCCATAGAAGGCTCTCTCATAATTGACATGAGCACCTCTTCGCCGGTGCTGGCGAGGGAACTGGCCCAAAGCGCCAGAGAACGGGGTGTCGGCATGCTCGACGCTCCGGTATCGGGCGGAGATGTGGGGGCGATCGAAGGCACCCTCTCGATCATGGCCGGCGGCGCGAGAGAGGATTTCGATAGGGCCAGCCCCCTCTTCGAGGTCATGGGCGGGAACGTGGTTCACGTGGGTGAAGCCGGAGCGGGCCAGCTCACGAAAGCGGCCAATCAGATAGTCGTCGCCATCGTGATGGAAGCCACAAGCGAAGCCCTGGTGCTGGCGGAGAGGTCCGGAGTAGAGCCACAAAAGCTCATCGAAGCCCTCTCCGGTGGACTCGCCGCCAACAAGGTAATGGAACTGAAGAGGGAGAAATTTCTCTCGCACGAGTTCACCCCCGGCGGCAAGGTCGTCTACCACCTCAAGGACCTCGGCATAGCCCTTGAGACGGCCAGGGAATACGGGGTTTCTCTGCCGGTTACAGCCCTGGTAAAAGAGATGTTCGTCTCACTTGTAGCAAAAGGTCGGGGTGGCTGGGATCACTCGGCCATCCTCACTCTCGTGGAGGAGCTATCGGGCCAGGAAGGCTGACGATCCCCTACCTGCGCGGCGGGTGCACCACGAAAAGCACTTCCCCCTGGACCCTGACTTCATCAGCAGAAACCACTATCTCGCGATGATCCCCGTTATGCGGTACCAACCTCACCGTATCCCCCTCCCGGTAAATCCTCTTTACGGTAACCTCTTCACCACCCCTCAACAGCGCCACGACCACACTGCCATCCGGGGGATCCTCGTTTTCCTCCACAACCAGCAAGTCCCCATCTTCTATGCGCGCCCCGATCATGGACTGCCCAACCACCTTGAGGAGATACCGCCTCTTTCCCGAACTCGAAAACAAGAACTCGGAGGCCAGAGAGTACGCCTCATCCTCGATGGCTACCGCTTCGAGCCCGCGCCCCGCAGCTATCCGCCCCAGCAGAGGGGTCCGACCCGCAACCTCCCAACCACTCTCGGTCAGCACGAGCGTTCTGCTGCGATCAGAGAGCCTCCGTACATACCCGTCCTCCTGGAGCCTCCTCAGATGATGATAGACGGTTTGAGAACTTCTCAGGCCCACTGCCTCTCCGATTTCTCTGATGGAAGGCATGTTTGCCTCCTGATGGGACCTTCTGGCCAGGAATCTGAGGATATCAAGCCGCTTCTCAAATAGCCCTTCAGTCATAACCCTCTTCCAGAAAAAACTCGCCCGAAGGTAACTCTAACCGATTTGATCTTGTATATCAACCGATTGTTTGGTTCAGATTTCTTTGCAAACTCGAAGGTTTTGAGGGGTAACGCCAAGAGCCTACAGTTAGTATACTGGGGTTGTAGGAAGAGAGACGAGGATCTATGAAACTTAACGCCTTAGAGAAGCCCACGCTTTTACAACCTGCGATCTGTCCTCCCGCATGCACTATGCAGCGCCTGGATCGTCGGAAGAGGATTCAGGAAAAGTTTGTCTTTGAAGATAGCGTATAAAAAATTGCACACGAGGGAGAAACTCTCGGGATGACGGAGCACCAGGACAACGAGGGTGTGCCCCACTTTCCTCACAACTACAGAGCACAGGCGCCCGCAGGGCGTAGCCGGACAGAAATACTCTATCGCGCGGTGGTCGAGCAGACCTCTGAAGGCATCCTCCTTTTCGACAGCGAGAGCGGGATCATCCTGCAGACCAATCCCGCGTTGCGGAAGATGCTCGGGTATTCCGCAGAAGAGCTTCGCGGGATGCAAGTCCACAACCTCATCTTCCATTCCGCCGAGGAAGTAGACCAGAATATCACGAGCATTTTAAGAGAAGGACACCGCGTCATCGGCGAGCGCATCTATCGCCGCAAGGACGGAAAACCATTGGAAGTAGAGGTGGCGGCGAACGCAATCTCCTACGAAGGAGGCAGGGAGCTTCTCTGCGCCGTAGTGCGCGACATCAGCGAGCGCAAGAGGATAAAGTCCGAGTTGCACAAAGCCGAGGAGCGATACCGTACCCTCATCGAGCAAATCCCCGCGGTTACCTACATAGAGCGGGCCAGGGGTACCTATCCGGATCTTTCCCTCTACACCAGCCCCCAGATCGAAAAGATGCTGGGTTACACCCTGGAGGAGTGGCTGCAGCCTGATGCCGATCTTTGGGGAGAGAGCCTTCACCCGGACGACCGCGAGCGGGTACTGGTCGCCGACGAGCACTCCAGGTCCTGCGGAGAGCCCTTCAAAGAGGAGTATCGCCTGATCGCCAAGGACGGTTCGGTGGTGTGGGTGCGCGATGAGGCGCTTTTGCTCAGGGACGAGTCAGGAGAGCCGTGGCTGTGGCAGGGGGTACTGCTGGACATCACGGAGCTCAAGCGGACCGAAGAGGCCCTCAAGGAGAGCGAAGAGCGTTTCAGGAGCGCCTTCGAGAACGCCTCAACAGGCGTGGCGCTGGTCGGACTAGATAACCGCTACGTGAGGGTAAATGAGGCTCTGTGCCGGATGCTCGGTTACGAAGAGTCTGAGCTTCTGGGCATGAGATCCTTCGATATCACCCACCCCGACGATCGCCAGAAGAGCCAGGAGCGCACCAGGCGGATGCTGGAGGAGGGCGGTCCCGGAACCCAGAGCCTGGAGAAACGGTACGTGCGCAAGGATGGCCGGGTGGTATGGGCCATCTCCGACGTTTCCCTGGTGCGCGACGCGGAGGGCAATCCCTCTCACTTCGTCGCCCAGTTTCAGGATATAACGGCGCGCAAGCGCGCCGAAGAGTCGTTAAAAAAGAGTGAGCGGCTCCAGCGCCGCCACGCCAGGGAACAGGCGCTTTTACACCAGGTCAGAAACGCCTACGCAAGAGAACTGGAGCTCTCGGATATGCTCCGTGCGGTGGTAGAGGCCATCGCATACTCCTACGGTTATGCCCGGGTAAGCGCCTACCTGCTCGAGGGCACACCCCAACACGGAGTGCTCATCCTCCAGCACCAGATAGGCTATAAGACGAGCATCGAGCGAATCCCCGTAAGCGAGGGCATCTCGGGAAGGGCGGTGCGCAACAGAAAACCCGTACTGATCAAGGACGTGAGAGAAGATCCCGGCTTCCTGGGGACCAGAGAAGGGATAACCAGCGAGATCTGCGTTCCCCTCTTCGACGAGGAAGATGTGGTGGGCACGCTTAACGTCGAGAGCACCGGGGGGCACATGCTCGGGGAGGAAGACCTTGATCTGATGGAGACTATAGCCGAGCACGTCGGGATGTCGGTGGGTAGAGCGCGCCTGTACGCCCGCGCCAGGGAGGCCGAGCGGCGGATGGCGCATCAGGCGCTGCACGATCCCCTGACCGGGCTTCCCAACAGGCGCCTGCTCTCCGATCGCCTCTCGCACGCTCTCTCGCGACTTGGCAGAAAACAGAGCAAGCAAAGATCATCCGTGGCGGTGCTGTTCCTGGATCTGGATGACTTCAAGCTCATAAACGACTCTCTGGGACACGAGGCCGGGGACGGGTTATTAGTAACGCTGGCCGAAAAGCTCGGGAGCGTGTTGAGACCTTCTGATACCCTGGCGCGCCTCAGCGGAGACGAGTTTGTGATCCTTCTGGAGGAGATCACGGGACCGGCGGTGGATGGTGCCGTTCAGGTGGCTGAGAGAATCCTCTTGGCTTTGGGCGAACCCTTCGAGGTGGCCGGGCGGGAAGCCACACTCGGGGCCAGCATAGGAATCTCGTTCGCGGAAGAGGAGTCGAAGAAGAGCCCCGGAGAGATCTTGCGGGAAGCGGATACGGCCATGTACAGAGCCAAGGCTTCCGGCAAGCGCACGTGGGCGATCTTCGAGCCGGGCATGCAACAGCGAGCCGCCGAGAGGCTGGAGCTCGAAGGTGATCTCCGGCAGGTCATAGAAAGTGGTGGAGAAGGACTGGAGCTTCTCTACCAGCCCATAGTGTGTCTGAGAAGCGGCAATGTCTCTGGAATGGAAGCCCTCCTCAGATGGCATCATCCGGAAAGGGGCACGCTGCTGCCGGGCAGGTTCGTCCCGGTAGCCGAGAGGAGCGGACTGATAGCGCCTCTGGGCAGGTGGGTTCTGGAGCAGGTCTGCCGCTGCGCGAGAGCGTGGAAGGATGCAATTGATGGATCTGTCCCCGTGATCTGGTCAAACCTCTCCGCGGCGCAGTTTGCTCCGCCGGAACTGCACGAAAAGGTACACTCGCTACTCGCAGAAAGCGGGCTCGGGGCCGGGGCTCTAGGGTTTGAGGTAACCGAAGGGGCGGCCATGGGTGACGCTCCCACCACCGCAGCGGCGCTCGTAGAATTAAAGCGACTCGGGGTCAGACTGGCTATAGACGACTTCGGCACCGGGTATTCATCCCTATCCTACCTCCGCCGCTTCGCCGTGGACTCGCTGAAAATAGACCGCTCCTTTGTCGAGGGGCTGGACCAAAAGGGCTCCGAAAAAGAAGCGGTGATTTCGGGGATCGTGGGGCTGGCGCAAGGACTGGGCCTGGAAACGATAGCCGAGGGGGTCGAGAACGAGAAACAACTTACAATCTTGCGCTCGATGGGCTGCGAGCTGGCCCAGGGCAACCATCTCGCGCCACCACTCACCTTCCAGCAGGCCTCGGAGCTGATCGAGAGCACTACAGCTCTTTGAGGGCTTCGGGGACCTCCCTGTAACCTCTTGATTTGACGGCTCCCAGGATGATGCCCACAGCCATCCAGCCGAAACCGAAGGCGAAGGTTAGCGTGTCGAAGCCGTGCCACACGTAACCGATGATCCCGAACCCGACTATCGGGAGGACCAGGTAGGTAAAGAACCCTTTCGCGCCTCTCCGGCCTTTCTTCAGGAAGAAGTAGACAAAAACGCTCAGGTTGAGCAGCATGAACGCGGTCAGCGCCCCGAAGTTGACGAACTTGGTTATCGTCTCCAGCGGCAGTATGAGAGCTATGACGATCGAGAGTGCTGCGACTAGCAGCGTGGCGTTGGCGGGCGTTCGATACCTGGGATGTACCCTGGCCAGAAATCCGGAGAAGGGCAGCAGCTTGTCCCGGCTCATGGAGTAGATGATCCTGGAGATGGCGAGCTGGGCCACCAGGGCGTTCGCGATCCCCGCGGCTAGCACGTTGACGAAGAGGAGGAAGTAGTAGAGGAAAGGTCCTCCGGCACTCCGTCCAACCTGGAAGAACGCCAGGGCCGGGTTCAGGTTCTTGTAATCGGGATGCACCAGCCCCGCCGCGTAAGTCTGGACCATGAAGATCAAACCGAGGATGATCAGGGCGGCGACCGTCGCGTTTCCGATGGTGCGCTCCGGCCTGTGAGTCTCTTCGGCCAGGGTGCTGATCGCGTCGAAACCCAGAAAGCTCAGGACCGCCACCGAGGTAGCCGTGGCGATGAAACCAGTGCCCACGTGCTGCGGCTGGTAGAGCGG
>CADDYV010000045.1 GCA_902810695.1 Actinomycetota bacterium | reverse complement strand
CATCACGTCACCAGGCTTGACCCCTGCCGGATATGGTGTAGGCAAAGACCTGCTGTGGGTGGTAGTGGCGGTTGACCAGCCCCGCTCCTCTGGCGAAGAGAACATCGCACCATCTGTCCTGGCTAGGAGAGATGAATAGTGGCCGGGAACCTACAGTCTCTGAGAACGGAAGACAGACGTACTCCTTCCCCTGGTTTTAGCTCGACTCCTAAAGTTATCCGGTGATTATGCCGATAAGAATAGCGTGGTTCAGTCGAAAAAAATCCGGCACGGCTTAGATCTTCTACGCCTGGCAGACCTGAAAGGGTCGGGGGCCGATCCCGATATCGAGACGCTGCCCGATCGGTTGAACATTCAGGTTGCGCAATTGCTGAGGTTTCTCGACTGGCTCTTGCCCATAGTCTTTTGTTTCGCCCTCATCGAGGGTGCTGTCTTCGCGCTATTTCGGGATCCCGGTTCGGGCATCACCGGAGCGACTCTGTTCGTCTACGGAACTTCCCTGCTCGTGGCGAAGAGCCAAGCATACGCCGGTGACTGGCGCCCGGCGGTAACCGCTGTCTGCGCCGGATTTCTGGTAGCCTGCCTGATCATCGTCGCGGCCCAGCCGAGCCTGGTAACGGTCATCATTCTGGCTCCTCTTCTGGCGGTCGGGGTGGCCCTGATCTACGCGTCGGAGAAGACTTTACGTCATCTCTTCGCCGCAGCCTGGTTCGTAACCATCGCCGTCGCCGCTCTCGGTGAGATCATCCCTTCCAGATCGAGGCTGCCGGGGTGGTACGAATCCACTTTCCAGATTATGGCGCTCGCGGCGGCGGTAACCATCGTTCTCCTGTTACTCTGGCAGTTCAGGAGTCATCTGATGGGAGCACTTGCGCAGGCCAGGGCTGCCGAAGCGCAGGCCATGCACGACGCGACGCACGATCCACTCACCGGCCTGCCCAACCGGGCACTGCTCATGGAGCGCCTGGCACGCACGCTGGAGCGGCAGAAAAAAGAGAAAGACTATCTCTTCGCCCTGCTCTTTTTGGACCTCGACCGCTTCAAGAACGTAAACGACTCGCTGGGGCACATAACGGGAGACTCCATGCTCATCGAGATCTCGCGCAGGCTTGAGTCCTGCGTGCGCCCCACCGACACCGTGGCACGCCTGGGCGGCGATGAGTTCACCATCCTTCTCGAGGGCGTAAAAAGCGCCGACGAGGTCAAAGGGATATCCGACCGTCTCCTGAAGGCGCTCCAGGTCCCGTTCAAGGTCGGGGATCACGAACTGTACTCCTCGGCGAGCATCGGGGTCGTCCTGAAGCCGACCGATTACCAACGTCCCGAAGATTTGCTGCGCGACGCCGATACGGCGATGTACCGGGCAAAGGACGGCGGCAAGGGTCGCTACGAGGTCTTCGACGTGCAGATGCGCACCAAGGCGGTAAATCTCCTGAGACTCGAGATCTCGCTAAGACAGGCCGTGGAGCGGAGAGAGTTCGTGGTCCACTACCAGCCCATCATCTCGCTCAGGAGCGGTGAGATCACCGGGTTCGAGGCGCTCGCGCGCTGGAAGCATCCGGAGCGCGGGATGATATCTCCCGCGGAGTTCATACCGCTCGCCGAGGAAACCGGGCTCATCATTCCTATAGATCTCCACGTGCTTCGCGAAGCTTGTTCCACGATGAGCGCGTGGCACTCGAAGTTCCCCTGCCACAGGCCGCTCAGCATGAGCGTCAACCTCTCAGCCGCCCAGCTCGCACGCCCGGAGCTTACCGACCAGCTAAAAACCATGCTGCGCGAGTCCGGGCTCAGTGGACGCCACCTGTGCCTGGAGATCACCGAGAGCACCATCATGAGGGACCCCGAACTGGCCGCCGAGACCCTCCTGAACCTGCGCAGGCTGGGCATCCGGGTGCACATTGACGACTTCGGCACAGGTTACTCCTCGCTAGGCATGCTGCACCGCTTCCCGGTTGACGCCCTGAAGGTAGACCAGTCGTTCGTCCGGGACATGGGAGCGAGAGGAAAACCCAGCGAGAACGAGCAGATCGTGCGCGCGATAACTACCCTCGCCCACAGCCTCGGGATGGACGTAATCGCCGAAGGGATCGAAGCCCGCGATCACCTGCAGCAACTGCGAGAGATCGGCTGCGACTACGGCCAGGGTTATTGCTTCTCGCGCCCGGTAGAAGCCCCCGCAGCCGAAGAGATTATCGCCGTGGGAGCGCGATGGTAAGCTCGCCCACAGGCGCTTTCGAAGCCTCTTCCGTGATCCGATAACGCTCCGACTGGTAGGACCAGTCCAGGATTCCCCGCATCCTCGCCTGCAAGACCGAGACGTAACGGGCGAGGATCTCATCCACTGCCGGGCCGAAGGACGGGAGTTGTGCGGCCGTCTGGACGAAGACTTGCACTTCGGCGTCGTGCATCCTGGCGGCGCGGTCTACGGCCTCTTGCAAGGTGAGGTCGAACTCGTTGCTCAGTACCACTACCAGGTTATTTACCTCCCCGCACCTGAGTTCTTTAGCCAGGGAAATAATATCGTTTGCCCAGCAGGCGATGTTGTGCGAGGCTCCACTCAGGCGTCTTACCGCAGCGTGTTCGCGCACCTCCGCCGGGAGATGGTAGCCCTCGATTATCTCGATAAGCTCGGTTACTATGGACAAACCTCCCGTCAGAGGACGCATCCTGATGTAGGACTCGATATCCGGCACGGTAGCTCGCGCCCGGTTGGCGGCCTCCCAGAGCGTTGCTTCCAGGTGTTCCCTGACGGCGCGGACGAGCCTCCGCATCCAGACATCGGTGAGGTCATAGCGGTACAGATACTCTTGCAGGCGTACTCGGAGATCCAGGAGCGCGTGGGCCAGAGGTTCGTCGCTCTCGTCCGCGTTCGCGCCTTCCAGGATGTCGAGCAGCCGGTTATCCGCCGCGGAAAGCCTCTCCGGTTGCCTGCCCACCGCTGATGCGTCGCCCTTGTCGTCCCGCAAGAACAACCAGGCGTACCAGTCAGACATAAGCTGGAGATCCGAGGGTTCGGATTCGGGGTGGTTGCGGGCGACGAGATACCCCAGGCCGGACGCGGCGAAAAAGCGGTATGCTCTTTCGTTGGGCAGGAGATCAAAACGTCTCACCCACTCCACCGTGCCGCGATGTACGGCATCAGCATGCTCGTTGATAACTGGTGGAAATGGATAATCGAGTTCGGGCACGACGATATTCTGGGCTGGAGTCATTTTCATTCCTTTCAAAAGACGCCTCTATCAACCCCCAGTATGCTTGCAAATATAGTTTATGCATAGCATCGTTGGTGTCGAAATAGAAGCCCGTTGGTGCTATGACCAAAGCATAACGGGATGCAAGCTCAGAGCCATGCTACTACTCGGATTCGGCCCTTCAAAGTGTTTTAAAACCGGGCCCGCAGAGCCTTATCGCGCGCCTGCGCGCAGCCTCTCCTTGACCTTCTCCTCCTCGTCGCGGAGGTACGCGAAGATATCCTGGGCGAAGCGGACGGCGTGTTCCTCGTTCAGGTTGATGCGGCGGTTGGCGAGGATGGAGCCCAGCGAATTTATGGCCTGTTCCGCCATCCCGACCATGAGCTCAGCCTGGGCGAGCGCCTCTTCGCGCTCCTCATCGGAGATTTCCCTCGACCTTTGCGCTTTGTCCTTATGCTCTTCGAGGTAGCGGATAAAGTCTCTTATGCCCAAGAAAACTTCCTCCCGTATCCGGCACATGATACACCGCTCAAAATCGGGCTTCCTCCAGGATCTCGCGTGTGATCTCCGCCGCCCCGAGCTCTCTCGCGCGCTCCTCCGCCAGCCGCCTCGCCCGGCCTCTCAGGAAGGCGGGGATCTCCTCCAGATCCTCAAGCGCCTCTTCGCTCCAGGGCAGGGCTTCCTCGGTCTCTTTCAGGCGCGGCTCTGCCTCCACTTTAGGCCGTCGCAGGACGCCATCGAGCGCGTCGGCGAGTACAGCCGCCCCCGAGTAACCCGCGAGCGGACGCTGGACGAAAGGAAAGGCGGCGGCGGGGGGGCATAGCGGCAGGAACGATGCACCAGTATTTTCCGCAGCCCTTTGCTCCAGGTAGGTCCCGATCACGACATCCGGTCGCGTCCTCTCGATGCGGGAGGCGACCTCTTCGGGGTCGTCGGCGACAAAGGCCCGGTCCGTGAAGGCTTCGGCGTGGAAGAGGAAGTCCTGCTCCAGATGCTTCAGGTACGTCCCGGCCCAGGAGACTTCCAGCCCGATCTCCCGCGCCAGAGCGTGGCCGAGGCCGACGGCGTGGGTAAAATCCCCGAAGATGACGGCCCTGCGCCCCGCCAGCGCTTCCGGTCTCTGCAGCCGGGCGTACCACGGGAGCTTCGCCGTCCGGGCCAGCTCCGAGAAAACCACCCGCTGGACCTTCTCCTCCGCAAGCGAACACAACTCCCCCACCACCCGCAGCACCCCACCCGTCCCGGAGGAGCCGATCATGGGCGTCGTTATCCGGGGCATTCCGAACTCCTCCTGCAAAAAGCGCGTGGCAGAATCCCCGACCTCTCTGTACAGGAGCACGTTCGCCCACGCTCTCGGCAATCTAGCTAAATCTTCCACCGTCGTCCCGAGCGGGACGCGGGCGTTCACCCCGACCCCGAGCATACCCAGAAGCCGGGCGACCTCCTCGAACTCCGCCTCCGCTCCAGGCTTGAAAACGGGCGGTCCGAAGACGTTGACCGTGGGGGTCTCGCTCCTCTCCTGCGGTGCGACGTATGTCCGGACCAGCTCCTCCAGGGCCAGGTCCGCCGCCTCGTGCTCGCCCATCTCCGGCAACTCCCAGCCGCACCCGATAAGCTTCATCTCCCGCCCGGTCTTCGGGCTGTCGGGCAGAGAGAGTTCGGGTATCTCCTCCCCGGAGAGGAGCGCGGCGTCGGAGCGGGCCAGGATCACAGCCTCCGTCTCCGGGTTGCGCCGCACGGCGGCCTCCACGTCGCGCCTGAGACCTCCCGGCCTTCCCTGAATAGGGCTCAAAGAGACCGGCGCTGGCTCCTCGAACTTCGCCCAGAGGCCGAAGAGGGCCGGAAAGTAACCCTCGGTCGGGAGCGCGCGCAGGACGGCGTGGATGCCCCTCATGCTCGCGGCCACCTGCAGGATGCCGTGGCTCGCCGGCCCCTCGTAGACTCCACCCGCGAGCCTCACAGCTTCACAGAGTCCAGGGCCTCCGCCCGCTCGAAGGTCCGGACGAAGAGCTCCAGGATACGCCGCGCGCCTTCGTAGCCGTGGATACCCGCTTCTAGGAAATCGAGCGCCAGGCGGCACAGGTGTCCCCTGGCGACGAGCGGCACGTAGAGTCCGGGGCTGGCGACGACTACGTCGGGCTGGCTCCTGTCTATGCGCTCCATCTGCCCCCTGGGATCGGGAGACTCCACGACGTCCACATCCGTGCCCAGCGCCTGCACCTCCGCCGCCAGAAAGCTCCGATCCAGCCGCGGCACCCCAACCTCCAGCACCACCGCCCCCGCATCCACCAGAAAACGGGCGAGCGGCAGCTCCAGTCCGGTATCTCCGGCAAAGAAGATCCTCTTCCCCCGGATGCGGTTCCTCAACGGCTCCAGGTTCTCCCACACCGATCGGGCGCGGTTTAGCTGGTTCGCCTTGAGCCCGAAGGCTATGGCGATGTCCTGCAAAAAACGGGCCGTACCGTTCACGCCGATGGGCATGAGGGTTCTCAGCACCCTCGCTCCGCGCTCGGTTACCGCTCGCGAGGACGCAATCAGATACGGATCGGCGACCGCCGCAACCATGCCCTGCCCCACCGCCGGAAGCCCGCTGGCTCCCGTTCCCGGTATGTTGCCGACTACCTCGATCCCGATCTGATCCAGCTCCGCCGCCAGTTCCCGCCACGCTCCGGGCGGAGACGACGCGCCCAGGATCACCACCTGCCGGCGACGGACCTCCCGCGATTCGCTCCGCCCCCGGCCCAGGAGGTTGCCGATAAAGCCGCTGCGTCCTTTTGCCGGGGGCGGAAGCTCCAGCATCCTCGGAGACGTATCGGGGCAGACGTCCACGAGCGCGGACAAAATTCCATCCTCCAGATCGGTCGAGAGGGCCCCATCTCTGGCCGGGTCGTAGTCCACCGCGCGCACCGGGAGCCCCAGGCGGCGTTCGGCGAGTTGAACCTCGAAGTTCGCGTCCACGCCCAGAAGCTCCGCAGAACGTCCCGCGACGAGCAGCACGGCTGTCACCTCCGGAAAGCCCGCCGCAGCCTCGATGACGCGGGAGGCCACCTGGCCCTGCTGTACGTTCTCCTCCGGGTCGAGGACCAGGGCGGAGAAGTGCGGGTTCAGGGAGATATCCCCGGAGATCATACCCGGAAGGGTCTGGGCGAGATACGCCTCGGCGCGGGTGCCAACCAGGATCAAGAGTACATCTGGCAGCTTCTCCGCGAGGCCATTGAGGCTGTAGAGCGGAGATAATACGTCCGGTACTCCTGACTCGTCAAGGACCGTCAAAGTTACCTAAAACCCTCCCCAGAGAAAACGCCTTCTGGAAATGCTTCAGTTTAGTGCGTTGAGGGTGTCGAGCGCCAGTGCCATCATGTTGTCCACAGCGTTCTTCAGCTCCTCGTCGGAAATACGGGTGATCTCGACCCCGATGGTATCCGATACCGTGAGAAGACACCCCGCCCGCGCGCCGCGCATCGCCGCGAGCGTGAAGATAGCCGCCGCCTCCATCTCCACCGCGAGCACCCCGAGCCTGCCCCACATTTTCTGCGGCTCCTCTACCGGGTCGTAGAAGAGATCCGTGCTGACGATTGGCCCGGTAAACACCCGCCTCCCCGCGTTCTCCGCGGCGTGGTGGGCGGCGTGGACGACATCGAAGTGGGCCGCGGGCGCGTAAGGGAAGCCGCGGGTGAGCTTCTGCACCGTCCCGTCCAGAGGCGTCGAGGCGGTGACGACCACGAGATCCCCGAGCCGCATCTGCGGGTTGTAGCCGCCGCAGGTCCCGACCCGCAGGAGGTTCTTTACCCCCAGTTGCAAGAGCTCCTCGACCACGATGGAGGCGCTCGGGCAACCCATCCCGGTCGTCTGCACCGAGACCGGATCCCCCTTGTAGGTTCCGGTGTAGCCGAGCATCCCGCGCTCCTCGTTAACCAGCCTGGCATCCTCGAAGAAGTTCTCTGCGATGTAGCGGGCCCGGCGGGGATCTCCCGGCAGAAGGACGCTCTCGGCGAAATCACCCGGCTCTGCCCGCACGTGGACAGGGCTCATCCAACCTCCCTTCAGTTGTTGTAGATTTCACAGGCTCTCAAGGATAACAGGCTGGCGCTCCGGCGGCTGTTCCGAGAGGTTCAACGCTCCCTCCACCAGCTCCTTTGCCCGTCTCAGCCCCCTCTCGTCCCGGTGGTAGAGCCGGGCCACGGGCTCTCCCCGCTCCACGCTATCCCCGACTTTGACCAGGACCTCGACTCCCACGCCGGGATCCACCTCATCCCCCTTCTTCTGCCTCCCGGCACCCAGGGCCAGCGCCGCCGCGCCGATCCCCGCGGCCTCGAAGCGCGACACGTAGCCGTCTCGCGGAGCGAGAACCTCCTGGACTTCTCGCGAGACCGCCAAGCCCTCCAGAGCTTCCGGCTCTCCACCCTGAGCCTCGACGAACTTCTGGAACTTCTCGTAGGCCGCGCCCGAGGAGAGCGCCCGCTCCACGGCCGGTTCAGGGTCCATCGCCTCGCTCAGCTCCAGGAGCCGGGCGGCCACCCGCCGGGCCATCTCCGAGAGGTCGGCGGATGTGCGACCACCTTTGAGAAAGCGTACGGCCTCGCGCACCTCCAGGGCGTTGCCGACGGCGCTCCCCAGGGGCTCGTCCATACCCGTGATGAACGCCGAGGCCGAGATGCCGAAGTCGCCGCTCAGGCGCACCAGCAGCCGGGCCAGCTCGCGGGCGTCTTCCAGGCTCTTCATAAACGCGCCCGAGCCGCACTTCACGTCATAGAGCAGAAATTCCGCCCCGGTCGCCGCCTTCTTGGAGACGATGGAGGAGCCTATGAGGGGCAGGGAATCCACCGTCCCGGTCGTGTCCCTGAGGGCGTAGATCTCCTTGTCCGCGGGAGCGAGGTCTCCGGCTTCGAGGATCGCCAGCCCCACCTCCTCTACCTGCTTCCTGAACCGCTCCTCGGAGAGGTTGCACGAGAAGCCGGAGATTGACTCCAGCTTGTCCACCGTACCGCCGGTCGCGCCGAGCCCCCGGCCCGAGAGCTTGGCGACCGGGACCCCGCAGGCGGCGACGATGGGCAGAGCCGTGAGGCTCACCTTATCCCCGACGCCACCCGTGGAGTGCTTGTCCGCGCAGCCGGGGAAGAAGTAGCGCCGCCCCGACTCGGCCATGGCGCGGGTCAGGGCGAGCGTCTCCTCGTAGCCCATGCCGCGCAGAAAAATCGCCATGAGCAGGGCCGACATCTGGTAATCAGGGATATCTTTCGAGGTGTAGCCCGCGACTACGGCCCTGATTACGTCCTCCGAAAGCTCTCCCCCACGCTTCTTAGTCTCTATCGCTTCGAGTATGCTGCTCATCGAGGCAGTAATGTGCTCCACCTTGTTCGCTTTTCCAGGGCATTCTAGCTCATGCCCGAGTGTTTTCCGGGGAGATGATCTAGGTGAGGTCGCGGACCTGGAGGTGGTTTCGGATGCTTAGAAGCTCCTGGATATCCTCCGGCGGCAGCGGTCTGGTGAAGTAGTAGCCCTGGGCGAGGTCGCAGCCGAGTTCTTCGAGCAGCGCGAGTTGCTCGAAGGTCTCCACGCCTTCCGCGACCACTTCGAGATTCAGGGTGCGACCGAGGTTCACGGTGGTCGAGACTATCGCCGGGCTCTCGGGATCCTTCCCCAGACGACCGACGAAGGAGCGGTCTATCTTCAGGGTGTCTACGGGAAGACGACCGAGGTACGAGAGGGAGGAGTAACCCGTACCGAAGTCGTCTATCGCCGTTTTTACTCCCAGGCTCTTGAGCTGCTGGAGGATTTCGAGCGCGGAGTCCACGTCGTCCATCGCCGCGCTCTCGGTGATCTCCAGCCTCAAGGAGCTGGCAGGCAGCCCAGTCTCGTGGAGTACCTCGGAGACGCGCCGGGCGAGATCCGGCTGGCGGAACTGCCTCGCCGAGAGGTTCACGCTCAGAGTGAGCGGTTTGCCTTCCGGGTCCGATGTTTGCCACTCGCGCACCTGACGGCAGGCCTCTTCGAGCACCAGCCGTCCTATCTCGACGATGACCTCGGTCTCTTCGGCGAGCGGGATAAATTCACCGGGCGGGATCGTACCGCGGTGCGGATGCCGCCAGCGGACCAGCGCCTCGACCCCACGCACCCTGCCCCGGTCGGGTTCCTTCAGCGAGATCACGGGCTGGTAGTGGATGAAGAGCTCCCGGTTTGCCACCGCCTGACGCAGGTCCTCCGCTAACCCCAGGCGTTCGAGCGCCGCGGCGTGCATGGTGGGATCGTAGAACTCGCAGCGTCCCTTGCCGCGGACCTTGGCCGCGTACATGGCGACATCGGCGTTGCGCAGAAGCTCCCCGGCATCATAGCTCCCATCGTCTACGGCTATCCCCACGCTCGGATGAACCGTTACCTCTTTGTCCCGGAGGGAGAAGGGCGTGGATAGCGACGCCAGCACCCGCTCCGCTACCAGGGCCGCAGCCGGGGCCTCGGACCCTGCATCAGGGCGGGCGCTGGGTACGAGGTCTTCTTCGATCAGGAAGGCGAACTCGTCGCCACCGAGGCGCGCCACGGTATCTCCTGGCCTCACACAGGATAAGAAGCGCCTGGCCACCTCTACCAGCAACCGGTCCCCCGCATCGTGTCCCAGGCTGTCGTTGACGTTCTTGAAGTCGTCCAGGTCCACGAACAGCACGGTTACGGGGCGCTCCGAGCGGCTGCGCCGGGCGAGGGCTACCTCCAGGCGATCTCTGAAAAGGATGCGGTTGGGCAGACCGGTCAGCGGGTCATGGAACGCCTGGTGGGAGAGCTGTCCCTCCAGCTCCTTGCGTTCGGTAATATCCACCATCACACCCTGCCAGAACCGCGGCCTGCCCTCCTCGTCGCGCACGAGCACGGCTTCATCGTGCATCCACACGATCCGCCCTTCCCTGGTGATCATGCGGTACTCTACTTTGAACGGCTCGCCGGTCGCATTCGTGCGCTCTTCCTCGGCGAAGACCCTCTCTCTGTCCTCCGGGTGGATTATCCGGTCCCACAGGCCGGGATTTTCCCGGCCCTCGGCCCAGGAGTAGCCTACCATGGCTTCGAGTTGGGGGCTTATGTAGAGGCTGGGACCGCTCGCATCCGGCGGGTTGATGTAGGTTACCACCGGTATTTGCTCCACCAACGTGCGGTAGCGAAACTCGGCTTCCCTGAGCGCCTCCTCTGTCTTCTTGCGCTCGGTAACGTCGCGGGCCGTTATCAGGATTCCGTCCACGTTCGGATCGCCGAGCAGGCTGCGTATGGCCGCCTCCATGTGACGCCAGGAGCCGTCGCGGTGGAGCATCCGCGCCTCGACGGAGATAGTGCTTTCCGGATTGCCAACAGCCTCCACCGTGGCCTCTCTCAACCGCACCAGATCATCGGGGTGCACCAGCTCGGAGCCCAGCGCGTTGAGACCAAACCTGCCCTCGGGATCGTACCCCAGCGTCCACGCCATCGAAGGACTCTGGTAGAGGATCTCTCCATCCTCACTGATGATCATTATGATATCCGAGGAGTTCTGGATCAGGGACCGGAAACGCGCCTCGCTCTTGCGCTGGTAGAGATCCTCCGCGAGGGCGAGGCTCTCCAGCGCCAGTGCGATCTGGGAGCTCAAAGTGTCGAAGCCGTCGCGCATCTCCCGGCGGAAGGATCGGTCGGTTGCGACCCAGATCACCCCTGCTATCCCTCCCTGTTCTCCGCTTCTCAGAGGCCGGATCAGGGTATCGCCGGCCTTTGTCTCGAATTCGAATACCGCCCGCATCGAAGCTGCGTCGGCTCCGCGGATTTCGACCACCTCTCCTCTCGAAAATCCCATACGGACCTGCTCCGGAAGCTTCTGGGCATCGAAGCGGATGCCTTCTACGTCAGAGGCTCGATCTCCGGCAGCGGCCACGATGCACAGGTTGTCCGGCGAGCCTGTGGCGATCCACGTCCGGGTCGTCTCCGGGTCTCCAGCAAGGTCCAGAATCGCTTCGAGAGCCGCCCGGTAAACCGCTTCCCTGTTCGATGCGGTTAACAGCCTCGCTCCGGCTCTCCGCAGGACCTTTTCGCGGCTGGCCGCCTGTTCGTATCTCGAAGAGGCAGAATCCAGCCTTCGCACGAGCCCCTCCATCCGCAGCAGGACGAGCAGGAACATGACTACCGCTCCTCCGGCGATCACAAACGTATCGTCGTGGTCGCCGAGAAACTGTTGTATGACGAGCATCGCTGGAGCCATGAGGGCGGATATCACGATCAGGGTAAGCCGCCACCATGCAACCGTTCTCCTGGTTTTGGCTTCCGGTGCAGGTTCTGAGAGGAAGGGCATCGTCGGATGGAGGGCTGCGGCTCCGAGCATGACGTAAGAGAGCAACCAGAAGCTATCCACCGGGCTTCCGGTGTGGTAGAAGCCCACGAGCGTCAGCGCGCCGTAGATTATGTCCCCCGACAAAGAGGACAGCAGGCCCCACAGGAAGAGGTGGTAGGCAACCGTGCGTTGCTTGTGAGTGGTCATCAGTCGCGCAGCAACGGCGAACGTGAGCAGGGCGAAAAGCGAGTAGGCAATAGAAACCGAACGCTCGGCCAGCGTCAACGAGTGTTCACTGGCGTAGGGTTCTATCAAGAAGATCTGGGCCGGCAACCCGACGCCTACGGTCACGATCAGAGCGTCTATCAGGCTACTCAGGTCGCGTCCCTCACCCCGGCGCCAGAGCACCAGCAGAATCGCTCCGATAGCCAGCGGATAGGCACCCAGATAAAAGATGTCTGCAATGGAGGGGAAGGGAGGCTGTCTTCCCGTGAGCGCCGGATAGGAGAAGAAGGCCAGATCTCCAGCTATGCGGGAAAGCTGGCTAAGGGCGAGCAGCCACCAGAGCATCCGGTGCCGGGGCCTGTACAACCGCAGGCCGATAAAGATACTCGCCACGGTCATCGGTCCGAACAGCCAGTAAAGGACGCTCTGTGCAGCTTCCGGCAGCGCGAAGTACAGGCCAATCGCCAGGATGCCCACTACCAGATATACCCGCCACACCCGTAGTCTCCGGCGCCGCCCGCTACCCCTTCTCGCTCCCGAGATCCGCGTGGAGTTCGCGGATGGCTGCGCCTCAGAGGAAGCTGCCCCTGCTGGCTTTACCACGCCGGACTCAGATCCCTTCCGCACGCCATGCATTTTCTTGATAGATGCTCCTGTGCCACACAAATCCTCCGCGGGACTCGACAGCCGGATGGATGTCTCGTCTCTTACATATGCTTATCGTCCGGGATGGCGAAAAGCTTTAGCCCCAGAACTGATTCTGCATTAAAAATTGCAGTAAACTCCGCGCTTATTTCAGAAAACTTGTTCCCGGCAACGCCCCTTTCTCGACACCCAGCCACGCCGCAACCGTAGCCCCGAGGTCAGAGAAACCTTCTCTTACGCCCAGAAAGCGCGGCTCACCGTTTCCGGCGACCAGCAGCGGCACCCGCTCGCGGGTATGATCGGTGCCGGAGTAGGTCGGGTCGTTGCCGTGGTCGGCGGTGATGATGAGGATATCTTCATCCGAGAGGGCTCCTGTCAACTCTGGTAGCCGGGCGTCGAAGCGTCGCAGGTTTTCGGCCATGCCCTGGGGGTCACGGCGGTGACCGTATCTGGCATCGAAGTCCACGAGGTTGGCGAAGATGAAGCCTCTCTCCACCCGCCCCAGAGCTTTAAGCACGGCGTCTACCTTGGCGGAGTCGTCGGGTTTTCCAGGGAGATGCTCGGTGATGCCCCTGCCGTCGAAGATGTCGGAGATCTTGCCAACCGCGACGACCTCTTGCCCGGAGGCTTTGATGCGGTCCATGTAGGTCTCCCCGAAAGGCTCTATGCCGTAGTCGTGGCGGTTTTCGTTCTCGCGCTCGTAGGAGCCGGGTTTTCCGTGGTAGGGACGGGCGATGACGCGCTCGACCAGGATCTCCCCTTCGCCGATGAGCATTTTGTGCGCCTTCTGGCAGGCTTCGTAGAGTTCTTCGAGGGGGATGACGTCCGTGTGAGCGGCAACCTGGAAGACAGAATCGGCTGAAGTGTAGAGGATCCAGGCTCCCGCTGCTTCCTGCTCGGGTCCCAACTCCTCGATAATCTGCGTCCCCGAGGCAGGCCTGTTGCCGATAACCTTCCGGCCCGTTTCCCGCTCGAAGCGGCTTACGATCTCCTCCGGAAACCCTTCCGGGTAGGTTGGAAGCGGCTGCTCCAGAACCAGTCCCATCATCTCCCAGTGCCCCGCGAGAGTAGCCTTGGCCGCAGACTTCTCGACCATAAGCCCCCACGAGGCGCCGGGAGTACGGGCCGGGGGGACGCCTTCTATCTCCAGGATGTCTCCCAGCCCCATAGCCGCGAGGTTGGGCACATCGAGCCCACCCACCGCGCGGGCGGTGTTGGTCAGGGTGTTGGCCCCCTCATCCCCGAATTCGGCTGCATCCGGCGCGTCACCGGCTCCGACACCGTCCAGGACTATGGCGATCGCTCTGCGGGGCATCGGGCTCCTTTCATGTGCTTTTTAGGTTCCGGTGCGAGACATCTTACCGCCTGATACATTTTCAGGTTTGGGGGACGAGGGTATTAATCTGGCGGCAACCACCGATCGCGGAGACGAAAATGGGTAATGGAGAGAATGTGCGCGAGGCTACGAAGGAGGACGCCAGGAGCATCCACGCGCTCACCTGCGACCTCGCCGAGGCTGTCGGTGATGCCAGGCCGGACCCTGACGCGGTGCGCGGGCGGCTCGCGGAGCTTCTGGACGAACCGCGCGCGAGGGTTTTCGTGGCAGAGGACGGGGGCAACGTCGTAGGGGCGGCGAGCATCTGGATCAAACCGGATCTCGCCCACGGCGACACCGTGATCGAAGTTCCCATGCTGGTCGTATCCGCGAACCACCGGCGCCGGGGAGCAGGTACGCTCCTCATGGCGGAGATCAAAAATCTCGCCACCGAAAGCGGGGCCAGCCTGATCGAACTGGTCGCCACCCGCAACAACAAAACCGCCCGCAGCTTCTACCGCTCTCTGGGTTTTGTGGAGACGGATCACATCTCGCTCGAATATGTCGGCGGGCTGTAGGTTTTCGTGGTCATCCAGAGAGACACCGGGCGGCTTCAGCGCCTGTACGGGTCATGCCGGGCGTATGATTCCATGTTCTGGGCAATTAGCTCCTTCTCCTTCTCGATATACTGCTCGATCGCGTACCTGAATCCGGGATGGCGAATCTCGTGTGCGCTGTAGGTCAGGGTCGGCAGGAAACCGCGCGCGAGCTTGTGTTCGCCCTGCGCCCCGGCTTCGAAGAGCTTGAACCCCCGTTCGATGGCGAACTCTATCGCCTGGTAGTAGCAGAGCTCGAAGTGTAAATTTCGCCGCTGCTCTGCCGCTCCCCAGTAGCGCCCGTAGAGCGAGTCGCCCTTGAAGAAGTTGAGAGCGCCCGCGATCGGCCATCCCGCGCCATCACGCGCGAGGACGAGCAGTATCCGGTCGCCCATAGTCTGGAAGACCTCTTCGAAGAACGCCTCGTTGAGATAGGGCGCGCCCCACTTCCTGTCGAAGGTGCTGACATAAAACCGGTACATCGTGGCCGCGTACCCATCATCCAGCGTCTCTCCCGTGAGCCTCTCTATTGCGAGACCTTCGCCCTCTAGCTGGCGGCGCTCGCGCGATATCTGGCGTCGGCGCTTGCCCTGGAGCGCATCCAGGTAATCGGAGAAGGAGTCGTAGCCCCGGTTGTGCCAGTGGAATTGCATGGAGTGGCGCAGAGCGAAACCCTGCTCCGTGAACTCGCGGATCTCCCGCTCCGGGAGAAACAGGGCGTGAGAGGAGCTGACCCGCAACTCATCGCCGAGCCTGCGAGCATCATCCAGCAACGCGCGCGCAACCTCTCTGCGAACGTCTCGCGTGATTTCGGATCGCACGAGCAGCTTCGGCCCCGTGGCGGGCGTGAACGGCACGGCGCAGACGAGCTTCGGGTAGTAGGAGATCCCGTGCTCGTAGTAAGCGTGCGCCCAATCCCAGTCGAAGATGTACTCGCCGTAGCTGTCCGTCTTGAGGTAGAGGCACAGCGCCCCCATCAGACGCTCTCTGTCTTTGCAGAGAAGGTAGACGGGCGACCAGCCGCTCGCCTCGCCCACACTCCCCGAACGTTCGAGGGCGAGCAGAAACTCGAAGTCGAAGAACGGAAAGTCCCGCGGTTCCAGCGCGCGCCACGCTGCCTTCTCCACCTGCTCGATGCTGAAGACCCGCTCGACCCGCATCGCCTCAGCGGGGCGCACGCTTCGAGGTTACGGGCATTTCCGCACTCGCGCGAAAGAGCGGTCGTTGTCTTCCAGAAACCAATGAGCGACTCCTGTCAACTGTTGGAGGTACGGTCAACGAATATTCTACCCGCGCTTCGGATAGACTCCTGTTAATAACATCTGGCTTTCTTTAAGGGCTACGAAGGACGGATAGATATGCTGGCTATGGTCAACACGCCCGGCAGGCAGGAACCCGTGGAGATCCAGAACGTCCAGGAGCCCGAGCCCACGCCGGGGGAGATGCTCGTGGAGGCGCGCGCGTTTTCCATCAACCGTGGCGAGTTGAACCTGGTCGCCAACCGTCCCGAAGGCTGGCGGACCGTTTGATCCGGTGATGGAAGGTGTCGGCGGACCTTTCCTGGAACGCTCTGTTCGGGCGCTGGCGCAGGATGGCGTGGCCGTTCTCTACGGCGCTTCCGCGCGGGAGCCTGCCCGGATCGGCCTGTTTGCCTTCGCGGGAGAACTCGGTGGGAGCATCCGCTCCTTCGGCGTCTACGCCACAGACACCGGTACGTTCGGGCGGGATCTGGCGTACCTAGCCGGGCTTGTCAGCGAGGGACGGCTGATCGCATCCGTCGGGCTACAGAGAAGCTGGCGCGAGCTGGGTCCGGCAGCGCGGGCGCTCCGGGACTGCCGGGTGAAAGGCAAGGCGGTGCTGCTGCTGGACTAGCTCTTACAGGGCGATGAGAGCCAGCCCCACCTCTTCGTCCCATCTGCGCTGCAGGTGCTCCGGAGATTCGACGAGGACCACCTCCAGCGTGGGACGCACGCTCGCCTCCAGAAGGTGCCCGCCGCGGGTGGTCCCGTCGCGGCGGCCTACCACCACGTGGGCGTGCACCTGCGGCTCCCCGTTCTCCTTGGTGGAGATATCCCCGATCAGCGAAAGCACCTCTACCTGCTCGTCTACCGGGATCTTCTCGTAATCCTTCTTCTCGACGTCGAAGTAACCGAGAGTGGCAGCCGAGAACGCTCCTATCGCGCTCAGGCTGGCGGCGGCGAGGTCGTTGTCTCTGGCGAACTCCGTCAACCCGGAGATGACCTCGTCGCCCGTATCGAAGACGAGCACGAAGGTCTTCTGCCCACTCTCCTCGTAGACCAACCTGGATTCCATCAAACCCTCCTCTTCGCTAGTTTCCACGCCAGAGCACCCCCTGCCAGCGCGGCTCCCAGCAGCGCCACGCTCCGCGGTTCGGGACGCGACGGCCTCTCCCCGAAGCATCCCGACTCGGGATAATCTCCGGATAGTTTTCCATCGCGCATAGCCAGCTCGATCACCTGGGCGAGATGCAGCGCCTGCCTGTTGGTGGTCTGCTCGATCTGCTCGCGGCAGCTAAAGCCGTCGGTGATGATGAGCGCCTCCCGCTCCGCTTCGCGCACCGCGGGCAGCAGCACGCGCTCGCCGCACTTGATCGAGACCTCGTAATTGTCCCCTGACTCGTAGCCGAAGGAACCGGCGAGCCCGCAGCAGCCAGAGTCGAGCACCTTGTAGTCCAGGCCGAGTTTGCCCAACAGCTCGTTGTCGCACTCCATTCCGAAGAGGGCCTTGTGGTGGCAGTGGCCGTGCACTATGGCCTCGCCCTTCAGCTCAGGTGGCTCGTAGCCCTCGCGCACCAGAAACTCGGCGAAGGTGAAGGTCTGCTTGGAGAGGCGCTTTGCGTCCTGGTCATGGGGGAAGAGGTTTACGAGTTCATCGCGGAAGGTTGCGGTGCAACTCGGCTCCAGCCCTATTACGGGGATTCCGGCTTCGATCTCGGGCCGCATCCGCTCCAGGATCTGGCGTAGCTGGCGCTTTGCCAGGGTGAGCATCCCATAGTCGTAGAGCGGACGGCCGCAGCACAGCGAACCGCGCGGCAGCTCGACCCGGAAGCCCGCGTCCTCCAGCACCTCTACAGCGGCCCTGGCTACCTCCGGCTGGAAGTAGTTGTTGAAGGTGTCGGGCCAGAGTATGACCCGGCCTTTGTTCTCTTTCGCGCTGGATGAGCCGCGTTTTTGAAACCAGCTTCTGAAAGTCTCAGAGGCGAAAGCTGGCATGGGACGCTCGGGCGCGAGGCCCCCGAGACGCTTCAGGGCGGTGGAGATCCCCGGTGTCTGGGTGAAGAAGTTGGCGAGGCCGGGAGCTAATGAAGCCAGGCGCGAGTGCCAGTAGATCAAACCCAGGGCGTACGCTGCCGCCGGGCGCAGGCGCCCCTCGTAGTAGTGGGAGAGGAACTCGGCCTTGTAGGTAGCCATGTCCACCCGCACCGGGCAGTCGTGCTTGCAGCCCTTGCAGGCCAGACAGAGATCGAGCGACTCCTTGACGCTCTCATCGCGCCAGCCGTCCTTGAGCTGGGAGGCGTGCATCATCTCGAAAAGCAGCCTCGCCCGTCCCCTGGTGGAGTGCTTCTCCTCACGGGTGGCCATGTAGGAAGGGCACATCGTGCTGCCCTCGACTTCGCGGCAGATCCCAACGCCGAAGCACCGCTCGGCTGCGGCGGCGAAGCTTCCGTCGTCATCGGGGAACTTGAAGCGGGTCTCGACCGGCATGGTGCGGTAGGAGGGCGTTATTCTGAGGTTGGTATCGAGCGGGTAAGGATCCGAGACCTTGTGCGGGTTCATCTTGCCGTCGGGGTCCCAGATGGCCTTGAACTCGCGGAAGGCACCGACAAGTTCCTCGCCGAACATCTTGGGTAGAAGCTCGGCGCGGGCGTGTCCGTCGCCGTGCTCGCCGGAGAGCGAACCGCCGTAGCTGGTTACGAGGTCGGCAGCGTCCTCCATGAAGCGGCGGTAGTTTCTTACGCCCTCGGCGGTGGAGAAATCCCAGTTGAGGCGGCTGTGGACGCAGCCGTGGCCCACGTGGCCGAAATAGGCGGCCACGCACAGCCCATGATCGGTAACCAGCTTCTCGAAGTCGCGCAGGTAGTCCCCGATGTCCTCTGGTGAGACTGCAGCATCCTCCCACGAAGGCCAGCCGGGATGCTCGCCGGGGATCTTAGAGTGCCCGACCCCGCCCTCCCGGATCTCCCAGACCTGGCTTTCCTCCTCGGGGTCCTCGTAGAGCTTTAGCCCGATCTGGTCCCCGCCCTTCACGTCGTCCATCAGGCGCTCGGCCTTCTCGTCGGCCTCTTCCTTGCTGTCTGCCCCGAACTCCACCAGAAGCCAGGCGTCGCCCTCGGGCAGGAGCTCTGGATGACGCTTGAAGCCTTTCTTGAGTTCGTTCTGTACCAGACGCTGGTCGAAGGTTTCGAGGGCTATGGGGTCGTAACTTTTGAGGATGCCCGCGGCGTGGTCTGCGGCGGTCCAGGGGGCGTCATAGCCGAGTACCAAGAGCGAACGGTGCTGGGGACTCGGGATGAGCTTGCAGCGTGCTTCCAATGTGAGCGCGCAGGTAGATTCCGTGCCCACCAGAGCCGCCGCGACGTTGAAGCCCTTCTCCGGCAAAAGCGCGTCGAGGTTGTAGCCGGAGATGCGGCGTGGGATCCTAGGGAACCGCTCGCGGATGAGGTCGGCGTAACGGTCGCGCAGATCCTTGAGTTTTTTGTAGATATCTCCCCTCCTGCCGCCCTGGCGGATTATTCTCTCCAGTTCCTCTTCGCTGGTGCGGTTCTCGACCGTGAGCCGGGTGCCGTCGTAGAGGAGAACGTCGAGGGCTTCGATGTTGTCGGAGGTGAGTCCGGCCAGGATGGAGTGGGTGCCGCAAGAGTTGTTGCCGATCATACCCCCTAAAGTGCAGCGGGTGTGGGTGGCCGGGTCGGGGCCGAAGGTGAGATCGTACTCCTCTGCGGCATCGCGTAAAGAGTCGAGGATGATGCCAGGCTGGACGCGGGCGAAGCGCCTCTCGGGGTCCAGCTCCAGGATCTCATCGAGATACTTGGTGAAGTCTATGAGGACCGCCTCGTTGACGCTCTGGCCGGCGAGTCCGGTTCCGGTTCCGCGCCCGAAGAGGGGGATTCCGTGTCGTCGGCAGGCTGCCACGGTCGCCACCACGTCCTCGATGCTCCTCGGGATCACAACCCCTATGGGGACCTGCCGGTAGGAGGAGGCGTCGTTGGCGTAGAGGGCTCTGTCACCCTTGCCGAAGCGGACCTCGCCTTCTATCTCCCGCCTCAGCTCCGAGACGAGGGTGCTTGCGCCCTCTTCCTGCGATGGTTTTTTTCGCAGGAGGGGGACATATGCGCCTGATGCAACCATGCTCCTCAGTGCTCCCTTTTATCGCTCTCGTCGCGCCCCAGAGCCTCATCAAGGCTCTCCTTGGCGCGCTCGACCACGCCGGCGGGGCTGGTGGAGTAGGTCATCTCGCGCGCCATCGCGCGGGACATGGTGAGCGCTATCTGCTCGCGGTTGGGCTCGCCGCGGGCGAGGCCCCACGCCAGGTTCTTGGCGTGCTGGGTCTTGATAACCGGAGTCAGGGGCATGTCGTTGGGGTCCACCACCGCCTCTACCAAAACCGGGCCCTCCATGGCGAAGGCTTCCTTGAGCTGGTCGCGGCAGCGGGCGGCATCCTCTATGCGCACCGCTTTGAAACCGCAGCCTTCGGCCACCTTCAGGAAGTCTATGGGCGCAAGCTCGACCCCGTACTGCGGGTTGCCGAGGAAGGCCATCTGCTCCCACTTGATCAGGCCGAGCAGGTTGTTCTTTACCACGACCACTTTGATCGGCAGGTTGTGCTGGGCGCAGGTCGCGAGATCCCCCATCATCATGCTCAGCGAACCGTCTCCGGTCAGCGCGACTACCTGCCTCTCGGGGTAGGCAACCTGCGCGCCGATGGCGTAGGGCAAGGCTGCGGCCATGGAGCACATCGTCCCGGAGAAGGAGAAGTTCTGGCCGCGCCGGAGCTCTGTGCGGGCAGCAAGTGTGGTCACGGTGCCCGAGTCGCCGCAGAGGATGGCATTATCCGCCATCGCCGCTCCCAGGTGGTAGGAGATGGCCTCGTAGCGCATCTGACCGTCGTTGGTTGTGGTGGCCCGCTCCTCCTGCAGCGCGCGCCACTCGCGCATCCCTTCCTGGGCCTGCTCAAGGAAGGAGCGATCCTCGTTTCGCTCGAGGAGCGGAAGAAGCTCTCTCAGGGTGAGTTTGGCGTCGCCTGCGAGTCCCACCTCGATCGGGTAGCGCAGGCCCAGACGCTCGGGCTTGTCGTCTATCTGCACCCCGGCTGCCTGACCCGGGGTGGGCATCCACTCCACATACGGACTCGAACTACCGACGATGAGGATGGCGTCGCAGTTCTGCAGCGCCTCCTGCGAGGGTCGGGTGCCCACCAGCGCGTAAGCCCCCGTGGTGTAGGGGCTGTCGTCGGGTACGCAGTCCTTGCCGAGCATCGGCTTGACTATGGGAGCGCCCAGAGTCTCGGCTACCTGCTCCAGCTCCTCTCCCGCGCCCCTGGCTCCGGCTCCGGCGAAGATCACGGGTCTTTTTCCGCTCGCGAGCGTCGCTGCGGCCTGCTCCAGCTCCTCGCGCGGGGGCACGCGCCGCTGGCGCTGGGAGGTTATGCCGGTGCTTCCCGGAGGGTTTTTGATCGAGTAGTCCTCCGTAACCGCCTGACCGGCCTGGATGTCTATGGGGATCGCAAGGTGGGTGGGGCCGCGGTTGGAAATCGCCATCCGTGCGGCCATATCCGTTACGTGCAACACGTGAGCTTCACCCATCACCCTTTGGCTGTAGTAGCAGGGGTCGTGCATGAAGTGGTCGTGGTTTATATCCTGCAGGAAGTGGGTGCCGATCACATCGTGATAGGTCATGCCGGTAACTGCTATGACCGGCGACTGGTCTATGCGCGCGTCGTAGAGGCCGTTGAGCAGATGTACCGCCCCCGGACCGGCGGTGGAGACGCACAGGGCGGGCTTGCCGGTGAACTTGCCGTAAGCCGAGGCAGCCATCGCCGCCGTCTCCTCGTGGCGCACGTGGATGAGGCGGATCTGATCCTGGTGGGTTCTAAGCGCCTCGTAGAAGCCGTTTATGCCATCTCCCGGCAACCCGAAAGCGGTGTCCACACCCCACTCGATGAGGCGCTCGACCATCTGGTCGGAGGCGGTGTAAGCCATGTCCTGCTCCTTTCCCTGGGTGTACTTTGCTTCGCATGTGCGGTCGTGCCGTTATTACTTCCCGTTAGCCGGATGGTGAATCAGCGGGGTCCAGCGTCGGGGCGGAAGGAGCCGCTCGCTACGGATAGCTTCCTGCCCCCAAGACTTACGCTGGCCGCCGAATGTCGGGTTCTGCGGTGATGTCCGCAGAACTACCTTCCCCTGGATCTCTTGCGATGGAGGGTGCGGAGGGCGCCCGGGGGGAGAGCCAGGCGCGCACGCGAGAGCGAATTATTGGCCCGGCGCCACGCTATCCTGAGCCTGAGTCGCCGGAGAGGCCCTGCTTTGACCCTGTCCTCTTCGATCATCCGCGCCAGTTCGATCAGGTCGTCGGCGCAGGCCGCGTAGCCCATCAGGCACATCTCGATCTCCACCTCTGAGGGAGCCTCGTTTAAAGTCGCGTGGATCTGCCCCGTACGCTCGACTATCTGCCGGGAGAGTTTCTCCGGGCTCGGCGGCTCCTCATCGGGCTCGTACTCCACGATCTTCTTAGGGGAGAGCCTGCGTGCTCCTCGCCCGAGATTCCACGTAGACCCGGAGGCCGTCCTGACCAGCATTATGACTATTATGATTGCTGCCATCACTACCGCCAGGCTCATCATCCAGATGCCATCCAGGCTCGTACCGTGTCCGACCGAGGCGAAGTCCTTTGGTGTAGCGAGCAGGAACAGTCCGACTGAAGCGTTCATCGAACCGAACCGGCGTTTGCTCCGGGCCTTCCTGCGTCGGGTATTTCCGGGTTTACGCGAGGGCATATCGCTCGACCCTCCCTTTACACAGGCCGTTTCTGAGGATCCGCTCCGCCTGCCTTTGCATCTGGCGTACCCGCTCACGGGAGATGTGAAGCTCCCTCGCAAGCTCCGCGAGCGTGGCCGCTCCTTCGCCGTCGAGCCCGTAGCGCCTTACCAGGATGTAGCGGAGCGTCTCGGGCAAACGCTCGATGGCCTCCGCCATCCAGGACCTCTCCATCCTGGTGACGATCGCCTCGGGCACGTTCGAAGCCCGGTAGTCAGCGATGAGATCGCCCACCTCCGAAATCTTATCCCCACTCCCCCCCTCTAGAGCGGGCCGATCCAGGCTGGCGGCGTCCGGCATGGCGTCCTTCACCTCGCGGACCTCCTCTACCGACCATCCCAATCTTCGGGCGATGTGTTCATCGCCCGGTTCACGACCGGTTTCCTCGGAGAGCTCGTTGTAGGCGCGGGCCATCTTGCGGATCTTCTCGGTCATGTGCACCGGAACCCTTATGATCCTCGCCTTGTCGGAGATGGCTCTGCCCACGGCCTGGCGTATCCACCAGCTGGCGTAGGTCGAGAAGCGATATCCCTTCTCCGGGTCGTACTTATCTACAGCCTTCATCAACCCCACGTTACCCTCCTGGATCAAGTCCTCGAAGGGCAGGCCCAGTCCGCGGTACTTCTTGGCCACCGAGACGACCAGACGTAGATTCCTCTCGACAAGCTCTCTGCGGGCCTGCTCGTCTCCCGAATGGACGCGCCGGGATAGCTCTACCTCCCGTTCTCTGCTCAACAAACCTTTGCGCGCAATGCGAACCATGTACATCTTGAGAAGCTCGGGCGCCCCTATCTCATCCTCCGTTCGAAGATGAGGTTTTGTCTCAGCCGAAATCGCCATGTCTCTACTCCTCCAGCTCTCTCACCGGTCGTCCGGTCGTATCCTGCCGCCCAAAAGACCAGAGCCCCATCGCACCCGCCAGATAGCGAGCTTTCTTCCACCAACCGCGGCGCTCGTCTTCCACCCCAGCAGGCCGGGACCGGGCCCTGTACTTCTGGCGGCGCAGGATGGACTTTTCGGTTACGATCCCACGCGCGCGGTATTGGCGGGCGCGCAGGCGGTAGACGTGCTCCTGATAGAAGTCTCGCTTCTCGGGTTCTACTGAGGAATCCCGCAGTTCGTAGGCTTCTTCCAGGGTCTCGGGCGGTGCCCACCTGTTCATCCTTCTAGAACCTTTCTCGTTTCAAGGATCGAAGATGGTGAGAGGCCCGCCCTCTACACCGAAGAACGGACCTCCACCGCACGATCCGATCAGAGTCGAAGCCGACCGGATCCACTTCTTCTTACTACTGGCCGTGCTTGACGCCGGGCTCATCGAAGCCAGCGTTGAACTGGGCCCTCTCTTTAGCTGCCTCGGTCTTGCCTATCGGCAGAACAGGACGTCCGACTCCCTCGAACATCAGGCCGCTGGCCGTATACCACGCGCACAGCGCCGAGAGGATCAGCACATAGGCTCCGATCACTACCCAGAAGTGGGTTGCCGTAAGGAACCCCACAGCCAATAGCGCAGAGCCGATCCAAAGGGTGTGCAACACCGAAGCCAGCCCCAGGTTCTCACCCATCGCAGCAAACGCTCCCATAAGCGTTATCGCCGCGAGCATCGCAAACCAGTAGCCGATTCCGAGGGCGAAGTTGACCCCCATGCTCAGCGTACCGCCTGCAACCAGTAGAAAGAGGATGCCGTAGGCGATCCAAAAAGATCCCCACATCCCGTGCATCGCAGTTGCTATGCCATCGCGGGCCTTGTAAGCCCACATACCAGCCAGAAACTGGGCGATGCCGCCAAAAACAGCAGCAAAGGGAGCCAGATACTCCTGGGTTGTGGTGCCGCCGTACCAGCCAGCCAGATTGGCCGAAACCATGAAGGTGGCCGCGGCAAACCCGAAGAGCCCCAGGATCGAGGGCGCCGCTATAGGCTGCAGAAACGTCCTCGCCGGAGAACGTCCGTTCGCGGACACCCCGCTACTCGCTCTTCCAGTAGTTGGTTGTGCCATCTCTAAGCTCACTCCTTTCTCTCTTCTTGACCTTTAGTGTTCTACAGAGGCGCCAACCGGCCTGAAATCTTTCACCAAATTCACCTCCTTCTCTCGCTTATCTCGCCTTCTTGAGTCCCGATGCCGCTTTTCCATAACAGTTCATTTACTGTAAAGTTCGACTAAGTACAGTAATGAACTGCTCTGTTCAGCATCAACCTTTTTTTACCACACGGTTTCGTAATTTAAACCGTTCTTGTAGAATTAATTTGCTGGGAACCGAAGATAAGGAGAAGGAAGTTTTGATGGAGAAGCCTTCGCCGGGCCGTCCGCGTCATCCTGAGTCTGATAAGGCGATTTTGGAGGCTACTTTGAAGTTGATCGCCTCCGAGGGCTATGGGCGGATGTCCATGGACAGGATCGCCGCCGAGGCGGGCGTGAGCAAACCCACCATCTATCGCCGTTATGACTCCAAGGAAGATCTCGCCATCGCAGCCCTGGCTTATCTGAGGGTGGAGCACGCCCCTCGCGACGGCATTGACACCCGCACCGAGCTCGTAAAGCAGATGCGGCACTTTCGCCACAGCTTTGACGAGCTTGGGGGCATGCCGATACTGGGAACGGTTCTGGTAGAGGAGAGGCGCACCCCCAAGCTATTCGAGTTGTGGGCTGAGCGGATCTCCAAACCCTACCGCAAGATTTTGAGGGAGATCCTGGAGCACGCCCAAAGCCGGGGAGAGATAGACGATAAGGCGGATCTGGATATCACCGTAGACATGCTGCTTGGCGGCTACTATGCCCACTACTTCTCCAAAGAACCTTTCCCTGATAACTGGCCGGAACCGTTGGTAGAGGCCATCCTGAGAAGCCTCAAAAAAAGCGGAGAACAGGAATAGCTTCTAGTCACGATTGAGCACTTCGGGAGTCTCTGGGGCACTCAAATTCTACCCCCGTCTCCACGAAGCTCTGCCGGCGGTGTTTTTGACCAGATCCGGTCATCGAGATGACCCATGCTGCTCGGTATCCCGGCTCTCCCTCTGGA
>CADDYV010000044.1 GCA_902810695.1 Actinomycetota bacterium | reverse complement strand
CGGCGAGGATATACGGGTCGTCGGTCGGCCACATGTAGGCCGTGTTGAGCAGGTACATCGGCTCGCGGGCGATGGCGAATTGTGGACGCCAGGTTATGTCAGTGTGAATGATCTTCGGCTGCTCGAACAGGCCGTAGTAGGCGCATGGGCGAAGCTCCCACCAGTAGCGACCCTTGTCCTGGCGTTTGCGTAGCCGGGGTTCGAGCGGCTTCATGTGCGCGTAAAGCGAGGGATAGGTCCGGCTGAAAACCTCTTCAGCGTCGTCTCCGGCGTTGCTCCAGGGCCAGGCGTGATCCGCGCTGGACTTGAGGACCACGATCCACAGCCCCTTCCACTCCGACGACCAGCGTTTTATGTCCTGGCCGCGCAGGTACGGCTTGATGATATCCGCCGAGCGCGCGTCCTCGCGCACCAGCCGCTCCTTCGTGGGCGTGTCTATCAGGAACGCCTCGTTCAGGCCGGTTTTGATGCCGTAGGCAGGCTTTACTCCGGCGTACTCCGCCAGCGGGATGCCGCGCTCGCGCACCTTCGCCATCAACTCGTCCACGGCGGAGGCCTCCAGGCTCCAGGCGGAGGGGCCGAACCTTCCTCTGGGGACGGTGTGGCCGTGGTCGCGCAGGAAATCAGAGAGTTCCGTTTTGCCCAGCGCCTCGCGCGGGAAGGAGGCGACGCGCACGGGGCGTTCAGCGGTGTCCTCGCCGGGGCGCGGCTTGCGGAGCAGGACGATGCACGGAAACACGTCGGCGTCCGGGAAGATCGGGGCGTGCCCGAAGTCCAGGATCTCCTCGATAACCCCCTCCCGCGCGAAGTAGCTTCTCAAGGGCTCGCCGTAGCCCGCCCTAAGCCACTTGTTGGTTACGATGTAGCCCATCCGCCCGCCCGCGCGTAGCTGCCGCAGGCCCTGCTGGTAGAAGTAGACGTATAGATCAGCGACGCCGTGATACGTCTCCGGGTAAGCCGCCGCGAAGTACGGCTTGTATGGCCCCAGCGACTCCTGCCGCACATACGGCGGGTTGCCGATCACCGCGTCGAAACCAGCCTCCTCTCCGAGCGGCCTGCCCTGCCGGTCGAAGTAGACCTCCGGGAACTCCAGCTCCCAATGAAAGAAGCGCCTCTCTTTTGCGATAGCCTCCGCCCGCCGCAGCCACTCCTCGAATTGTGGCAATGTAGCAATGTTATGATTCGTTGCGTAATAGGTGAGAGCTTTCCAGAGGGTGGGGTCCACCTCGACGCCGAAGCTGGCGGCGGTTACGAGGTCGGCGAGGCGGGTGTAGCGGCGGGTCAGGTTCTCGCGCAGCGTGGCGTACAGCCGCTCCTGCTCCCGAACCTCTTCGGTGGTGTCGGCGGGGCTCTCCTCGATCAGCCACATCGAGCCGACGGCGTTACTCACGCTGCTCTGGAAGGCGGGGTCTCCGGCCATCGAGAGCTGGAGAGTGTCGTCGGGCTGCTTTTTCCTGCCCTTCTTGCGGGGGCTTGTGGGACGGATATCCGAGATGCGCGAGCCGATGAGGGAGTTGCCGCATCTGAGGTGGTGGTCCAGGAAGGAGAGCGGGCGTCCCTTCGCGACCGTGGCGAGCCACAGGCTGAGCTTGGCGAGATCCACCGCGAGCGGGTTGGCGTCCACGCCGTAGACGCAGGACTGGGCCACCCGCCTTTTCCAGTGGGCAAGCTCCGCCTCGCCGTTTGTCTGCTCTCCCTCGGTGGAGACGCCTTTCTCGACGAGAAAGCGGGCGATGCGCTCGGTCGCCTCGACCAGAAAGTGCCCGCTGCCCATCGCCGGGTCGAGCACGTTCAGCGCGAGCACCCGCTCCAGCCTCTCCGCGTCGGTCTTTGCCCCGGCCACGGCCTCTTCGAGAACCGGGTCCACCGTGGCCTCGACGATGTGCTTGACGACGAAGTCGGGGGTGTAGTAGCTACCGGTCGCCCGGCGCTCGCCCCGGTCGTTGAGCAGCGAGACCGTCCATTCTTCCTCCGGCGCGGAGGGCTCCAGGTGGAACTCCAGGAGTCCCTCGTAGATCGTACCCAGGTGCCGCTCGGCGAGGTCCCGGTAGTCAACGAAGCTCCCGGCCACCCGCGCCAGCCGGTCCACAGCTTCCTGCAGGTGCCTGTCCCCGGCGGCGTGCCGTTCGAGGAACGGGTGGCGCTCCGGGTCGAAGAGCCCTCCGTCGAAGGCCGGGACGCCGAGCTGCGGGCTCCCGCGGGCGATGATGTCGAAGAGCGTCTTCAGGCGCGGCCAGAGCGTCGCGCTCGACGGCAGGAGCGCCCTGCCGATGTCGAGGTCGCGGGCTACGTCGCGCTTTATCGCGTGGAGGCTGTAGGCGCTGCGGTAGGTCTCGTTCTCCCGCAGGGGCAGGAGGCCGCGCGCTTCGGCGTAGAGGATAAAGAGGAGCCTGTAGAGTACGATCAGGGAGTTGTCGTAGATACCGCGCAGGGAGCCCTCGTCCGTGCCGAGTCCGTTGGCCGGGTAGTCCAGGAACCCCTGCGCCAGATGCCTCAGCGCCTCGTAGACCTGGTTCTTGAGCGAGTCCTCGACGCCGCGGGCGTAGTCGGCGCTCTCGCGCAGGATATCCGCCACACCCAGGGGTCCTTCCTCGAAGGCCGCCCGCCGGAAGAAGGCGTAGAAGTAGAGGAAGTCCTCGACTCTGCCCCCTCTCGCCAGGGAGGGGAGATCAACCTCGTAGAAGTGGTCGAGCTTGTGCGCGGTGTCGCGATGGTAGAGCCTCCACAACCTGCCGTTGGTCAGGATGCCCCAGTCCACCCCGGAGTGCTGCATATAGAAGGATATCTGGAACGAAGGGTTCTTGTTGGTGAAGGGATCTGTGGTTCTCTTCAGCGAAATGTCGAGCGGCCTGTCCCAGAACTTCGCGTCCCCGACGGCGAAGGCGCGCCCGCGCAGGGTGGCCTCGTCGAGGGTCCTGTTCTTGTTGGCGGCGAGGGCGGCCTCATCGCGGTAGAAGACATAATCCGGGCGCTTGGTGCCGTCCGGGGTCGCCAGCGCGGGCTGCACCTCGAAGGTTCGTCCGTGGTCCAGGGCGTCGAGCACGGGGCGCACCAGGTCCCGCTCCGTCTGGGCTTCGTTGGTGCTCGGCGCGTGGGACTCGAAGATACGGGCAATAGTCTCCATCACCGGGCGGGCTTCTTCTGCGAGGTTTTGCCACTCCGGGCGAGCGGGCAGCGTCTCGTTCAGGTAGTGGTCGGAGAAGAGACCGTGGTTGCTGTGGGGATGCTCCGTATGTGTGTCCGGGAACATATGGGTTTCAGTATACGAGTTATACACTCTGGGTTGTGAGGCATGAAGGAGGCCAGGTATGCAGGTAAGTTTTCTCTACTGGGAGGAATGCCCCTCGCACGAGCGGGCGCTGGAGCGGCTGCGCGCGGTGATGGAAGAAGAGGGGATCGAGGCCGAGGTGGAGCTGATCGAGGTCAAAACCGAGGAGCAGGCTAAGGAGTTGCGCTTCGTGGGGTCGCCCACGATCCGGATCGACGGAGTGGATATAGATCCGCCTTCTCACGAGGTATACGGCCTGGACTGCCGGATCTACTATCTGGAAGACGGGCGCGTCTCCCCGCTGCCCTCGGAGGAGATGATTCGCGACGCCCTCAGAGCCGCGAAGGTCCCGAACGAATGATCGTTGCGGCTTGCTATCCTGAAAAGCGGGAATCAAACGCAGAAAGGGGATGAGAGAAATGGCAAACCTGAAGGTCGGAGACAAAGCGATACCTTTCAAACTTCCCAGCACGGATGGCCGGACGCACTCTCTTGCGGACTACGCGGACAAGGAGGCAGTAGCGCTCGTCTTCACCTGCAACCACTGCCCCTACGCCCGGGCGTGGGAGGAGCGTATCGTCCAGGCGCAATCCGACTACGCGGGCAAGGGTGTCCAGGTGCTCGCCATCAACGCCAACGACGCGAGCAGGTATCCCGACGACGGCTTCGAGGCGATGAAAAAGCGGGCCGAGGAGAAGGGATTCGGGTTCCCCTACCTCTGGGACGAGTCCCAGGAGGTCGCCCGCGCCTATGGGGCCGAGCGGACGCCGGAGGTCTTCCTCTTCGACAAGGACGGCGTGCTGCGCTACCACGGGACGGTGGACGATGACTACGAGGACCCAGCCTCCGTCAAGAACGCCTACTTCCGGGATGCCCTCGATGCTGTACTGGCCGGTAGAGACCCGAAGGTCTCCGAGACCAGACCCGTCGGCTGCACCATCAAATGGAAGTAACCCGGTAGTGGTGGAGGTTGAATCTGCATGAAGGTACTGGTTGCGGGGGCCAACGGGAAGACGGCGCGCAGGATCGTACGCCTGCTGGCGCAGGGCGGGCACGAGGTGCGGGGGCTCGTCCGCAAGGAGGAGCAGCTACCGAGAGTGGGAGAGAACGGCGCGGAGCCCGTGCTGGTGGACCTGGAGAAAGAGGAGGCCGATGGTGCTGTCGGGCGCGCCGTGGAGGGGTGCGACGCGATCATCTTCGCCGCCGGAGCCGGTCCGGGCAGTGGGGCGGCGCGCAAGGAGACGATGGACTACGGCGGGGCGCTCAAGCTGATCGAAGCCGCCGAAGGACGCGGCGTCCGGCGCTACCTGATGCTCAGCTCGATGGGCGCGGAAGACCCCGAGAGCCGCGGGGAGGCGATGAAGCCATACCTGCTCGCCAAGGCCCGCGCCGACGAGCGGCTGGAGCAGAGCGGCCTCGACTACACCATCATCCGGCCCGGACGCCTGACCGACGAGGAAGGCAGCGGCAGGATAGACGCCGCCGGGTCTCTGGGGCGTTACGGTGATATCCCGCGCGACGATGTCGCGGCCACGTTCGACGCCGCGCTTCAGGCGGAGAATACCTACCGCAAGAAGTTCGAGATCCTCTCCGGAGACTCACCGGTAGAGGAGGCGCTGGAGCGCATCTGACGCCAGTAATTCACGCTCTGCTCCATCTGACGGTCGCGAAGAGCAGCGGCAGGGACAGGAGTTCCAGCGCCACGGAGAAGATGATCAGGTACGTCAGGCTCGCGTCGTAGAGCAGGCCCATCAGGGCGGTGCCCGCGAACCAGGAGAGGCCGTAGGCGGTATTGAAGGTTCCGTAGGCGGTCCCGCGGCGCTCTTCGGAGACCATGCCTGGGATCGCCGCCCGCATCACCGTCTCCTGGACGCCCATGACCGCGCCCCACAGCACAACGCCCGCCACCGCCGCCCCGTAGCCGGAGGAGAAGGCCAGCGGCGCTATCGGCAGGCTCAGGAGCGGGATGGATATCAGGACCAGCATCCCCGCCCGATCGAAGGCGCGTCCGACGGCGAGGGCCACCAGCGCGTCCACGCCCATCGCGACCGCGTAGAGGATGGGGATCTGATCCTGCGGCACCAGCGAAGCTTTCTGGAAGTGGTAGGAGATGAGCTGGAAGTTGGCGTACCCGGCGACGCTCACGGCCACGAAAGCGAGATAGAGCCGGAACGAGCGTGAGAAGTGCCTGCCCGCGACCTGAACCTTCTTTACCTCCAGGTTCTGCGGGCGGGGGTAGAGGTAGCGGGCGGCGAGGAGCACGAGAATGGCGAGTATCGCGGGCGCGAGCAAGACGGCGAAGCCCATCCGGTATCCACCCTGCGCGTAGAGTACCCAGGCGACGATGAGCGGACCGAGGACGGCCCCGATCTGGTCCATCGCCTCGTGCAGCCCGAAGCCCCAGCCGCGCCCCATCCGGGCGGTCGCGTACGAGAGCATCGCGTCGCGGGCGGGAGTCCGGATCGCCTTGCCGAACCGCTCGGCGAAGATCAAGGCCGCCGCGATTTGCCAGTTGCCCGCGAGCGCGAGCAGCGGAACGGCGAAGAGGTTGAGGACGTATCCCCCGATGGTTATGGACCAGTATTGCCTGGACCTGTCGGCGAAATAACCCGAGAAGATCCTGATCCCATACCCGAGAAGCTCGCCGAAACCCGAGACGAAGCCGGTCGCGGCGGCGCTCGCCCCCAGAAGCGCCAGGTAAGGCCCGGTTACGCTGCGAGCCCCCTCGTAGGTCATGTCGCCGAGCAGGCTCACCACGCCGAACAGAACGACGAGCTTTATAGCAGCCCGGTTCTGGAGCAGGTCCGCCTTCTCCGGTTGCGTTCTCGATCCGGGCATTCTTTTGAAAAACCTCGCTTGAGGAATGTAGGGTTCGTGGAGAGTTTATCCGCTCTCCACTTCAGGGCAACACCGGGCAGAACAACCCGCCGCGTGACTATTCCCTGATAAGGAGAGAGGCCGGAGATAACTCTGGAAAGCTACCTTATGCCGGCCTCTTTGGTGTGCAGATAAAAACTGCGAGAAGTTCTTGGATGCTACCGCCCGTTACGAGCTGCTGCTGGAACTGGCGGGGCTGCTGGCGGCACTACTGCTGCTGGCAGCACTACTGCTGCTGGCGGCACTACTGCTGCTGGCAGCACTACTACTGCTGGCGGAGCTACTGCTGCTGCTCCCGCCGCCACCGCAAGCTGCGATGAGGGTGGCAGAGAGAATCAGGGCACATACCAAAAGGAGTACCTTCTTTACTCCTACTGACGCAGCGCGTCTCACTAAACAACCTCCCTCTGTCGTTTCCACGTCGCCCGTCGTCCAAGGCCAGTATCCTAGCGTATTTTTACGCCGCTATCCTGACATAGCTGGCAGCATAGTACAAAAAAATAAAAAATCAATAAGAAAGGATCAAGAAAAAGAGCTTATTGAGCTAAAACGCAAAGTTTCTTAAATGAATTGATCTCATAACCTCGGAATTTTATAGCGGGTAGGCTACGATCTCCAGCGCGCCCAGGGCGTACCACAACCCGAAGGCGGCTCCTAGAATGCCGAGGGCCGGGACCAGGCGCTCGAAGTTGCGTGCGAGCGGGCCTCCCGCTATGGCGATTCCGAAGGCGCTGCTGAGGAGCGCCATCGAGGCAGCGGTCCCGCATGCGAAGAGCAGGAGGGCTCCGGCTGCCTCGGTCTTATCCGGGATGGTCGAAAGCAGGAGCAGGGTCAACCCGCCCGAGCCGCCGATGCCGTGCACGAGCCCGATGCCGTAGGCGGAGAGGGGAGTGCGAAGCGGGATCTCATGGGTGTGGTCGTGCGCGGGTCTTCCGGAGTGCGAGTGGAGGTGCCGGTGTGTCGCGTCTCCGTGGGTGTGGGAATGGGCGTGGAAGAGACCGCGCCGCCACCGGTAGAGCAACCGGAGGGCCAGGAAGATGATGATCGCACCGATGGCGACCTCGGCTGCCTGCTGGACCATGTCCGGGAGGTAGTGCCCGAGGAGTACGAGCGGCAGCCCCAGTAGCAGGAGGGTCGTGCCGTGTCCGAGCCCCCAGTAGAGGCCCATCAGCGTGGCTTTACGCGCCCGGCGTTGCTTTTCGGAGGCGATCAGGGTGGTAACCGCCGCCAGATGGTCCGGGTCGGAGGCGTGCCGCAGGCCCAGCGCGAGGCTGATAACGAGTACCAGTGCCAGACTGCTCTGACCATGCATGAACCCTTCGAGCCAACCGTCCAGCGCCGCCACGTGCTCCTCCTTGATAGATCCCTCGCCACATTATACTGGAGCGTCCCCGTTCCGCCCCTTCCCTGGACGGGCGGAGTGTAACGGTTGCATCAGAGCAAGGAAATTGACATTGTGCCAGAACGCGCTTTATTATGCTCGTCCGTGGCCCTGAACGGGGTGGTGGGAAGCAGTCTGTCCAGAGAACGGGGAAAGATGTCATGAAAGATACTTGATGTGGGCGCGTGCGCGAAGGAGGAACCGGTTAGAGTGAACTCGGGTAAGGAGGAGTACGGGTTATGGATGCCAGCCAGTTGTGGGAGTTCCCGATCAAGGAGTTCCACCCGGTACCCCAGGCGCTCATGGGACCAGGGGCCTACGAGCTTATTAGGATCGAGGCCAATAAGCTGGAGCTTCGCACCCGCCCAAGGTACCGCTGATGCCACGCCAGAGTACCTGGAATGGAGGAGTGATCGTGAAGAGTTCCGAGAGCAAGGTTACCCACGCGGCGCATGAAGGAGCCAGCGCCACCTACGCCGACAGGGAGAAATCACCGCAGCGTCCCGCCGATGCGGAGCACGAGGAGAAGCGATCTGCCGAGAAGCCCAAGACATCGGAAGAGATCGTGATCGAGGAGATCAGCATAGACGGCATGTGCGGGGTCTACTAGTACGCCGGACGCGTGTCCCCGGAGAAGTTCGCTGTTTCCATAGGCAGTCCAACCACTCACTTGCTATGTAAAGGCCAGATGCGTGGCGAACCTCGCGCCATCGGTGCCTGGCTACGCTATCCCATCCGGTGCCGATACGCCTCTGGCGGGGTAGTCAAGGCAAGGGCTCGAACGGAGCGGGAGTAGGGCCCTGTGGGCAAGCTGGACGGGAAGATAGCCTTTATCACCGGCGGGGCGCGGGGTCAGGGGCGCTCGCACGCGCTCACCTTCGCCCGCGAGGGCGCGGAGATAATCGTCTGTGATGTCGCCGAGCAGATCCCGACCGCTCCCTATCCGCTGGCGAGCACCGGTGATCTCACCGCCACCGCCCGGATGGTCGAAGACCTCGGTCGGCGTTGCCTGGCGGTCCAGTCCGATGTTCGGGATAGCGACCAGATGCGAGAGGTCGTCGAGCGGGGAATCTCTGAGTTCGGACACCTCGACATCCTGGTGGCAAACGCCGGCATCGAGAGCTTCGGGAAAGCCTGGGAGCTGACGGACGAGCAGTGGGACGAGATGGTCGCCGTGAACCTGACCGGGGTGTGGAGGAGCTGCCGGGCGGTCATCCCCCACATGATCGAACGCCGGGCCGGTGTGATCCTCATGACCTCCTCGATCGCCGGTCTGAAGGGACTGGCAAACCAGGCTCACTACTGCGCGGCCAAGCACGGGGTGGTTGGCCTGATGCGCTCCCTCGCGATAGAACTCGCGCCCTACGGCATCCGGGTAAACACGGTTCACCCGAGCTCCGTGGACACCCCGATAATAAAGAATCAGGCGATGTACACCCTCTTCAGCGGGGGGAAGCCGGACGCGACGCTGGAGGAAGTAACGCCCGCCTTCCGCGACTTGAACCTGCTGGACGTGCCGTGGATAGAGCCGCAGGACATCTCGAACGCTATGCTCTGGCTCGCCTCGGACGAGGCGCGATACATTACCGGGGTTACGCTGCCCGTTGATGCGGGGTTGATGGCGAAGTGAGGCAGGGAACTCAGACGGTGCTACCTTGACGCCAGACAGGCTGGTGGCTATGCTGGCATGATCGGAGTGTCGGGTGGATATCTTGCCGGAACGCCGGTGGGGAAGACGTTGTTTGAGCCTACATAAGAAAACATCTCGATCTCGGTCACATGCGGGTAACCGCACCTCCAGATCGTGATATATCGGACAATGAAGAAGGGGAATCGCTTGCCGGTAAACACACAGCAGAGCTACGAGATCCCGCCGCAGGTGTCGGTTCGTCCGGAGCGGTTCGGGGGGCTCGTCTACCGCTACGATAACCGGGCACTCTACTTCCTGCACTCGCGCCCGCTGGTGGACTTCCTGGTAGAACTGGACGGCGAGAAGCCCCTGGGCGCGGCGCTGGAGGAGTTCGTCGCCGAACGGGGGCTCGACGAAGGAGAGTACCGGGCGCTGGAGAACGCTTTGGACCAACTGGAGGGGAAAGGGATCATCCGTGAGCTATGACCTGCTGAGAAGTGGCCTGGAAGCCCCGATCTGCCTCACCTGGGAGATGACCTACTACTGCAATCTGCGCTGCGTGCATTGCCTCTCCGCCTCGGGGGTGCGCCGCGACGAGGAGCTAACCACCGAAGAAGCCAAGCGCCTCATAGACGAGTGGGCCGAGATGAAGGTCTTCTACATAAACGTCGGTGGCGGCGAGCCGATGAGCCGCCCCGACTTCTTCGAGCTCATGGACTACTGCCTCGATAGGGGCATCGGAGTGAAGTTCTCCACCAACGGCACGCTTATGGACGAGGCGGCTGCCGACTGGGTAGCCTCGCGCGACTACCTCGACGTGCAGATAAGCCTGGATGGGGCCACCCCCGAGACCAACGACGCGATACGCGGCAACGGCACCTACAGGCGCGCTCGACGGGCGATGGAACGTCTGGCAGAGCGTGGATTTTCCTTCAAGATCAACAACGTCGTAACCCGCCAGAACTTCGATCAGCTAGAGAAGATGTACGCGCTCGCGAACCGCTACGGGGCGCAGCTCAGGCTGACCAGGCTCAGACCGTCCGGGCGCGGGCAGAACGTTTGGGAAAAGATGCGCCCCACCCGCGAGCAGAACAAAAAGCTCTACCAGTGGTTGCTCGCGCACCCCGACGTCCTGACCGGGGACTCCTTCTTCCACCTCTCCGCCTACGGGCAGGCTCTGCAGGGGATGAACATGTGCGGAGCGGGGCGCATCGTGTGCTGCGTGGACCCGGTGGGCGAGGTTTACGCCTGCCCGTTCGTACTCGCGCCAGAGTTCTCCGGCGGCAACGTGCGCCAGCCGGGGGGGTTCGCCGGGATCTGGAGGGAGTCGCTGCTCTTTGCCCACCTGCGCGAGTGGCAGGTCGGGGGCACGTGCGAGACGTGCAACGCCTACGATCTCTGTCACGGCGGGTGCATGGCGGTAAAGCACTTCACGGGGCGGTCGCTCGACTCCCCCGACCCCGACTGCGTCTTCGGCAACGCCGGGGAGCCGGGCGACGCGAGGCAGTTCGTCCCGCTGGGGAGGAAGAGCGGCTGAGCACGGAGGGGTGCTACGATCGTAGCGTAACCGTCGAGGGAAAGGAGAAGGAGTGAAGAGTCGAGCTGCGGTGCTCTACGGGGAGAACCAGGAGTTCAAGGTAGAGGAGATCGAGGTAGACGAGCCTAAAGAGAACGAGGTTCTCGTCCACCTGGCGGCCACCGGCCTCTGCCACTCGGACTACCATATGGTGACGGGTGAGTACGGGCCGCTGCACTTCCCGATGATCGGCGGGCACGAGGGTGCGGGTGTGATCGAGAGTGTCGGACCCGGTGTGACGCGGGTGAAGCCCGGGGATCACGTTCTCCTGACCTTCATCCCATCCTGCGGCAGGTGCCGTTTCTGCTCGATGGGGCTCGGCTTCCTCTGCGACATGGGAGCCAACCTCATCGCGGGGCCGCAGCCCGACGGCACCTTCCGGATGCACACGACGGACGGCCAGGACGCCGGGCAGTTCTGTCACTTGGGGACCTTCAGCGAGTACACCATCGTCCCGGAGGCTTCCATAGTTCCCCTCGACGAGGACATGCCCATGGACAGGGTCTGCATCGTGGGCTGCTGCGTGCCCACCGGGTTCGGCTCGGCGGTCAACAAGGCCAACGTGCAGCCGGGCGAGACGGTGGTGGTGTTCGGCATCGGCGGCGTGGGCATCAACGCGGTCCAGGGGGCGGCGGTGAAGGGGGCAGCCAGGGTCGTGGCCGTGGACCCCGTGGACTTCAAGCTGGAGACTGCGGAGGAACTCGGCGCCACCCACACCATCAACCCGAACCGGGAGGACCCGGCCGAGAAGGTGGTGGAACTGACCAACGGGGTCGGCGCGGATAAGGCGATCATCACCATAGACAACGTGATGCCGGAGCACGTCGGCCAGGCGTTCAGCGCCATCCGCAAGGGCGGCCGGGTCGTCGTCACCGGCGTCGCCAACGCCCGGCACCAGCATATAGACGTCTCGCCGTTCGAGCTCACGCTCTTCGCCAAAGAGGTCGTGGGCAGCATGTACGGCGACTCCAACGTGTACGCGGACCTCCCGCGCTACCTGGGGCTCTACCGAGCCGGCAAGCTCAAGGTGGACGAGCTCACCACCCGCACCTACTCGCACGACGAGATCAACCAGGGCTACCAGGACATGCTCGACGGGAAGAACATCCGCGGCGTCATCGTCTACGACTGGGCGAGGTAACCCAAGCCCCGTGGACCTGCGCCACATCCACGACGAGGTCCGGCGGAAGGTCGTCGGTCGCGAGGAGGAGCTTAGCCTCCTCCTCGCCTCTCTCGGAGCGGGCCGAGACCTCCTGCTGGAGGGCCCGCCCGGCACGAGCAAGTCCACCCTCCTGCGCGCTATCGCGGAGGCGAGCCACACCCCACTCTACTTCGTCGAGGGCAACGCCGACCTGACGCCGGCCAAGCTCGTTGGACATCACAGCCCTTCGAAGGTGCTGCAGGAGGACTACAGCCCCGAGAACTTCGTCTACGGCCCGCTGCCGCTCGCCATGCGCGAGGGCGGGCTCCTGTACGTCGAGGAGTTCAACCGGGTGCCGGAAGACACGCTCAACACCCTGATCACGGCGATGGCCGAGCGCGAGCTGACGGTGCCGCGGGTCGGTACGATCCGGGCTCAGCCCGGCTTCCGCACCATCGCCGCCATGAACCCCTTCGACAACATCGGAACCGGCCGCCTCAGCGGCGCCGTCGCCGACCGCCTCTGCCGGGTGCGCATGGACTACCAGAGCGAGGCCGAGGAGCGCCAGATCGTGGCGCAGACGACCGGCAGCAGCGACCGGTGGTTGATCCAGGTAGCGGTTCGCGCCGCGCGCCTCACCCGCGAGCACCCCGAGCTACGGATGGGCGCGTCGGTGCGCGCGGCGATAGACCTCGTGCTCGTCGCCGAGCAGCTCGCCCGGCTGCGGGGGGTTACGCTCTCGCAGGCAGCCACCGACGAGGCCGCCCGGAAGGCGCTGGTCGCCGCGGCGCAGACGGCGATGTCCATCAAAATAGCTCCGCGCGAGTCCTCGCGCCGCACCGCCGACGAGATCGTAACCGAAGTCATCCTCGCCGCGCTGCGAGAGCCGCCTGGACCGGAGCAGCAGGAAGAACCGCCGGACCCTGACGAAGCGGAAGAGGAATCGAATCCTGATGGCAGAACGCGACCCCGGATGAGCCGGTCCGGATCCCCGGGGGCAGCGGCGTCGAGCGGGCAAGTATATTACGGCGAGGAGGCAGGCCAGGCTGCGGCGCGTCGAGGCGGGGGCGACCGGATGTTCCGCACATTTGCAGCGGATCATCCCCAACTCGCCGAACGGCTCGGCAAGGGGAATGCCAGCCTCGCAACGCTCGAGGAGGCGCTGAACGAGGAGCCGTGCGACCCGCTCGAGGTGCTGGGCGAGCTCTACGAGCTTTACGACCGCTCCGACCTGCGGGCTCTGGCCCGGCGGCTGGCGGTGGAGCTACTCCTGAAGACGGCCAGGCGCAACGCTGCCGGCAGAAGCGGCCAGGGGCGGCTGACCAGCGTGAACTACCGGGGAGATGGTGCGGAGCTGGACCTGGAGCGCACGCTGGAGGTGCTCTCCGCCAATCCCCGCCCGGGCGACGAGGAGCTGTTCGTCCTGGAGCGGAGGCGCCGGCAGCGGGCTTACGCGCTGATGCTGGACATCTCTGGCTCGATGAAGGGCCGTGCGATCTTCCACGCGGCTCTGGCTCTGGCTACGGTTGCCGTGCGCATCCGGCACGACCCTTTCGCCGTCGTCGCGTTCTGGCGGGAGGCAGCGATCCTCAAGCGGATCGACGAGTCGGTGCCGCTAGAGACGCTGCTCGACCGTCTGCTCTCGCTCTCCGGCCGTGGCCTGACAGACATCGGGCTGGGACTGCGCGCCGGCCTCGACGAGCTGGAAAGCAGCGGGATGCAAGAGCGGGTCGGGCTGCTCTTCAGCGACGGTCTGCAGACGGCAGGCGGACCAGCCGATCTCGTAGCGGCGGCTTTTCCCACCTTGCACGTCGTCGCGACAGGTCAGAGTGCCGAGTCGCTCGAAAAGTGCCGCGCTCTGGCAGCCTCAGGCAACGGGCGCTGCGCGCAGGTCGAGCGGATAGGCGGCATCGCCGGAGCCATAAACGCCTGCCTCGCAGCGTAGCTGGATGATCGCAAGGAAGGGTGGTTGATGCTTCTCGAAGGATCTCAGATCCTGTGGACGGCGGCAAGATACCAGAGCCGCAGGGAGGCGAATGATGGCAAGCACTAGAGAGTGGTTCGAAACGGTCGCCGAGGCGCAGCGCCGGGCGAAGAAGCGGTTGCCTAATTCGGTGTACATGGCGCTGGTCGCGGGGGCCGAGAAGGGGCTCACGCTCAAAGACAACGTGGAAGCCTTCGGCGAGTTGGGCTTCGCGCCGCACGTGGCCGGGCTACCCAGGGAGCGCGAGATGTCCACGGCGGTGATGGGACAGCCGATCTCGATGCCGGTTGTGATCTCACCAACCGGTGTGCAGGCGGTCCATCCCGAGGCCGAGGTGGCCGTCGCCCGAGCCGCCGCCGCGAGAGGCACGGCGATGGGCCTCAGCTCCTTCGCCAGCAAACCGATCGAAGAAGTCCTGGCGGTCAATCCGCAGACGTTCTTCCAGTCCTACTGGATCGGAGATCGGGAAGGAATGGAGAAGCGGGTAGAGCGCGCCAGGAGAGCGGGGGCTGCCGGCCTGATCCTCACCACCGACTGGACGTTCTCCCACAGCCGGGACTGGGGCAGCCCGACCATCCCGGAGCAGATGAATCTGGGAACAATGGTGCGCTTCGCGCCCGAGGTCTTGAGACGGCCCCGCTGGTTTCTGAACTACGCCAGGACCGGCAGCCCGCCAGACCTTACCGTGCCGAATATGACTGCCCGCCCCGGCGAGCCCGCGCCCACATTCTTCGGGGCCTACGGAGAGTGGATGCAAACTGGCTCTCCGACGTGGGACGACGTGAAGTGGCTGCGGGAGCAGTGGGACGGACCGTTCATGCTCAAGGGCGTGATGCGCGTGGACGACGCCGAAAGGGCAGTGGGTGCCGGGGTGACGGCGATATCGGTCTCCAACCACGGCGGGAACAACCTGGACGGGACGCCGGCCTCGATCCGCGCGCTGCCAGCCATCGCCGAGGCTGTGGGGGATCAGGTCGAGATCATCTTCGACGGGGGTATCCGCCGCGGCAGCGACGTGGTGAAAGCTATAGCCCTGGGCGCGAGAGCCGTGATGATCGGACGCGCCTACCTGTGGGGGCTTGCGGCCAACGGGCAGGCCGGGGTCGAGAACGTGCTCGACATCCTGAGAAGCGGCATAGACTCGGCGCTGCTCGGACTGGGACGCTCCTCGATCCACGACCTGAGGCCCGAAGACCTCGTGATCCCACCCGGCTTCGAGCGCAGGCTCGGCGCCCACGCGACGACGGCCAGGTAGAGATTACACCTCATCGGCTAGCGGAGATGACGTGGCCCGAGGTAGCCGAGGCCGTTGCAGACGGAGCTACCACCGTGATCCTGCCGCTCGGCGCCACCGAGCAGCACGGGCCACACCTGCCGCTCGGCACGGATACTATCCGGGCTGCGGCGCTGGCGGACCGTCTGGCCGAACGGCTACCGGACTCACTTGTCGCCCCGGCGCTCCCGTTCGGCTGCTCCGACGAGCACTCGGGCTTTCCCGGTCTTTTGGGGTTGGATGCGGAGACGCTCGCCCGCGTGATACTGGACCTCGCGCGTCGGCTCGCAGGCTGGGGCGCACGAAGGCTCGTGCTCCTCTCCGCGCACGGCGGCAACGGGGAGGCGCTGGACATCGCGCTGGCGCTGCTCCGAAAGGAGTTGCCAGATATCGGAGTGTGGGCAAACGACAACCTCGAGACCATCGCCCCGGCTCTGCTGGAGGTCGCGCGGCGGGATGGAATCTCTGCGAATGCCGTTGGCCTGCACGCCGGGGAGGGCGAGACCTCCGAGATGCTGCACCTGCGCCCGGAATTGGTGAGCATGCACCGTTGTATGCCCGGCTTCACCGGTGATATGGAAGACGTGCTCGACAGGCTCCGCGCGAGCGGGCTGAAGCCGGTGACGGCCAGCGGCGTCCTCGGAGACCCCACGCACGCGACGGCTGGTCGCGGCTCCCGTTACCTGAACGCCCTCGCAGACGACCTCGCCGCCGCGCTGCGCGGTGACGCGGATGGGAGCTAGAACCCCGAACCGCCGCCAGAGGTGGGAGGCGGCGCTCGCGCTCGACCCCCAGACCGCCCTCCAGACCGGCCTCGTCAGGGAACTGGCGGAGTACCTGGACCGCCCCGAAGAGGAGGTTCTTAAGGACTGCCGGGGGGGAGCGGATATGCTCGCCAGAGCCTGGAGTGCTGCCGCACCCCGCACCGCCGGAGAGGTCTCCGCCTTCTACAGAGAGACTGGCGCCTACCTCTACGACCTGACCTGGTGGCACGCGCTCGCAGACGATGAGAGCGCGCTCGCCGGGGTCGAGGCCCTGGATGTCGCAGCAGGCTACCGCGCCCGTGAAGTCCTCGACTTCGGAAGCGGCATCGGCTCGCTCGGGCTCCTCTTCGCGCAGAATGCTCTCAACGTAACGCTCGCCGAGGTCAACCCCGCCCTCTCCGACTACGCCCGCTGGCGCTTCGACCGGCGCGGGCTTTCGGCGCGCTTTCTCGATGTGGGGCCGGAGGCTCTGCCGGAAGCCGCCTTCGACTTCGCCTGCGCGATAGACGTGCTGGAGCACCTGCCAGACCCGCTAGGCACCCTGCAGTCGCTTGCGGCGGCGCTGCATCCTGGCGGCGTGCTCTTCGTCCACCTGCCGCCCGAGGCGGACCCGTCGCGTCCCATGCACCTCTGGCACACTCCGGATCTCCTGCTCCAGCATCTCGACGAGGCCGGATTGTGGCTGGAGAGAGCAAGCGGTCCGTCGCTGGTGCTGCGGCGTGGCCCGGCGCCGCGCTACTCCCTCAACCGGGGCCTGACGGTCCACCCGACGAAGGTGGGGTGGACCCTGCTCTCGGAGCGCCCGCTGGTAGCCACGCGCCTCAATCCGGAGGCCGCCGCGCTGCTCGCGCATCTCGAAGAGGAACGTTCCGCCTCCGAGCTGGCGGAAGAGGCTGGAATGCCCCTGGCCGACGTCGTGGCCTTCCTGGATGACCTCGCCGAGCGGCGCATCGTCATCCGTACACCGATATCCCAGCCGGCCCGGTGGCCTGCTGCGACGGTCGTAGTGCCGGCCCGGGACCGACCTTCGGAGACCCGCGCCTGTGTGGAGTCCCTGCTCGCACTCGATTACCCGCCGGACCTCCTGGAGATCGTCGTGGTAGACGACGCCTCGGAGCCGCCGCTCTCCGGCGTACTCTCCGGCCTGCCCGTGCGCGTACTGCGTCTGGAAGAGAACGCGGGCCAGTCCGCCGCAAGGAACCTGGCGGCAAAGACAGCAAGGGGTGAGGTGCTCGCCTTCACCGACAACGACTGCGTGGCCGATGCGGGGTGGCTGAGATCTCTGGTTGCGCGTCTGTGCGAGCCGGGGATAGACGTGGTGGGGGGCCAGGTGCTCTCCCCGCCACCCGAGGGTCCGGTTGTCGCGTTCGAGGCGGTGCGTTCACCGCTCGACATGGGTATCCTCGCCAGCAGGGTCGGCCCGGAAGAGCCCGTCGCCTACCTTCCATCCTGCAACCTCGCTGCAGACCGGGAGGTGCTGCATCGGCTGGGCGGGTTCGACGAAAAGATGGCGCTCGGGGAAGATGCCGACCTCGTGTGGAGGGCGCTGCGCGCCGGATGCGGCGTGCGCTACGAGCCAGCCGCCAGGATCTTACACCGCCACCGCACACGCCTTCTTTTGCTCCTGCGCCGCCGGGCCGACTACGCCTCCTCGGAAGCCGACCTCCAGTTCCGCCATCCAGAGACCCGACGGGTAATGATGATCCCCGCCGTGGGAGTAACATCGCTCGCGGCGCTGGCGATGCTGCCCGTCGTGTGGCAGGCGGGCCTCGGACTGGTGTTGCTCGCAGCGCTGGCCCTCTGCGCCGAGCTTGGCCTCAAGCTACGCCGGTTGCGTGGAACTGGCCTGCGGCTGCCGGTGCGGAAGGTCGCAGCCGCGATAATGCGCCAGCACGGAGCGGGTCTCTACCACCTCGGCGCGAACGTCGCCCGCTACTACAGCCTTCCGCTACTCGGCGCCTCGCTGCTGTGGTCGCCGCTGCTGCCGCCGGTGCTGCTGCTTCTGATCATCCCACCCCTGGTGGACTACCGGCGTCTTCAACCCAAAACGTCTCCGGTGAGCTTTGTGCTGCTGTACTGGCTGGAGATGGCCGCCTACCAGATTGGTGTCTGGCGCGGTTGCTTGAGATGGTGCACCCTTCGCCCGCTGATGCCCATACTGCGGCTGAGCATCACTAGGTTATAGAACACAGGAATCATCGCAAAAATTGCTTACATAGATACGTTTGAAACGTATACAATATCTGTGCTAGACTGCTCTTCGCTCTAAGGAAAGGGGAACCCAGAGCAAACGGGGTGCTATGCGGGTTGTCTGTGATTTATGTTGAGGGGTCCGTGGTGGCCTGGTGCATGTTGTGCCACAGAAGGTGTTAGCATTAAGGTTCCCCATAAGGGTAGGAAACCAGGAGGAAAGGAGGATAGGTGCGAAGGATCCAGATGACGGTGGACGGTCGCGGACACATCGCGGAGGTAGAGCCGCGGCTCTTGCTGCTGCACCACCTGAGGGAGAACCTTGGGATCGGTGGGGTGCATTGGGGATGCAACACCACCAACTGCGGGGCCTGCACGGTCTTGATGAACGGCGAGTCGGTCAAGAGCTGCACGGTTCTGGCGGTGCAGGCGGATGGGGCTGAGATCACCACGGTGCGCGGCATCATGGAGAACGGTCTCTGGCACCCGGTGCAGCAGGCGTTCCACGAGACGCACGGGCTGCAGTGCGGCTACTGCACGCCGGGTATGATCATGGCCTCCGTGAGCCTGCTCAAAGAGAATCCGGAGCCCAGCGAGCAGGAGATCCGGGAGGCTTTGGAGGGCAACCTCTGCCGCTGCACCGGCTATGAGAACATCGTCAAAGCTGTGCAGATGGCCGCCCCTTACGTGCGGCGGTCCGAGCCGGTAGCGGCATCCTAGGGGAAGGAGGAGCGTAAGTGACCGAGGCACCGGAAAAGTTCGTCGGCGGCGGCGTACTGCGCAAGGAGGACCCGGCGCTCATCACGGGCCGGGGCAACTGGGTAGACAATATAAGGCTACCGGGGATGCTCCACGCCACCATCCTCCGCAGCCCCTACGCCCACGCGAAGATAACCTCGATAGACGTCTCTGCGGCGAGAGAGCAACCCGGCGTGGCGGCGGTCTTCACCGGCAAGGATCTGCTGGAGGAGTGGGACAAGAACCCCACCGCGAACCCGGCTGCCGTAACGGGCTATAGCCTGAGCCTCGCCGAACGCGAGAACGGCGGCGCGAGTGTTACCCCAACCGCCGACAGCACCTCAGAGTCTCCCGTAAGCGAGAAGACCCACACCTTCTGCGGCTGGATGGTAACCGAGGATATAAAGGTCCCCGACCACCTGCCGGTAGCCGTAGATGAAGTCAACTACGCCGGAGAGCCGGTGGCCGTGGTGGTGGCGACCGACCGCTACAAGGCCCAGGACGCCGTAGACCTCATCGAGGTGGACTACGAGCCGCTCGACGTGGTAACCAACATGGAGCGCGCGATCCAGGACGACTCGCCGCTCGTGCATGAGAAGCTCGGGACCAACAAGAGCTACACCTGGGAGCTCGAGAACGGCAACGTAGACGAAGCTTTCAACAATGCCGAGGTCCACGTCAAGGAGCGCTACATCCAGCAGCGTTTGATCCCCAACGCCATCGAGACCCGCGGCGTGGTCGCCAACCCCGATCCGGTGAGCGGCGGCTACACCGTCTACTCCTCGACGCAGGTACCGCACATCTTGAAGAGCGTACTCGCTACCTACTGCGGTATTCCGGAGCAGAGGCTGCGGGTCGTCGCGCCGGACGTGGGCGGAGGATTCGGCTCCAAGCTCAACGTCTACTCCGAGGAGGTCATAGCTCTCGTCCTCTCGCGCAAGCTCGGCCTGCCCATCAAGTGGGTAGAGGATCGCTCGGAGAACTACCTGGCAACCATCCACGGCAGAGACCAGATCCAGGACATCGAGCTGGCCGCCACCAGAGAGGGCAAGATCCTCGGCATGAAGGTCCATCTGCTCGCCGACATGGGCGCGTACCTGCAGCTAAACGGACCGGGCATCCCGCTTCTCGGCGCGTTCATGTATCCCGGCGTCTATACCTTTGACGCCTACGGCTTTAGCTGCACGGGGGTCTTCACCAACAAGACCCCGACCGACGCCTACCGCGGCGCGGGTAGGCCCGAGGCGACCTACGCCATCGAGCGGATCATGGACGCCCTGGCCCGCGAGACCGGCCTGGACCCGGTAGAGGTCCGGCGCCGCAACTTCTACGAGCCGTTCGACGAGCCGACGACGACGCCCGCTGGCATCCAGTATGACTCGATGAACATGCAGGCCGCGCTCGACAGGGTACTGGAGCTGGCAGACTACGAGGGATTGCGCGAGGAGCAGCGCCGCCGTCGCGAGGCGAACGACCCGGTGCAGCTCGGTATCGGGTTCTCCACCTACACAGAGATCTGCGGGCTTGCGCCTTCGCAGGTTCTGGCCGCACTGCGCGCAGGTGGTGCAGGCTGGGAGCAGGCTTCGGTCAGAATGCTCGCCAGCGGCAAGGTAGAGGTAGTTACAGGAACCTCGCCCCACGGCCAGGGACACGTAACCTCATGGTCCCAGATCGCCGCCGACGCTCTGGGCGTCTCCCCCGAGGACGTGGAAGTTCTCCACGGAGATACGGCTACCGCTCCCTGGGGGCGCGACACCTACGGTTCGCGGAGCCTCGCTGTGGGCGGCGTTGCGGTCCACCTTGCGGCCCAGAAAGTTGTGGATAAGGCGAAGAAGATCGCCGCGCACATGCTCGAAGCCGCCGAGGGCGACATGGAGTTCGAGGGCGGACGCTTCAGTGTCGCGGGCTCACCGGAGAAGAGCGTTACGATGCCCGAGGTTGCGGCAGCAGCCTACCTCGCAAACAACCTGCCCGAGGGGATGGAGCCGGGTCTCAGCGAGGACTACTTCTACGACCCACCGAACTTCACGTTCCCATTTGGGGCGCACATCTGTGTTACCGAGGTGGACACCGAGACCGGGAAAGCGAGGATACGGGACTACTTCGCCGTGGACGACTGCGGGCCGGTCATCAACCCGCAGATAGTGGACGGGCAGCTACAGGGTGGGATCGCGCAGGGTGTCGCCCAGGCGCTCTACGAGGAGGCTATCTACGACGAGGATGGCAACCTGACGACCGGCTCGATGGTGGACTATCTGGTTCCGGGCGCGCCGGAGCTGCCGAACTACACCCTGGAGCGGACCGTAACACCCTCGCCGACCAACGCGATGGGGGTGAAGGGCGTGGGCGAGGCTGGAACCATCGGCTCGCCGCCCGCGGTCATAAACTCCGTGATAGACGCGCTCTCGCCCTTCGGCGTTACGCACATAGACATGCCCGCCTCGCCGTGGCGGATTTGGCAGACGATCCAGGAGGCCCAGGGCCGCGAGGCGGGCAGCCGGGAGGCCGACCTCTCGGGACGCCCGGCCCAGACCGAGGAAGGAGGTGAAGCGTAGTGATCCCGGTAGCCTTCGAGTACGAAGTCGCCGAGTCGGTAGACCACGCCATAGAGCTTCTGGGGCAGCACGGCGATGAGGCCAAGCTGCTCGCCGGCGGGCATTCTCTACTGCCGATCATGAAGCTGCGGCTCGCAGCTCCCGCGATGCTCGTTGACCTGGGGCGCGTGAACGATCTAAAGTACATCCGGGATGAGGGCGACCACATCGCCATCGGCGCGATGACCCGCCACTGCGAGGTCGAGCGCGACCAGACCCTGCGCGAGCACTGCGGGCTTCTGGCCTATACGGCCTCGCTGGTCGGCGACCCGCAGGTGCGCCACCGGGGTACTATCGGAGGATCTATCTCCCACGGCGACGCTGCCTCCGACCTGCCGTCGGCGCTCCTGGCGCTGGAGGCGGAGTTCGTCATCAGGGGACCAAACGGCGAGCGCACGGTAAGGGCCACGGACTTCTTCAAGGACTACCTGCAGACCGACCTCGCCCCGGATGAAGTGTTGACCGAGATCCGGGTCCCCAAGCTCGGCTCGAACACCGGCTGGTCCTACCAGAAGTTCAACCGCCGGGCCCAGGACTGGGCGGTTGTAGGAGCCTGCGCCGTCGTCGAACGCTCCAACGGGAGCATAAGCACGGCGCGCATCGGGCTCACCAACATGGGCTCGACCCCTCTGAGGGCGACTGCCGCCGAGCGGGCGCTCTCCGGCGCGGATGCGGGCTCTATCGCCGATGCAGTTCAGAACGCTGATGAGGGCACGAGTCCCTCTTCGGATGTGGCAGCCTCCGCCGAGTTCCGGCGTCACCTGGCGCGGGTCTTGACCCGGAGGGCCGTCGAGCAGGCCGTAAGCCGTTGAGCGAGACGAGAAACGGACGCCGGGGGGCCCTGCCCTCCGGCGTTTCGCGTTCTGAAGACCTGCAGAAGCGGCTTCGGGAACACGACTACCTGGCCGACACCGGGCTCTCCACGGCGATCTTTCTGGCGCTCAAGCTCGGGAGGCCGCTGTTTCTGGAAGGCGAGGCCGGAGTCGGCAAGACGGAGGTCGCGAAGGTCCTCTCCCGCATCCTGGATACGCCGCTCATACGGCTGCAGTGCTACGAGGGAATTGATGTCTACCAGGCAGTCTACGAGTGGGACTACGCCCGCCAGCTCCTGCACATCCGGGCGGCGGAGGCTTTCGGGGAGGGCGGAGACACAGAGCGCGTGGAGAAAGACCTCTACAACCGGGAGTTTCTCATCAGCCGTCCGTTGCTTCAGGCCCTGGAGCACCAGGGGCCGAATCCCCCGGTTCTGCTGATAGACGAGATAGACCGGGCCGACGACGAGTTCGAGGCTTTTTTGCTGGAGATCCTCTCGGACTTTGCGGTTACGATCCCGGAGCTGGGAACGGTGAGAGCCGAGAGGCCGCCGGTGGCCGTCCTGACCTCGAACCGCACGCGTGAGGTGCACGACGCCTTGAAACGGCGCTGCCTGTACTTCTACATAGAGCACCCGAGCTTCGAGCGGGAGGTCGAGATCGTACGCCTCCGCGTCCCGCAGGCCGAGGAGAGCTTGGCCCGCCAGGTCGCCGCCGCCGTGAGCAAGCTGCGCACGATGGACCTCTACAAGCCGCCCGGCGTCGCCGAGACCCTCGATTGGGCGGAGGCGCTCGTTGCCCTGGGTGCCAGAGAATTGGACGAGGAGCTGGTGGAGGCGACCCTGGGGTCGGTGCTCAAGTACCACGAGGACCAGCAGAGGGCTGCATCGGCGGGCTTCGCGGCGCTCGTGGGCGGAGGGAGCGGTGGCTGAAGCGCCCCCCATGCTTGATGCGGCGGTCGCCTTCGGGCGCGTGCTGCGCGGGGCGGGCCTGCGGGTAGGAACCGACCGCCTCGTGGAGTTTGTCCGCGCGCTGGAGCAGCTAGATGCGGGCAAACGCGACGACGTTTACTGGGCGGGTAGGATCACGCTGACCTCCCGCGCCGAGGACATCGAGATCTACGACCAGGCTTTCGAGATCTTCTGGGATAGAGGCGGGGAGGCCAGAACCCGTCCATCATCGAAGATGCGGCTCAGGGTGCCGCAGCCGCAGGATTCGGTGCTGCCGCCGAAGAAGAGGGTCGAGAGAAACGAGGCGGGCCGGGAAGCGGTGACGATGCGTTACAGTCCGGTCGAGATCCTGCGCCGCAAGGACTTCGCCGCCTACTCGCCGGAGGAGTTTGCCGAATTGAACCGGCTGCTGGCGGATCTGCGCGTCGGCGGGGCCTTGCGCAAGACCCGCAGACTGGAGCCTTCCCGCCGGGGGCGCCACGACCCGCGCCGCACCCTGCGGAGCGCGATGCGCACCGGCGGCGAGGCTGTTCGACACCGCTACCGGCGCGCGAGGAGCGAGCCGCGCAAGGTGGTTCTCCTCTGCGATGTATCCGGCTCGATGAGCAGCTACAGCCGGGCGTTGCTGAGGTTTCTGCACGCAAGTGTGATCGCCGGGACGCACCTGGAAGCGTTCTCCATAGGGACACGGCTCACCCGCATCACCAAGGAGCTTTCCACCCGTGATCCCGACAGGGCCTTGCGGCAGACGGCGGGCGCTGTGGAAGACATCTCCGGCGGGACGCGCCTGGGGGATGCGATCAAGGAGTTCGTAGACCGCTGGGGGCAGCGCGGGATGGCCCGCGGCGCGGTCGTGGTCATCCTCTCCGACGGCTGGGACCGGGGAGACGTGGAGGTTCTGGCGGAGCAGATGCAGCGTCTGAGTAGGCTGGCTTATCGCGTGATCTGGGTGAACCCCCTCAAGGCGGCGCCGGGCTACAAGCCGCTCGCCGCGGGCATGGCCGCAGCTCTCCCCTACGTGGACACCTTCCTCTCCGGCCACAACTTCGACTCTCTGGAAGAGCTGGCGCGCGCCATCGCCGACGCCGCCGGGCGAGATCGGTAAGGGAAGAGGTCAGACTACCTCGAAGTTGTCCATCATAGCCATGTCCTCGTGCTCCAGGTTGTGGCAGTGGAATACATACTTCCCCCGGTAGCCGTCGAACTTCGCGAGCACCTCGGCCTCGCCGCCGCTGTCGAGGTCTACGGTATCCTTCCAGCCCGCGTCGTATGGGCCGGGGGCACCGTTATCCCGGGAGAGCACCTGGAACCTCGCGAGGTGAATGTGGATCGGGTGCGGCACGTTCAGGGTGCGGATCTTCCACCGCTCGACCGCGCCGAGCCTGGGGTAGGCATCTATTCGCTGCGGGTCGAACAGCTTACCGTTGACGGTCCACAAGGTCATGCCATTCCTTTCTGCCCCGCCACGCTGGAAGGTGAATTCGCGAGTTTCCTTCGCCTGTGACGGCGACAGCGACTCGTAATCCCCCAGCCTCCGCGGTACGTGGCTGTCGTCGTTTCCCTTGCGTGCCACCACGAAACGCATGATCCTGGCCGTGCCGCCGTCGCCGAGCCTGTTCACGAGCGTGACCTTCTCTCCGATCGAGTAGCCGGAGAAGTCTATGATCACGTCGAACCGCCCGGCCTGGGCGATCTGGATCTCATAGTGATGCAGCGGCTTGCCGAGCAGGCCGCCGTCGCTGCCGACCTGGATGAACGACGGACCCTGCTTCGGCGGCGGGTCGAGCGCGATCTTGTAGCGGCGGGCGTTGGAGGCGTTGAGGATGCGGAACCTGTAGCGGGTATTGGTAACTTCCATGTAAGGCCACGGCGCGCCGTTGACCAGGATGCAGTCCCCCAGCACGCCGCTCATGTAGTCCGGCTTGACCCCCGGCCTGCCGCTCAGGGAGGGGTCGAGGGACGGATAGATCATCGAGCCGCCTTCGGCGAAGGCACGGTCACAGATCATCAACGGGATGTCACGCTCGCCTTTGGGTAGCGGCAGCCGCTCCTCCTCATCGTCGTGTATGAGGTGGAATCCGGCCAGTCCCTTATAGACCTGTGGCCCGGTGAAGTCCATCCGGTGATCGTGGTACCACAGCGTCGCGGCGGGTTGGTCAACGGGGTAGATGTATTCCTTGGCACCCTTGCTAATGTCGCCGCTGTGGGAGCTGTGGTCCTTGCTGTGCCAGCCGCCGACCGGCAGCACCAGGTTGGTCGGGTAGCCGTCGTACTCGTGCGGGTTCTTGCCGCCGTGCAGATGCACCACAGTCGGCACGTGCAGCTCGTTGCGGTGCGTGACGATGGTCCTGCGCCCGCTCCGCGACTCGATGGTCGGGCCCGGAAAGATGCCATCGTAGCCCCACACCTCCGTCTTCATGCCGGGCAGTATCTCGGCGTGGCCTACCTTCTGCGTGATCTCGTAGTAGTCGGCAATGCTATCGCTGCGTACCGGCTTTGCGACCGGCGGGATAGGCAGCGGCACGGTGAACGGCTCCGGCAGCCTGGCCGTACTTCTAAGCACGTTCCCGGCGCTGGAATCGGTCTCGACGTTCGCGCCGCCTTTGGGGAACAGGCTGCAGGCCGAGGCGCCGAAAGGCAGGATGAGCCCCGCACCGCCCACCAGCCCCAGCTTCAGGAACTCTCTGCGCGGGATCTTCATGCGAGCTCCTCCTTTTCGAGGTGTGATGGCTACTTTGATCTGCGTTGGGCCACGATCGGTACAATGATGGCGCACACGACCGCGCAAAAGAGCGAAAGGAACTTGATCCCGACGGGCCGGTCGAACAGCAGGAAGCCGACAATGCCTATGATGTCGGATAGCACGATTCCGGCGATGAACCCTCCGACCAGTCCTATCACGACGGCTACGAATGTTCTCATTTCAATCCTTACCTCCGGTAGCTCTTTCCGGTACGCCTGCCGGAAAATACTCCTAAACCGGTTGGAGCGACCTCTACCGAAGGGTGGACTCCGGGTTTGTTTGGGGTTTATCTGCGGATATTCGGGGTGGAGGTGCTCGTCAGATCAGGCCGAGGTCCCGCCCGCGGGTGAGCGCCCCGGTGCGGTTCTTCGCGCCTAGCTTGCGGTAGATGCTGTTGGTGTGGGACTTGACCGTGCCGACGGAGATGAAGAGGTCTCTGGCGATCTCGGCGTTGGTCCTGCCGGAGGCGAGGAGGTTCAATACTTCAAGCTCCCGTTCGCTCAAAGGCTCCTCGAGCTGCTTTCGCGCTGCGCTACTTTCGGGCTCCTTCACCGTTGGTGTTGAGGCTTCGCCCGGTATCTCGTCTCTATCCCGCTGCTGGAGAGCGTAGGACATGACGCCGTCGTGTATCCGCACCCTCAGGTGCCCCTTGCGAGCTAGCTCTTCGAGCATCTTCGACGCTTCATCCACGGTGAGCGAAGTCCGCATGGCGGCTGTGGTGGGAGTCAGTTCTCCCTGTTCAGCCAGAGCGTCCAGAAGCTCCAGTTCTTTAACCTTTTTATCGTCCCGTTTTCTGAAAGGAAATTCGGACTTGCCGAGCACGATCGGCACGAACGCCCCAAGGACAGGGACGATCCACCAGAGGTTTGTGAGGGGAGCCAGGACCAGGCAGACGGCGCCCAACACGAACACATACAGAGCCGCCTGCCAGTTGAGAAGCGAAGCTTCTGGAGACCGGCCATCCCTACCGGGCCGGGAGACTCGCTTCTCTTCGCCGCCTCCGGTGCCTTCTGGGACCTCACTGCTCCAGCGCTCTATGCTGCTCACCTCGCTGCTCCGTGCGGGACCGCAACTACTCGGGCTGCGATCTTCGGGATAATTGTCTCTCCCCGAAATGTACGTGTCTAGATGACCGACTGTTTCAGCGTAACCCGGCGGCGCTTACCGGAGGCGTTGGATAGC
>CADDYV010000043.1 GCA_902810695.1 Actinomycetota bacterium | reverse complement strand
AACACTCAGGATGACCTTTACGCCGATGAGTTGCAACGTTTTGATGCTCTAAGAGAAAACAGGGCGCTGCGTCTGCTCGAAGTGCGCGAAGGCATACCCCCATCGTGTGGTTTGTCCTGCTGGCTGGAGCCACGATCACGGTTGCGTTCACCTACCTCTTTGCGATGCGGAGCTTCTGGCTGCATGCGGTAGCAGTAGGGGCGCTCACGGCCATGATCGTGTTCCTCATCTTCACCATTGCGGTTCTGAACCATGCATTCGACGGCAACGTGCGAGTCGGACCTCAAGCGTTCGAGCTGGCACTCAAGGAGATGGGAAGATAGGAGATATACGAGAAAGGCAGGGATCCCACCAAGGGCTGCCCTGAAGTTCAATAGCTTGATAAAAAGAGTAGCTCCGCGCCACGAAACCCTGGGAAACAGACCCGGTAGCGGCCTGGGATGAGGGGGAGGAAGAAATAGCCGCTACCGGTCTTTGTTATGTTGCAAAAGAATCATAGATGCTCCAAAAGAGGTGCACATCATCCACCCGGACTATCTTTTGAGAGTAGAGCATTAGCCACTCGACCTAGTAACGAGCCGCTACCTCAAGGTCAGCATCTTATTACGGGTACTTCCCTCGGCAACTTACCCTCATTTTGCCCCTCAAGAGGGAGGCTCACCTTTAACGCATCCCTGACCATAGAACAGCGTTTTCTCAGGGTTGCATCTCTGCCAGGAAATCCTCATATGTAAGCGGCATCGGCATCGCAGCTTCCTCTATGCACGTGCTCATCTCGACCATCTGTGCATCCTCAATCAGCCGCGCGGCGAGCCAGCCGTACTCGGGGCCCAGCTTCCCAACCACGCAGGCTAGTTCCTCCAGCTTCTCCTGCACGCAACCAAGCGCCACCACCCGGCGCAGTAACTCCGGGATGGCCTTCTCTACGTCCTCACTCCGGCAAAATCGATCAGCCACTACACACCACCTGTTTTACGGACCCTCCAACTTCTTGACCGAAAATATATGCTCCCCTGTCCAGTAGTACATCCTCCATATGGAGTATTTTTAAGGCCATATGGGGGATTTTTAAGAAGTTATATGGACTCTAAGTAAGCAGCCAGCCGGTTTTTGAGTACAACCGCTCACCAGCTTGCGCATCGAGGCCGCGATTGTAAAATAGCAAGTTACAAAGCTAGGGTGATGAGGCCCGCCTTTAACCGCGTTTGACGCTGATGGCTTCTACCTGATGGCCTATGCTGGCTCGGGTAGGGGCTTTTCTCTTGCTCCGAGTCCGGTTTCGCTAGAAGGAGTTCTTTCGAGCGGTGAAGAAGACCGACGATGATATATCCAAACGCTTCGTCCCCGTTGAAGTAGTAGCGCAGGCTACGCTGCGGCCGCGCTCGGAGCTGGAGTGCGAACGGGTCATACGCCTGGCGTACCGGCGCGGCATAGCCACCGCAACAGCTTACCGGGGACCGGAAGACGGTAGCTTCGTGAACTTCGTGATCCTTATTGACGAACCGCATATCATCGAGGCATTGCTCCCCGAACTTCATAAAACGCTCCCGGAAACGCCGATCTCGGTGATCCATGAAAGAGTTATGCACGCCGCTCCTCCTGATTTTCTGCGCGGAGGGCCCACCGTCCCAAACCGTCTCGGGCGGAAGGGCACCAGTTGGGCTGGGTCTTTGTCGGCGGGGCATTGGGAGCCGGGATGCGTCTGTTTGCCGAGTCCGCAGCGCACCATCTCAAGCTATTCTACGGCGCGTTTCCCTGGGGAACTCTGGTGGTCAATATCCTGGGGTGCTTCGGGCTCGGGTTGCTCGAAGGGGCGGTTCATCAGGAGAAGGCGCTGCTCTTCATCCTCGGCAGCGGCATCATCGCGGGGTTCACCACTTTCTCCACGCTCATGCTGGAGACGCTCAACCTGGCTGCGGCCAAGGAGCACGACCGGGCATTTTTCAACATTCTCGGAAGCGTCTCTCTGGGGCTTCCGGCACTCTACCTGGGCATCCATCTCGGAACGGGGGTGTAACCGCGCATGAAGCCAGCCAAGCGCTTGCGGGTCTTTGTTGGGGAGGACGAACGTTACCGGGGGAGGCCGCTCTTCGAGGCGATAGTGCTTGCAGCCAGGGAGCACGGGTTGATCGGGGCCACGGTCTTCAAAGGATTTCTGGGCTACGGACCTCACGCCGACGTCTCCGCGGCCGACATCCTGCTCCTGGCAGAGAACCTGCCTGTCGCCGTGGATATCGTGGACGAGAAGGAGAAGATCGAAAGCTTCCTCCCATTCTTGCTAAGAGCGGTCAATTCCGGGCTCGTGATCTGCTCCGACGTGGACTCCGAGCAGATAATCCCTGAGAGAGATCGGGAGTAGTGAGCCGTGTCCCTCGTCCCTGCCACCCGCGTCAGAATCTACCTGAGAGACTCCTCGACCTACGAAGGTTGTGCATCCTACGTCGTAATAGCCCGGGCTTTCCGGGACGCGGGGATCCGGGACGTCTCTATACATCACGGCGTTATGGGCTTCGACCGCTCCTCTGGCTTGCTCTCCGCGCGGCCCCTGCGGTTCCACCCCGACTTGCCGGTGGTGGTGGAGGCCATTGGAAGCAAAGAACAGATCGACTCCGCGCTGCCGAGAGTCAGGGAGGTGCTCTCCCGCGGTTTGATCACGCTCGCCGAGGTCAATCTGTACGCTCCTGGAGAGGAGGTGGCGGGAGATGAATAACCCCGATAAGAGCGCAACCCGTTTCGAGCTGGAAGACGCCCTGCGAAAAGAGGGATGCGCCGTGTGCAGGTTGGTGGATCGCGCCGGTCGCTCCTACCTCGATAACCTCCTCTACGAGCAGGTCAACGATGGAGAAGCGCAGAAAGAGTTTCGGAATTCGCTGGGGCTGTGCGAACTACACGCCCGGCGCATGCTCGGAACGGGCGACGGTCTCGGAACGGCCATTCTCTACCGGACGGCGATACGCGAACTGCTGGAGTTGCTACCCAGGGTTCCGAACTCTCCCAGGTCCAGATCTCCCCTGCACGTACTCCTCGGTTGCGCCGAAGATGCACAGGCGATACCCGAGCCGGGCGAGGGGTGCATGATCTGCCAGGCCGAGGTGGACGCCGAGAGGCGCTATCTGAACTCTCTCGTGGCGGGAGCGGAGGACGGGTCCCTGGAAAATTTCCTCGACGGGTCAGCAACAATCTGCATCAGACATTTGAGCCGCGCCTCGGCGCTCACCGGAGGGTGGTTACCGCACGCGCTCATCGAGGCCACCGAAGCGATCATAAAAGATATCTCCTCCGACCTGGACCAGTACGTGCGTCACAACGACTACCGCTTCAGCGGGGAGCCCTGGGGCAGAGAGCGTGATGTCAACAGGCGGACAGTTAAAACGCTTCTCGGTTGGAGAAGTGCGTGAGTAGCGTCTACCCCACTTTACCCTCTACCGGACGATCAAGCGACGCTGACGCCACAGGGGACGCTGGGAGCATGGTATGCTCCGCAGGGAGCAACTTCTTTTTGGGTTTGTGTACCGGCGCCCTACGCCTGGTTCTCTTTCGCAGAACGGCGAGGCTCTGGCCCAGATCAGAACCTCTCATACTCATCCTGCAGCGTTCGTAGCGGTCGAGCGCATAGGACGCGAAGTCCTGCGCCGGGTTTCCGTTAGCGTGCTGAACGAGGGCCCACAGGGACCAGAGGAGGTCGCTCAGCGGCTTGTAGAGCACCAGCCGGGCGCGGAGGGCCGGCTGTATCCTTCCGCCGCAATAAGCCCGCAGCATGGCAAGGTCCTGCGCCGGACCGAATCCCGCCTCGACCGAGAGGTCGGCGATATCCCACATCGGATCGTTCATGCCCGAGTATTCCCAATCAATGAGGTAGATGCGCCGCCCCCCGTCAATGAAGTTCTCCGGCCACGGATCGTTATGGCATGGAGCCAGTATTACCGGAGCGGCTTCGAGCGTCCGGCGTATCTCCCGCACTCCTCGCATCAACCCGGCAATATCCTCTGGCAGAGGAACGCCTGACTCACGAGCGAGTTTGTGGTAGCGGCCGAGCGCCGCGAACACGTCGAAACGCCGCAGGAACGGCTGGCCGGAACGGTGGATGCGGCGGAGCGCCAGCGTGGCACGAACCAGCGTCTCCGGGTCGGTTCTGAGCCGCTCCGCGCTCAGGGCCTTACCCTCGATAAACGGAGCAAGCATCGTCCCGTCGCTCTCGTCGAAGAACAGTACCTCGACTCCTACTCCGGCTGTGGCGGCTGCCCGCGTGTTGTACTCCTCGGCTGCCCGGTCTATATACTTCCCGGTGCCCTTTCCTGGCAGCCGCAGCGCGTAGGAGCGGCCCTCTACCGTTACCTTGTAGCTGAAGTTGGTCAGGGAACCGAGAGGTTCTATCTCGAAAGCTTCTCTCGACACACCATTGAAAAGCGGCATGCGCGCAAGCACAGCGTACACACCATCCAACTCTATTCTCCTCTCTAATCCTGATAAGAGAGCACGTCCCACCGGTGCGTGCCCGAGGTATACGCGTTATTTTAAATCAAATATGGCCGCTATGTAAAATCTATGTAAACTGGCGCTATCTGCGGGAAGCGTAGAGGATAGACGCCTGACCCAAGTCTTCGCGCCAGGCGTCATTGCGTACCACGTACTCTTCCAGTTCGCCCCCCTCATCCAGCTCCCGGATACGCTGGAGAGCCTGTTCGAGCTCGTCTGCGGTTGTCAGCGACCAAGTGGAGTCGCCATCACGCCACTCCTTGCGCAACGGTCCCTGCGGGTCGAAGTAAGAAGGACCCTGCATCGGGACGTCCAGCGGAGCAAAACGACCCCGGTACACGAACCCGCTCTCCTCGAATATTTCCAGTAGCAACTCGATCGGGACGAAGCGGTTACGAAGGGTCTTGGCAGCCTGTGGGATAAGGTTGTAGTACCAGTAGCCGTGCTCCAACTGTTTCCGGGAGCAGGTGTTGACCGTGAGAATGCCGCCCGGTTTCAGAACCCGGGCAAGCTCCCGAAAGACCCGGCGGTGCACGGGGAAGCCTTTCGCAGGCTCGTCTGGCAGGTGATGGAGTACCTGGTTGACCATGACCCCGTCGAAAGACGCATCCTCGAACGGGAGCTCGCCGATGCGGGAGACGTGAAACGAAATCTGCCCGTTATCGTGGGCCCGAGCCAACTTGCCTTTCGCGACCCCGATCATATCCTCATTCAGATCCACGGCGATGATCTTGCCGACGTGCTCCAAAAGAGCCCTGGAGTAGTTGCCGGTGCCGCATCCGGCGTCCAGCACCACCATCTCTTCGAGCGGCGTGCGCGCCTGAGCCATGCAGCCGATGATCACCTCAATCCCCACCGGCCCGCGGGTTTTGTCGTAGTTTCTGGATACCCTCGTGTAGTCTTCGTAGCTGCTCATCCCATAGTTCTACAGAGCTTTCCCCTGCAAATCGCGCTGTTTTATTTTACAAAACCCCGATGAAACTCAAGTTTTCCTGACCCTAACAAGAGGCTTCAGCGTAAAGCAGCGGGTTCCGCGCAGGCTCTCTAGCGCCGGACGCTGGGGCCCACGCGCTTCATGGCGGTGCGGAAGTCGTAGGTCGTGATCGAGAGCGCAGCGAGCTGGCGGGGGGTTATCCGCTTCTCAAAGTCGCGCAGGTTTATAGTGCGGCGCATGCACACCAGGGCCGCCTCGCGGCAGAGAGCTTCGAGGTCGGCGCCGGAGTAGTCGCGGGTTGCGGTGGAGATCTGGTCCAGATCCAGGTCTTCGGCGGTCGGCATGTCGCGGGTGTGGATCTCGAGGATGTGCCGCCTCGCTGCGGCGTCGGGCAACCCTATCTCGATCTCGTGGTCGAAGCGGCCCGGACGCCGGAGGGCCGGGTCCACGGCGTCGAGGCGGTTGGTTGTTGCGATCACGCACACCCTTCCGAGGTCGTTCATCCCGTCCATCAACGAGAGTAGCTGGGAGACGAGCGTAGCCTCGAAGCTCTCGCTCATCATGTCGCGCGAGGAGGCGAAGGAGTCTATCTCGTCGAAGAGGATGATCGCAGGCGACTTCGCCCGCGCTTCGGCGAAGATGCCGCGCAGCCGGGCCTCGCTTTGGCCCCAGAACTTGTTGATGACCTCCGGTCCGGAGACCGCGATGAAGTGCGCCCCGCACTCGTGGGCCACCGCCCGCGCCAGAAGCGTCTTCCCGGTCCCCGGTGGGCCATAGAACAAAATACCCTTGTGAGGCTTGATGCCCAGCTTGCGGTAGATCTCCGGGTGAGTTATGGGTAGCTCTACGGCTTCCCTCACGAGGGCCAGGATGTCGTCCATGCCGCCGACGTCCTCGTAGCGGGTGGCGGGAACGTTGCGGCTGCCCGGGCTGTTCCCGCCCGCCGCAGCCACCTGCGCGCCCCCACGCTGGACGCTCCGCGCCAGGCGTTCCAGGATACTCTCTTTTTCCTCTACCGGCGGTTGCTCCTCGGGAGCGGCATGGTTCTTGCTCACAGTCCACTCTCCGGGTGGACCATCCTCCCTGTAGCGCCATCCCGCGTCCCTGTTCGGGTCTATGGTCTCCGGCAGGCGGGCGATAATCTCCGCTATCTCATCGAGGTCCAGGATGGGGCATCTCGCGCACGGCCCGAGATCCGAGAGCGCCCGGTCGGTGATCGCGTCCTTGTTTATCTCGAAGACGCCATTCTCCCCCATTTTCCCGAACGCGTACCAGGAGTTCCTGGTGCGCTGGTCGTTGTCGTAGACGTGGATCTGGCGGCACGGGAAGAGCTGCTTGCCTTCGAGCGAGCGCGGCGTGCACCACTCCCGCGCCGGGGTTCCGGATCGTTGCTTCCTCAAGAAGCATCTCAGCCCCGCGAAAAGCTCCTCGCCGGAGATGGCTACCCCGTCTGCGGCGTACTCGGCCCGCCTCTCCCCACGCAACAAGACCGAGAACTCCTCCAGCGGACGCCAGTCCTCCGGAAGCTCCAGATCCACCGCGACCCTTGCTGTGCCATTTTGCCCCTCTATCCGGTAGGTGGGATGACGCGCCGCAACGGTGGTCGCCCGTCCGAGGAGGCCGCCGGAGCCCAGAGGGAAGCTCACCTGAACCTTCTTCATAATCGCTGATTCTAACCCACGCGGGCGTCTGCCATGCCAGAAATCTCTGGAGACTTGCATGGGCAGAAGGGGCGCGCTACCGTGACCGTGAGAAAGCCTTAGAGCATCGAGGAGGCGCGCATGAGCGAAGGCAATCCGCCGGTTTCCACGGGCCGCGGCGACGACGGGACCACAACCCTGCTCGGCTCGGGCCGGATGGGCAAGGATGATCCCAGGATAACCGTGCTCGGAGATATAGACGAAGCCAGCTCTTCGATAGGGCTCGCCAGGGCCGAGGCCGGAAGCGGAGATTTGGGCCAGCTCCTGCTCGAGATCCAGCGGCTACTCTACCGGACCATGGGGGATGTGGCGATGCCCAAAGAGGAAAACTCTGTAGGCGAGTCGGACCTGAAGTTCATAGATGAGGCCTTGACCGAGTGGAAGGATCGCACGGAGATCCCCAGAGGTTTCGTGATTCCGGGGGAGAGCAGGCTAGGGGCGTCCCTGGACCTCTCGCGTTCGGTCGTGAGGCGTGCGGAGAGAAGCCTCGTGGCAGCCGGGTACAGCGGGGAGCACCCCTATGCTCTTCGGGTGGTGAACAGGCTCTCGGACCTTCTCTTCGTCCTCGCCCGCAACGCCGACGGAAAAAGCTCGCTCTCGAAGCGTTCCTGAAGTATGGTTTATCTGGCGCGCTCCGCGATTCCGCGCCCGTTGAGGCCCGCTTCGAGCACCGCGCCCGCTTTCCCGTTGGACAGGGGCTCCGCGAAGTAGAATCCCTGGGCCATGTCGCATCCGAGAGCACGCAGGCGCTCGAGTTGCTCGGCGGTCTCCACCCCCTCGGCCACCGACTCCAGCCCCAGGGCGTGGGCCAAGCTGATGGTCGAGGAGACGATCGCCAGATCCGTGGAATCTTTGTCCAGACCGTTCACGAAGGATCGGTCTATCTTGAGGAAGTCCACCGGCAGGTGCTTGAGATAGGAGAGCGAGGAGTAACCGGTGCCGAAGTCGTCCACGGACAGCCTCACACCCAGGTCTCTCAGTTGCTGGAGCGTGCAGACCGCCGCCTCTATATCTTCCATTACCGCGGTCTCGGTTATCTCGAGGACGAGAGCGTGCGGATCGAGGCCCGAATCCCGCAGCGCCTCGGACACCATCCTGGTGAGATCCGGCCTCCTGAACTGCCGGGGAGAGAGGTTGACGCTGATGAAGAGCGAGCCTTCAAGCCCCTGGTGCTCCTCCTGCCACTCGCGCGCCTGTCGACAGGCCTCCCTCAAAACCCAGTTGTCGATGGGGACGATCAGATCCGTCTCCTCGGCGAGCGGGATGAAATTTTCTGGCAGGATGAGGCCGCGCTCCGGATGCTCCCACCTGATGAGCGCCTCGACCCCGACGACACGCGGCGCGGATTTGGGACCGGTCGGCAGGAGTACTTTGGGCTGGTAGTGAACCCTCATCTCTCCCTTCTCGATCGCCTGCCGGAGATCCGTCTCCAGCTTCAGACGCTCCGCCACGCGGGCGTGCATACTCAAATCGAAGACCTCGTAAGAGCCCTTCGCCTTGTGCTTGGCGCGAAACATCGCGGCGCTCGCGTCGTGCAGCAACTCTTCCGGCTGTATCCCATCCGAGGAGTTCATGGCTACCCCGACGCTCGCCGTAACGAAGGTCCTGCTGCCCGAGACCTCGAAAGGCTCCCGGAGTTGCCTCTCGATGTTCTCCGCGACGCGCACGGCGTCCCTAACTCCCGATATATCTTCGAGCAGGATCGCGAATTCGTCGTCCCCGACCCGCGCGACGGTGTCCTCGGTACGCAGGCAGGACCGCAACCGCCGGGCCACGGCGACAAGCAACTCGTCGCCGCCTCCGCGTCCGAGAGCGTCGTTTATGACCTTGAAGTTGTCGAGATCCAGGAAAAGCACCCCGACGGTTTCTTCGAGCCTGTGCCTGCGCGAGAGGGCGTGTTCGAGGCGGTCCGAGAGAAGGGCGCGGTTGGGAAGCCCGGTCAGGGAGTCGTGGAACGTTCGGCGTTCGAGCTGCTCCTCAAGCTCCTTGAGGTTGGTAATGTCCATCATTACCCCCTGCCAGCGCCCCCCATTTCCGTCCTGCACCAGCACGGCCTCATCCCGGACCCAGATCACCCGCCCGTCTTTGGCGATCAGGCGGTACTCCATCTTGAATGGCTTGCCGGTAACGTTGGTCTGGATGGATTCGGTCAGAACCCGCTCGCGATCGTCGGGGTGAAGGACCTTCAGGAAGAGGTCCCCATCTCCCATCCACTCTTCCGGGGAAAAGCCCAGCATCTTCTCGATGTACGGGCTCATGTACAGGGTGCTGCTCACCTCGTCCGAGGCATCCGCGTAAACCACCGCCGGCACGTGCTCGACGAGACTCCTGTACCGCTTCTCAGCCTTCTGCAGCCTTACCTCCGCCCGCCTGCGCTCCGTAACGTCCCGGGCGATGCACAAAACCGCCCGCTCACCCTCGTGCTCGACGATTGACTCGCTGAGATGGACCGTGATCCGGGTTCCGTCGGCCCGGAGATGGACGCTGTCGAAATGTCCGCCTTCATTGAAGGCCAGGTTTTCCACGCGCTCTTCCACCCAGTTGTACAGCGAAAGATCCCCGATTTCCTTGCCCACAAGCTCTTCTTCGGGAAAGCCGTACATCTCGGAGGCTCGCTCGTTCGCAGCGAGGATGGTTCCATTCTTGAGATCGTAGAGGAGCATCGCATCTGCTGCCCCCTCGAAAAGGGCGCGGTACAAACTCTCAGGCAAGTTTCCCTCCGGTCTCTTCCCAGCCATCATAATGTTGTTATCGGCAGGGAAGAGGAGAAACTTTAGCCCCTTATCAGGGTTTTTCTAACCATTCTGGTTCGGGGGTGATATCGGTTTCGGGCTTGGGTCCTGGCCCGTCGAGGCCGGTGGAGGTTACGGTCATCAAGACGCGCACCTTCATGTCGTGATCGCAGCGGGCCTGACAGGAGAGCCGCACCTGACCGAGCAGGTTCCGGCGGCTCAAAACGTCGAGCTCCGCCCGGGTCATCTCGTTGGGCTCTCCTTCCAGGTACTCGATGCGGCACGTGGTGCACTTGGCGTAGGAGCCGCAGCGGTGCAGGATATCCACCCCCGCATCCTCCTCTATAGCCAGAACCAGCCGCTTTCCATCCTCCACATCGAAGCTGCCGACACCTTCTACTTCGAGTTTGGGCATCTCTCACTCCCTTTCTCTAAACGAACAACAGCCAATAGAGTGCCATAAAGTACTAAACCTTGCTCGGCGGAAGCGCCTTTTTGGGGAAACGCTGGTTGGCGGTTCGTGCAAAACTCCGGGAAGATGGTCTAAACTTTACGCATGGCAGAAGAGGAGAGACGGGTTTGGAATACAGGCCGCCTTCAGTAAAAGTAGACAAGCCCTGGGGAAGGTTCGAGCAGTACACCCACAACCTCCCTTGTACGGTCAAGATCATCACGGTCGCACCGGGGGGTATTCTCTCCCGGCAGTACCACCACCAGCGTGACGAGCTCTGGGTTGTCCTGGACCCCGGAGCCAGGGTCGAGCTCGGAGACAAGACGCTCCATCCCGATTCCGGGGAAGAGCTTTTCATACCTCGCGAAACGGTTCACCGCCTCTCGGCCACCGGGGACGAGCCGGTGCGCGTACTGGAGATATCCTTCGGCGAGTTCGACGAGGAAGACATCGTGCGCCTGGAAGACGTCTACGGTCGTATAGGTCCCTGAGCCCGCGGACCCGCAGAGAGCTTCGGCTTAAAGGACACGTAACATCGAGTGAGCTACCGGAGGCCGGGTTACTACTTCTCTCCCGAGAGTTTTGGCGGCGCGTTGCGAGAAGTGTGGCTCGCGCCGAGCAGGTTCTTTGCAAGGTTGGACCCCGAAGGCGGTCCCATAAGACCGGCGCTCTTCGCCTCTACGATACTCTACCTGAACCTGCTCCTCGGGACCCTGCTCCGGGCCGCGCTGGCGCGGGAGTTCAGCTACTCGCTCCTCTACGCGCCGCTCCTCGGCCTCGTCGTCGCGCTCGTGCTCGGGCCGCTGCTCGTCGCCGGCTTCGCGGCGCTAGTCCTCGTGGTTCTCGAAGGCTTCCCCTCAAAGCGGACCTTCGGCCCCACCTTCCGCGCGCTCGGATACGCCACGGGAATAGGGCTCGTGCTCTGGATTCCTTACGGTCCGTTCCTCGCCATCCCCTACGGCGCCTACGTCGCCACCGCCGCCGTAACACAGACCCTCAAAGTAGGCTGGAAGCGCGCAGCACTCGCAACGCTCCTCCCGCTTGGCGCGGCGCTCCTGATCGTGCTGGGAATCCGCTGAGCCAACCCCAACCCATCACAAGAGTTTAACGGAAGAGGGCGTGGTACTCCTCGTTCGGGATCATGCCGCACGCCAGCGACATACGGTTGGTGAAGTTGTACATCGCCGCGATCTCGGCGATGTCCCACACTTCTTCTTCGGTCAGGCCGTAGCCTTTGAGGCGCTCGATGTCCTCCGGGGTGCACTCCAGAGGTTCCTTCGTAACCTTCACCGCGTAATCGAGGATGGCCCGTGTGCGTTCGTCGAGTCCTGCGCGGCGGTAGTCGAGCGTGATCCTGTCGGCTGTAACCGGATCTCCGAGGGCCTTCCTCAATTCGGCTCCGTGCGCTACCAGACAGTAGAGACAGCCGTTCTCCATCGAGACGGCGACCGCGATCATCTCCCGTTCGGCGGCGCTCAGGTTCTCCGTAGGCTCGTGGAGCTGCTTGTAGTGGTTGAACCAGGCGGAGAGGCGCTCGGGCCGGAAGCTGTAGGCCCTGAAGACGTTCGGAACGAACCCTACATTCTCCCGCGCCTTTCTAAAGAGTCCTCTCAGGTTATCCGGTAGTTCCGACTCGTCCGGGACCGGGAACCAGCTTACGGGGACGCTGCTCTTCTTGTCTGATGCGCGCGTGGTCTCAGCCAAACTCATCACCCCTTGTGCTCTCGATGGTCATTCCTCTATCTTACCGGCTATCCGCGGAGGCACAGCCCTCCGGTCTGGCTGGGATAAACAGGTTCTCGAGAACAGAGGGGACGGCCTGCGCAGTCTCCTCCGGAGACCCCAGCCATCCAACCGGAACGCGCCCTTCGAGGCTCGAACTAACGACCTAGCGGTTCACTGTCCGCATGCTGGCTTCACTGTAGCGTTCGCCGGCAGCAGCACCCTTCGGCGCAGCTTCGTCTATGCGCCTGAGGTCGTCTTCTGTCAGCTCGATCTCGATGGCCGCGACGTTCTCCTCCAGGTAGCGGCGGCGCTTGGTGCCGGGTATGGGGACGATGTCCTCCCCCTGGTACAGGAGCCACGCCAGCGCGAGCTGCGCGGGAGAGACGCCTTTTTCGCCGGCGATCTCCCTGACCTTATCCACCAGCTCCAGGTTCTTCTGGAAGTTCTCGCCCATAAAGCGCGGGGAGCTGCGACGGTAGTCGCCTTCCGGCAGGTCTTCGAAGCGACGGAACTGCCCGGTCAGGAATCCGCGTCCGAGCGGGCTATAGGCGACGAAGCCGATCCCAAGCTCGCGGACCGTCGGCAGGATCTCATCCTCCGGGTCCCGGCTCCAGAGCGAGTATTCCGTCTGCAAGGCGGTGATCGGGTGCACCGCGTGCGCCTTGCGGATCGTCTGCGGCGCGGCCTCGGAGATTCCGAGGTAACGAACCTTGCCTGCCTCTACCAGTTCGGACATCGCGCCCCAGGTCTCTTCAATCGGGGTGTCGGGGTCTACCCGGTGCTGGTAGTAGAGGTCTATGTGATCCACGCCGAGGCGCTCAAGCGAGGCGTCGCACGCCTTCTTCACGTAGTCGGGTTTGCCGCTGATGCCGAGCCTCGCGCCGTCCTCGCTCCTCACGTTGCCGAACTTGGTGGCGAGAACCACTTCATCCCGCCTGCCCTTTATGGCCCTGCCGACGAGCCTCTCGTTGGTAAAAGGGCCGTACATGTCGGCGGTATCGAGGAAGTTTATGCCGAGCTCCAGCGCCCGGTGGATGGTGGCGATGGACTCCTCCTCATCCGGAGTCCCGTAGAATTCGCTCATCCCCATGCACCCGAGCCCCAGCTCGGAGACGACCAGGCCCTGGCTCCCCAGTGCGCGGTTGTTCATACCTTCCTCCTTTTAAACAAAGATCTCAAATACTACGCAGCACTTTGTTTTCCGAAAACGGTCAACTCCCAAACATCGAGGCCGTATCAGGCTACGGTCAGGACGGCGGAGCCGCCGATCCTGCCGCCGCGGAGCGCGTCGAGGGCTTCGTTGGCCTCTTCGAGCGGGAAGGTCTGAACGGTGGTGCGGATGGGAACTTTAGGAGCGAGGGCGAGAAATTCTTCGCCGTCTTTGCGGGTGAGGTTCGCCACCGAGCGCAGGACGCGCTCGCCCCACAGGATTTCATACGGGAAAGACGGTATATCCGACATGTGGATCCCGGCGCAGACGACCACGCCACCCTTCGCCACCGCCCTGAGTGCGACGGGAACGAGGGCTCCCACGGGGGCGAAGATGATCGCGGCATCCAGCTCCTCCGGCGGGCTCTCGTCCGAGCCCCCGGCCCACCCGGCTCCCAGGGTCCGGGCGAACTCCTGCGCCTCCTCGTCGCCGGTGCGGGTGAAAGCGAAGACGCGGCGGCCCTGGTGGACGGCGGCTTGGGCGATCATGTGCGCCGAGCTCCCGAAGCCGTAGAGACCGAGGCGTTCGGCGTCGCCGGTCATCCGCAGGGAGCGGTACCCGATGAGCCCGCCGCACAGGAGCGGGGCGGCCTGCAGGTCCGGGTAACCTTCCGGGATCGGGAAGCAGAAGCGCTGGTCCGCGACGGCGTACTCCGCGTAGCCGCCGTCTATCTGGTAGCCGGTAAACCTAGCGGCATCACAGAGGTTCTCCCTGCCTTCGAGGCAGTAGCGGCAGGTACCGTCCGTCCAGCCGAGCCAGGGTACGCCCACGCGATCCCCAACCGCGAAGCGATCGGCGCGCTCCCCGGTCTTCTCGACGGTGCCCACGATCTGGTGCCCGATAATAAGGGGTAGCTTGGGATCTTTGAGTTCCCCATCAACTACGTGCAGGTCCGTCCTGCACACCGCGCAGGCATGAACCCGTATCCGTACTTCCTCTGCTCCCGGCTCCGGAACCGGAACGTCGGTCACCCGCAGCGGCTCGCCGGGCTTCTCCAGGACCATCGCGCGCACGTTCGAGAGTCTACCAGAGGGTATGTTTTTGGGAGATGAGCAGCAAAAAATCTCGTAAGAAAGCTGGTTTGGAGCGATAGAACCTCCCGTACAATCCCTTCGAAAGAACAGTGAGTGAGAGGAGTTTTTCGGGATATGCTCACGAGGACCGGGATAGTCGGACTCTGCGTCAGAGATCAGGACGAGGCGCTTGACTTCTACACGAACAAGCTCGGCTTCGAGAAGCGGGCGGATGAGCCGATGGGTGAGGATGGGGCACGCTGGATCGAGGTTGCCCCCTACGGCGCCGAGACGCGGCTGGCCCTCTTCACGCCCCCCGGACAGGAAGACCGGATCGGAATTTTCACGAACGTGGTCTTCGAATGCGACGACATCCAGGCCACCTATGAGGAGCTTGGCGGCAAGGGCGTGGAGTTTACGCAAGAGCCCTCCGAGCAGCCGTGGGGCATGTGGGCGCAGTTCAAGGACCAGGACGGCAACGAGTTCGGCCTCTACAGCGACAAGTAAGATCTAAGCCACCTTCCGGCGGAGCCGGGTTCCGATCCCGAGCATCCGTCGGAAGGAGTCTTCAAGCTCCTTGTGAACCTGCGGAAAGCCCACACCCAGCCACGATTCGAGATCCTCTGCGGCCCGCGTGTACTCCCGCTCGAAGCCTGCATCTCCATAGTTTTGGGGCAGGCGTTCCAGCATTCTCTGGCGCGCCCGCAGCCCGGCGACAAGGCTCTCCAGCCTGGCGGATGTCTCCGCGTCCAGCCAGATCTCCTGCTGCACGCGATATTTATCCAGCTCGTCCACGGCCCGCCCCACACTCTCTACCGGTAGCTTCCTGGAAGGTCCGGGCTCGCGGACGTATCCGAGCGCCGTCTCGAACTCCCCCGCGACGGAGAGCAACAGTCGCTGGACGCGCTCGACTATCTCCACCCGGTGCTGGTAGCCGATCTCGTACTCGGTACGCTTGCGGGCGAAGTAATATCCGAGGGCCCCACCCACGCAGGCGAGCACGAGATACGAGACGACACCGAACATCGGACCCGAAATCTGTCCCACCCTCAGATCCCACCTCCATTCTTCATCCGGGCGGACGTCTCACATAGATCACGCGCCCTCGCACCTTCACATCCTCTGCCGGGACCACCGCCCCTTCACGGTTGCTTCTCTCCGGCTCGAACCTCACCTTCCCCCTTCTCCGTAGACCCGCCTTACCATCCCTTCTCCAACACCCCGTACCACCTTAGCGCATCCCACCATCTATGTCAAACGATTGTTTGGTAATTATCGGAAACGAAGGAGCTATTGGCGGCAACAGAAAGGCTCCCCGAAATTTTGGGGAGCCTTTGGTGATTCTTATTTTTGGGCTCCCGCTAGGAAGAGACCCTTTCTTTGGCGGCGAAGGTCAGTTCGTCGTCGGAGCGGTCCACGACCACCGTGTCGCCCTCGTTGAACTCGCCGCCGATGATGCGACTGGAGAGCGGGTTCTCGATGTAGCGCCGGATGGCCCGGGCGAGCGGTCTTGCGCCGAACTTCTGGTCGTAGCCCTGCTCGGCGAGGAATTCCCTGGCCGCCGGGGTGACCTTGACGGAGACCTTCTGGCTTTCCAGGTGCTTGTTCATCCGCCTCAGCATGATGTCCACTATCTTGAGTACGTCCTCCTTGGTGAGCGGCTGGAAGACGATGATCTCATCTATCCTGTTCAGGAACTCGGGCCTGAAGGCGCGCTCCAGGGCCTCACGGGCGCGGCGCTCCATATCGCGGAAGTCCACGCCCTCGCGGGCGGTGAACCCGAACTGCCGCTCGCTGACCAGGTGCTGGCTGCCGACGTTCGAGGTCATGATGATGACCGTGTTCTCGAAGTTTACCGTCCGGCCCTGGGCATCGGTCAGCCGCCCGTCGTCCAGGATCTGCAGCAGCGTGTTGAACACGTCCGGATGGGCCTTCTCGATCTCATCGAAGAGCACCACGCTGTACGGGCGGCGGCGCACCTGCTCGGTGAGCTGCCCAGCCTCCTCGTAGCCGACGTATCCCGGAGGCGCGCCGACGAGCCGGGAGACGGTGTGCTTCTCCTGATACTCGGACATGTCTATCCGGATCATGGCGTCCTCTTCGCCAAAGAGGTACTCGGCGAGTGTGCGGGCGAGCTCGGTCTTTCCGACGCCGGTGGGACCGAGGAAGATGAAGCTTCCGACCGGTCGCTTCGGGTCCTTGATACCGGCTCTCGCGCGCCGGATCGCCTCGGCGACGGCCTTTACCGCCTGGTCCTGGCCGACGACCCGCTCGTGCAGCACACTCTCCAGGTTCAAGAGGCGCTCAGCCTCCTCCTGGACTATGCGGGTGGCGGGCACGCCGGTCCACTCCTCGAGGATGCGGGCGATGTCCTCCCGCGTAACCTCCGGGGCGTTGGCCTCGCGATTCGTGGCCCAGCCGTGCTGCTGCTCGTTGAGCTCTATTTTGAGCTGCTCGATCCGCTGCTTGAAGCCCGCGGCTTTCTCGTAGTCCTCGGCCCGGACGGCGTCCTCCTTCTCGCGTTCGAGGGAGGCTATCTCCTCCTCGATCCGCTTTACATCCACCGGGGGCACCGTCGAGCGCAGCCTGACCTCTGCTGCGGCCTCATCCAGGAGGTCTATCGCCTTATCCGGCAGGAAGCGGTCGGTGATGTAGCGGTCGCCGAGCTGGGCTGCCGCAACGATGGCCTCATCGGAGACCCGCACGCGGTGGTGCGCCTCGTAGCGGTCCCTGAGCCCGAACAGGATGCCGATGGTCTCATCCACCGTTGGCTCGTCTATCATGACCGGCTGGAAGCGGCGCTCCAGTGCCGTATCCTTCTCTATGTTCTTGCGATACTCATCCAGCGTGGTCGCGCCGACGACCTGGAGCTCGCCCCTCGCGAGAGCAGGCTTGAGCATGTTCGAGGCATTGACCGCGCCCTCGGCACCGCCCGCACCGACGATCTGGTGCAGCTCGTCTATGAAGAGGATGATGTTCCTCTCCTCGGACTGCAGCTCGCGCAGCATCTGCTGCATCCGCTCCTCGAAGTCGCCGCGGAAGCGGGTGCCTGCAACCAGGCTGCCCACGTCGAGGGCGACCACGCGCTTGCCCTTCAGGGACTCGGGCACATCCTCGGAGACGATGCGCTGGGCGAGACCCTCGACCACGGCGGTCTTGCCGACGCCGGCCTCCCCGATCAGAACCGGGTTGTTCTTGGTCCTCCGGGAGAGGATGCGGATGACCCGCGCTATCTCCTCGGCCCGTCCGATGACCGGGTCGAGCTCGCCCTCGCGCGCCATCTGGGTGAGGTCGCGGCTGACCTGATCCAAGACCGGCGTGCGGCTGTTCGGGTTCTGCGGCCCACCGGGACCGCCGGGGAACCCGCCGCCTGCGGCCCCGGGCATTCCGGCTCCGGCGCCCATGCCAGGCCCCATCTGCTGGCCGCCGCGCTGCTGCAGGAGACGCAGGATCTCACGCCGCAGCGCCTCGCCGTCCCCGGCGCCGTGCTGCGAGAGTATCCGGTAGGCGTTGCCGTCGCCCTCGCCGAGCAACCCGAGCAAGAGATGCTCGGTCCCTACCTGGGTCGCTCCCATCTGCCGCGCCGCGGTGAACGAGAGCTGAAGGGCCCGCTTGGCGCTCGGGGTGAAGGTGTAGACCTGCTCCCCGGGATCGCCCCGGTACTCCTCAAACTGCTTTCTCATCCCGTCAACATCGGCACCGGCGCGCCTGAGCACCTGGGTCGCCACGTTCTCGCCAGAGACTATGCCAGAGAGAAGATGGTCGGTGCCGATAGCAGCCGTCCGGGCCGTCCCGGCAGAAGCCTCCCGCGCGCGCATCACAGCCTCCTGCGCCTCCGGCGCGAGTGCGTCGAACAGGCTCCCACCAGAACCCTGACTCTGCTGCTGGATCAAATTTTGCAACATATCAAACGGGTTGAACCCGCCCCCGGAGCCCCCGATCATGCCAAGCTCCCGCGCGCACTGGTTGCAGAGGTAACTCGTTTGCCGCTGACCGCCCCTCTGCTGAAAAACCTGTACGCTCGCGGGCCTCACCCTGCAGTTTTCGCATATCATTTACTGGAGTTCCTCCTTCGGATTTGAAATCTTAGTCTGTTACGCTCATATTTTATTACCTGTCTGTGGTAGATCAAGGCGAGGCTTTACAAGCTGTGATGCGTGGTAAGTAGGGTTATTAGAAAGGAAACAAGAGGAGGTTGCACCGTGGAAGGAAGGAGCCTGGTAGGTCTTGAGGCGCGGACGGCTGGAGGCGAGGCGGTCGGCAGGATATCGGATGTCCTGACCGACGAGACCAGCGGCGAGACGACCCACGTCGTGGTCGAGCGCGACGGAGAGAGCTTCGAGGTGCCGATCTCGGCGCTCTCCTTCGACCCGGAGTCAGACTTCGTAACCTTCCGGGCCGACCGTTCGGACGAGGAGCCCGGAGACCACCTGGAGGACAGGATAGACGAGGAGGAATATTCTCCCCGACAGTCGGACGAGGAAGACTACCGGCACGAGGGGCAGTTCGTCACCGAGCCCGGCGACGAGGCAGAGGCGCAGGCTCCCGAGGATCTGGTGCGCGAGGACTGGGAGGACGAGACCTACACGCCCGACTCCGGGTATCCCAGAAACGACGTCTATATAGACCCGGATACCGGGGAGGAGCGCACGGACCCCTACATGGAGGAAAACGAGGACCTCGGCGACGACGTGGAGGACCTGCTGGAGGACACGGGGCTGGCGGTCCGCTCCGCGAGAGAAGGCGTTGTGGAGCTTACCGGCAGGATCTCCTCGCAGCGGGACCTGGAGGAGACCATAGAGGAAATCATGGGCCTCGAAGGAGTCCGGGAGGTGGACGCCACGGACGTGGACGTGCGGTAGAACCTCTCAGGAACGCAGCCGGGGCGCCACCTCTTCGGCGAAGCGGCGTACCGGCTCCGGATCGTAGGCGACGCGCGGCAGATAGACGATTATGTAGTTGGCGCCCGCCTCGACTACCGGCTCCAGGCGCGAGATGACTTCCTTCGGGGTGCCGACGATGAACTGTTTTGCGTACTCCTCGTAGCTGCGGCCCATGCGGGCCTTCTCGGTGGCCTTATCCGGATCTTCGCCTTCGTCGAGGAGGTGTACGCTGACTGAAGTGGAGCGGGTTATTTCGTCGTAGTCGCGCCCTTCGCGCTCGCAGTGGCCGCGCAGCACACCGAGCTTGTGGCGGATGGTCTCGGGATCTCCGCCGCCCACGTTGCAGGCATCTCCCCAGCGTGCCACCAGCCGCAGCGTAACCTTCTCGCCGCCGCCCCCGATCCAGAATGGCGGGTGCGGCTTCTGGACGCCTTTGGGCTCGTTGATCGGCGCGTTTATCTGGTAGAACTCGCCGTCGAAGACGACTCCGTCCTCGGTCCACATGCGGTGGATGATCTCGCACGCCTCTCGGAAGGCGCGCATCCTCTCGGGAACCTCGGGAAAGCCGTAGCCGTAGGCCCGCCACTCGTGCTCATACCAGCCCGCGCCGAGCCCGAAGAGCAGTCTGCCGTGGCTCATCACGTCCACCGTGGAGGCGATCTTGGCGAGCAGCGCTGGATTGCGGTAGCCGTTGCAGGTTACCATCTGCCCGATCTTCACCCTCTCGGTGTCGCGGGCCAGCCCGGCGGTCGCCGTCCAGCACTCGAAGGTGGTGTTCATACTCGGCTCCGGGACGGTGTGGAAGTGGTCGTAGAGCCAGATCGAGTCGTACGCCCCCGTCTCCTCGGCGATCCGCGCCACGTTCGTCATCGCCTCGTACTGCTCGGCAGGGTCCGCTATCTCGGTTAGGTCCATCCGCCAGCCCTGCGGGACGAAAACGCCGAAATCTACCGCCAAGATATTCTCCCTCACTTAGATTTTGTTTCCCCAAAATAACCCGCAAAGCATACTGCCGGGCGTCCCTCAACGCAACCGGCGCTATCTCTGGTCCGGGTAGCGCGCGACGGTTCGGATGCCGATCCCACCCCGCACCTTCTGCGTGAGGTCCACCGTCATCTCCTCTGGCTCGCACGCCCCGGCGAGATCTTTGAGCAGAGTCGCCGCCAGGTCCTCGGCGAAGGTGCCCTTATCCCTGAACCCCCAGAGGTAGAGTTTCAAGGCTTTCGATTCCAGCAGCTTCGCTTTCGGCCGGTAGCTCACCTTCAACTCATAGAAGTCCGGCTGCCCCGTAACCGGACAGAGCGAGGTGAACTCGTCGGTGGAGAACTCGACCGTCGCGTCGGTGTCGCCGTGGTTCCAGGGGACGGTTTCCAGCTCCTCAGCCCCGATCGGCCCCCGCGTCTCGCGGCCCAGCAGCCGCGTACTCTTATCGTCCTGCACTCTACTCTCCTTCCGGTCTTGAGAAATTGCGTTTCAAATGTCACGAAGATGCTACCTTATGAACGGTTTGTATATACAGGAGGTTTTTAGAGATGCCAAAGGTGATCGTGTTCAGCACCCCTACCTGCTCGTGGTGCCGCAGGGCGAAGAAGTATTTCAGAGAAAACAAGGTGCCTTTCAAGGAGATCAACGTCGAGCGCGACCAGGCAGCCGCGCGCGACATCCAGAGGAAGACCGGCCAGAGCGGCGTTCCGGTCATCAAGATCGGGAGCAGGTGGATCGTGGGCTTCGACAGGCCCGCCATCGAGCGGGAATTGTCCCGGAGCTCCTGAGAGCTTATTGCGCCAGCGCGCAGCCGTCCTTGCGCGGGTCGCTGCCGCACGCCCGGACGCCGCGCTCCAGGATGCGGATGAGCTGGGCACCGCCAGTAGGCACGACGTAGTTCTCCCCCACCTCGACCCGGTGTCCCATCTTGCGCAGCTTCCCGATCTCAGCCTCCGGGATGCGCCTCTCGACGAGTAATGTGCCGTCGTGGTGGAAGTGGCGGGGATGGTCCACGGCCTCCTGCGGGCTCATACCGTAATCGAGAAGGTTTATCAGAAGCTGGGTGTGTCCCTGGGGCTGCATCGGGCCTCCCATCACCCCGAAGGTGGCCCAGAGGTCGCCGTCTCTGGTTGCGAGACCGGGGATGATGGTGTGCAGCGGGCGCTTGCCGGGAGCGAGGGCGTTCGGGTGTCCCTCTTCGAGGCTGAAGGAGGTGCCCCGGTTCTGGAGGCAGACGCCGGTTCCGTCGGCAACGATGCCGCTCCCGAAGCCCATGTACAGGCTGTTTATGAACGAGCAGCCGTTGCCCTCGGCATCCACGGCGCAGAGGTAGGTCGTGTCGCTGCCGAGCGCGGGCTCGACCGAACCGGCGGCGTGGGAGAGCGATATCTGCTCCCGCAGGCTCGCCGCGTACTCTTTGGGGAGCAGATCGCCGGTGGGCACCTCCACGAACTCGGGGTCCCCGATCTTCTGGTGCAAATCGCGGAAGGCGAGCTTCTTGGCCTCGGCTTCGAGGTGGATGCGCTCCGCGCTCACGGGATCCAGGGCGGCGAGGTCGTAGCCTTCGAGGATATTCAGCATCTCCAGAGCCGCGATCCCCTGCCCCGGCGGCGGTATCTCGTGGACCCGGATACCCCGGTAGTCCGTGGAGATGGGCTCGACCCAGGTGGTTTCGTGGGCGGCGAGGTCTTCCTCGGAGAGATATCCGCCCGCCTCCTGGACGGCGGTCGAGATCCTGCGCGCTATCTCACCGCTGTAGAAGGCGTCGGCCCCACCCTCGATGACGGCGTCGAGCGTTCTTGCAAGGTCCGGCTGAAAGAAGACCTCTCCCGCTCCGGGAACCCTGTTCTCCGGCAGGAACGTCCGCGTGGCCGCCTCGTTCTTGCGGAGCAGGTCCTCTCCCGTCTCCCAGTAGCGGGCGACGACCTCCGCGACGACGCACCCCTCTTCTGCCAGCCTGCGGGCGGGTTCCAGCAGCTCGGCGAGCGGAAGCCGGCCCAGAGAGCGTGCGGCGTCCTCCCACAGCCGGACGGCTCCGGGGACGGTTACGGTGAGGCCGCCGCGCTCGGGCATCTCCGTCAGTCCCCTGGCCCGCAGCTTCTCGATGGTGGCGGCGCGCGGGGCGCGTCCGGAGCCATTCGCGCCGAGCACCCGGCCCGTTTCGGCCTCGTAGAAGAGAAGGAAGGCGTCGCCGCCCATGCCGGTGGTCATCGGAGCGAGTACGGCCTGCGCGGCGGCCATCGCGACGCAGGCATCGGCGGCGTTTCCCCCGGCGTCGAGGATGCGGATGCCCGCGAGCGCGGACTGCGGGTTCTCGCAGGCCACGGCCCCTTTAGTACCAAAGACGGTCGAGCGTCCCCCGATATCCGGACGCCGGCTTCTCTTCTTTTGCATCTCTAGTCTCCCCTCTGAGTTCTTTCTTACAGTTTACGACCCCCGCCAGCGGGTATATTTTCTAGATCAACCACAAAGGAGGTAGCCGTGAGCGCGAGGGATCTGTACATCGGCGGTACGCTGGTCTCCATCCTGATCTCGTTGGCCCTGTTCCTGCGGGGCAGGCGGAACGAGGGGATCTTCGTCGGCCTGTGGGCCCCGACGGTTTTACAGTTGGGCGAGGCACTCATCAGAAGGTCCGAGGAGGACTAGCTTCTCCCGAACTCGCGGAGCAAATCCGCGAGCTTTATATACCTGACGATCGGGCGTCCATGAGGACAGATTTCTCTGAACTCGCACGACGCCCATTCTTTTAGCAGCAGGCCCATCTCCTCCTGCGAGAGCTTCTCGCCGAACTTCGTGGAGCCCTTGCAGGCCAGAGCCTTCGCCAGATCCTCCCCGCCCGCCAGAGCTTCGACCGCCGCCAGAAGCGCCGCCTTTGGGTCCGCGGCGGTCTCCAGCGCGTGGTGGACCCTGACGGCTCCCTGACCGAAGGGCTCGAACTCGAATCCGAGCCTCTTCAGCTCCGCCTCGAAGGTCCAGATCTCGGGCGCGAGGTCTTCCGGCAGCCGGACTACTACGGGATGCGGCAGCCGGAGGGCTTTTCCTTCAGGGTTTTTCAGCAGGCGCTCGTAGAGGATGCGCTCGTGGGCGCCGTGCTGGTCGAGGATGAGCAGGCTCTCGCCCTGCGCGGCCAGGATCATGCGCCCGGCGAACTGCCCGATGGGAGTCAGCTCGGCGCACAGCTCATCTTGCGAAGCACCGCTTCCTTCGTGCCTCTCGGGAGATATGGCGCTCCGGATGGCACCGACCACCAGCGGGTAGGCCGAGCGTCCGCCCCTGAGACGCACGGCGCTCTTGGCCGGGTGCACGTTCACATCCACCTCGCCGGGACCGGGATCCAACCTCAAAAACGCCGCCGGATGTCGCCCCTTGGGCAAAAGATCCGCATACGCCTTGGCGACCGCCGGGGCGAAGGTATCCGTGTCCACCACCCGGCCGTTTACTGTAACGTGGAGGTAGCGCCTGGTCGGGAAGCTCACCGAGAGCGGGCTCACGAAACCCCACACGATCTCGTCTTCCAGCGCCACGAGGTTTCGCGCCAACTCCAGGCCGTGGACCTGCGCGATCCTCTCCCGCAGATCCGCCGCTGCCGGAAAGGAGAGCATCCCCCTGCCGTCCGAGCGCAGGTAGAACCCGACCTCCGGGCGGCTCAGAGCGAGTGAGGAGACGACCGAAGTAACCGCGTTGGCCTCGGCCCTGCGGGTCCCCAGAAAGCCCCGGCGCACGGGCAGGTTCAGGAAAAGGTCACGCACCTCCACCGTCGTTCCCGGCGGGTGGGCGGCGGGCTCCGCGCCCGCAAACTTCCCGGCCAGGACCTGCACGCACGCGCCGCGAGAGGAGCCCCGCTGGCAGGAGGTGAGTATCAGGACGGAGACCTCGCCGATAGCGTGCAACGCCTCGCCCCGGAAGCCCAAAGAATCCACAAAGGCGAGGTCGTCGGCGGTCCGGATCTTGCTCGTCGCGTGGCGCTCCACTGCTCGCGCGGCATCCTCCGGCGACATTCCAGAGCCGTCGTCGCGGACCCGGATCCTGTCCACCCCGCCGCCCTCGATCTCAATTTCCACCCTGGAGGCTCCCGCGTCCAGAGCGTTCTCCACGAGCTCCTTGACCGCCGAGGCCGGGCGCTCGATGACCTCTCCGGCGGCGATCCGGTGCGCCACCTCCGGCGCGAGCAGGTGTATCCGGGCGCCGTAAGAAGCGGATTCCTCGGCTACCAGCGTCGGGAAGAGCCTCACCCGGCGAAGTCCTTGATGCCCTCAGCCTCCAGGCGCGAGAGGATCTCACCCGCCCGGTCGGTTACCGAACGCGGAAGCCCGGCCAGCTTCGCGACGTGGACGCCGTAGGAAGAGGACTCCGCGCCCTCCTCGATGCGGTGCAGGAAGACGATCTCGCTCCCCACCTCCTCGACGCTCGCCTTGAAGTTCCTGCAGCCGGGCAGGGTGTCGGCCAGGCGCGTCAGCTCGTGGTAGTGGGTGGCGAACAGGGTGAGCGATTGCACTTCGTCGTGGAGGTGCTCGGCTATGGCCCAGGCGAGGCTCATCCCGTCGTAGGTCGAGGTCCCGCGCCCGACCTCGTCCAGGATCACCAGCGACCGCTCCGTCGCCGCGTTCAGGATTCCCGCCGCTTCGGTCATCTCGACCATGAACGTGGACTCGCCCATCGCGAGCCGGTCCTCCGCCCCGACCCTGGTAAAGATCCGGTCAACGACTCCCAGGGCAGCCTCCTCCGCGGGCACGTAGGAGCCGGTCTGGGCGAGCAGCGTTATGAGGGCCACCTGCCGCAGGTACACTGACTTTCCGGCCATGTTGGGGCCGGTGATGATCTGCAAGCGCGAGTTTCCGTCTATCTCCGCGTCGTTGGGTACGAAGGGGGTCTCGGTGTTGTGCTCGACCACCGGGTGCCGTCCGGCGACGATGCGGATGCCCCGCTCCGCCCGCACCTCCGGGCGGCAGTAGCGAAGCTCGTTGGCGCTAGCGGCGAAGGAGGATATCACGTCCACCACCGCGACGGCGCGGGCGACCTTCTGGAGCTGGGGCGCGGCCTCCTTGACGGCGCTCCGGATCTCACCGAGGATCTGGTGCTCCAGCCGCTCGACCTCCTCGCGGGCGCCCATCATCCTCGATTCGTGCTCTTTGAGCTCGACGGTTACGTAGCGGGCGTTGTGCTTGAGGGCCTTGCGGTGCTCGTAGTTCGAGGGGACCTGTTTAGTTTCCTTGCCCGCGACCTCGATGAAGTAGCCCTCACCGTCGCGGTAGCCGACCTTGAGGGTCTTGAGCCCGGTCTTGAGGCGTTCCTCGGACTCGAAGCGGGTGAGCCACTCGTGCGCCCCGTCGCGGAACTCGCGCGCCTCATCCAGCTCCGAGGAGTAGCCGGGCTTGATGATCTCACCCTCCTCCTCGCTGATAGCCGCCCCGATAAGCTCCCTCACCCCAGGCGGCTCCTCCATCGCGGAGAGCACCCGCGCGGTGAGCGAGCTTCTCTTCGCGGCGGGAGCCAGCGTCTCCTTCAACGGTCCTATCGCCTCCAGGGCGCTCTTGAGGGAGAGAAGGTCGTTAGGGGAGGCGGAGAGGCGTACAATCCGGGTGGCGATGCGCTCGATGTCCGGGATGCTTCCCAGAAGCTCGCGCACCTCCTCGCGCAGCATGTAGTCCCCGAAGAGCGCATCCACCGCTTCGAGGCGCTGCTCTATGCGCTCCACCTCCAGAAGCGGCCGTTCCAGCCAGCGCCGGAAGGCCCGACGGCCCATCGGGGTGCGGGTGCGGTCTATGGTCTCTATGAGCTCTTCGAGGCCGAGGTTGCGCCGCGTGGCCGAGTCGAGGACCATGCCGGAGTCCGGCGAGTAGGGCCGGAAGGAGACGACCTGCTCGGGTGGGTGGCCGCCGCGCAGGGCGGAGAGGTAGTGGATCAGGGCCCCCGCAGCCCCCACGAGCGCCGCCTTCCCGTCGAGCCCGTAGCCCTTGAGGTTCTGGACCTCGAAGTGCCGCTTCAACGCCTGCTCCCCGGCGGAGGGCTCGAAGGTCCAGCGCGGCGCGGAGCTTACGGTGGCCCGGACCTTGGGCAGATCCTCGGCAGGTGTACGCTCGGGCACGACCAGCTCGCGCGGCGACCAGCGCTCCAGCTCGGCGGAGATGGCATCGGCAGGGACCTCAGTGCCGGTAAACTCGCCTGTGGAGGCCTCGACTACAGCGACACCCGCCCTGCCGTCGCGGATGGAGATCGCCGCCAGGTAGTTCGCGTGCCCGGCGGAGAGGACGTTGTCCTCGATCACGGTCCCCGGCGTGAGGATGCGCGAGACCTCGCGGGTAAACTGCTTGGGCTTGGTGGGATGCTGGCGCTGCTCGGCCACCGCGACCGAGTGCCCCTTCTTCAAGAGCATCGCCAGGTGCTCCTGCAGGGCGTGCCCCGGCACCCCGGCGAGCGGCACGCGTCCCTCTCCGGCGGCCTCCCGGCTCGTGAGGCGAATGGAGAGCTCGCGCGATATCGTCTTCGCATCCTCCTCGAAAGTCTCGAAGAAGGTCCCGACCTGATAGAAGAGAATGGTTCCCGGCGGAAGCTGCGCTTTGAGCTCGGCGTATCTCCCTAGCATGTGGCTATTCTACGGCGCAAAAAGCTCCGCGTCAGCCCTCAAACGAGGTCCCGCCCCTGTACGCGGAGATTAAAAAGGAGTAGCTTACGCATCTGGTGGAACAGGCGAAACGAATAATAATGGATGTGGACCCCGGCCACGACGACGCCGTGGCGCTGATGCTCGCGTGCGGCTCTCCCGAACTGGAGCTTTCAAGCGTAACCACGGTCGCCGGCAACGTGCCGCTCCCGAAGACCACGAACAACGCCCTGCGGGTGCTCTCCCTGATCGGACGCGAGGACATCCCCGTCGCGGCGGGGGCTTCCTCGCCGCTGAAGCGCCAGCTCACGACCGCCGAGAACGTCCACGGCGAGAGCGGGCTGGACGGGCCGGATATCCCGGATGCCACCTTCGGTCCCGACAACAGAGATGCCGTGGAGCTCATCGCGGACACCCTGCGCGAGTCCTCGGAACCCGTTACCCTGATCCCCACCGGACCGCTCACGAACATAGCAACCTTTCTGCGCGAGCACCCCGAACTGAAAGAGCGTGTATCCCGCATATCGCTCATGGGCGGGAGCATAGGGCTCGGGAACACCACTCCTGCCGCGGAGTTCAACATCTACGTGGACCCCGAGGCCGCCCGGGAGGTCTTTAGTTCGAGCGTCCCGATCACGATGAGCGGGCTCGACATCACCCACCAGGCGGGAGCAGGCCCCGCCGAGAGGGAGCGGCTGCGCCACTCGGGACGGCTCGGCGGAGTGGTCGCGGAGTTCTGCGAGTTCTTCGCCACAACCTACAAGCGCATCTACGGCTTCGACGCCCCGCCGCTGCACGATCCGGTGGCGGTCGCCGCGGTGCTCGCGCCCGATCTCATCGAGACCCGCCCGATGTATGTGGACGTCGAGTGCGAAGGCAAACTCACCCGCGGTGAGACCGTCTGCGATTTCTACGGGATAGCGGGCAAGCCACCCAACGCCGAGGTGGGGATAAAGCTGAACAGAGAGGGCTTCTTCGAGCTACTATGCGATGCCTTGAAGAAGCTCTAGTTGTTCTCGCGAATATCGCGCAGCGAGCGGACCACGAAGCCGTCGAAGCGCCAGAGTGAGGGGAGATCTCTGAGGGATAAGACCGGCTGGGCGTGGTGGAGCGAGCCAGTAACGGTTACCCGGAGATCTGGCGCAATCTTCGCCACCGCGTACGACTCGGAGAGGGGAAAGAACCTGTCGTGCGACTCTGAGGCAAGCTCCACGGGAGCGTTTATTCTCCCCGCAGCGGCGAGCGGCGAGAGCAGATCCAGCTCCTTCCGGATCTGCCCCGGAAGGGCGGCGTAGAGAGCATCGAAGCGTCTGGGGTTTCGGTTTGCCAGCAGCCTGAGTACGCAGCGCGCCTGCGGCCCGAGTTTTCGGAACCCGCGCTCGCGGAAGATGGCGAGGGGATGCGGGTTGGAAGGGCTCACCTCGTCGAATCTGGAGAGCAACTCTTCGCGCTCCCTTCCGGGTGGTAGTGCGAAGATGAGCGAGCGGGCCACGACGTAGGAGAGGAAGGGGTCGGCCTCGTAGTAGGCAAGCCTACCGTGATCCCGGTAGTGGTCGGTGGTGGCGATGTCGAGTACATCCCGGACGTTCGAGTAGGGTGCGATGCCGGCCACGGACGAAATTTTTCCCCTGAGTTCCTGGTTCTCCGCCGCCAGAAGCGCGAGCGTGGCCCCGGTGGAAACCCCGACCAGCCCGACCTTGCCGCCGCGCGCGTCGCGTCGGTCCGCAACGTCTCGGGCCACCTGGATGGTTTCAGCGCGGGTCTTATCTGTTATCTCGCCGTCCCGCAACCCCGGCAGGTCCGGCACCACGACGAGATATCCGGCGCGCGCCAGTCCCCCGGCCAGCCGCCGCACCTCCGGAAGCTTCCTGCCCTCCGGGGTTGCGCCGTTGACGAAGAAGATCGCCGGCCACGGCCCCCTGCCCGCCGGCCTGACTATGTAGGCTGGATCGCCCGCGACAGGATGGCTTTCGACACGCGGCCTGCCGCTCAGGAGCTTGACACCCGGATCTAGGACCGGAATCTGGAGCACAGAGGATATCACGACCACCGCCCGAGCCTGTGCGTCCAGCCAGGACCAGTTGAGTCCGGGCACGAAAGTCACCACCACGAACAGCGCGGCCCAGGTGAAATGCTGCAGACGATTTTTCTTCACGAGACGCCCGGCTCCGACCCTCGACGCATCCGGCAACCACATACTACAAATCTTGGCCTGATTCTAAAGCAACCGCTGGCCAGAGCCTCGGGTTTTGGAGATTCAGGCCCTCAAGAGCCGGGTCAGACGCAGGTGGAC
>CADDYV010000042.1 GCA_902810695.1 Actinomycetota bacterium | reverse complement strand
GGGAAGCCTGATCTTCTGGGGGCCGCCCGGCACGGGCAAGACCACGCTCGCCAGGGTCCTCGCGGGGGAGGTCGAGGAGGAGTTCGTGCCCCTGAGCGCGGTGGAGAGCGGGGTCAGGGACCTGCGCCGCGCGCTGGACGGCGCCCGCGAGCGCCTGGGCTACGAGGGGCGCGGGACGCTCCTGTTCATAGACGAGGTTCACCGCTTCAACAAGGCCCAGCAGGACGCGTTGCTGCCGGCGCTCGAAGAGGGACTGGTGGACTTCATCGGCGCGACTACCGAGAACCCCTCGTTCGAGGTTACGGCGCCGCTCCTGTCCCGCTCCCGCGTCCTGCGGCTCAGGCCGCTCTCGGAAGAAGACCTGGAAGTTCTGCTGCAGCGGGGGATCGAGGAGCTTGGGGTAGAGGTATCGCCGGAGGCCCGGGAGTTTTTGATGCGGCTCTCGGGTGGAGACGGACGGAAGCTCCTGAACGCACTCGAAGCGTCGGATAGGGGTTCGGGGAAGGTCGAGGTTGAGGATGTCGAGCGGGCAGCGGGCAGCAAAACCTTACGCTACGGGCGGGAGGAGCACTACGACGTCATCAGCGCGTTCATAAAGAGCGTGCGCGGCGGAGACCCGGACGCCGCCCTGCACTACCTGGCGCGCATGATCGAAGCCGGAGAAGACCCGGTGTTTATCGCCCGCAGGCTCGTGATCCTGGCTTCAGAAGACGTCGGTAACGCCGACCCGCACGCCCTGCCGCTCGCGGTCTCGGCTGCCCAGGCGGTGCAGCTCATCGGGATGCCGGAGGGACGGATTCCCCTGGCTCAGGCCACGACCTACCTCGCCTCGGCCCCCAAGTCCAACGCCGCCTACGCGGGTATCGGATATGCCCTGAAAGACGTGCGCGACAGACCTGCTCCTGAAGTCCCGATGCACCTGCGCAACGCGCCCACCTCTCTGATGAAGGAAGAAGGCTACGGAGCGGGCTACGAGTACCTGCACTCGAGCGGCAAAGAGGGCATGAACCAGCGCTACCTGCCGGACGAGCTGGCAGATCGCACCTACTACGAGCCCAAAGAGCGGGGTGCGGAGAAGGAGATCAAAGAGAGGCTCGACCGGTGGCGGCAGGAGCGCGAGGAGCGGCAGAAAGGGTAGCTTGCTCGATATCGTTCATCCCCTGCGCCACTCTTCGCGCAACATGCCCATCTGTACCACGTCAACGTAGCGGCCATCGGAGAAGGTGTGCTCCCGGAGCCGCCCCTCTTCGACGAAGCCTGAAGCTTTGTAGGCCCGGATCGCGCGCTCGTTGCTGGCGTTGACCTCGAGCCAGACCCGCCGAAAGTTCCTGAGCCGGAAGGCGTAGTCCAAAAGCAGCGCGACAGCCTCGCGCCCGTAGCCGCGGCCCCAGTAGCTCTTGTTGCCGATGGTGATGCCCAGCTCGCAGTGGCGGGCGGTCTCGTTTATGTTGAAGAGCCCGCACTGGCCGATGAGCTTGCGGTCGGCTTCGATCGCGAAGCCTATCCCGCCGAACTCGCGCTCCCCGCGCTCGAAATCCCTCTGGATACGTTCGAGAGACTGCGGTTCGGGCGGGTCGCCGCCTCCCGCCAGCTCGACTTCGAGGTCGTTTCTGAACTGCAGGAGTTGCGGCAGGTCGTCGCGCTCGATGGCGCGCAGCTTCACCTGTTTGCCCTCAAGCATCTGGACTCTCCTTCTGCGTGGCGAACTTTTCGGTCTTTTCCCGCTCTTTGATTTGTGCTTGCTGACGGCTAACTCCGTCGAGGGCGGTCTTGGTGTTGGTGGCGGGCACGAGCGCCAGGAAGACGAGGGGTTCGAGCCAGATCACGTACGTATAGAACCAGTAGTTGGAGACGATCTGGAAGGCTATGACGAGCGCGGCGGAGAGCGCCGCCAGGCGCCGGACAGTTAACCTGCGCGGGACGAAGGCGAGTGCCAGCCCCAGGAGCAACACCGCTGCGGTGAGCGGGCGGTGCAGGAAGTCCAGCCGGGGAACCTGATTGAAGATCGTCCACGGCGTTACGCGGTGGCTCTGGTAGGCGAAGGTCTTCTCGTAGAACAGCTTTGCAGCTTCGAGGGGAGACTTCTCGCCTATCAGGAGCACCCAGAAGGAGATCACGAGTATCGCAACCCCGCCGAGGACGAAGTCCACTATCGGACCGGCCTTCCTGCGCCTCTCGTAGAGCATCCACAGCGGGCCGAGCATGAGGGGGAAGAGCTTGATCGAGAACCCGGCGGCCACCACGGCTCCGCGCGCCAGCGGCGAGGTCGCCAGCGCGAGACCGACCGCCAGCACCGCCGCCACGACGACATCGTTGGTGTTGTTGTTGGTGGCGTAGAGGGTGTAGGGAAAGACCGCCCAGGCAAAGAAGAGGGCCGCCCCACCCTTCAGACCGGAGAACCTGTAGCCTGCCCAGAGTAACGCCAGGGCACCCACCACATAGGCGAAGGCCGTTAGAGCGTGGGCGGCGGGCAGAAAATCCCAGTGGCCCGAATAGCCGAACAGGGTTATGAACGGGATGTACAGAAGGTAGTTGAGCGGGCCGTAGGTGTCGCCGGTCCCCACCTCGGCGGGCATGTTGCCGTAGGGGATGATGCCGTGCATGATCCGGTCCGCCCCGGCTACTCCGGCGTACCCGATGTCCAGGACGCGCGAACTCAGATTCAGCCACAGTAAGAATCCGCTGGCGATAACCCCGAGGGCAAACAGGACCGGGGTGGGAAAGTTACTCGTCCTCTCCACCCTCTCGCCGATACCGAAACCCATCAGCAGGGTACGGATGAACAGATAGATAAGAGGCGGATACCACAGCAGGACCGCCTCGTAGGAAATCCCGTGCCGGAAGAAGGCGTGGGAGACGAGGAAGCCGAGAAGCGCGATCACATCGAGCGTGCGCAGGGAGAAGAGCCTGTCGTTGCGCAGGAATGCCAGAGCGAAGACCAGCGCCAGAGGCCCCCAGACGTACCAGTAGTTGGCCTGCTTGCCATACGCTCCGTTCTCGCCGCGGGCCATCTGCCACTCGACCTGATCCCCGGTGTAGACCTGACTCAACGCCCAGGTGCTGTCGCTGACGTGAGCCTGGGCCACCTCTAGCTGCACCTTGCCCGTGGTCCAGAAGTTGACAGTCCACTGTCCATCGTTGTATTCGGCGGTGGTCGCATACGAGTTGTATTTGGAGAGCTCTTGCTGGATCCTGGGGTTCGCGGTGGCGAGCTTTATGGCCTCTTTTTTAGAGAGCTGGGGGTAGGTGATCTTATTGGCACCGGGTGAGATGCGGACCCGCGCCACCTTACCCGTATCGTCTTTTACCCAGAGCCGGGCGACCACCTTGCCCTGGGTCTGCTCGGTCAGGAGCACTCTCCAGGTATCCGTGGCGGGGTTGTACACGGCGGTCGTCTCGACCGTAGGCTTGGTGATGTAGCTGTGGACGGCGGGGACGTACTGGGCCTTCTCCCGCGCCTGCGCGGAGCTCATCTGCGGTCCCCGGTCGAAGCCCGCGACGAGCAGGAGCACGGACAGGAGAAGCCCCACGAGGAAGAGGTGGGATTTCCGCGTCTGGAACTTCAAGTTCTGCTCTCCCGGGTCTTTCCTGCTGGCAAGATGAGCATCAGGCCCCAGAGAACGACCAGGAGCAGGTTGCGTCCGAGCAGGAGGTCAACCGCCGGTTGCAGGCCGAGGCGAAGCTCGTCGTAGTGGAAGGGGTAGACCTGGGTCGTGGTCCAGCAGGCGGCGAGGAAGATCACCGAAACACCGGCACCGGCAAAGCCCCCGGCGCTCAGAGGGACGAGGGGCAGAAGCCAGATCACGTACTGCGGCGAGAGCACCTTGGAGCCGAGCATGAAAGCGAGTATAAACGCGGCGGCGTAGCGGGGGAACTTCTCGGGCCCCAGCCGTCCCTTCGCGTGCTCCCGGTACACCGCGAGTGATGTGACGATCAGGAGCGCGATGGTGATCAGCGGGCTCAGCGAGATCGCAAGTTTCACGCCCCGTCCGTGCACGTCGAAGGCTCCGTACTCGAAGTTGACCTCCCGGACCCAACCGAGCCTCAACAGTACCGAGGAAGCCAGGCTCTCCAGTTGCAGCCCTCTGCCCGCCTGGTACGCGAAGCTCTCCACGAGACCCCGCTCCCCGAGCAGGAAGGTGGGAACGAAGAAAAGAGCCAGCACCACAAAGAAGACCACATATCCCCGCGCCGCGCTCCGCAGCTTCTCCCTGACCCTCTCCCCGCGCCCCAGGGCGGCGAGCGGCAGGGTGGCGAGCACCGGGATCAGCTTCGCCGCCGCTCCGAAGCTCAGAGAGGCGTAGGCCAGCGGGAAATACGGTCGCCCGTACGCCGCGCACAGCGCAGCCGCCGCGAGTGTGAGGGCCACTACCGGATCGTAGCGAACCGTGGTAACGGGGTAGAGCAGAGCAGAGCCAGCGACGAACGCCGCAGCCGGCACGAGCCACGAGCGGTTTCCCCACAACTTTCTGGCAGCGAGCGCCACGAGGAGGAGTGCCAGCACGAGCAGGAGGGACATCTCGACGGCAAAGTATGTGGCGTAGGCGCTCTGGCTCCCGCTGAAGAGAGCGGGCGGCACGAAGGCCGGGATGCTGCCCGGCGGGTACTCGATGAAGAAGTCTCTGTAGGGGACCGCACCGCGCAGTACGGCCTCGCCGGTGGAGTAGTAGAGGTGGATGTCGTTCGAGTCCGCCGCCTGCTCGGGCGGCAGGCTAAAAAACCCTCTCATCAGCAGTAGGAGCAGGATCACGCCGAGGACCGCGCACGATACCCAGAAGATCACCGCGCTGTAGAGGCTTTTCGCTCCCTTGTTCTCAAGGTTTCTCTGCCCGGCCACGACAGTGGTATAGCGGGTGGCGGGGTGGATGTAAAGTTTTGCGAACGGTGGATGCCCTGCCTTGTAGCGTTTAGATGCTTGAGACATGGGTATTTGAAATAGTATGCGCGATGTACTAAGGTACTGAACTCTTCTCCAGCAACGGGAGGTAGGAGTTTTATGAGAGAAGCAGGTTCGAGCGGCCCTACAACGTGTCCGCTGCCCACAAGAAAGCAGCTTCTCGCTTGTTTTGGAGCCGGGATCCCGGCTTCTCTTGCATCCGATGCGTCCGCGAGGAGTGAAATCTTCGCAGAGTGACCTTTATGCAGTTCTCTTGAATCCCTGGAAATCCTGATCTCGTGAGTTTGTAAGGAGGGAATGTTGTGAGCAAAGATCGGAGAGAGGCGCCTCTGCACGCGCTGTTCGAGGAGCAGGCACGCCGTACTCCCCAGGCCCCGGCCCTCGTAGACGGACACGGTGCGCTCTCTTACGAGGAACTCGACCGGCAGGCGGAGCATCTCGCTTCCTACCTGCACAGCGAGGGCGTCAGGCTCGACTCGGTAGTGGGGGTCTACATGGAGCACAACGCCGCCTACGTCGTCGCCTGCCTCGCGGCTCTGAAGGCCGGGGGAGCCTTCCTGCCATTGGAGCTCGCCTACCCGGATTCGCTGCTCGAAGATGTCTTGGCCGACTCCGAACCCCGCGTCGTTCTCACGCAGGAGAAGTACGCGGACCGGCTGCCCGACGCGCAGAGGCGTTTCTGCCTGGATGAAGGGTGGAAGGAGAGACTGCCCAAGGTCAGCTTCTCCGAGAGCCCCCCGGAGCCCGGCCCGGACAACCTGTGCTTCGTGGCCTACTCTTCGGGGACCACGGGCAAGCCCAAGGGGATCGCCAACCCCCACCGGGCGGCGGTAGGCTCCTACCTGTGGCGGTTCGGGATCAGCGATTACCGTCCAGGGGATCGCGTGGGCTGCAACGTTTTCTTCATCTGGGAGGTCTTCAGGCCACTCCTGCGCGGGGCTACTTCGTACGTGATCCCGGACGATGTGATCTACGACCCTGCGGCCCTGATCCGATATCTCGAAGAGAACGAGATCACCGAGACGCTGATGACGCCTTCGCTTCTGGAGGCGGTTCTGGTTGAGGGCGACTCCGACCTCGAAGAGAGGCTCGCTTCGCTCAAGACGCTGTGGCTCAACGGCGAGGTCGTAACCAGGACGCTGGCGAAGAGCGCGCTCGCGGCCCTGCCCGAAACCCGGCTCATGAACGTCTACAGCATCAGCGAGACGCACGAGGTTGCGGCGGGAGACCTGCGTGAGTTAAGCGAGAACCCCGACTCGACGTACTGTCCTGTGGGACGACCGATGGACCCCGAACGGCTCTACATCCTCGATGAGGACATGGAACCCGTCCCTGAGGGAGAGGCCGGAGAGCTCTATGTGGGCGGCGATCTCCTGGCGCGCGGCTACGTCAGGCGGGAGGAGCTTACCAGGGAGCGGTTCATCGAAGACCCGTTCTCCGAAGAAGAAGGCGCCAGGGTGTACCGCTCCGGGGACCGGGCGCGCCCGTTGTCCGACGGGACGCTGGAGATCCTCGGCAGGTGCGACTCGATGCAGAAGATCCGGGGCTACAGCGTGGAGCTTGGCGCGGTCGAGGCGGCCATCGAGGAACATCTGGCCGTCAGAAACTGCGTGGCGGACGTCGAGGGTGAGGAGGGCGAGGACAAGCGCCTCGTCGCCTACCTGGTTCCCGCCGACCCTGCGGAGTACGAGGGCCGTTACGCGGACTGGAGTCTGGACCCACAGACCGGACGCAGCCCCGACATCCGGGATCTCCTGCGTGAGAGGTTGCCACATTACATGATCCCATCGGTCTTCGTGGAATTGGCGTCGGTGCCGCTGCAGGAGACGACCGGCAAGGTTGACCGCAGGAAGCTTCCGCCGCCACCCGCCAGGACCGGCTCAGGTGCCCCGGAAGACCTCGGATCTCTCCCGGCGGATGCGCCCCGCGGGGAGAAAGAAAGATTGCTCGTCAGGATCTGGGAGAGCGTCCTGGAACTCGGAGAGGGCGAGGTGCGACCCGAAGACGACTTCTTCGAGATCGGTGGACACTCGCTCGCGGCTGCGGAGCTGATGGGCCGCGTCGAGGATGCCTTCGGCGTCAGGCTGCCGGTTTCCGCCTTCCTGGAGGGGCCCACGGTTGCCGAGCTCCTCGACAGGATCGAAGCCAGGCAAAAGGGAACCGGAGACCGCAAACGCGCGGACCGGAAGCCGGATCTGCACTCAGAAGCGGTGCTGGACGCCGGGATCTCACCGGAAAGTACGGGCGGTACTCTGCCCCTGCGGGAAGCCCGGAGCATCTTCCTGACCGGAGCCACCGGGTTCCTGGGAGCGTTCTTGCTCGACACTCTGCTCTCGCGCACGGATGCCACCATCTACTGTCTGGTGCGCCGCAAGCCGGAGCAAAAGGATGATCCGCTGGCTCCCATCAAGCACAACCTGGAGCAGTATGGGCTGTGGGACGCGGAGCTCGCGCGGCGCATCGTGCCGGTGTCCGGGGACCTGGAGAAGCCGTTGCTGGGCTTGGCCGGGGACGAATTCGACGCTCTCGCCCGCGAGATAGATGTGATCTTCCACGCTGCGGCGATGGTCAACCTGCTCTACCCCTACGAGAGCCTCAAGGGGCCGAATGTGATCGGGACCCGCGAGGTCCTGCGTTTGGCCTGCTGCCACAGGACCAAGCCGGTAAACCACGTCTCGACCAACGGCATCTTCCCGCCCGGCAGGAGGCTGTGCACCGAGGACGCCGACTTCGACTCCCTGGCCGGTGCCCGCGAGGACGGCTACGGCCAGTCCAAGTGGGTCGCCGAGAGCATGGTGCGTCAGGCGGCGGAGCGCGGGCTACCGGTGCGGATCTACCGTCCCGGAAACATCTCTGGCCACAGCGAGAGCGGGGCTTCCAACGCCCGCGACTTCACTACCGCGCTCATGGTCGGCACGCTGCGCCTGGGACGCGCGCCGGAGATGAGCGGGTGGCGCCTGGAGATGACGCCGGTGGACTTCGTTGCCGGGGCGATCTTGCACCTCGCGGGCAACCCCGAGGCTGAGGGTGGGACCTTCCACCTCGCCAACCCCGACCGCGTACCGGCGCACGAATTCTTCGGGTGGATAGAGAACTTCGGGTACTCCCTGGATCAACTCCACTACTCCGAGTGGCTGAAGGCGTGGCGGCAGGCACCGCGCGAGGAGAAAGATGCCATCGGGAGCATCCTGCACGGCGCTGGCCCGGAGACGTACGAGATCTGGGACGACAATACCTACGACGACCGCAACACCCGCCGGGCTCTGCGAAGAAGCGGTCTTCAACGTCCCGAAATAGACGCCAACCTGCTCGAAAGCTACGTCCGCTACTTCGTGGAGCAGGGCTGGGTCGAAGCCCCATCGAAGGTCCCGGCGTGAACGTATAATCCGGCCTCCCGGCCCGCGGTCGCAGATCTCCTGGAAAACCCTAGCTTACGCGTGCGGACTGCCGGGCCGGGAGGCTCCTCCGCTGCCCGGACAACAGGGACAGGCCCAGCCACGCAAACCCTGCGCCGGTGATCACTCCGCCTATAACGAAAACCACCGGCGCGGCGGATCCGGCGAACGATCCCACAGCGAACACTATGTCCCCCACGATCAAAAGCAGCCCCGCCCAGCGGGCGAATACGCCGGCCCGCATCACCGCGACCCCGAACAGGATCAACCCGATAAAGAACCCAAGAGACCCCAGAAGATCGATTATTGCCGGCGCACCCGTTCCAAGTACAGGCTCTACGTCCACGCCGGAAGCTCCGGCTATTTCCACGAAGACGACTGCGGAGGCCAGAGTGGTGCCGAGCACGCTCAAAACCATCCCCCAGCTGCCCAGGGGGCCGCTTCTCTCGGACTGGGCAGAGTAGATCGCCACGAGAGCGAAAACGAGGATCACGTGAGCGATAAACACCAGGCTCGTCCCGAGCACCGTTCCGTAGGCCGGGTTCCCACCGAGATTGAAGATATGCCCGAGAGCGAGCAGGATCCCCGCCGCAGCACTTGTCAGCCCGCCTCCTGCGCGGACTAGATTCGATAGTGGCATAGCGCTTTCTCCTTATTCAATCGTTTTCCTGTCGCGATAAGCGGTTGCGTCTGGTTCATCGCGAAGCCTTATTCGCTGAGGCGATCTCCTGAAGGGTAATCTCAGGCAGCCGGTACCGCCTCGGTCGAAAGACCGATTTTCGAAGCGATTGTTTAGGGAGTTGCTACTTTCGTTAGAAGCTCTCTACCGAGGGGCGCAGGTCCAGCTCCAGCGTCCACGCGGTTTTGTCCTGCGAGTGAAGCTGCCAGTAGGTCTCGGCGATGGCGTCGGGTGAGAGCATGGTGTGCTCCTCGCGGTCCGGGAACATCCCGCGGGTTCTGGGCGTGCTGATCTGGCCGTCCACGATGACGTGGGCCACGTGTATCCCCTGCGGCCCGAACTCGCGGGCCATGCTCTGCGCCAGCGCCCTCAACCCGAACTTGCCCACCGCGAGCGCCGAAAAGCGCGCCGAGCCGCGCAGAGAGGCCGTAGCGCCGGTGAGGAGTATCGTTCCTCGCCCGGCCTCGACCATCGTCGGGAGCACCTGCCGGGCGGCGTAGAACGCCCCGGCGCAGTTGGCCTTGAAGCAGGAGTCGAACTGCTCGGGCTCTATCTCCAGGATACCGCCCATCTGGAAGGCTCCGGCGTTGTAGACGAAGACCTCCGGGTCGCCGAGCCCGGATCTCACGCGCTCGAAGCCCGCCTCTACCGACTCGGGGTCCGTCGCATCGGTCGGGACCGCGAGCGCCTTGCCGCCTGCGCTCTCGATCTCCTGTTGCGCCTCCGCAACGCTCTCCTCCCGGCGGGCCATCAGCGCCACCGCAAAGCCCTCACCGGCGAACCGCCGGGCCACCGCCGCACCGAGCCCCGGTCCCACACCGAGAACCGCTGCCACCTTTCCGTTCATGAATTGCTCCTGACCTTTGTCTCTGGATATTCAAGCTCTTTCGGCAATAGTAGGATTCCTTTCTGCACGCTCTCTATGATGACGAAGTTCGCTCACCCAGCATAACCCAGGAATACGAAATGGGCCGCCTTTTCAGGGCGGCCCGAAGAATTCTCGCTCTAGCGGAGGTTAGCTCCTGTGGGACGGCTCCCCGGTCTTCGGGTTGAGGAAGAGCCTGTGGGCGCGCCTGCCATGCGAGAAGTCGAACAGGTTGTCGAGGCTTCCGGCCTTGGCGTCGAAGGACTGGTCGCCTATCCTGCCCAAATTCCAGTTATCCTCGATGAAGCGCAGGACCGAGGTCTGATCCGTGATCGAGTGGTCCACGAAGTTCTGTCTGGCGTATGGGGAGATCACCAAGAGCGGCAGTCTGGGGCCGTAGCCGCAGCGGTCCTGGTAGGCACCGGGTTTTGCCGTCCCGCACATCCCCGGCCCGGAGAGTGAGTCGTACTTGGGATCGCTGGAGTGGTTGACGATCGGGCCCATCTGGTGGTCGTACCAGCCGTCGGAGTCGTCGTAGGCGATGATGATCGCCGTGTGCTTCCAGGTGTGGAGCCTCTGCAGGCGGTTGATCGTCTGTACCAGGAAGTGCTGCTCGTCGAGCGGGTCTGAGTATCCGGCGTGCCCGTCCTGGTAGGCCGGAGCCTTGAGGAAGCTCACCGCAGGCAGATGCCCGGAATCGGCGGCTCTCCAGAAGTCCGAGAGGTCGTACTGGTGGTTTGCCTGGTCGGTCTGGCCGATCATGGCCGTCGAACTGGGCGGCAGGTGGTTCGGGTTGGCGGTGGACCTATAGTACTGGAACGGCTCGTGGTGCGGGACGTAGTCGGTAACCTCATCGCCGCCGATGTTTTTGTGGGATGAGCCGCAGACAGGCTTGCCGTCCGTGCGCGAGGTAGGCTTGAAGCCGCCCTCGAACCAGCCCCAGGTTACGTGCTTCTCGTTCAGCAGGTTGCCCACGTTCCTGCCGCTGAAGGAGACAGTGGTGCCCGAAGAGCAGCCGTCGTGGGCGGGGTCCGGGTCCCCGATCAGGGTGCCATTCGAGACCTTGTCCGGGATATCGGACGGTGTAACCCCGTGCGTCTGGCCGGAGACCAGGTTGATCGCACCCGGCGTCGAAGGCCCGAACGTGGTGCCGTAGGAGTTGTCGCTCATCGCGAAGTGCTGCGCGTAGTTCCAGAGGGCGGTTACGGTGTTCCCATCAAAGTAGTCCATGACCAGCGACTCATTCTTGCAGTCGCTGCCGCTGGTGTTCTGCACGAACTTGTCCATGAGCCCGTGGTCGAAGGCTTTCTGCTCTGCTGCGTAGTCGTGGTCCATGTCGCACGTCAGGGCCTCGGAGCGATCGAGCCGCCTGGGGTTGGCCGCGTTGGGGTTGTCGGTGAGCAACTCGTGGTTCAGGCCGTTTACCGAAGGAGTGTCGGCAGCGGCTTTGAACTTCGGCTCCCCAGGCGGGTTCTTGGCGTTGGGGTAGGTGCCGAAGTAGTGGTCGAAGGAGACGTTCTCCTGGAAGATGACGACCACGTGTTTGATCGGGGTGGCCGTGTGGTCGCTCTGGCTTTGCGGGCGCAGGTTTTTCGTGTGGTGGGTACTCTTGGCTGCCGCGGCGATCGCCGAGAGCGCGACTACCGCCGCCAGCAGAACCAGAACTATCGGGAGTTTCTTCAACGGCTTTCCTTTCTAGAGTCGTCCAGGTTTCATCATCTACTCTCCCCCTGCTTCACCGGGCTCGGAGCCGATGATCTTCTTGTGCAGCGGGGCGGGCATCCTGGAGTTGCGGCCCTTGATGGATTTCCAGATCGCCTCGTTGAGCCCAATCTCCGGTGTGGCGTCCGCTTGCGTGAAGTCCATCCTGGAAGAAGCCTTCGCCATCGGTGCGTTCGCCGGGTTGGTCGGCGCGCCGGGGTTGCCGAAGGGTGTAACTTTGGGTTGCCTGGCCTCATACGGCCGGAAGTTCGGGTGGCTGGTAAAGGAGTTCCACATCCGGGTGGCCCGCGAATCGGTGATGCTCATGGGCGAGAGCCCGAGCAGACCTTCCATGGTGGCGATCATCGAGGAGGTGTCGTAGTGGGTGGAGTCCACCCTGCCGGTCTGGGTGTAGGGGCTTATGGCGAGCGCCACGGTGCGGTGGGCATCCACGTGATCAGGACCGTCCTGAGCATCGTCCTCGACGACGAAGATCACCGTGTTCTTCCAGTAGCGGCTGTGGGAGACGGTCTGTACCAGCCTGCCCAGAGCCAGGTCGTTATCTGCGACGTAGGACTTGGGAGTGGCGGCGCCAGGGGTCGTCCCCATGGTATGGTCGCTTGGAAGCCGCACGAACTCCAGCGCGGGCAGGTTGCCGTTTTTCTCGTACTGGTGGAACTCGCGTGCCCACTCGGGCTCGCGCTGCAGATGATCGGAGCACTCCAGATTGAACCCGTCGTAGCGGGTATCCACGTGGTCCCCGAAACGCCGCTGCAGGTGGGTAACGTCAGAGGTGTTGCCCGCCCCTCCGCAGACGCCTGGGATATCGGTGTACTCCCCGTAGTCGCGGAAGCTTACGCCGTGGACGTAGGCATCATCCCACAGATACCCGACTGTCTGGCCCGCCGCCGGGCGCGGCACCGAAGGATCTGAGGCCAGCGGTTCGCTGTAGAACTGCATCCCCAGGGGCACGTCCTCGAAGTCGTAGGCGCGCTCGCTGGTCCGCGGCTCCGGCGAGTAGTTGACCGGCCAGGTCTTGTCCACGTAGTCGGTGGCGTTGGCCTGCGTAGACCAGTTGTGGCCGTCGGCGGAGACTTCGGCGTCAGCGTAGAAGTTGTCCAGCGTCACGAAGCGCCGCGCGAGCGCCCGGTGGTTGGGGGCGGAGTCCTCGCCGAAGAGGTTGAGCTTCGGGTCTCCGTTGCCCTTGCCCAAAGAACCGAAGACCTGATCGTAGGTGCGGTTCTCCTTGATGACGTAAATGACGTGCTTGATGTTGTGCAGTGCTTTCGGCTCGGGGCGGCGCCGGGCCTTGACCTGGTTGTTACGCTCGACCTGGCGGGTGTAGCTCCTGAGCTGTGCGCGGTCCGGGACCGGCACGATCTGGACGGAGCCCTTGATCATGGTCCCGGTGTACTGGGTGTCGGGCGCTCCGTCGTGGCCGCCGGGCGGGTCGCGGCGGGGATTGAGCGGCGGACAGCTCTTCCTGATTGGACTCAGCGGCCCGCAGGGGTTGGGACCCGCGCCCGAGTCCTGGGTGTTTGTGACGACCAGTTTCTTGCCGTCGGGGGTAACCTTCACGTCTGCCGGGTACCACGAGGTGGGGATGAACCCCTCTACCTGCCGGCTGTCGAGGTTCACGACCGCCACAGCGTTCTCGCCCGCCTCGGCGACGTAGAGCGTCTTCCCGTCGGGGCTCACGTCCAGGCCGTCCGGGATCGCACCTTTCGGCCCGCTCGGGACCAGCGAGACGTCTATGGTGTCAACCAGCCTGTTGGTGCGCGTGTTGATGACCGAGACGGTGTCGCTGTTGGCGTTGGCGGTGTAGACCTCGTCGCGCTTGGGGTTGGCGGCGATGGCGCTCGGGTGGTCGGCTTTGAGCGGCTGGTTATGTGGCGAGAGCACGATATCCTTTACCTTGCGCTCTTTGGCGGTGTTTATTACCGAGACCGTGCGGCCCATCCAGTTGGTGACGTAGGCGTATTTGCCCGTGCGGTCGAACGTGACATCCAGCGGCTCCAGCGCCTGTCCCAGGTCTATCGTCCCGGTTACCTTATTGGTTTTGGGGTTGATGACCGTAACCTGGAAGCCGGGCGGGTTTCCGGCATCCGAGGCGGGTGCGGAGAGGTTGTTGGCGACGTAGATCCTGTCTCCCCTTGGGGTGTGCCCGTAGGCGAGGCCCGCCGGGAAGTAGGGGGCTTTGATGTCCCCGGTCTTCCTGAGCTTTCCGCCCCTCACGCTGTAGGTGTGGACGACGTTCTGCCCGCCGCCCGAGGCCCACGCTCGCTTCCCGTCCGGCGAGTAGGTTACGCCGTAGAACACCGCCGGGCCGGTCTTTCTGAGCGCGTCGTAGCTGGCGAAGCTGGTCCGCCTGTGGGACCTCAGATCGAAGAGGTCCGTCGAATCAATGCGCGCCGCGCCGCTGCTCACCGTCAAAAGATGCGAACCGTTGGGCGAGAGCGCCGAGCCCAGAGGACCCTGGAATCCCAAGGCGTCCTTCGGAACACTGAACTCCGTTCCCGCAGGCTCTATCCGCCACCCCGCCGGGGTAAGGGGTATGGAGTTCTTGACTTCCTGAACCCTGGAACTACCTGACGCCTGATGCCTGGAAGTATTCGTTCCGCTCTTACCATGCATAAAACCGAATGCGGCGATCAATAACGCCGCCCCCAGAAAGACTCCGAGGACCGACAGCCTCAAAATTACTCTCAATATCTCTCCCTTCAGTTCCCAAAACCCAAAGACACTGATCCCAGCGCCCCACCTACCGTAATATTAGTTACAGAGCCGGGGCGACGTCAAGTTGACGGCGCGTCGAGGCGGCTCCTTATCTGATGTGTTTTCCGCGTTCCCTTCCGTCAGATCAGGGTTGAGCCAGCCAACCGGACGATAGCGCAGATGCGATCCAGCGGGGTTAAATACGGGTAAATTCTGCGTAAGTTTTGGGTGAAACAGCCGGTCAACCGTTGGCCTCTCCGTGCTCCTGGAATCGGCTCTCGCAGGATCGGAAGACCCTCGCGGTTCTGGCGTCCGCTGGCGCAACCCAGGATGTTATGCTAGAGAACTGCATCTGACGATGGGTGTTCGGAGGCAGGAGAATTCATGACGCCTGTAGTAACCACTGGTGAAGGGGAGGGATCGAGTTGACGCGCACCACGCCGCCGTTTCGCGCGGATCACGTCGGGAGCCTGCTGAGGCCCCAAAGGCTCCTGCAGGCCCGCGAGGACTTTGCAAACGGGCGCATTTCATCCGAGGAGTTGAGAAGTATCGAGGACGAGGCGATCCGCGAGGTCGTGCGGATGCAAGAGGAAGTGGGGTTGCAAGCCGCGACCGACGGCGAGTTCCGGCGCGCTTCCTGGCACATGGACTTCATCTACCAGATCGGTGGGATCTCCAAAGCTCCGGGAAACATCAAGGTGGAGTTCCACAACCCCGAGGGGGACATCGAGTTCACCCCCGCTGCGCTGCAGATCAAAGAGAAAGTCGGACTGCGGGAGACGATCTTCGGGGAGGATTTTCGGTTTCTGCAGTCGGTCGTGAGCACCGCGACACCCAAACTCTCCATACCCTCTCCGAGCATGGTCCACTACCGCGGCGGTCGCGCAGCCATTGATGAAGATGTCTACCCCGATCTCGAAGAGTTCTGGATAGACCTGACGGACGCCTACGCCGAGGAGGTTCGCGCTCTGGGCGAACTCGGCTGCACCTACCTGCAGTTCGACGACACGAGCCTCGCCTACCTCAACGACCCGCGCCAGCGCGCGATGATCGCCGAGCAGGGCGGCGACGCCGAGCACCAGCATGAGATCTACATCCGCAACATCAACCGGGCGCTCAAAAACAGGCCCGAAGGCATGACCGTAACCACCCACATGTGCCGCGGGAACTTCCGCTCCTCGTGGGCTGCCGAAGGCGGCTACGACTTCGTAGCCGAGGTTCTGTTCAACGAGCTTGCGGTGGACGGCTTCTTCCTGGAGTACGACGACGCGCGCTCCGGTGGCTTCGAGCCCCTGCGCTTCGTGCCCAAAGACAAGATCGTCGTCCTCGGGCTCGTTACGACCAAGCGGGGAGAACTAGAAGACAAGGACGTGCTCAAGCGCCGTATCGAGGAGGCTTCGCGCTTCGTGGACATGGAACAGCTCTGTCTCTCCCCGCAGTGCGGGTTCTCCTCGACGGTCGAGGGGAACCTCCTCACCTACGAGCAGCAGGTTGACAAGCTGCGTCTGATCGTCGAGACCGCCCGGGAAGTATGGGGCTGAGAAAATTCGAGCGGCTTTGAGCCTGGGGCGAATGGTGCAGGGTAGATCCACGCTCCGCTGCAGAGTTTCCGGGGAGTGAGGGTTTTGGCGGAAGAGGCAGGACGGTTAACGGACGTGCCCGGACTCCGGGTGGGGCACGCGCAGGATTACGAGGGGATCACAGGCTGCACGGTGGTGCTCTGCGGGGCGGACGGATTCGCGGCGGCGGTGGACGTGCGGGGAGGCGGGCCCGCGACGCGCGAGACGGACGCCCTGCGCCCGGAATGTCTGGTCCAGAGGATTCACGCCGTCGTGCTCTGCGGCGGCAGTGCCTTCGGTCTGGCTGCCGCCCAGGGCGTGATGGAGTACCTGAAGGGTGAGGGCGTGGGCCTCGAAACCCATGTCACCCGGGTGCCCATAGTTCCCGCCGCCGCGATGTTCGACCTTTCACTGGGAGATCCAGACGTCTACCCGACCCCCGCGATGGGCCTGGAGGCAGCCAGAGCGGCGGGCGTGGATTTCGAGGAAGGTTCTGTGGGAGCGGGGACGGGGGCGACGGTGGGGAAGTTCGCCGGGCGGGAGCTTGCCACCAAGTCGGGCGTCGGCACGGCTTCCGTGAGGGTGGGGGATCTGGTAGTGGGTGCTCTGGCGGCGGTGAATGCCTTCGGAGAGGTTGCAGGCGAGGACGGAAGTGTGCTCGCAGGGGCGCGAAACGAGGAGGGCGGCTGGCTTGAAGCCAGGGAAGTTTTGCGGTCCCACCCGCCCGAGGCGCGGCCCTTCGAGAACACCTCGCTGGCGGTCGTGGGGACGAACGCCGCGCTCGACAAAGCGCCGCTCAGGCGGGTGGCGATGATGGCTCAGGATGGGGTCGCACGCTCCATCTACCCGGCTCACACCCTCTTTGACGGAGACTCGGTCTTCGCGCTAGCCTCTGGCGAGGTAGAGGTGGAACCCTCGCTCGTGGGAACCTGGGCTGCCGACGCCGTGGCGGAGGCCACCCGGCGGGCGGTGCTTCTGGCTACCGGGGCGGGCGGCATCCCCGCTATCCGGGATATCGGGTAGCATTATCCGAGAAACGGTACGAGCCTCCGGTAGTGCTCGACCAGCTCCTCGAAGAGCATCCGGTTGAGGCCCGAAGGAGAGGGCACGACCACGTCGGTGACGCCGGAAACCGTCGGAACTTCCTGTACTCCCCACCCGGCTTTCGAAGTCGCGCGGAACCACCGGTAGACGCCGATGCCGGTGTAGGCGACGGCTTGTGGCCTGAAACGTTCGAGCTTCGCGCGAAGTTCTCTCGTTCCCGCCCGGACCTCCTCGCGCGTAAGCTCGTCCGCCCTGCGCGTGGGCCGGGAGCAGAGATTCGTGAATCCGATACCGGAGTCCAGAAGCAGGGCGTCTTCCTCCGGCGTGTAGAGGCGGTCGGTGATCCCGGATGCGTAGAGCACTCGCCAGAAGCGGTTGCCGGGGTGCGCGTAGTGGTGGCCGTTTTGCGCTGACCTCAGCGATGGGTTGTACCCGCAAAAGACGAGGTTCAGGCCGGGCGCGAGCAGATCCGGGACCATAACCGGCAGTCTACCACCGGAACCGTTCGGAGAATCGAGCTTGTCCGCCGGGCGTTATCATTAGTGAGGTCGTATAGAGATTTTGAAGGCCACGCTTTTGGACCGTAAGAACGGGAAGCTACCAGGAGGTTGGGGGCTTCTTCTGGGATTGGTGCTGCAAGATCCGCGAGAGTTTCGCGACCGGATGGCCGGGTACGCAGACCTCTGCCTGGATCGGCTCCTGCAGTCCCGGCCAGACTACGAGACCGCTGGCTGGGAAGATGCGCTCCGCGAGCTGGAGACGCTTCTCGGTGGTGCGGAGAGCATCCTGCGCGAGCAGGCGCTTGCCGAGGCCGAGGAGAACGCGCGCCGGTTGCTGAAAAGCATCCGCGCCGAGGATCCGTTCCTGCAGAGGTGGGCGGCTGACTCCGTTCTTGCGCGCTGCTGTTACCTCGTGTGCCGGTTGCTGAAGCCCGAAGTGGTGATGGAAACCGGGGTGGCTTACGGCGTCAGCTCGGCGTTTATCTTGAAGGCGCTTGAGGAGAACGGGCGTGGAACGCTTCACAGCGTGGACCTTCCGCCGCTGAGGCGGGAGTACGAGAGGTTCTGGGGCATCGCGGTGGCTGAGGAGCTAAAAAAGAGGTGGAGCGTACACCGGGGGGCCAGCGGACGAATTCTGCCAGAATTACTTGGGGATCTGGGGGCGGTTGACCTCTTCCTGCACGACAGCCTGCACACCCGCAGGAACATGCGGCGGGAGTTCGAGGCGGTATGGCCATACCTGAGAGGGGGTGGAGTGATCCTGGCCGACGATGTCGAGAGAAACCGGGCGTTCGGCGAACTGCAGGAGAAGAGCCCGGCTTACTGGCGCGTGGTCCGGGATCGGGAGCAGCACCCGCTCTGGGGCAGGGCCGCCCCGGTAACGTTCGGCATCATGTTTAAATAGCTATCAGCTTTCAGCCCTCAAGTGGCAGCTATTAGCTATCTGCTTCTCGTTTGCTGACCGCTGATCGCTGACGGCTGACAGCTACTAATACCCCGGCCTTCCCATGCGGGAGTAGGTGAACTGCTTGCTCGCCTCTACGCCCGGCTGGTTGAAGGCGTTGACGCCGTAGAGGGATCCCGCTACGGCGGTCTGCGCTTCGAGCGCCACGAAGAGGTAGCCGAGGTTTTCCTCGTTTACCGCGCCGAGCCTTATCGTGGAGTTGGGACGCCCGGCTTCGGTGAGCGCGCGCCGGGTCGCGTCGCACTCGACGTTCAGAAGCTCTGCCATCGAGTGTCCGCCGAGGTAGCCGACGCCTTCGAGGTCTTCGTAGGCCGGGGGGATGTCGAGGTCGCGCTGGGGCTCCTCGACCTGGACGATCTCGATGACCTTGTCCTGTGGCCCTTCCATGTAGAGTTGGAGCTGGGAGTGCTGGTCGGTGGTGCCCACCGCGCCGTGCGGCGTCGAGCCCTTGCCGTCCTTGCCCAGCGACTCGGCCCAGAGCTGGACGAACCAGGCGGCGAGCCGGTCCAGAGCGTCGGCGTAGGCCATCATCACGCGGATGTTGCGGCCCCGGGCGGTGTCCATCAGGTAGTGCATCGCCGCCCCGACGATAGCCGGATGCTTAGCACCCTGGTCTCTGATATCGCGCACGCACTCTGAAGCCCCGCGCAGGAGTGCTTCTACATCGAGACCCGTTACCGCTGCCGGGAGAAGCCCTACGGGAGTCAGAACCGAGAAGCGGCCTCCCACATCTGGCGGTATCGGGAGCTTCTTCAGGTCTTCGCGAGCGGCGATCTGGTTCAGGTAGCCCTCTTCGGGGTCGGTGGTGAAGACGGTGCGGTGCTGGTAACCGAAGTCGCCCAGCGCCTCCACCAGCGCCCCGCGGATGACGAGGAAGTTCGCCATCGTCTCGGCGGTCGAGCCGGACTTGGTTACAACATTGACCCAGGTGCTCTCCAGATCTGCGACATCCAGGATGGCGGAGAGAGTAGCCGGGTCGGTGTTCTCGGCGAAGTGGATCCTCGGGCCGAGGCGCTCCGGTAGTTGGTTGTAGTAGGAGTGATTGAGCGCCCGGTGGAGGGCTATTGGTCCCAGGGCGGAACCTCCGATGCCGACGTGGATGAAGTCTGTGGCGCTGGAGTTCTTTATCTCGTCGGAGACCCGGATCGAAGCCTCCGCATACTCTCTGGTATCCGGCAGCCTCAAGAATCCTGGATAGCTCTGCAGAAGCTCGCCCGTCGCTTCCTCCAGGCGGGGCTGGATGTTGTTTAGATCCTCATCCTTCAGACCGCCCTCGACTTCCACGAGGTTTTCGTAATCGAAGCTGACGTTCGCCATTCGCCTCCCTTTCTTAGCACTGTTTAACAGTTTAACCGAGATATAATCGCCGATTGTGCGAGAGTTTCTTCAACGGATGCTGGTGAGGTGAAGCGAAAACCTGCTTCGGCGAGCGAGGTGTTCTCGCGCCTTAAAGAGATCTACCCCGAAGCCACTACGGAGCTGCGCTGGAGCAACCCCCTGGAGCTTCTGGTGGCGACGGTTCTCTCCGCCCGCACCACCGACACGACGGTCAACCGCGTTACCGAAAACCTCTTCGAGAAGTACCAAAGCGCCCGCGACTACGCCAGGGCGAACCCCGAAGAACTCGAACGATATCTCCGCCCGACGGGCTTCTATCGCAACAAGGCGCGCGCTGTGCAGGGTCTCGCGCGCGCCATCGCCGAGAATCACGGTGGGGGGGTTCCCCGCACGATGGGAGAGCTTACCGCGCTGCCCGGCGTGGGCCGCAAGACGGCCAACGTGGTCCTGGGCAACGCCTTCGGTTCAGATGAAGGGGTGGTCGTGGATACCCACGTCAGGCGTCTCTCGAACAGGTTGGGACTCAGCGCCGAGCACGACCCCGAAAAGATAGAACAAGACCTCATCAAAATCGTGCCCAAGGAGAACCGAACTCTATTCTCACACCTCCTGATCTTCCACGGCCGCAGAGTGTGCAGGCCCCGCAAACCCGACTGCCCGGACTGCGTCCTGAACGACATCTGCCCTTCTTCCACCGTGAAATGAGCCTGCAAGAACTCCAACATAAGGTAAACTCCACGCCGACGGGAGTATGGCAGAGCGGACTAATGCGCTGGTCTTGAAAACCAGAGGCGGCATCGCCGCCCGTAGGTTCGAATCCTACTGCTCCCGCTCAGCTAGAGGACCACGCCAAAACAACAAAAACGCCACACTTGGAGCTAAATGATTAAAAAAAATTAAGTAAATAGAGGTTTTCGCGTTTTTGTTTTGCTACACTGTGGGTATACCTTCTCGGGTGAGAAGGAATGCAGGTCGCTTGGAAGATGGAGTAGATGGAAGGAGGTAATGTGAGGAGGGTTATTTACTTGGCTGCGGCCGCAATTGTAGCCGTATTGCTCCTCGCGCCGATGGCACTAGCTCAGAGCAGCAGTGCTAGCAGTTCTATGAGCGCCAGCAGTGGTGCTTCGAGCAGTGCCAGCAGCTCTATGAGCAGCTCTATGAGCAGTGCTAGCAGCTCTATGAGCAGTGCCAGCAGCTCTATGAGCAGTGCTAGCAGCTCTATGAGCAGTGCAGCGAGTGGCAAGACCGTCAGCGGCACGGGCGCGCCCGGCAAGCTCGCCAGCAGTGGTGGTCCCGAGCTTCTTCTGCCTGCGGCTGCCCTGCTTCTGGGCTCTGGTATCCTGACGTTCGCCGTTCTGCGGCGCCGGCAATAATCGAGTAGCAGTCAAAGCAAAACTGGAGAAGCTCCGCGTCATAGGCGCGGAGTTTCCCGTCTGGAGCGGAGAGGGCCTGCACTCTCCGCTCCTTTTCTTTTAGTGATGGTTTTTCTGTAATCTGACGCCGTGGGCTTCGAAGAAAGGTCTCAGGTTCTTACCGGCGGTTTTGGAGAGGGTTCTTATGAGATCTTCGGGTGTTGATATCCTGTAGCGGTACTTGCTGGCGTAGTTCTTCAGGCCCTTTAGCAGGGTCTTTTTACCGATCTTCTCGGAGAGAGCCCGATAGGTCTGTGCGCCGTAGAGGTAGACGACCTGCTGATAGGTATTGTCGTCGGGGAAGGCGCTCACAGGGGAGCCCAGGGGTACGGAAGGTTTCACGGGGGTGGGGAAACGGGTTGCGGAGTCGCCGGAGAAGAGCCACTCGGAGTAGGTAGCCAGGGACTCATCGAGCCAGGGGTTCTTGAACTGGTTGCTCCCGACCTGCACCCACCACCACTGGTGCGCGACCTCGTGCGGGACGACCGAGTCGAAAAGGTAGTCCGGGGTGCTGTCCAGATTGATAAAAGTGAGCGTCGAGAACTCCGTCCCGGCGACGAGCGGGGCGTCCACGATATCGAGCTCGTGGTAGGGGTACTGGCCGTAGATCTTCGAGTAGTATTTGAGGGATTTGGAGGCGAGATCCAGAGCCTTATCCGCCCGGTTCGCGTAGTCGCGCCGGTAGTAGACGTTGACCATGGCGTTGCCGGCGCGGCGGGATTCGTGCGCCAGGTCGTCGCTTATGGCCACGGCAAAATCTCGCACCCTGCCGGCTCTGTAGGTTACGGCCTGCTCTTTGCCGGATGTCGTGCGCCTCGTCTCGGTCCCGGCGGCGATCGAGACGAGCTTCTTGGGCAGGTGTAGTGTAACGTCGTAGTTGGCGGTCTCGGAGAAGTACGGCTCGCCGAAGCTCGTGGTCGGGGGAAGGCTCCAGCCCGTGTTTTTGTCGTAGACGGCGAGCACCGGATACCAGACTCCCAGAGAAGAGGTGCCGGATTGGTAGCCGAACGGGGCGGCTATCTGGGGGATTCTCGTATCGAAGCGCAGTGAGATATCAGCCATCCTGCCGTCGGGCAGGGGTGAGGGGAGATCCACCTTGAGTTTCGTCTCGTGAACCGTGAACGAGGCGGATTTGCCGTTCACGGTAACGTGAGAGATCTTCGTGCCCCCGCCCTTCTGGGTGAAGGTGCTCTCGTTGGTCCACAGACGGAAGTAGAGCGAGCGCATGGGCTTGCCCTCGGCGTTCACATAGCGCACCTTCTGGGTTCCCGAGATGCTGCGCGGGCTGGTCCTGTACTCGGCGTTGATGTGGTAGGTAGCCGGATAGAAGCCAGGGTAGGAAATCCTCGACGGCGGCGCTTTCTGGTAGTGAACTTCGGTAGCAGGTCCGGGAGTCTTCTTCTGTGCAGAAGAGGGGCTGGAGGACGGCAGGAACCACGCCAGCCCACCCGAGAGCGCGATAAGGACTACTATCAGTGCCGCCAGGCGTCGTCTCCGCCGGTACTTCTGGCGGGGACGAGCAGGACGTTTCCGGGGCCGCTTTCGGGGTACATCTGCGGGAGGCGGTTCGTATGGCCTCGGGCGCTCTGTTGGAAGCGGCTTGAGATCGCGTAGCGACACGTTGTTGCCGAAGATCTCCCAATCAGAAAATCCCTCGTCTCGACGATGGGAGTACCCACCATCAGCGCGGGCGCGAGGCTCCTGACGGTGTGCAGGACGGCGTCGCTCGCGATGGCTTCTGCTGGTTCTCGTAAACCTGACGGGGTTCTCCTCCCACCCGATTTGAGGGCATATGGTATCGAGGACGAGGATCGGAAGCAATAGCCCTCGCCCCGGTGCCTGGGGAAGTAGAATGCCAGGCGATAAGCGCCGGGGGCGTGAGGGAAAGCGGTTCGGGCGTAGCGTTGGCCGGGCTCAAGTTGCACCGAAGATCACCTGAGCGAAGCGAGTCCAGGGGTACTAACCCTCAGTGGCTCTCTCACGGCTTTGTCGTATAGAGGTCTGGAGATAAGTTTTTGCCGCAGCATATCTTCGAGCACCAGGTTGCGACGCTTGATGGCAGCTCCGGGATGCTTTCGGGGGTCCAGGTAGCCGGGATCCTGTATCAGGGCGGCGAGGGTGGCTGCCTGATCCAGATCCAACCTCCTGGCCGAGACGCCGAAATAGGTGCGGGAAGCGGCCTGTGCGCCGTATGCTCCTTCTCCGAAGTAGACCACGTTCAGGTAGTTGCGCAGGGTCTGGGCTTCGGTGTGGTAGTGAGCGTACTCCAGCGCGAGCACGGACTCATCCAGGCGTCTGCCCAGTAGTTTCTCGTCGCGCGCCCTGGGCTTTATGAAGAGTTGCTTCATCAACTGCTCGGTGATGGTGCTGCCGCCCTGCCCGAAGGATCCGCCCGAGAGGTCGGCCAGCGCGGCTCGTCCGATGGCGATGGGGTCCACCGCCGGAAAGGTCTTGAAGTCGTTGTCTTCTACTGCGATCACGGCCTCGGGCAGGTAAGGAGAGATGTTGCCCAGCGAGATGAGAGGGCGGTTGTGGGGCAGTTTCGGAGCCGGTTTCTTTATCCCGCTGGGGGATAGAGTCCCGCCCTCGACGTATCTGTGCGCGCTGACGACCGCGAACGCCCCGACCAGTACCAGGATAACGACGCCGAGAGCCCCCATAAGGAGCGCCGCGCGGGCGAATATCCTTCGCCACCCTTTGCTTCGGGACCGGAGGTCGCTATTTTTGCTCGAAGGATGCTCTTTGCTTCTGTGGCTCATCAACTTCCTGTCTGACCTTCAAATCACTACGCCTGTTTCTGGTGCAGGTTTCACGAAGAGGGGCGGATGTCTTATCCGTTTCTTAGGTTTTGCGGGGACAATGCAGACGTGCCGCGAGAAAAGAGCAGTTGTCGCAGGGACTTATCGGGGGAGAAGGTGGTAAAGTTCGTTACGCGCTTGCGGAGCGGGCAAAGCGGGTGCTACATTCCGGCAAGGAGGCAAAAATGGCAGATGGTTCTCATCACCGGCAGAGAGCCGGATGGCGGTTCGGGCTCACTTCGTGGATGGTCTTCGGGGGCGCTTTCGTCATCGTGCTCGTGGCGATCGCTCTCGGCGTGAGATCTTTTGCGGCCCAGGCAAAGCCGGCCAAACTCTCCAACTCCGAGCTTATCGCGCGGGTGGCCCGTGCTCCGGAGAGGGCCCCTGATTTCAGCGCCACGGTAAACTTCCAGCAGAGCGTGCTCCCGGCGCAGTTGCTCGGCGCTACGGAGCAGGGGAACGGATCTCCGAACTCCGGAGCCCGGACGGTTCGGCTCTGGTACGGCGGCAAGGACAGGCTGCGGGTGGAACTGCAGGGTGCGAGCGGAGACAGGGTGCTCGTCGAGAACGGGCGCAGAACCTACTCGTATAATGGCTCCACGAACACGCTCAGGGTCGGCAGAGGAGTTACGCGGCCCTCTCCCTCAAAGGATGTCTTGACGAACCCGGCGAAAGTGAACGAGCTGCTCCGAAAGCTTGCTCCCACAAGCACCCTGACACAGAAGCCCCCCGTCGAGGTTGCGGGTCGTCCGGCGTACGTCCTCGATCTCTCTCCCAGGGACAAAGCCTCCACGCTGGTTGACCACGCGCAGGTCCTCATTGACTCGAAGACCTACGTGCCGCTCGGTTTCTCCCTGTACGCCAAAGGTCGGCCGCCGAGCGCCGTGCTCTCCTGGCGCGCCACGAGCTTCAACGTCGGGCGCGTCCCGGCTGATCTGTTCCAGTTTCACTCCCCGCCTGGAGCCAGGGTCGAGAAGGCGAGCTCTCCGCAGAAGGAAGAGCACGGCAGGAACGGTGAGGCGCGCCCCGCGGAGGTCGGGACGGTCGCGCAGGCCCAGAAGCGGGTTGGCTTCCCGGTAAAGCAGCTTCCCAACGCGCCCGGCGGCAGGACGCTCACCAGCGTACATCTGATGGGCTCCGACGGCGTTGTTCTGACCTACGGCTCGGGCTGGAACACCATGGTCCTGAGCGAAGAGCACTCCAGAAGAAACCCGAACAACGCTCAGATCAGCAAGTTACGGCTGCCCACGGTGAACCTCGGGGGCGGCGTCAAAGCGCAAGAGCTCTCCACACCCATCGGCACGGTGTTGCACTGGAAAGAAGGGAAGGTCGTGTACACCCTCGCGGGTAGCGTTCCGGCTTCCAGACTGCAGCAGCTTGCAGGGGGACTCCGATAGCCGGTCCCTCTGTGGCAGGGAAATCAGCCTCCGGGAAGGCGCCACTCGAATCGGGTGCTCCGGCCCTGCGGCTGCTCGGCCTCTCCAAGCGGTTTGGGAACTTCGCGGCGGTGGAGCGGTTGGACCTCACGGTGCGCAAGGGCGATGTCTACGGTTTTCTGGGCCCCAACGGCAGCGGCAAGAGCACAACCATACGCATGATCCTGGGTCTGATCCGGCCTTCAGCCGGTGAGGTCCGCATCTTCGACCGTCCCTCTACCGTACCGGGAGCGCGGGAGAACGTCGCGGGATTCGTAGAGGCTCCTGGATTTTACGAGTACCTCTCGGGCTGGAACAACCTCAGAATGCTCGCGGCTGCGGATGGGCGTAGCAGGGACGTCGCGTCGCTGCTACGGTGGGCTCTGGAGATCGTGGGACTCGCCGGGCGGGCGAATGATCGGGTGGGAGCCTATTCGCAGGGGATGAAACAGCGGCTGGCGATAGCTTCGGCGCTCATCAGGCAACCGGAGCTTTTGATCCTGGACGAGCCCACCAACGGTCTCGATCCCGCCGGAATGCGCGACGTTCGGGACCTGATCCGGCGCCTCTCCGCCGAGGGGCTCACCATCTTCCTCTCCAGCCACCTGCTCGCGGAGGTCGAACAGCTATGCAATCGCGTGGCGGTGATCAGCCGCGGTCGGCTCATCGTGGAAGGGGATCTCCGCGAGGTTGTGGAGCACGCCAGGGGCCGCCTTGAGTACCACCTCGTAACGGGAGACCCTGCGCGGGCACGCCAGCTGCTCGAATCGCGCACCGACGCCATGATATTGGACGGGTCATCTGAAGGGATCGAGAGCTTCGCGCCCCAGGACGTGTTGAGGATTTCTCCGGGGGAAGGAGGTGCGGGGCCTGTGGTAAAGGTCCTGGTCGAGGAGGGCGTGGAGGTGCTCGCGCTGGTCCCGGTGCATCCCGGCCTCGAAGAAACGTTCCTGCGTCTGACGGAGGACTAGCGGGATGCTGTTCTGGGAGTTGTTCAAGCTCTCCCGCCAGCGCCGGACCTACCTGGGCCTCGGAGCGGCGGCTCTGGTGCCGATCATCTTTGTTGCCGCCATCGAGATCACACATCAAGGCCCGGAGGCAGGAGACGCCCCCTTCGCCGCGCAACTCTTCTCCAACGGGCTGGTGATCCCTCTGATAACGCTGGCTTTCGGGTCGTTCGTGATGCTGCCCGCCATCGTGGTGCTCGTAGCCGGAGACACCGTGGCCGGGGAAGCGTCCGCGGGAACTCTCAAGACCATACTCAGCCGTTCGATCGGCAGAACCCGTTTCTTTCTGGTAAAAGTGGCGGCTGTGGCGCTGTACACTTTGGCCGTACTGGTGGTGTTCGCCGGGGTGGGATTGCTAGCAGGCTGGCTCGTGGTAGGACTCAAACCGCTGGCGGGACCGGATGGGACGCCCATACCGGTCGGTGAGGGCATAGCCCTGATCTGGGCCTGCGCCGGGGTTCTGGCGCTGCCGCTGCTGGCCCTGGCGGCCGTCGTCGTCTTCCTCTCCGCCGCCACCCATAACAGCACGGCCTCGGTTGTGGGCGGGATCGTCTTCGTGCTGTTGCTACGCCTGGTCTCGGGCCTCGGGCTTACAGGCTTTCTCGATCCCTACCTGATCACCAACCAGTTCGACGCCTGGCTCAACCTGCTGCGTCAGCCGGTGGACTGGCCGCCGGTGGTAAGGGCTATCTGGGTCAGCGTCCTCTGGATGGTCGGCTTCTTCCTCGGCGCCTGGGGTATCTTTGTGCGCAGAGACATACTGGGGTAGGTAATGCTGGATCTACGTCCGCTCAAAGAGAAACCTTCGCTGTCCGGCCTCAAACCCGGTCCTTCTGGCTGGGCGGATCTGGCGGTTATTCCTCTTATTGCGGTCCTCTCCATACCACCGCTTCTGTGGTTCGCGCACAACTGGTCCATCGTTAATAACGACTCCGGGAGATACCTGATCAGTGGTTGGCATCTCGTCTCGGGGCAGGGCTACACGGACCTGAGCGGCGAGCCGCGCACCGACCGCGGCCCCGTCCTTCCGGCCCTGATCGGCTTCATGGCGGTTCTTACCGGGCACGACACGGACCGCCTCGTCTGGGCCGTGCGCCTGCTGGCGCAGGTCAACCCGTTGCTCGCCTACTTCCTCGTCAAGCGCATCTCCGGCCCGATCGCCGGCCTGCTCGCTGCGGCGCTGGTAACCCTGTTCGGCTATACCGCGACGACCACCGGCGCGCTCAACGTGGACGCCGTGTTGTTGAGCGTCTACCTGTTAACGCTGCTGGCTCTCCTCGCCGCCATGCGAAGAGAGAGTTCCGTGCTCGCTTTTCTCTCCGGGCTGCTCCTCGGGGCTTCCATACTGACCAAGGAAACTGCTTTCACAAATCTTCCCCTCGCACTGCTCGCGGCGTTGATGCTCGGCTGGAGCGTGCGAGGGATGCTCTGGCACTACCTCGGCGTGGTTCTCGTGTGCCTGCCGTGGTGGATCTGGGTGTACTCCGTCAGCGGTCAGGTGTACCTGGTGGGCCGCCTGCCATCAGAGTTTCGCATACCAGCGGTGGTGGCGGTTCTCGCCTGTGTCGGACTTATGGTGGTGGCGTATACCAGCGGAATGCTCGCCCGATTCCTGGGTGACGAACGCCGGCGCAGGTGGACCGGCTGGTTTCTTGCGTTCGCGTGGACCGTTGCTCTGTCCGGGTTATTGCTCACCACGGCGGGCCCGGCGCTCGCCACGACATCCCTCGGAACCTTGAAGTCTTACACCGCCCGCCTCTTGACCCCCGACGTGGTTATCGTACCTGCGCTACTTCTCGTTATCGGGTACGTGACCTGGAAAGCATATCGAGCGAATTTGCTCTGGCGGTTTTTTGCCCTCGCGCTGCTGTTCCAGGTGCCTATCTGCCTGCTGGTAGCGGTGGAGGGCTGGATCGCACGCCAGTACCTTCTCCCGGAGACGCTCCTGTTGTGTGCCCTGGCCGCGCTCGTGGCGGATGTCTGCGGCACGGCTGTGCACGCAGGCGGGTATCGCGGCTGGCTAGGCGTCGCACTCGCTGTCTCGCTGATAACCTTGCTGGTGCTGGGATCCTGGGAGAGAGCTCAGACCCTGGTTTCCCAAAAACCCGCTGGTCCGGTCGGAGGAGCGCCCCCGGAGGCGCTCAAGATGGCTGATTGGATGGCCGAAAACGTACCTGCCGGGAGAAACATATACGTCAACGCGGCGCAGGGTGGCTACATTGCGTTTCTGGACAACGGACGGCATCGGTGGACCAAGCTGCTGCTAGACCAGGGACTATGCGAGCCGCGGCCAAACGTCCAGGAAAGGTGCAACGTTAATGACAACGATCTCACCAGAACGCCGCCCAACCCGGTGTGGCTGCAGATGGAAGGCAAGTGCAGGGCCATCTCCCTTACCATGCCCAACTTGCTAGATCACGTGCGACGGAAAAACTCCGGATACCTGATGATCGCCGGCAGCCCCGCGTATCCGGGCCTGGTAAAACTGGCGTGGCGGCTACAGGAGAGCGGAGCCTTCGAGATAGTCCACGCGGATTTCGGCAAGAAGGGAACACGTTGGGCGTATGAGGGAGTAGCGTTGCTCAAGAGTACCGGTCAGGCTCCCAGGGCCATCCCCACCCAGATGGACGCCAGAAGCCTGTTCGTCCTGAGAAGCTGCGAGCGGGCAAAGGGTCCCGGATACGCCAGAAAGGTGAAATCCAGGTTTACGAATGGGATTTCGGTGGTGCCTTAAGTCGCCTAGCGTCTTTTAACGATAAGGACATCCCGGTTCTCAAAAACATCTTTGTATAGATCTGGATGCGCCTTGAAGAGCTTCCAGTACGCTACCACCGGCCTGTCCGGCTCCCTCTTGTATAAAA
>CADDYV010000041.1 GCA_902810695.1 Actinomycetota bacterium | reverse complement strand
GGCTACAGGTACGACGGGCTGTACGCGGTGGAGAGCTACTGGTGCGAGCGCGGCAGATCAGGGTTTCTGGTCTGGAGGTTTCGGCTGGTGAAGATCCCCGAGCAGGTGGTGCCGGGGCAGACGCTTGCCGAAGAGCGAGCCAGTTACGGGGTGCCCGAGCGGCGGGAGGTGCAGGTGTCGCGCGTCGTACGCGACACCGCGCTCTCCCGGAGGATCAAAGAACTTTACGACCACAGGTGCCAGATGTGCGGCACCCGCCTCGAGTGTCCGGCCGGACCCTACTCCGAGGCGGCTCACATCCGACCACTCGGCTCACCGCACAACGGCCCGGATACCGAGGGCAACATCCTCTGTCTGTGCCCTAATCATCACGTGCTCTTCGACAACGGCGCCGTCGCGGTGGCGGACGGCCTTGCCCTGATCGGCGAGGAAGGCCTCCTCACGGTTCACGTGGACCACCACGTGAGTAGAGAATACCTTGCCTACCACCGGGAGCACTTCTTCGTGCATTCCGGGATCTTCTAAAGTCCAATTCTACAAAACCTTCGGCATGTAGCTCGGACGCCTTCGCTCGTAGGCTTCGATGTCCTCCTCGTGCCGCAGGGTGAGCCCGACGTCGTCGAGGCCGTTTAAGAGCCGGTAGCGGACGAAGTCGTCGACCTCGAAGGACTCCTCGACGCCGGGTCCGGTTACGGTGCGACTTTCGAGGTCCACGGTTATCTCGGCGTCCGGGTTCTCGCGGATGGCTTCGAGGAGCTTCTGGACCACCTCCTCCGGAAGCTCGACCGTGAGCACGCCGTTCTTGGTGCAGTTGTTTTTGAAGATGTCGGCGAACGAGGGTGCTATGACCGCCCCGAATCCGTAGTCCTGGACGGCCCACACGGCGTGCTCGCGGCTCGATCCGCAGCCGAAGTTCTCACCCGCGAGGAGCACCACCGCGCCCTCGTGCTCGGGTTTGTTCATCACGAAGTCCTCATCCTCGCGCCAGCTGGAGAACAGAAACTGCCCGAATCCGGTGCGCTCGATGCGCTTGAGGGCGTCGCTGGGGACGATCTGGTCTGTGTCCACGTCGGAGTAGCCGAGCGGCAATGCCTTTCCTTTGACTTTCTTTACGGGTTCCATCTACACTCCTTCCAGGACGCCGAGTTCGCTGGGAGAGGCGAAGCGGCCCATGACCGCCGTGGCCGCCGCGACGACCGGGCTTACCAGGTGGGTCCTTCCGCCCTTGCCCTGCCTTCCCTCGAAGTTGCGGTTGGAGGTGGAGGCGCACCGCTCACCGGGGGAGAGCTTGTCGGGGTTCATCCCGAGGCACATCGAGCACCCCGCGTTGCGCCACTCGAAGCCGGCCTGCTGGAAGACCTCATCGAGCCCCTCCTCCTCGGCCTGTTGTTTTACGCGCATCGAGCCGGGGACGACCATCGCCCGGATGCCTTCCTTGACCTTGTGCCCTTCGAGGACGCGGGCGGCGGCGCGCAGGTCCTCAATGCGGGCGTTGGTGCACGAGCCGATGAACACGGTGTCCACGTAGATATCGCGCATCGGTGTTCCGGGCTTGAGGCCCATGTACTTCAGGGCCCGCTCGTGGCCCTCGTTCTGGGGCTCGGGAACCTCGCCGTCGAGCGGGACGGTCTGCGCCGGGGTCGTGCCCCAGGAGACGTAGGGCACGAGGTCCTCGGCCTGGATGACGACTTCTTTGTCGAAGCTCGCGCCCTCGTCGGTGGGAAGGCTCTGCCACTCTTCCAGCGCCCTCTCCCAGTCGGCACCTTGCGGGGCGTGCGGTCGGCCTTCGAGATACGAGTAGGTGGTCTCGTCCGGTGCGATCATACCCGCCCGCGCGCCGCCCTCGATGGACATGTTGCACACGGTCATCCGGCCCTCCATCGAGAGCTGCCTGACGGCCTCGCCCCGGTACTCGATGACGTGCCCGGTGCCGCCTTTGGTCCCGATCCTGTTCAGGATGCCGAGCATCAAATCCTTGGCACTCACGTCCACCGGAAGCTCGCCCTCGACGGTAACGGCCATCGTCTTGGGATGGCTCTGCGGGATGGTCTGCGTCGCCAGCACGTGCTCGACCTCGCTGGTTCCGATCCCGAACGCCAGAGCGCCGAACGCGCCGTGGGTCGAGGTGTGAGAGTCGCCGCAGACGATGGTGAGCCCCGGCTGGGTGAGCCCCATTTCGGGTCCGATCATGTGCACGATTCCCTGCCCGATGGTCCCCCACGGGTGGAGCTGCACCCCGAACTCCTCGCAGTTTTTCCTCAGAGCATCCATCTGTCTGGCGGAGACCTCGTCCCGCACGGGCAGCCCGAACTCGGTGGTCGGGACGTTGTGGTCCATCGTGGCGAGCGTGAGGTCGGGCCTCCTCACCTTGCGCCCCGCGAGCCGCAGGCCCTCGAAGGCTTGCGGCGAGGTAACCTCGTGCACCAGATGCAGGTCTACGTACAGGAGATCCGGCTCTCCCTCCGCCCTCCTTACGACGTGCTTCTCCCAGACCTTCTCCGCCAGCGTCCTGGGCTTGCTCATCACGCTTCCTTTCTCGTTGCCAGCATGTTGATGCGGACGTAGTCCGCCATAAGCGGCCCGTCCTGGGAGGATACTTTCTCAGCTACCCTCTCGGCGAACGGGGAGTGCTCGGATTTGGGCAGCTTCGTCAGGTGGCGGCGCAGGATCACCGCCTCCAGGTAGCGCGCCAGCTTCTCCACCGAATCGAAGGGCGTGGGCTTCTCCAGCAGCCAGGTCTCTACCCGCTCGAATCCCGCCGCCTCCAGACGCGCTCGCGTCGTCTCGGGGTCGGGGTATTCCTTCTGGTCCTCCCACCCCTCGAAGTAGCGGCGGAACGGCTCCTCCCGCATCGCCTCCTCCGCCGCCCTCTGCACCCGGGCGACGTTCCCCGCCCCTCCGCACTGCGCCGCGAGCCTCCCTCCGGGCTTGAGGTTCTCCGCGAGCTTCTTGAAGAGGCGCTCGTGATCCTTTATCCAGTGAAATGTCGCCGTCGAGAAGATGGCATCCACCGGCTCCCCGACATCCAGCTCCAGAAGATCCTGGCAGACCACCCGCACCCGCTCATCCCCGGCGAACCTCCGGCGCGCCGCCTCCACCATCGCCTCCGAAGCGTCCACCGCCACGACCGCCCCTTCGGGGACCCGCTCCACGAGAAGTTCCGTCACCCTGCCGGTCCCGCACCCGGCGTCCACGACCACCTCATCCCCGCGAAACTCCAGCGAACCCAGAAACTCCGCGCCCCAGCGGGTCATGGGATCCGCCAGTTCCTCATACGAGGCGGCGTCCCACTCAAGCGCCAAGAGCTTCTCCCTTGATTTGTCTCACTTTATGAGATAGCGTGTTCGTCATATGGACAGTGTAGAAAAAATCCCTCTGGAGGGCAAGAGCGGGGTCGGGGTTCTGGACCGGGCGGTTTTGATCCTCTCCTTCCTCTCCGAGAGTGCTCCGGCGAGCCTGGTGGAGGTTGTTGCGGGGACCGGGCTGCCGCGTCCGACGGCCTACCGGCTGCTCTCGGCGCTGGAGGCGCACCATCTCGTGGTGCGCGAGGGAGGGCGTTACTCGCTGGGGCTACGCCTGCTCGGGTGGGGAAACCGGGCTGCCGGGGCCCTGGACCTCGTGGAGGCGGCGCAGCCGGTGCTCGTCTCCTTGAGGGATGAGACCGGGGAGAGCACGCAGCTCTACGTGAGGGAGGGCGATCGGCGGATGTGCGTAGCCGCAGCTGAGAGGGTGAGCGGCCTCAAGGACGCCGTTCCCGTCGGGGCGGTGCTCCCGCTCGAACGGGGCTCGGCGGGAAAGGTGCTTCTCGCCTGGGCCGAGGACGGCGAGAAGCACCGGGATGCCGGAGAGCTGGTGGAGATCCGGAATCGAGGCTGGGCCGAGAGCATCGCCGAGCGGGAGGAAGGAGTCGCCAGCGTGAGCGCGCCTGTCTTGGGCGCGGACGGTCACATCAGGGCAGCGGTCTGTGCCAGCGGCCCGGTCTCGCGCCTCGGCGAGCATCCCGGAAAGAAGCTCTACAGGTATGTGGTCGCGGCGGCCAGGGGGATCGAGAACACCCTCAGATCCTAGTCCGTCAGGAGAGTTGGCGGGTGTAGATTTTCTCCAATCCCGGCTTTCCCGCATCGTCGAGCACGGCCTTCTCGAAGGTGAGTGTGGATCTAGGCCCCTCGAACTCCAGGGTAGCAATGTGGTTCTCGAACCAGGGCGCGTCGTGGGTCAGATGCCAGGTTAGCTCTTCCTTACCGGCTCCTGCCATACGGGCCAACAGGCGTCCGGCGAGCGCGCCGGTCTTCGTCCAGGCAGCGTCCTGCAGGCGCGACTTCTTTCCGGGGAGGGAGTTGCGCAGAGGCGAGGAGACTATCTGATAAACCCGGCTCTTCGCGCTCGGGTCGCGGAAGGTGGCTTCCGCGAGGTAGCCGTGGTGTACATCACCCGAGAGAACGAGGATGGAGGATGGCGGACTGTCCTTCTCTCCGGCGGCTACGCGCCGGATCAGGGCCGCGAGCTTTACGAACGAGTTGTGGAAGGCCGCCCAGTGGTCCAGGTCCTGCGAGCGCCGGAACTTTTCGGCCCACCTCGCGGCTCGCGCGCCCCAGAAACCGGAGCAGAGCGCCTCGTTCCAGACCTGGAGACCGTGCATACCCGGACCGAGCAGGAGAGGAAGCGAGGTGCCGAGCAGGAGGTGATCCAGGTCGCCCGCGGCCTTCTCCCCGATCCAGCGCCACCCCTCATCATCCACCATCGAGCGGCGTCCCTCCTGCAGTATCCGTCCGCCGCGGGAGTCCATCATCACCAGCCGCACGTTCCCGAAGTCCCGGCAGAAGCTCCAGCGAACCCCTTCGGGCCTGCGGTGCGTGCGATAGGCGAACTCGTGCAGAAGCGGCCAGACATCCGTGGCGGCAGTGGCCTGCCCGAAGAGGTCATCGGCGGCGAGTTGCTCCGGGGAGAGGTTGCCGAGGTGCTGGTAGATCCAGTAGGAGGCGTAGCCGCCGATTATCTGCTCGTTCCACCACGGCTTCTCGCGCATCTCCTCCACCCAGGCTTCGGAGATATTCCAGTCGTCGCCAACCTCGTGGTCATCGAAGATCATGGCCGAGGGAACGGTGGAGAGCAGCCACCTTATGGCCGGGTCTCCCCACGAATCCCGGTACAGCCGGGCGTACTCCTCGAAGTTTGCCACAGCCTCCCCTGGGTGCTTCCCCGTATCGCGCCGCGAACGGATGAACTCCAGCGTATCGAACGGCGGCTTGTGGGCGTAGATCTGGTCCCCCAACAACACCAGCGCGTGCGGCAGGCTCCCGGCGGACCCGTTACCGAGATGCATCGCCATCGCGTAGAGGGCGTCCACGCCGAGACCCCGCTCATCTTTTTCGTGGCTCAGGGTGTAAGGAGGCTCGTGGGGCGCCGAGATGCGACAGGACCCGACGACGAGCTTCAGAGGTTCCCCGTCGCGAAGCGGGCGGATGGCGCTCGGCGGAAACGGGGAGCCGGGCTCGGGCCAGACCTTCTCGCCATCGAGCCGGACCTCGTACTCATACGTCCTTCCTGGCTCCAGTCCCGTAACGTGGACGAGGGCGTAGTGGTGGTCTCCGACCCTGAAGGTGCGGGCGCGGCATCCCAAAACCTCTACGGTGCAGGTCGCGTCCGTCTCCACCCAGATGGTGGCCTCCGCCTCCCCGCAGTATCGCAGGAGCGGGCCGAGGACGAGTTCCGGCACCACGATCCCCTAGAACGCCCGCCGGCGGTCGAATATCTCGAAGGAGCCGCGCCAGCCGACAGACTCTATCCCGAACAAACCCTCTCCTCCTTACCGGATCATCTCGCTTCCGGCTTTCACCGTACACCACGCCGCACACCCACGCCAGCGGACAGCAGCGGTGATTCCGGCAACGTTCATCTCTCCGGCTCTCTGGTATATCCTCCCGCGTTAGGATTTTAGAGAGACTTATCTTGAGCAGGTGAATAGATGAGCCAGGATTACAAAACCTATTCTCCAGACTACTGTTTCGGCTGCGGACCCGAGAACCCCATAGGGCTGCACCTCGACATCTACTTCGAGGACGGGGCCGCCTGCGCGGATTTTACGCCGACGCTGGTCCACTCCGGCTACCCGAACCGGGTGCACGGCGGGATCGTGGCGGCGCTTCTGGACGAGGTTCTCGCGCAGGCCGTCTACAACGAGCAGGCCGGGGCCGTTACCGCCAGGATGGAGACGACCTTCCGCAAGCCGCTGACGCCCGAAGAGCCGGTGGAGGCGCGGGGCTGGGTGGACGGAAGGCGCGGGCGGCGCATAACCTGCCGCGGAGAGGTGCGCCGGGCTTCGGACGGGACGCTTCTGGCCGAGGCTCGGGGAGTGTTCATGAGCCTCCGGCGGGATCAGGTGATACCGTAACGCTGACGAGGGCGGATACCGGCGTTATACTGCACAAAGCTCATTTCGTATTGGTGCTGGAAGATCACGGAGAAAGCAGTGGTCCGAACCTCCAAAATCAGCGATCAACGTCTCCAGCAGTGGCCGCTCTAGCGGCCCCTAGAACAGCACGCCAGCTCAGCAGAAGGACATTCTAGTTTTCAGGGTAGAGAACGTCTGATTTTTTGAGAGATTCGGAGATCATGCAGAACAAACAACGAGTCTTCAGCGGGATACAGCCGAGCGGGACTTCGCACCTCGGGAGCTATCTGGGCGCGCTCAAGAACTGGGTTGCGATACAGGAGGGACACGAGAACTATTTCTGCGTCGTGGATTTGCACGCCCTGACGGAATCCCGGGACCCCAAGGTTTTAAGAAACAACATCCGCGAGCTGGCGGCGATCTTCCTCGCCGTGGGTCTCGACCCGGAGAAGTCCGTGATCTTCCGCCAGAGCCACGTCCCCGAGCATACCGAACTCTGCTGGCTCTTGAACTGCATAGCGAGGGTCGGCGAGCTTTCGCGGATGACGCAGTTCAAGGACAAGGCGCAGAAGGGAGGGGCGGAAGCGGCGAGCGTCGGGCTCTTCGACTATCCCGTGCTCCAGGCCGCCGACATCCTCCTCTACAACGCACATCTGGTGCCGGTCGGCGAGGACCAGCGCCAGCATCTGGAACTTTCACGTACCCTGGCGCGCCGCTTCAACCACACATTCGGTGAGACCTTCGTGGTGCCGGAGCCCCTGATCCTGGAGACTGGAGCGCGGGTCATGGCGCTCGATGAGCCGACCGCGAAGATGAGCAAGAGCAGGCCAACTCCCGGAGGGTACATCGCGCTCCTGGACGAGCCAGACGCCATACGCCGCAAGATCCGTCGCGCCGTCACCGACTCTGGCACGGATATCACCGCCAGCCCCGACAAACCAGCCATCACCAACCTGCTCGGGATCTACGCCGCCCTGACCGACCGCACCATCTCCGAACTGGAGGAGGAATACCGGGGCAAGGGCTACGGAGAGTTCAAGAAAGACCTCGCAGAGGTGGTCGTCGAGAAGCTCTCCCCGATCCGGGATCGAGCGCTGGAGCTTCTGGATAACCCGCGGGAGCTGGATGCGATCCTAGAGGACGGAGCTACGCGGGCGCGCGAGGTAGCCCGTCCCATCCTGCAGAGCGCGCAGGCCAAGATGGGGCTCTGATGGAAGAGGTCAGGGCCAAGATCCTCAAGGTGCTTGACGCCATCCCCAAGGGCGTGCTCTACTCCACCACCGACTGGCACCGCATCACGGGCGAGGACAAACGTGAGATCCGCCGCGCCCTCGACGAACTTGAGGAGGAGGGAAAGATCGAGAAGCTGGATAGCGGTCGCCCGGACAAGCCACTCTACCGGCTGAAGGACAGGGATGAAACGCCTTAGAGCCACACTCGACCGCATAGACCGCAAAGGATACGGAGCCTACAAGGATCTCCAGGGCTCCTACGACTTCGACGAGTTCTCCCTCACCATAGACAAGGTGCAGCGCGACCCCTTCGCCCCGCCCTCGCTCATCCGCATCCGCACCAAAGACAACCGCTTCGATCCAGCGCTCTTCGGGAATCCAGCCCGCAGGATGGCCTTCGAGGACTTCCTGACCCGCTGCGTGGACAGGGCCGTCCGCCGCGTGGTGCGGGGGAACAGGGGCTCCGGCGGCAGCGGGCAGGTGGAGATACAGCGGCCCACCCAGGTCGTTCTGCCGCGCACCTCGATGGTGGCGGAAGACGACCACATCGAGGCCCGGATGGCCGTGGGGCTCCCCGCCCGCGGGAGGACGGTGGACGCGCGGGCTGCGAAGACGGTGCTGCTGGACGAGCTGCCGAAGGTCGTGGGTGCGGCCCTCGTTCCCGTGGGCGTGGACGAGGAAGCCGCCCGGTGGCACATCGAGACCGTCGAGGACGCCGAGCACCTGCGCGGTATGCTCTCCGAACTGGGGCTCGTCGCGTTCGTCGCGGACGGGGCTATTCTGCCGCGCGAGAGCGGGGCGAGCGACCGCCCTCTGAGGGACGGGGCGGTGCCGTTCGAAAGCCCCGAGGAACTGCGCGTCAGCGTGGATCTCCCCAACCAGGGCCGAGTTACAGGCATGGGCATCCCCGAAGGGGTAACCCTGATCGCAGGCGGCGGCTTTCACGGGAAGAGCACCCTGCTGGAAGCGCTCTCCTGGGGGGTGTACGACCACCTGCCGGGCGACGGGAGAGAGCTCGTGGTAGCGAGGGAGGATGCGGTCAAGATCCGGGCCGAAGACGGCCGCAGCGTCGCCGGGGTGGACATCTCGGGCTCCATCGGGGAACTTCCCGGCGGGAAGTCCACGGAGAATTTCTCGACGCCCAACGCCTCCGGCTCGACCTCCCAGGCGGCCAACATCGCCGAGGCGCTGGAGATCGGGACCTCGCTCCTGCTGGTGGACGAGGACACGAGCGCCACGAACTTCATGATCCGGGACGAGCGGATGCGCGAGCTGGTCAAGATGGAGCCCATCTCGCCGTTTATAGACCTGGTCCGCCCGCTGCACCGCGCCTCGGGCGTCTCCACGATTGTCGTCGTTGGCGGGGTCGGGGACTATCTGGACGTGGCGGACCGCGTGATCCTGATGGAGAATTACGAGCCCCACGACGCCACCGAGAGGGCGCGCGAGGTGCGCGAGAGGTTCCCGACCCCCGCGACCTCCGAGAAAGAGATGCCCCCGCCGAGAAAGCGTCGGGTCCGGGCGTCGTCCATAGATCTCCGGCGCGGCAAGCGCGAGACGGCGCGGGGCCGGGGACTCCACACCATCGAGCTGGGCAGAGAGCGCGTGGACCTCGCCTACGTGGAGCAACTCGCCGAGAGCGGCCAGACTGAGGCCATCGCCCGCATTATCGGAGAGTTCGCCGGAAGTAGAGGAGACGGCGAGGTAAAGAGGATAGCCACCGCCGCCCTAGCTTCCATCTCCAAGAACGGCCTCGACTCTCTGGGCAACTTTCGCGGGCACCCTGGCGAGATGAGCCTGCCGCGCCCGCAGGAGATCGCCGCCGCCATAAACCGCATCCGCTCTCTGAAAGCCTCCGCAACAGGATAAGCACAAACCACGGACAGGCGCATCCGAAAACGAGTTCGCAAGCGTAGAACTTGCGAACGCTGGTATCATTCCGGTTGAGTATCCGGATCCCACTAGGGGAAGAGGAAGTCAGGCATGAGAGAGATCGAAACGGAAGGCAGCCCGCCCTTTTTCCGCCTGAAAGCTGCCGCGGTACACCTGTACACCGCCACAGGAGTGATACTGGCGCTTCTGATGGTTATTGCCGCCTTCCAGGGCGAGGCCGTGAAAGCACTTTGGATCACGCTTGCAGCCCTCGCCATAGACAGCACCGATGGGCTTCTGGCGCGCCGCTTCAGGGTCAGCGAAGCCCTGCCCCGCTTCGACGGCGTTCTCCTGGACAACATCGTGGACTATCTGACCTACGTGCTCGCTCCGATGCTCCTGCTCTGGAGCGAGGGATACCTCTCGGGAGGAGTTACGGGACTGGCCCTGGCCGCGCTGCCACTGCTCGCTTCGAGCTACCAGTTCTGCCGGGTTGACGCCAAGACCGACGACCACTTCTTCCTCGGATTTCCGAGCTACTTCAACATCGTGGCGTTCTACGCTATCGTCTGCCACCTGAGCTTCGCAGCTACCGCTGCCGTGATCGTGGTCTGCTCGCTTCTGGTGTTCGTCCCCATCCGCTACATCTACCCGACCCGCACCGTCGCCTTCCGCAAACTCTCGCTGACGCTCACGGCGCTCTGGCTCGTAGGGTGCGCCGTATTGCTGCTGCAGATGCCGGATCCCAGCCCCACGGTCCTGGGCTTCTCGCTCTCCTACTTCGTCTACTACTTCGGGATGAGCTTCTACCTTAGCGCGAAGATCTTCCTGGCCTCAAGGCGCATGGTAGAGGAGACCGAGGCCTCCTAGCAGAGCAGGGCTTCCTACCCGCCGCACGAAGCACCGAAGGAGACCCTGGCGCTCGGCAGGTAGCCTGCGGGGTAGCCGGAGCCATCGGCGCGCACCAGACCGGTGGTCTTGAGATTGAAGCGGATGCTGTACTCGCCGGAGAGAATCTTCTTGCCCTGGCTTCCGATCACCTCTACCTTCGTGGCCCGTCCAGAGGGCGACCTGGAGAGTACGCGCACGCCCGTTATGGCGCCGACACCGAGCTGCGGAGAGCCGTTGGGGTCAAGCGTCCCGCTCCAGTGCGTCCAGGGTGAGCCCGCCAGCGCCTCGTATGGCCGGCCCTGGGAGTCCACGTCCCGGATGGCCTTGAGGTAGGGCGAGGGACCGAAGACGTAGGAGGAGTCCTCGGTGTAGCCGCCGTCCGAGGAGTAGAAGAAGGCTTCTATGGGACTGCCGCCGTAGACGGCGTAGACGCGGGCGGTGGCGGCGACCGCCCTGTTCGTGGTGGCGGTCTCCGAAGAGGCCCCGCCGTAGACCTGATCCCGGTAGTCCCCGTAGAAGTCGAACATCCCGCCGCGCTTTACCGACCATGCGAAGGAGCGGGCGGCGACGGCCTGGCTCTCCAGAGCTGCCGGGGCCCAACTGTAGGGCATCTCCTCAGGCACCACGCCTCTGATGTAGTCTTCCATCCGGAGCCGGTTTATGAGGTAGAGTTCTGTTCCCGAAGTCTTCGCCAGGAGCGTCCCCCGGTAGCTTTTGCCGCCGTAGCCCAGAAGTCCGCCGGAGACCGGCTTGAAGACGACCGGCCCCGTGTAGCTTCCCACCTGCCTGCCGGAAGTGAGGTTCGTGATCCGGTAGAGCTTCTGGCTCGGAAGGTACTTTACCCGGTAGGTTCCGGGATTCAGGGAGACGACTCCGCCCGTGGCGAGGTTCTTGAGGTAAGCTCCCGAAGAGGCGGCCACGTCGTACTTTCCGCCGAACGAGGTCGTCCCGAGGAGCACCCGCACGAACGGGTCGGCTGCAAATCGTTCGAGGTGGGCGCCGGGGTAGTAAGCCTTCAGGATCTGGGCGTAGCCCTGCCCGGCCTCGGCCCGGCCGTAGGCGCCGTACTGGGAGAGCCCGACCCCGTGGCCGTTCCCCGAGCCGCAGACCTTGACGGCGGATGCTCCTTCCGCCTGCGGCGCGGCGCTCGAAAAGCCCGCGACCACTAGGAGCCCCGCGACCAGCACAACCAAAACCCGTCTCATCTTCCCCCTCCAGAGCACTCTCGTCCTTACATATTAAGTTATCGGGTGGAAGGCCGGGAAACTTTAGCCCTGGCGTCTGCCAGAGATGCGCCCCGCAACCGAGCGGAAGGCGGTTTCTTCGGCCTCATCGTCGAGCGGCTCAAGCTCAAAGGTTTCATCCAGATGGCGCAGCGCGCTCAGGATGAGGTGGTCGGTGAACCAGGGGTTCTTGGGCAGAAGCGAGCCGTGCAGGTAGGTCCCGTAGGCGTTGTTGCGCCGCGCGCCCTCGGTGCCGTCCTTGCCGTTGTTGCCGTAGCCGACGACGACCTCGCCCAGAGGCTCCGTCTCTCCGAGGTAGGTGCGCCCTCCGTGGTTCTCGAAGCCGACGAGCTCGCGCGCTCTGCCGCCGAGCGTGGTTTGGATCAGGACGTTCCCGATCAGACGCGCCTCCTCAGGCTTTCGCGGCTCGGTGTAGAGATCGAAGATGCCCACGCCGGGAAGCCTCTCGCCTTCGGGGGTCTCGTAGCTGTGGCCCATTAGCTGGTAGCCGCCGCACACCCCGAGCACCACCCCGCCGTCCTCCGCGATAGCCCGCAGGTCCGCGCCCTTGGAGCCGGAGAGGTCGTCAGCCAGAAGCGCCTGCTCGCGGTCCTGTCCTCCGCCGAAGAGAAAGATGTCGCAGCCGGTCGGGTGGACCCGCTCCCCGAGTCCCACGTCCACCACCTCGACGGGGATGCCACGCCACTCGCAACGCTTCTTGATCGAGATGACGTTCCCCCGATCACCGTAGAGGTTCATCATGTCCGCGTAGAGGTGGTGGATGGTGAGTTTCAATGCTCCTCCCTTCGGCCGTCGCTGGGTATCAGGCATTAGCTATTAGCCATCAGCAGGTACCTGACCGCTGATACCTGATGCCTGATACCTAAAAACTTCCCTTACCTGTCCTCCCAGAATGGGTGCGTGTAGCCAAGCTCGCTCAGGGTCTTGCGGATCTCCAGCATCGCCGTGTAGGTTGGCAGCACGTACAGAGTATCGCCCGGCGGCGTCGCTTCGAGGGCGGCTTTTATCGCCTTCTCGCGGTCCGGTATGACGCTGCCGACGGAAAGATCAGCGTACTTGAGCCGGACGGCCATGTCCTCGGCCCGGATGCCGCTGACCATGATCGGTGGCCTCTCATCCGCGCCGGCGAGCATCTCGAAGTCCACATCCCACAGCCAGGAGACGTCCCTTCCGTCGGCGTCGTTGTCGTTTATGGCTATCAGGACGTGCCTGGCATCCTCGCCGGTAACGAAGGTGCGCAGGATCTCGTTGAAGCCCACGGGGTTTTTGATCAGGAGCAGAAAGACTTCCTTCTCCCCCGCCCGGACCCGCTCGACCCGCCCGAACGCCCCGCCGAACTCTTCGAGCCCGTGGACGATATCATCCAGCCCGACTCCCGCCTCGCCTGCTACCGCCGCCGCCGTGAGCGCGTTGTACACGTTGTAGAGCCCCGGCAGGGTTATACCGACTTCCCGCTCTCCGGCAGGCGTGCGGAGAAGGAACTCCGTTCCCCGTGCGCCCTTCAGCCGGACCTCGCTCGCCCGGTACGCGAGCTCGGGGCGCGAGAAACCGCAGTTCTCGCAGCGGTAGACGCCCACGTGCCCCATGTAGACGCTCGTGTAGGCGAGCGGTGTCCCGCAGACGGGGCAATCCTTGGAGTCGGCTATGTGCTGCAGACGTCCCATGTCGAGCGTGGGCTCGTCCACCCCGTAGTAGACGGCTAGCTTCGCCGTTCGCCCGAGGCTCGCGACCAGGGGATCGTCGGCGTTCAAGATGACCGCCCCATCGGGCGGCAGGTGTTCGAAGGCGGAGGCTATGACCTTGCCGGTGTAGGCCAGCTCCCCGTAGCGGTCGAGCTGGTCACGGAACAGATTCAGGACGGCGAGCAACCTCAAATCCGCCTCTGCCGCGACCTTCGGCACACTCGCCTCGTCCACCTCGAAGAGACCAATCTCCGAGGCCGGGTATCCGGCGAGGCCCGCGTCCGCAACCAGCGCGGCGGTTACGCCGGTTACCAGGTTCGCACCGGTGGAGTTGTTTACCGCCCGGATACCGCCCTCCTTGAGTATGCGGGCGATCATGCGGGTGGTGGTGGTCTTGCCGTTGGTGCCGGTGATCGCCGCCGACCCGCGCGCCAGCCGCGCCGAGAGCTTTCGCAAGACCTCAGGGTCTACCTTGCGGGCGACCACGCCGGGGACCGTCGAGCCGCCGCCGGTCTTCAGGGTACGGCTGGCGAGTTGCGCCGCTCGCGCGGTTGCGATGGCCCCCGACAGTCGCACATTTTCCAGAATCCCGGCCATGCGGGGATTATATTAGCGGGCGGCGGTTACATCTCTCCATCAAAGTAGTCCGCTTCCTCCAGCCGACCGATTTTGTCCAGAGCCCGGATCAGGACTTTCCCGGAGCGCGGGTAGACACACACGTCGTTCGGATTGCGTTCGCCGAAGGCCAGGTACTCCAGGTCCTCTCCCTGGTCGGCAACGAAAGCGTGCGAGATACCCGTCCCAGCCGGGAAAGAGATGGTGTCCCCGGGTCCGACGGGTATGCGATCCCCATTCTGGAGCAACGTGCCCTTTCCCTGCAGCACGTAGAAAAGCTCCTCTTCGGCCATGTGGGCGTGCTCCGGACAGGACCTGTGCCCGGCGGACAGGATCGTCCGCACCAGGCCGAAGTTCACGCTGCCCGCAGCCTGGCCCAGAAACTGGTCTCGTGATCTAAATTGTCCCTTTTCGAATATCTCTTCCTGCACGTCTTCCAGATTGACGACGTTCGCGGGACGGTCCACGGCATCCTCCTTTTCGCGCTGTTTTGCAACTGATTGTACGGAATGAGGCCGGTGCTCAAAACGACGAAGCGAGGCACCTAGCCATTCTTCTAGTGTCCTGATCGCGAAGGTGCGGTAAAAATAGCGAGTCATGGAGATTTTCGAGAATTTGCAGGCAAGCTCGCGCCTGGAGCGGGCGGAACTCGACGCCTACTCGCGGGCGGTACGGGCGGTAGCGGAGAAGCTGGAGCCGGCGGTTATCGCCGTCGGCACGCGGAATGGGCGCGGCGGCGGGAGCGGCGTCATCCTCGGCTCGGATGGCAAGTCGGCGACGGCGGTTACGAACAGCCACGTCGTGCAGGGTTTGAGGCGCAGGAGTGGCTCCAGGGGGTTGCAGGTTGCGCTCTCCGACGGGACTTTGGTTCCGACGGAGGTGCTGGGCAACGACCCTTCGAGCGATCTGGCAGTGGTCCGCTTCGAGCCGGATGAAGAGGTTGCGGTCGCGGAGCTAGGGGACGCGGAGAGCCTGGTCGTAGGGCAACTGGTGGTGGCAATCGGCAATCCTCTGGGCTTCCAGCGGAGCGTAACGGCGGGGGTGGTGAGCGCCCTGGACCGCTCCATCACGGGCCAGGACGGGCGCCTGATCGAGAACGTCATCCAGACCGATGCAGCGATCAACCCCGGCAATTCAGGCGGCCCGCTGGCGGATTCCTCGGGCAGGGTGGTCGGGATCAACACCGCCATCATCGGCGGAGCGCAGGGGATAGGATTCGCCGTCCCGGTCTCGGCGGCTTTCAGGCGCGTGGTGTTCTCGCTGGTTACCGAAGGACGCGTCAGGCGGGCCTTCCTGGGGGTTACGGTCGGAACCCGCCCGGCGAGAAACGGCACCGGGGGAGGCGCGGAGGTGATGGGTGTCGCCCCGAACAGCCCCGCCGAGAGGGCTGGCGTGAAGACCGGGGACATCATCGTGGGCCTCGGAGAGAAACCCGTGCGCTCGGTCGGGGAGTTGCTGAGCCTGCTCGACGAGTCGGCCATCGGACGCGACACCGGGTTGCGCGTGATGCGGCGGGGTAGAGAGCTTACGCTCACGGTACGCCCGCGGGAGCAGTAGTGGAGGGAGGATCATGCCGGATATAACGCTGGTGGTGCGCGACTTCGAGAGCACAGAGGACGCCGAACGCCTGGAGCGGAGCCTGAAGAGGCTGGAGTTCGTGGAGGAAGTCGGCGCGAATACGGAGGCGGGGCTTCTGGCGGTCTCCTACCGGGGCGGCAGTGCGGAGCTGGAGAAAATCGAGCAGGCCATCAGAGAAACCGGCCACGACTTCGAGCACTCGCCCGGTGCGGACCAGGCTTCAGAATAAGTTAGCTGCCTGATCCACCACGGCTTCTTGAGAACAGCCGTTCCCAGAGGAGAATAACGATGACGAAGAGGGCGGCGACCGCCAGCTCGATGGGCGTTTTGAAGCTGTGTACCAGGTCGCTGGCGAACTGCTCGACCAGGCGGTCTTCGAGGATCATCTCCGAGGCAACGTAGGCCAGGATGCCTGCGCCCACGTAGACGAGCCACGAGAAGCGGTCCAGCAGGGCGCTGAGGAGGGTGGAGCCCCAGATCACCAGCGGAATCGTCAGGGCCAAGCCAGCGCCCAGAATCCACAGGTTCTCTCCCGAGACACCCACTAGCGCGAGCACATTGTCCAGCGACATGATGACGTCGGCGGCGATAATGATGCGGACAGCCTGCCAGACGTCCTTGCCCGCCCTGACCCTGTCGCTCGCTTCTTCCTCGTGATCTCCCTCGGCGAGCTTCCAGGCGATCCAGAACAGCAAGAGCCCCCCGGCCGCCTGTAGCAGCGGTATCCGGAGTAGAAAGGTAATGACCGCCGCGAAGACCATGCGCAGCACCACAGCTCCGCCTGCACCCCAGAAGACCGCGCGACGGCGCGTAGCGCCTTTGAGTCGCCTTACGGCGAGCGCGATCACGACCGCGTTGTCGCCGGAGAGAAGAATGTTTACCACGAGGACTCCGAGGAACTTGGCGATCAACCCATCACTTAGGAAATCCGGCAAATCTATTCCCCGTACTGCTGCTGCCGAGAGCAAGTTGAACATACACCCATCGTTTTATCCTATCAGCAATAAAGACAACTGTTTCGAAAAGCGAGGCTAGAGGAGAACCACGAAGATCGCAGCCACCAAGAATATGGCGTACATGGCTCCCCCACCGAGTAGCGGTCCGGCTCTCAGCGGACGCTTGCTCCTCAACATCGCATAGAGCCCCAGACCCGAGATGAGCGCCAGCACCACCGCGAAGATGCTCAGGAAGTCCAGCCTCCAGTCTGTGAAGATAACGCCTATGGCGACCGGAATGGTGCTCTGGAAGACCATTGCTCCGGTTATGTTGCCCAGCGCCAGGGTATCTTTGTTCTCCCGGATCCAGAGTATCGAGTTGAACTTCTCGGGCAGCTCTGTAGCGAGAGGGGCAAGCACCAGGGCGATCAAACCCGCCGGTATTCCGAGAGCTGCCGAGCCGTGCTCCACGGCGTCAACGAAGAAGTGCGCCCCGGCTCCCATGACCACCAGAGATCCGACGAGTTGCGCCGCGGCAGTCCAGGTCGGGGGTCGGGAGCCGAAAGGCCAGAGCGTCAACCTGCCAGGCACTTCCTCCAGCAACGCGCCCTCGGCGCGCAAGACTTGCCGGACGTAGAAAACGTACGCCCCGACCAGCACTACTGCCAGGAGAGCCTTTGCGTAGATCGGCAACTGCACGACTCCCGCTGCTGCGGCCAGGGTAAAGAACACCAGGAAGAACCCCACGTCGCGGCGTGTGATCCCCTCATCTATCCGCAGCTCCGCGCTCCCTATCTCGCGGCCCCGGAAGACGAGGACAGATATCCCGACGACGAACATGGCAAGCGTGGTCAACATGAAGGGCGCACCGAGAATGGCCCCGATCCCTATGTGCCCCGTCTCTGCATCTCCCTCGCTGAACAGGATGGCGACTATCGGGATCATGGTCTCCGGCAGAGCCGTCCCTACCGCCGCGAGCAAGCTTCCCACCGCCCCCTGGCCCAGATTCAACCGGTCGCCCAGTATCTCCACCGCGTTGGTGAACAGCGCAGCGGCTAGCAGGATCGCAGCCAGGGAGAGGACTAACTCTACTACGGTCATCGAGATAAAACCTTTCTTCCGGAAGCCTTCGCGGGACGAACGTGCTAGATTCTATCTGTTGTAGACAGAAAACATCTCTAAAAGGTTATGGAGAAACTAGAAAATATCCTCTCTGCGGTCGCGCGCGGCGACCTTTCCCCGGAGAAGGCGGTTGAACATCTGAAGAGCGGAGCGGTTCGCTACCTGGACGAGTTCGCGGTCCTCGACCTGGGGCGCTCCACGCGCAAGGGCGTCCCGGAGGTCGTCTACGCCGCGGGCAAGACCCCATCCCAGGTCGCGCGCATCTGCGAGGCGGTGCTGGCTTCCGCCGAGCGTGTGATCGTCAGCAATGCCAGCCCGGAGCAGGAAGCGGAGATAAGCCGCGCGCTGCCCGGTATTCCCGTAAAGCGGTCGGGGCGCGCGCTCACGGTCGGCTCGGGAGAGCCGGAATTCTCGGGCGGGCGTATCGCGGCGATCAGCGCCGGAACCTCGGACATCCCGGTTCTGGAAGAGGCTGTGGTCGTGGCCCGGGAGATGGGCGTGGCCGTCAAGAGCTTCTACGATGTGGGGGTGGCGGGCATCCACCGGCTGGCCGAGCCCATCGAAGCGATAAGGGCCTTCGATCCGGACTGCCTGATCGTGGCCGCCGGGATGGAGGGCGCGCTCCCGAGCGTGGTCTCCTCGCTGGTTGAGGTGCCCGTGATCGGGCTTCCCACCTCGACGGGCTACGGCCTGGGCGGAGACGGAACCGCGGCAATTATGGGGATGCTACAGACCTGTTCCCCCGGTCTCTCGGTCGTCAACGTGGATAACGGCGTCGGAGCGGGGGCGGTGGCGGCCCTGATCTCCAACCGCGCTGCCCGCGCTCGCCGGGGGTAACGTGCGATTGTTCGTCGCCATCTTTCCCCCCGTAGAAGTCCGGGAGGCGTTGCTCGACGCCGTCATGGAACTCCCCGTCAGGGGGAAGGTGCGCTGGAACCGGCCCGAAGCCGTCCATCTTACGCTGAAGTTTTTAGGAGAGGTCTCCGAAGACGCTACCTATGGGATCCAATCCGCCCTGGAGAACGTCTGCGAGCAGTACGCACCCTTCGAGGTAGAGACCTCCGGGTTCGGAGCTTTCCCCTCGAATAAGCGGGCCAGGGTCATCTGGTCCGGCGTCGGAGAAGGTTTCGAGCCCCTGCGCTCTCTGGCCGCAGAAGTGGAGGATTCTCTGGAGAGATTGGGGTTCGAGCGCGAGCGCCGGGGTTATGTTCCGCACATCACGCTCGGTCGCGCCCGAGGACGTCCGGTGGCGTTGGATCTCGCAGAAAACGCTCCGGAGAGCGGACACAAGTTTACGGCGAGCAGAGTAGAGCTTGTACAGAGCAAGCTACAGAGAAGCGGGGCGGTCTACTCTACGGTGGCAGCCTGCCCGTTCTCAGAAGGCTGAGACCAGAGGACCTATAGCCATGATGACGAAGAGGAGTATGAGGATCATCATGACGACCATTATGAAGTTACTCCCGCTCACTGCACCGTACCTTTCGGGGAACGCTTTCTGCGACTTCTAATTTTATCCTCATCTATCTCGCTTCGCAGTCCCAGTCTGCTCAAAGCTCGTCGGCGTAGAACACCCGGCGGCGCGGAGCTGGGACTTTACCGTTCCGGGAAGCCTGCAACCTGAAATCGTGAAACTCTGCGACCTTTTCCGCGGCGAGCCGCACGTTCGGGTCCGGGTGCATCCGGAGGTCCAGAATGTCGTCCGGGCTCGCACTCACACTGACGGTCTCTATACTGCGCGCGGGCCGGGGCTCTTTATAGAAGATTTTGCAGTCGTAGGAGTCGCCTTTGATGTCGTAGAGGATCAGGATCATCTCCGGCCTCGCAGCCACCTGGGGTGTTCTTTTGAGCTCGTAGAGCACTCTCCGGCGGCGATAGACCTCTTGCTGCCACTCCTGAAAAGATTCGTTCGCCGGGTGGAACTCGTCCCGGAACTTCTCGGCATCCCGCACCCACCGCGCGATGCCCTCCAGATCCAGCCGGGAGCCGCAAACCGGGCACCGGGCACCGTTTCCCGTAACAGGACGCAACCCCTCCAGATGCTGACATCCCCCTCCAAAAGCTTCCATAGTGCTGGTAATTTTACCTTTTTTTGGCGCGCAGGCGCCAGCACCGCGAGGCTGCTATTCTCCGCAAAACGAGACAATGAACCGACGAGAAGTACACCTGATCCTGAACCCCGCGGCGAACAAGGGCCGCGCGGAGTCGCGGCGCAAGGAGATCTCGCGCTTCTTATTGGAACGCAGCGTCGAGCCGGTCTGGCACGTAACAGAATTTCCGGGACACGCGGGACGCATCGCCGCCCGGCTCCCGGAAGACGCTCTCGTGGTGGCGGTCGGCGGAGACGGTACGGTGCACGAGGTAGCAGCCTCGTGCGCGGGCACCAGCAGAACAATGGGCATCCTGCCCGCAGGCAGCGGCAACGACTACGTGAAGGCACTCGGCGTCGGGACGAGGCTGCGGGGCGCCCTCGAGGTGCTCGCCAGCGGAAGGGTGCGCTCCGTGGATACGGGCGAGGTCAACGGGATCCGGTTCGTAAACGGGCTCGGCATCGGTTTCGACGCGGAGGTCGCCGCGGGCGTGGCCAAAGCCCCGGAGTACCTCGGCGGCTCCGGGCGGTACGCCTGGTCGGTTTTCCGGTTGCTCGCAAAGTTTGGCTGCCACGAAGCCACGATAAAACTCGACGGGGAGCGCAGCATCGAGGTGAAGACACTCCTGGTCGCCGCCGCCCTCGGAACCACCTACGGAGCGCGGTTCAGGATCGCGCCGGAAGCCCGCCTCGATGACGGGCTCTTCGACGTGCTCTTCTCCGAGGAGGTTACGAGGAGTGAGGTTCTCAGGCTCATACCGCAGGCGCTCCGCGGAACGCTCCTCTCGCATCCCAAGGTGCACCTGGAACGAGCCCGCGAAGTAGAAATCGAGCTTAGAGAGCACGTCCCCGCGCACGTGGACGGCGAGATCCTCACCCCGTCGCGAACCTTCCACGTCCGGATGCTGCCCGGCTCCCTGAACATCGTCGCGCCATAGCCACTTCTAAACAAGCCGAATCTGTGGTAAAAACCCCTTTTGCACCAGAGGACTGGCACATGTGCAGGTTGCACACCAGAAGGCGTTTACCAGAGGTTTGATGAACAGATGAGAGCTTTCGTATTTCCGGGACAGGGCGGCGGTATCACCGAACCAGCGGCGGAGCTTCTGCCGAAGCTCCGTCAAGTCGTCGGCGAGCGGATTCCGGATCAAGTCAAGCTCTTCGTCCGCGCCGCCCAGGATGCCGACGAGAGCAGGGAGCTGGATGTGCGCCCCGACGTCGTGGCCGGACACTCTCTGGGAGAGTACGCCGCCGCCTACGCCGCCGGCTGCTTCGACTTCGAGACCGGGCTGTGGCTGGTTGCCAGGCGGGATCACTTTCTGGCCGAGGCCGCCGAGAAGACGCCGGGAGGCATGATCGCCATACTCAAAACCCCTCCGGAGGAAGTCGAGGAGGCATTGCAGGGTTCGGCGGGCTCGGTGGTCGCCAACTACAACTCGCCACGCCAGACCGTGGTTTCCGGGCTCCGGGGCGCTCTCGGAGATGCGGTGGAGAGGGTTCGGGGCCGCAAGGTGCGCCTGAACGTAACCTTCGCCGCCCACTCGCCTTTCGTGGCCGCCGCCGGCGAGAAGATGCGCGACGCCCTCGACTCCATCGAGTTCCGCAAACCGGAAGTCCCGGTTATAAGCGCGGTTGACGGCAGTATTCTCCAGAGCGCCGACGCGGTCAAGGCAGCCCTCAAAGGGCAGATGGTCGCCCCGGTACGGTGGGTGAGGGTCGTGGAGACGCTGGCCCGGCTCAGGGTCGAGGAGTGGGTCGAGCTCGGCGGCGGAGGCGTTCTGACCCGGATGCTGAAGGATTTCGATCTTCCCTCGCTGAGGGGCATCACCTTCGAAGATTTGCGCGCCCGCCTCTCCCAGCAGGCGCAAAATCTGCTGCCCGGATCCGCCGCAAAAGAGCGGGATACCTAGAGAGCCCGGTGAACATCTCCGCCGGAGTATTCCGTCCGCATGCGCGAGAAGTCTTCTCCAGGCCCGCAGAGATAGGACACCAGAAAGCGCCGGAGACCACCATCGCGTCCAGAGGGTAAGGATGCCGGATCTCACGCTCTCCTATAGCGAAATCGCATTAAGGCTCATCATTACGGTCATACTCTGCGGCATCATCGGCTTCGAGCGCGAGATACGCGACCAGCCGGCGGGTTTCAGGACGCACATCCTCCTGGGTATCGGGGCGACGCTCTTCACCCTGATATCAGCCTACGGCTTCGAGCCGTTTCTCCGCGCGGATAATGTTCGCTTCGACCCATCGAGGATAGCCGCCCAGATCGTAACGGGCGTCGGTTTCCTCGGAGCCGGGACCATCATCCAGCGGGGACGGGACATCCGGGGCCTGACAACCGCCGCGAGCCTGTGGGCGGTCGCCGCGATCGGCACGGCGGTCGGAGCAGGCTACCTCTTCGGCGCGGCGGCGACTACCATCGTGGTCATGGCGGCGCTGCTCGGCCTGAGGCGGGTCAGGACATCGCTCATCTCCCCCTTACGCGTGGAACACTCCGAGCTCAACTTCACCCTCGAAGACCCTGGCAGCGACCCCTCGAACGTCATCGATATCCTCACCCGACACAGCATAACGGTACGCAACATGGACACAGAGGTTACGGAGGGCCGCGCACACTACAAGCTCCAGATACTCATCCACCCGCCGCATGACGTACACGGCGCCCTGGGTGAAATCGCCCGCCTCTCCGGAGTGGAGAAGGTCTCCGTTACCGGGTTGCACAATATTGACTAGCCGAAATTCCGGTACGGATTGATCCCCCTCCAGTCGTAGCTACAGAGTCGGCAGGCCCTGCACAAAAAGGCCGGGGCGTTATGCCCCGGCCCCGAAACGTTGTCCTGGAAGGTCTGTGAAGTCTATCTTCTGGCTTCGGCCTCGGTCTCGGCCTTCGCGGCCTCCTGGAACTCCGCGCCGCAGGAGATAGCCACCACGTCGTCCTCGATCGAGGAGATCGTACCAGCCGCGCTCGCCCAGACGCCGACGGAGAAGCCTTCGTCCACAGGCTCGCCGAGCTTCTGCTCGTACTCGACCGTATCGCCCTCCGAGACCAGCAGCCTGGCCGGCTTGAGGAAGCGTCCCCCGAGCGGCACGTTCACCCCGGAGACCTTGCCTACCAGCGAGGTTATGCCCTCTTCTGGAGCCTTCGTCGCGATGTCGGCGAACTCCTTGCTCGCCACACCCTTCGGGATCAGGAGGAAACCGTTGGTCGTCCGCCGCACGATGCAGTCGCCGCTACCCAGCTCCTCGATGCCCATCTCGTTCAGGTACGGGCCGCCATCTATTACGGAGAGGTCGGAGGAGTTCTCCACGTCCACACCTGCGATCTTCAAGACCTCGGTCGCCGACGCCCCGAGAGGCACCTCAAACACCTTCAGCTCGAAGTCGGGTCCGAAGACCTGGAGGAACTTGGTGGTAACCGGCTTGCCCAAAAACAGCGCGTTGTAGACGTTGTGCAGCGTCTCGGTGTTGTTGACGATGATCCCCGCATCCAGCGGCAACCCCGGTCGCTTGGAACCGTCAGGCATCTCCACCCGCCTCGGCACCTTCCTGTCGGTGGCGTTCTTGATCAGGGTCTTCTCTTCACCCAGGGAATACTTGTCCGGGACGTAGGCGATGTCGTAGAGACCGTCGGCGTGCTCGGCGTAGTCAGAGAACCACTCCCGGTCCTTCTGGTGCACACCCATCCGGATCTGCTCGAACCCGAAGATGGCCTTCATCGCCTCGTACAGCTCCAGGAAATCCTGCAGATAAGTCCGGTGGATGAGCTTGTCCGCCCAGTAACCGGGCTCGCTCTCCGTAGAATTCACCAGCAACATCGGCTGCGGGCTCTTGTACTTGAAGTACGTCGGAAAACCGCCGCCCCCGGCCCCCACGATTCCGGCCTGGCGCATGATCTCCACGGCATCGTCCGCGCTTAGCGCCTTTACCTCTTCGAGACTGCGCCGCTTCAACTCAACCAAGACTTCTCCTCCATGAGCTAGGTGCCCAGTGCTTACAGTTACAAGCTTCGCTTAATCATTACAGAAAGTATACCCTTTGATCTTTCATGTGGCTAGTTTAGGGCAGTTCTGATATAATTTTTTGTGGCATGAAGCTTTCGCGGCGCACCTCGAACCTCCTTCTGGCGATCGGCCTGTACATGCTATTCATCTGGGGAACGAGGGCGTTCACCTTCTACCAGCAGTTGCAGGAAGGCACGATGGTTGCGCCCGCCATACACTTTTCCCTGGTTGTGATCGGGCTGGTTATCGGGGTGTACCTCAGCTACCTGGGTATAAAGGGCCGCTCGGCTACCAGGCGGGATCGGACGCGCAGCCAGATCCGCTGAAGCTGCTATTGCCCATCTAAGCTGGGATTCAAAAGGCAGGCCCCGCAACCGCGGGGCCTGGTAGTTTCTGTGGGACCGCGCCGCTAGAAGCGGAAGGCCTTACTGTCTGCGTGGGCCACAATGAGCTGCGTGCCAACCGGCACGCCCAGGGTATTGGCCGTCGTAACGTGAACGTGCAGCCCGTTAACCTGAGTCCTGGAGGTTGAAGAGGCCTTAGGTATCACTTGCTCGTTGACGATCACGTAGCCGATGCCAGGAAGGTTGATCCGCGTGTTAGGTGGGGTGTTGGCCGACACGGGCGATCCCGCCACGTGCAGGTTCACGAAACCTGAGCCTTTTGTGGAGCTGCTCCTGTGTCCCTGCCTGTAGGTATCCTGGGCGACAGCCTTGATGGTAGTAGCTGTGATCAGGCCGCCAAGCAGGTTGACATTATGGACGGTAGCCGTGGTCCTGGCCACACCGCCCGTGTTGAGCGGTTTGCCGTAGGCCGTGGTGGTCCCTGTGCCGGAGGACAGGATGGGGTCGGCGCTCAGGGAGTTGATGTTGTTGTGGCGAACTTTACCGTTCGTGCCCTCGCAGCCCACGACGATGAACGCCGCCCTGCCGACCTGGTTTTCGACCAGGGGACTGCTCGTCTTAGCTGTCGCCGCGTAAGCCTGGCCTCCCAACTCGGCTTTCGGCTGTGTCCTGAAGAAACCGCTGGCGGCGTGCGCCACCACTATGCGGCTCCCAACCGGCAACCCGAAGGTGTTGTTCTGGGTTACCACGATGGTCAGCATGTCCACGGTGATCCGGCTGCTACTCCTGCCGTTCCCGCTCCTCTGCGGATGTTTGAGCAGGACGTAGCCGATGCCAGACAGCTTGATTCTGGTGTTGGGGGAGACATCTGCCCTTATGGGCTTCCCCGCTACGCGCAGGTTCACGAAAGTCGAGCCTTTGAGACTGCTTCTTACCGTACGCGCGTTAGCCGAGGTATTAGCCACCGACTTTACGGTATCAGCCCTGATAAGACCATCCAGAGCACGCAAACGAGAGACGGTTGCTGTGTTTCTCACCACCGCAGAGGTAGAGGTCTTCCTGGTGTGTACGGTGCTGCGGGTTACATCGGCTTTTAGTACCCGTCCACCCGCAGTGGATACAGAATCCACCGTGTTGGTAAGCGTCTTGCCGTGAGTTCCGCTGCACGGACAGGGCTGGAACGCCGAGCGCCCTAGCGTGGTCGCCACCGGACCGGCAGTGGCATTCGCGTAGGTAGCGTAGGCGTTGCCCCTGAAAGAACCTTTCAAAGCAGCGGCAGCCTCACCCTGTACCGCGTTCGCCATCAACAACGCAAGAGCCACCAGCACACCGGCCAAAAGCGTTATCCACCTTATCGCCGGGTGTGATCCAACAGCGCCCGATTTTCGTAAAATGGAGCCGTTCATGGGACACCTCTGTTCTATGAACCGCGCTCCGGGGTGTTGCCGGCACCGCCGGAGCATCGCCTTTACTTACAAAATGCCTTCTCTCTCAAATCCTCCTCTCTCCACGCAAAACACCCACTATTTGCCTGCATAATGCTTGTTATCGGACGCCACGCCCGCAATATTTAGCCCCTGCTGCTATCAGAGATAGGATTTAACTATTTCTTAACGAATTCTTAATTTATCACAATGATTACGCAAAGTGCGCCTTGCGCAACGGAGCCCTCGCAGAGGTTTGCAGTGAGCTTGAGCCAGCTTTAAGTCTTCGAGCCTACCGCTGCCTCCACCAGCTATCGGTGTCGTGGGCGGACCTTGATCCGGAGCTCCTTATCGAGGAGTAGTTCGGAACCAGGCGCTTGAGGAGCTTCAGGGCTTTATCCGTTTCCTGGGCGCGGGCGTAGAAGATCATCTGCTCCGAAGCGGAGAGCGGGTCTTCTACGGAGGCAGCTTCGGAAACCAGGCGGAAGACCATCGGGTGCTCGGTGGAGTCGCGGCGCTCGTCAACGCCGGAGAGCTCCTCGTAGATTTTCTCTCCCGGACGCAGACCGGTAAACTTCATCTGCACGCCTTTGGCACCCATTATCTCGATCATCTTCCGCGCCAGATCCACTATCTTTACAGGCTGGCCCATCTCCAGCAGGTAGGTCCCGTAGGAGTCGGCCATCGCCCCTGCCTGCAGGATCAGGGATACAGCTTCGGGGATGGTCATGAAGTAGCGGGTCATCTCGGGGTGGGTAACCGTAACCGGACCGCCGGCCTCTATCTGCCTGCGGAAAGTCGGAACCACCGAGCCGCGGCTGCCCAGAACATTTCCGAAGCGGACCGAAGCGTAAACCGTCTCCGGGTACTCCTCCGCGAGCGCCCGGACGATCATCTCCGCCAGGCGCTTGGTCGCGCCCATGATGTTTACCGGGTTTACCGCCTTGTCGGTGGAAACGTTGACGAACTTCTCGACGCCGTGCTCCCCGGCGGCGCGGGCGACGTTCAGGGTGCCGTAGACGTTGTTGACGATGGCCTCCGTCGCCTGAAGCTCCATCATCGGCACGTGCTTGTAGGCAGCGGCGTGAAAGACTATCTCCGGCTCGAATCGCTCGAAGGCGTAGTTCACCCGGTCCGGCAGGGTAACGTCTCCGACGAAGAGCTCCGCGTCGAAGAAGTCCTCCCGGCTCAGCTCCTCGCTCAGGTAGTAGAGCCCGCTCTCGTCTCTATCTAGCAGGATCATCCTCGCGGGTCCGAGGCGCGATATCTGGCGCGACAGTTCGCTGCCGATGGAGCCGCTCGCCCCGGTAACGAGCACGCGCCTGCCGTTGATGTAGCCCGAGAGCGCATCAAGGTCTATATCCACCGGCTCGCGCCCGAGGAGGTCTTCGATCTGCAGCTCGCGCAGCTTGAAGGTCCCCTGCGCCAGAACCTCTCCAAGATCCGGCATGACCTTCACCTCGACGCCCGCGTCCGCGCACGTGCGCCAGATGCGGTCCATCCTCTCCCGGCCGGCGTGCGGCGTGGCGATTATCACCTGGTCCACCCCGCGCTGGACGATGGCCTCCCCGATGTCGTCCATAACCCCCACCACCGGCACGCCCTCGATCTGCTTTCCGACATCTACCGGCGACTCGCTGACGAACCCGACGACCTGGGCGTTCATGGCGGGCGTGCGCCAGATGTGCTCGGCCAGGGCCACACCCGGCTCTTTGGTACCCACGATCACAGTCCGCGTCCTGCGTCCGACCTCGCGCAGCGAAAGCTCGTAGAAGACCCGCGGGTAGAGCCTGACGGCGACTAGCTGCACGTAGGCGAGGACCGCCCCGACCAGGATCACGGACAAAGGCACGGGGTTGTGCCCGAGAACCCGGCCCGTTACGGAGTCGAGCACCTTACCCGCCGCGAAGTCGAGTATGAAGAGTGAACCGGCAGCTATGCAGGTCGCGCTCGCCACCCGCACACCCTGGTAGATGCCCGTGTAGCGCAGGATGCTCTGGTAGACCCCGCTCTCCCACAACAGCAGCACGAAAACCGCCGCCCCAAACAGGGCAAACGGCCAGAACGTAACCCAGAACTTGGGCGGCACATCGGCGTTGAACCGGAAAAGCAGCCCCACAGCAAACGACTCCAGCACGATCGCGGCGTCCACCAGCATCGCCGCCCACTTCCTGAGAGCAGGCGGAGAATGCTGGAACCTCCTCTGCAACCAGAGCGTTGCCTGCGTGGCCTTTTCTTTAAGCATCGTTGCGGTATTTTACAGTTTGTTTACCCCGGTAGTCCAGAGCATCTTCTGCCGACTGCTTTTTCATCTCGTCTGGATCAGGCGCGGCAGCGCCACCAGGGTAACGCAGAGCGCGAGAACCAACAGCCATCCGACTGCTGCCAATGTGCCTCCGCCAGCGACGAGCAGCGCGGCGAACCCCGAGATGATACCGGCCCCGTAGTACAGGTTGCTCGTGCGCCGGTGCATGGCGGTTGTGGGCGTTATACGCTGGTAGATATGCTCCCGGTGGGCGGAGAAGACGTTCTTGCCCGCCCCGAGACGCCTGACGAGCGTGTAGGCCGTATCGAAGAGGTAGGGCACGAAGACGAGGACGCAGGCAATAACCTCCAGCGGGCTCCATCCTCCGGCGGGCACGGGAGCGTAGAGCGCCACCGCCGCCAGCGCGAAGCCCAGGAAGTAGCTCCCCGAGTCGCCAGCGAAGATAGAGGCCGGGTTGACGTTCCAGATGAGAAACCCCGCCGCCGCGCCGACGAGGGCTATGAGGAAGCCTCCAGCGCTTCCGGCGAGCAGCGAGAGGAACAAAGCATTGACCAGAGCGGTTCCGCCGGTGATGCCGTCTATGCCGTCCATGAAGTTAAAGGCGTTGGAGAGGGCCACGATCCAGAACACCCCCACGACGAAGACCACGACCTTCAGTGCACCGGAAGCCCCCGCGAGTATCTGGGGCGGGTGGAAGAATATCAAAGCCGCCGCGAGGATAGCCTGGGCTGCAGCCTTGACGCCGAAGTGCAATCTGGAGAAATCGTCGGCGAGCCCCACGGCCCCCATGAGCGTCGCGGCGACGAGCAGCGGTAACGCTCCGTAGGCGTGCAGCAGCGCTGCCCCGATCCAGGTTCCGACGATGATCGCCACCCCGCCGAGACGCGGCGTGGGAACCTCGTGCGAGCTGCGGAGGTTCGGCACGTCGAGGAGGTTTCGCCCGATGGCGAACCTGACCAGCAGGGGCACCGCAGCCCCCGCCGCGAGGAAGGCTGCGCTCCCGGCCACCACCCCGCTCAAGCTCTCACCAGCCCTATCTCCCGCAACCGCGCCGCCTCCAGCTTCACGCCTTCCGTGAACGCGCGGGGCGAGTAGCCGAGATCCCTCTTCGCGTCTTCATAAGGATACGCTTTGTCCTCCCTGAGCCGTAGCACCTGCTCGGATTTTACCGGCAGAGGAAGGCGCAGGTCTTCCGCGAGTCGCAACGCGCGGCATGCAGGTTCGAGCGGCACGCGAACGAGGCGTACCTTCCTGCCCAGGGCTTCGGCAGCGGTCAGCACCAGATCGCGGTAGGTCAAAGGGTCAGCGCCCGGCAGGTCATATGCTCTGCCGACGGTGCCGGTAGAGATGAGTGCGGAGAGCGCGCCCCGCGCGAGGTCTTCATGATAAACCGGCTGCCAGAGGTTTTTGCCGTCCCCAAATACAGGGTAGAGGGGCGAGCGGTCCAGGAACCGCAAGAGCCTGTGTATGTTCTTGTCCAGCTCGGAGCCGTAGATCATGGTGGGACGAACTATGGTCCACGCGAGATTGCTCTCCTGTACCGCTTCCTCGCCCCGGTGCTTGGGACCGGAGCGGAACTCGTACCGGGAGTGGACGCTGGTGCTGCTGAAGACCAGGAGCCTCTCCACCCCCGCCCGGCGCATCCCCGCTACCACCTGCGGCGCGAACTCCACGCCCGCGACATGGGCGAGAGCATTCACGCCATCGAGCGCCCGCGCGAGAGAGGCTTCATCAGTAGCATCCCCGGAGACGACCTCGACGTTCCGTCCGCCGAGCCGGGCGCGGTTCGGGCTCTCCGCGCGGACGATACAGCGGACTTCGTGCCCTTCTCGCAGGAGTACATCCAGCAGAGAGAGTCCCGGAAGGCTCGTGGCACCGGTGATGGTAATCCTCATCTCACCTCTGCACAAACGGGTTCGTCGCCCCGAAATTCCTCAAATGCGATCTTAGGCCAACCATCAGCCTCCCTGGTGCTACACACTCAGTGTAGTTTATGAGCCTCCTAAGCGGATGCCCCGGTGAGCACCGTTGCGGCCCACTTCTGGTTCTGGAGGTACCACTCTATCGTCTGGCGGAGGCCCTCCTCAAAGGCGTGTTTGGGCTTCCAGCCGAGCGTTCTCCGCAGGTGCGAGGAGTCTATGGCATAGCGACGGTCGTGGCCGGGGCGGTCGGTAACAAAAGAGATGAGGTCCTGGGGCTTGCCTAAAGCGTCCAGGATGATCCCGGTTATCTCCAGGTTGGTGTGCTCGTTGCCGCCGCCGATGTTGTAGACCTCACCCGGCTCACCCTCATCCAGCACCAGCGCCACGCCGCGGCAGTGGTCCTCGACGTGCAACCAGTCGCGGATGTTCATCCCGTCGCCGTAGAGGGGAACGGGCCTATCCTCCAGCGCGTGGCGGATGAAGGAGGGGATCAACTTCTCCGGGTACTGGTAGGGTCCGTAGTTGTTGGAGCAGCGCGTAACGATGACCGGCATACCGTAGGTCTCATGGTAGGCCCGACACAGGAGGTCCGCCGAGGCTTTCGAGGCCGAGTACGGCGAGTTGGGCTGCAAAGGGCTCTCCTCGGTGAACGGGGGATCTTCCGGTCCCAGCGAGCCGTAGACCTCATCGGTCGAGACCTGCACGAAGCGCGAGGTGCCGTGGCGATGCGCCGCCTCAAGCAGAGTCTGTGTCCCAAGCACGTTGGTCTCCACGAAGACCCTCGGTCCCGCGATGCTGCGGTCCACGTGGCTCTCGGCGGCGAAGTTCACCACCGCGTCGAAGCCGCCGTTCTCGGCGAAGAGCGCCTCGACGAGCATACCGTCCTCGATCCTGCCACGCACCAAGCGGTAGTTGTCCGCGTCCGCGAAGTCCTCGGTGTTCTCCGGCCATCCGGCATAGGTCAGCGCGTCGAGGTTCACCCACTCGACCCCTGGCCGCTCGCGGACCATCAGGCGCAGGAAGTTGCACCCGATAAACCCGCACCCGCCGGTAACCAGTACACGCCTCATCGAGCCTCCAGAAGACCGTGGAACATCGGATGGCATTTAACCATCGGTGCATCAGGCCCTCAAGTTTCCTTCACAATGCCACACAAAAGCGAACAAGCCCCGGCTTTGCTATGCTTTGCCGATCATATTGACTTACAGGCAAGAAGCATTCCGAGAAAGAAGGCAAGGAGGCTTGAGGTTAGGATGAGAGTAGTGGTATTGGGGGGAGATGGCT
>CADDYV010000040.1 GCA_902810695.1 Actinomycetota bacterium | reverse complement strand
GGAGATGAACGGGGTGATGCTGGGCAAATTGGTGTGCCGGCACGAAGGCTCCCGTGTGATGGTGCACCCTGTAGAGGGCGGATACCGCGCCCACTGTTTGCGGTGTGGAAAGTTGGGGCCGGTGTGCGAGAGCCGCGAGAGGGCCAGCAGGATCATCTCGGCCACGGACAGGACGATGAGATGGAGAGCCCACTCAAGACATTCTGGCTGATCACCAGCCGCAGAGACGATTTCGATGTGCTCACCGTGCGCTACCGTGGGGAGAGGGAGGTGATGCCCGTCTTCGGCGGCGCGGAGGAGGCGGAACAGTTCCTCTACCTTTACGGAGCGTTCGGGGGCGGCTTTCATCCGAGGCGGAGCGGGGCAGATGAGGTCGCTTCGCTGCTTTTGGGCCCCTTCTCGCACGTCGAGAAGGTTGTGCTGGATCCATCGCCGTGGATGGACGCCGAAGAGGCCATCGAGCTGGTAAGCATGGACCGTCTGGGCTTCGTGGACTCCCTCTCCAGCACGGTCGAGTTCACCCCCGTGCGCGGGGAAGGAAAAAGAGTCCCGGAGTTCCAGAACGAGACATCGTGGCGGGATGGCTCGCAGAGTAACGGAAAGGCGCCGGAAGAACGCGAGGTCTGCGAGGCATTGAGGAGGCTGTTTTCCGAACGCTCGCAGGTAAGCGACTTCGACGCCCGCGCGCTCTCCTTGCTTTTGTGGCTGCGGGGATATCTGCCCAACCCGCCGCCCGAGCAACGGGTAGCTGCGGCTTTACGCGCAGTCCTCGAAGACCGCCGCGTCCCGAGCGGGAGGGCCGGAGGAGCCGCGTGAGGCAGACCCGGGTTCAGCCATAGAAGTCACAGACGCCTTTCAGCGGTGCTCGATCAGGCGCGCCATTTCAGCCAGCACCGCCTCGTTGACGGCGGGAGGGGCGGGTTGGATCGGGCGTCCGAATTCCACTCTCGTGGTTACGTTCCTCATCGCCGGGATGAGCATCTGGAACGTAGCGGCCAGCCACCGCCTGTCCTCTGGGTGGCGGCGCAAGCGGATCAGGGGATTGTGGAGCGCGATTTTCGAGAGCACGCCGCTCACCACCGTCGGGAGGACGGCGATCTCCGGGACCAGTCGCGCGAACAGGCTTGTGCTCTTCGACCAGTTGCTCAGAGCCGCGCCCGCTCCCGGCAGTACGGCGGGGTCGGGTTCGATCCTGCCGCCGGGGAAAGTCAGGATCGCCCCGCCACGCTTGAGATGCCGGGCCGCCTCCCGAAAAGGTCCCGAAGTTCCCCTTGCTCCCCTGGAAACGCGGATCAAATGCCGCGAGGTGCTGGGGAGCGCCTCGAGAAACGGACGCTCGGCGGCCAGCACGCGGAGGTCGGGTCTCGGCGTCGCGGCAAAGAGAGCCACGGCGTCGGCCAGCCCCGGATGATTCGCCACGATCAGAAGCGGCCCCTCGCGCGGCACGTTCTCCGCGCCCACGATCTCCGCGCGACCCGACATCTTCTCCAGCGCCCACTCCCCGCCCGCCCGCAGCCCCGCCTCGCCGACTATTTCATCGTAGGTGATCACCTGACGCGCAAAGCGCCGCACCGGCGCACGAAAAGCGCGCCCGGCGATATTTCTGAGCACGCTGCGGCTCGTTCCCCCAAGCCCGAAGGCGCGCAACAGATCTTCGGTGCACGCCTCTATCAAAACTTCGAGGCGCTTCTGATCCACCGGAATAATCGCGTCCAACGCAGCCGGGCTTATAGGTTGGCGGACTGCTGTACTTGACATGTCGTATCTATCCGTGCCCATAGTTGCAATGTGATACGCACCAAACTTCCGAACGGTTCCCGTAGCCGGGGGCGGGTTGCGCCGAGAGCTCAGCTTTAGCTGGTGCTTCGCTGGCGTGTGATCTCCACCGCCGAGCCTGTGAGGACGGTGTCTTCCAGGCGGACATTCGGCTTGGCGACCTTCACCCGGACCGACGCTACCGGCGGATGGCTCTCCAGTATGGCGGCGGCTATCCGCTCGGCCACCGCTTCGGTCAGGTTGAGCGGCTCACCCTCGACGATCCCGCGCGCCTGCCGGTGGACCTCGCTGTAGTCCACGGTCTTCGAGAGGTCGTCCGAGAGTCCCGCTTCTCTGAGGTCGCAGCGCAGCTCGATGTCTACCACGAAAGGCTGCCCCAGCTCCCGCTCCGCCGCCAGCGTTCCGTGATACCCGTGGAAAACCATGCCTTCGAGCAGAATCTTGTCTTCGTCCACCGTTGCTCTCTTCCGTAAGGACCAACGGGTACAGTATGCCAGCCTGTAATGGCATGTGCTCTATCAACCCGACCAACCGTGCTAACCTTCTGTTCTGGAGGAGCCGGATGAAAAGTGAGGAAGCTATAGAAAACCGACCTGCCGTAACGGTGAGCTACGCCCAGACCCTGGACGGACGCCTGGCGACCGCGAGCGGCTCCTCGCAGTGGATCAGCAGCCCCGAATCGCTCCGCCACGCCCACGCCCTGCGCGCCGAGCACGATGCGATCATGGTGGGAGTAGGCACGGTCTGTAGCGACGATCCGCGCCTGACGGTCCGCCACGTTCCCGGAGAAGATCCCTTGCGTGTCGTAGTAGACAGCACGCTGCGCACCCCGCTCACCGCCGCGGTCCTGGCGGATGGAGCCGCCAGAAGAACCGTCCTCGCCGTAACAGGGCGGGCCCCGACGGAGCGATGCGATAAGGCTTACTCTTTAGGCGCCACCGTTCTCAAGCTGCCGGAGAACTCCAGGGGACTCGTGGATCTGGGGTCGCTTCTCGGTTCTCTGGGCGAGATGGGCGTCGGGTCGGTGATGGTAGAGGGGGGCGCGTCCCTCATCACCGCACTTTTGCGCGAGCGGCTCGTGGACCGCATGTGCGTGTGCGTCGCGCTCAAGATCCTCGGCAGCGGCATCGAGGCGGTGGGGGATCTCGGGATAGAAAACCTCGAGGAATCTCTGGATCTCACAGAAGCGACCGTTCGCCGACACGGGCCGGATTTGATCTTCGACTGCCGCATCAGATACCCCGAGCCTGCAGATGCCCGCTGAACCCCGTGGCGATATCGAGGCCAGCTCTCTCTGGTTCACCGCGCCCCGCACGGCGGAGCTTCGCCAGCAGAGAGTTCCCCCGCCCGGCCCCGGCGAGGTGCGCGCCCGCTCTATCGCCTCGGCCATAAGCCACGGGACCGAGATGCTCGTCTACCGGGGCGAGGTTCCCCCGGATCTCCCGCTGGACCTCCCCACGTTCGCCGGAAGTTTCGCGCTGCCGATCAAATACGGCTACGCCACCGTCGGGCGTATCCTCGATACGGGAGCGGATGTGAGAGGACTGGAAGCCGGGGATATGGTCTTCGTCCACCATCCTCACCAGGATGTCTTTGCCGTGCCCGCGGACATGCCGGTGCCGCTTCCCACGGGACTTGACCCGGTCCTGGGCGTCTTCGCGGCCAACCTGGAGACGGCGCTGAACATCGTCCACGACGCGCACCCGCTGCTCGGCGAGGCGGCCGTGGTCTTCGGGCAGGGGACGGTTGGGATTCTGGTGGCGCAACTCCTCAGGCTGGCCGGGGCGGGCCGCGTGCTGGCCGTCGAGCCGCTGGAGAGGCGGCGGAAAATAGCCCTCGAAACCGGCGCGGACGAGGTGCTCGAACCTGGTAGGGATCTCCCGGAGCGCATCCGGGCGGCGAACTCCGGGCGCGCTCCCGACCTGGCGATAGAGGTCAGCGGGTCGGGTGCGGCTTTGCAGTCAGCCGTGGACTCGGTTGCAACAGAAGGGACGGTGATCGCAGCCTCCTGGTACGGCACGAAGCCGGTTGATCTGATGCTCGGCGGGCACTTCCACCGGGGCCGGGTGCGGCTGCGGTCCTCGCAGGTCGGGAGCCTGAGCCCGGAGGCTGCGCCGCGCTGGGATCGCAGGCGGCGGATGGAGACCGCGATGAGCCTGTTGCTCCGTCTGCATCTTAAAGAGCTTATCTCGCATCGCTTCCCCTTCGAAGAGTCCCCCGAAGCCTACCGCCTACTCGATGAGCGCCCGGCGGAGGTTGTGCAGGTTGTCCTTGTTTATCAGGAGTCATAGAGAGGAGCGGGAATGTACGAGATCTACGTCGCCTCGCAGTTCGAGGCTGCCCACCGGCTCTCGGGAGACTTCGGTCCGGCGATGCGCCTGCACGGGCACACCTACAGGATGGAGGTCATCGTGCGCGGCGAGAGCCTCAAGGAAGACGGCACGCTCTACGACATCGGTGATCTCAGATCCGCTGTCGAAGAGCTGGCCGGCTCGCTCCATTACCGCGAGCTCGATGAGATTCCGGGACTCATCGGTACGAACACCACCGCCGAGTCGGTGGCCCGCTACTGCTGGGAGGATATCGCCCGCCGGCTGCGCGGCCAGGGACTCGACTCGCTCGTGGTGCGAATCTGGGAGAACCCCCAGATCTACGCCGCCCGCGAAGACACTTTGGGATAGCTCGTTTGCGCATCGCTTTCATAACAGTTGGAGATACGAAGCGCCTTACCGGCGGCTATCTCTACAACGCCCGCATCATCGAGGGCCTGCGCGAGCTGGGAGTAGAGGTCGAAGAGATCGTCGCCTCGGGGGCTGCGCCAGAGGAGCAGGCAGCGGCGGCCCCCGGTTTCGACCTCGATCCCCGGCGGTTCGACGTGGTCGTGGTGGACGCCCTCGCCCGGATCGCCTGCGCGCCCCACCTCGATGTGTGGCGGGAGAAGACGCCGGTCGTTGCGATGGTCCACGAACTGCCGGGGATAGCCTCGCCCGAATTCGCGGAGCGGGAGCAGAGGTTCGAGGGGCCGCTCTTGCGCTCCGACCGTCTGGTCTCCGTCAGCAACCACGGAAAGTCCATCCTCGAAAACCTGGGCGTCTCTGCCCGGCGCATCAGCGTGGTCCCGCCCGGCACCGACCATCTGATAAACGAGGGGATGCGGAACCCCCGCCGGGAGGATGAGACGGTACGCGCCCTGTGTGTGGCGCAGTGGATACCGCGCAAGGGGATACTGGAGCTGGTCAGGGCCTGGAACAGCCGCGAGAGGCCGGATGCCAGGTTGATGCTCATCGGCGAGACCGACGCCGACCGCCAGTACGCCGCCGCCGTACGCTCCGCCATCGCAGAGGCTCCTGGATCTTCGATTACCGTAACCGGTCCGGTGGACGACGAGGAGCTTCTGAGAGCCTACGCCGAGGCTGACTTCTTCGCGCTGCCTTCCCGCTACGAAGGCTACGGCCTGGTCTACGCGGAGGCGCTCACCAGCGGGCTGCCCGTCGTCGCCTGCAGGGTGGGTCCAGTCCCCGAACTGGTCGGGGAGGATGCAGCGTTTCTGGTGCCGGTGGGGGATACCGGGGCTCTTTGCGGGGCGCTTGACCGTTTGACCTTGGATGCCTCTTTGCGCGCCTGGATGTCTGAAGCCGCCCGCCGCCGGGCCAGGACGCTGCCCCGCTGGGATGAGGCAGTATCCGGGTTTCACGGCGCGCTGCGGGCGGCCCTTGCGGCCCGGACGAGACGTGTTCTGTAGAATCTGAGCAAATCCTGTAACCGAGGAGGAAGCTTGGCCTGCAGAGAACTGCGCGAACAGAACCGGCTCTCGTGGAACGCGGTCGTGGGAGCGCACGAGAGCCACCGCGGGGATCAAGGCCGATACTTCCGCGAGGGCGGGAGCACCCTGTTTCCCGAAGAGCTCTCCTTGCTCGGCGACCTCGAAGGCAAGACCGTCGCCCACCTGCTGTGCAACGCCGGGCAGGACTCCCTGAGCCTCGCCGCTCTGGGCGCAAAAGTGACCGGAGTTGACATAAGCGACGGGGCGATATCCCGCGCCCGCTCTCTCGCCGCAGAAGCGGGTATCTCCGCGCGATTCGAGCGCAGCGACATCTACGACTGGCTGGAGAAAACCGCCCGCGAGAGGCGGCGCTTCGAGGTAGCCTTCTCTTCCTACGGGGTCGTCTGCTGGCTCTCCGACCTCGACGCCTGGGCCGGGGGCATCGCAGATATTCTGGAGCCCGGCGGACGCTTCGTGCTCGTGGACTTCCACCCGACGGCGGATATGTTCGACGAGAACTGGGGCCACACCCGCTCCTACCCTTCCGGCGGGAAGCGCCTGCCGCTCGAAGAGGGGGTCGGCGACTACGTAGGCACCTCGCGGGGCGGCCTCACACCGGCGGGTTTTGCCGAGGGCGTAAAGAACTTCGAGAACCCGCAGGGGTGCTTCCTCTTCCAGTGGGGGCTGGGGGAGGTCGTCTCGGCGCTGGCCGGGGCGGGCTTGAGAATTTCGGCTCTCAGGGAGTATCTCTACTCCAACGGCGAGCGGCACTTTGCAGGGATGAGCGAGCTTGCCGGACGGAGGATGGCTCCGCCGGAAGACGTGCCCGATGTACCCCTGATGTACGGCATCCGGGCGGAGAAGGTCTGAGATGAGTACCGCGCGGACCGTGGGGAAACTGAAAGAAAGCTGGAGGCTTTTCAAGGAGAGCGAACCCGGCAGCCGCTTCCAGGATCGCTACTACCGCCGCCAGCGCGAGGGAAACAGCGGGCTCAACCCCCGAAAAGTCCTGAACATAGCTATCGGGGTGCTTCTCATCCTCGCCGGGGCTTTCATGGTGCTCGCACCGGGTCCGGGTTGGGTTACCTTCTTCGTGGGGTTCGGGATGATCGGGGGCGAATTCCGGCCCGTCGCTCGCGCGCTGGACCGTATCGAAGTAGCCTTGAGAAAGCTGGCGCGATGGGCCAGGGATGCCTGGACGCGCTCTCCCGTTGCGGTGAAGGTTTTGATCTGCGCGCTGATCCTGCTCTGCGCCGCTGCGATCGGCTACGGCATCTACTACTTCCTGTTCTGACCGTAGTAGAAATTTTCTCCGATTTCGCGAAAAATCCCTTGAACCTCACGCTACGTCAGGGATTATCCTCCTGGATACAGACGCTGTAGAACGAGAAAAGGAGAACTTGCTTGCAGCGGGAGAGCGCAGAGAAGGCTGCGTGGAGGGTAGGAGAGCTGGCCGCGCGGACGAGGCTGTCGGTGCGTACCCTGCATTACTACGATGAGATCGGGCTGCTCTCGCCTTCCTACCGTACCGGGGCGGGCCACCGGCTCTACTCCGCAGAAGATGTCCTGCGCCTGCAGCAGATCCGCTCGCTCAAGGCCCTGGGCTTCATGCTGGAGGATATCCGGAGCTGTCTGGACGGGCAGGGCTTCTCTCCGGAAGAGGTGGTCGAGATGCGCATCTCCGGGCTGCGGGAGCACATCCAGGCCCAGCAGCGGTTGCTACAGCGTCTTGAGATGGTCGCGGACCGCCTCGATTCTGGGGAAGTCCCGACCGGCGAGCTGGTCGAGACGACGATGGAGGTGATCGAGATGTCGGAGAGAATAGAAAGATATTACACGCCCGAGCAGTTGGAGTACCTTGCGCAGCGCAGGCGGGAGCTGGGTGAGGAGAAGATCCGGGCTGCCGAGGAGGAGTGGCCCGAGCTCATAGAGAAGGTTCGCGCCGAGATGGAGGCCGGGACCGACCCGCAGGACGAGCGGGTGCAGAAGCTCGCGAGACGCTGGATGGAGCTGGTAAACGAGTTTACCGGCGGAGATCCCACCATCGCGCGCTCGCTGGGCAACATGTGGCAGCAGGAAGAGACAATCCACGGCATAGACACGGCCCGGATGCGCGAGATGATCGGCTACATCTCCAGGGCGAGACCGGCGGATCAGGGGTAAGTAGACGCGCGGTAGCGGATACTCCGAAGGCTGCCCGGGACACCGGGCAGCCCTAGTCTTTAGCGTTTCCGGCTGACAAATAAATCAGATACTGTCGAAACGTCTGGTGAATCGGAAGGACAACGTTTCGGGCCGCCTCCGCTGCGATACCCCGGTGTATTCTCTCAAGTTTTCTCGACCAACCGGACCTCGAAGGTATCGGCGCCCTCCCAGATGAAATGAAGGAGCCGCTCTCCCTCAGCGATCAGGGCGTCGCGATCCTTTTTAGCCAGGGGTTCGAACGCCTCGATCACGAGCGTAGTCTTTCCGCGAGGAGTTCGCTCCGTCTTCCACGTTCCGCACGCGAAGCCGTCAAGCAGCACGCCGCGCATCATGCGATCTCCGACAAGTAGTTTGCGGTGCTCGTCGGAGATGAGGCGGGTGCGGTCGGCGTGGGAGAGAAGCACGTTGTCGAACTCGGGCAGGAAGCGAGGCGGAGCCGGGGTGTCGGGGTCGGGCAGCGGAGCATCGGGCACATCGAACAGCTCGCGGCCGTGCTCGTCGCGGAAGTTGCGCAGGTGTGGCCGCAGCCGCTCGATGACCGCCCGCAGCCCGCTCAACCCCGACCAGGTCCGGATGTCGGAGGCCGCGGCCGGACCGAAGGTGGCCAGGTAGCGCAGGACCATCTCGTCCGGCGAGGGATCCGGGTGGAGAGAACAGCCGAGCCAGGACTCGACCGTGGTCCAGGTAGCCTGGCCGCTCTTCCCCCAGACACCGCGGGGCGGCACCTGAACCAGCGCTTCCAGGAAGGTGATGGCGTGGGCGAGGGATGCGGGATCGTAGCTGGGCCACCTCTCCTCGAGCAGCCTGCCGAGCTCGGCGCGGGTACGGGGTCGCTCCTCCAGCAGAGCGCGCCCGGCGGCCACGAGCGCCTCGATGTCTACCCCCGCGAGGTTCCTGGCGAAAGGGCTGCCGGAGAAACCGCGGGCCAGGAGGGGTTGCACCACGGGGTGTAGTCTCAGGCAGTCGCGGGCGGTGACCAGGTGGATGGTCGCGCGCATCAGCGGGGCACGCACCGCCTGCCGCCCGGTAAGCAACCGGGCCAGCTCGTTGGGATGGAAGCCCTCCAGCCGCGTCCACAGGCCGACGTAGGGCGCGTCAGGAACTTGGGCCTGCATGCCGACCAGGTGCTCGATCGCCTCGAAGGCGGGCATCTTCACCCGGCGCAGCAGCATCTGCCGCTCCAGCAGCGCGCGGTTGAGCGCGCGCCGCCCCAAGACTTCGGCAGTCACCAGACGCCGCGTTTGGTTAACCGCGAGCGGGGATCTGCTGCACGGCCCAGCCGTTGCCGTCCGGATCGCTGAAGAAGACGAACGAGCCCCAGGGAAACTCCTGAACCTCGGAGACCTCGACGCCGCGCCCGGCCAGCTCGGCGTGAGCTGCGTTGATGTCGGAGACGACAAGCTGCAGACCTTCGAGCGATCCGGGCTCCATCTGGTGGACCCCAGTGGTAAGCGCGATCGAGCAGGCCGAGCCCGAAGGTGTAAGCTGAACGAAGCGGATCTCATCGCTGATCCTATGGTCATGGTCCGCATTGAAGCCAACCTTCTCAGTGTAGAAGGCCTTCGCGCGTTCCACGTCTGAAACTGGAACCTGCACCAGTTCAAGCTTCAAGTCCACGAGGCGCCTTCCTTTCTTTGCGGCTCGCATAAGCCACATTTTCGGAACAAAATATTCTGTTCCAGAATATACCAGAGCGGAATACTACGTTCCAGATATAATATCTTGTATGGATGCAAAAAAATCTGTAGCGTTGAGCGGTCGGCGGGCTGAGGCGGCCAGAAACGACCAACGGATTCTTGATGCCGCGCGGGAGGTGTTCACCGCCGATCCCGGAGCGCCTATCGCTGCGGTTGCCAAGCGTGCCGGGGTGGGCATCAGTGCTCTTTACCGCCGCTACGGGAGCAAGGAGGATCTCCTGCGACAGCTCTGCGCCGAGGGGCTCAGGATCCACATCGCCGCCGTGGAGGATGCCCTGGCCGATGAGAAAGAGTCTTGGGATGCCTTCACGCAGTTTATGCGCCGCATCGTGGACGCCGACACCCACTCGCTGACGCTGCGTCTGGCGGGGACCTTCACTCCCACGGAGGAGTTGTACCGCGAGAGCCAGAGAGCGCAGAAGCTCAACGTACGTTTGTTCGAGCGCATCAAAGCAGCGGGCGCCATCCGTCCTGACATCGAGGTTGATGACCTCTCACTGCTGCTAGAGCAGTTGGCGGCGGTCCGTGTGGCGGACGAGGAGCGGACCCGCCAGCTTCGCCACCGGTATCTGGCGCTGCTCCTTGATGCTCTTCATGCCCCCTCGGAGTCCACTCTGCCAGGTCCTCCACCGAGTTGGGAGGAGATCAGCCAGCGCTGGGAAACCTAGCTTCTCTGCTTTATCGCCGTCCTGGCAAAGTACACGGAGTTGAGGGAGCGACTGCCAGAGCATCGAGGGACTGGGGCGCTTTACCAGCTTCGAGGAATAAGGTAGCTAGTACATAAGGTGTTTGTCCAGCTCGTTGAGCAGGGGCTCTCCCGCAAGGTAACGGCGCAGGTTTTCGCAGAACAGGTTGGTCTGCAGGTCGTTGATCGCGGTCGGTACGATGTCCGTTGAGTGCGGGCTTATGATGACGTTCTCCAGCTCCCACAGGGGGCTCTCTTCCGGCAGGGGCTCGGTCTCGAACACGTCGAGTGCCGCCCCGGAGAGCCGTCCGTTTTGCAGGGCTTCGATCAGGGCCGCCTCATCCACGACCTGCCCCCTGCCGACGTTGACGAAGTAGGCGCCGGGTTTCACGGCATCCAGTGCTCCGGCGTCTATCAGGTGCTCGGTCTGGGGGGTGTGGGGCAGCGTAACGGCCACGTAATCCGACTCCCGCAGCGCGTCTTTCAACTGGCCGGTTGTGTACAACTTGTCGGCGTGATCCCAGGCCGGGTCGTCTTCGCGCACCGTGCGCTTGACGCCGAGTATGCGCATCCCGAAGGGACGTGCCCTCTCGGAGATGACCCTGCCGATGTTTCCCAGCCCCACGATGCAGAGCGCCTTGTTTTCCAGGGACTCCACGGGAACCTGTTCCCACCTGCGAGCTTCCTTATCGCGTCGCAGCCGGTCGAGGTTCTTGGCGTGCGCGAGCAGGGCCATCACGACGAACTCGGCGAGCGGGCCCGAGTACACGCCGCTCGCGGTCGTAACCCTGACATCCGTCTCCAGCAGGCCGGCTCTCTTCGCGACTTCCCCGGCTCCGGCCATGCTCCCTTGCACCCAGCGGAGATTCGGTGCGACCTGGGCGAGGTCCCTGATCTGCCCTTCAGAGCCGCGGGGGAAGTCGTAGAGGACCTCCGCCTCGGCGAGCATCGCGCGAAGCTCCGCTTCCTGCTCTGGCGAGAGCCTCCAGCCTTTCGGCCCCACATGGTCTCCCGGCCAGCGCGGGGGCGGCACCAGATCCGGCCGGTACAGAACCCGCAAATTGCTGTCCACCTCCCGGATGCGCTCTACGTGCTTCTCTTCCAGAAAGCTCGCGATGACCACCGTAACCAAGGCTCCACCTCCCGCAGAGTTTTCAGCCGACGATTATCAGCTTATAGGTTCTGCTCGCTGATGGCTGGCACTCTGGCTGCTAATCTTGCTCTGAGTGGATGAGAAAATAGACATCCTGGACGAGGCAGGCACGCCGACCGGCGAGGTTTTGTGGAAGAGCGAGGCGCACCGCCGGGGATTGTGGCACCGGTGCTTTCATTGCTGGATCTCCGGCAGATACGCTTCCGGCGAGCCTTACCTGCTCGTCCAGCGCCGCGCCGACGAGAAAGATACCTGGCCGGGCAGGCTCGACGTTACCGTTGCCGGACATCTCAGAGCGGGCGAGAAACCCCTCGACGGCCTGCGCGAGATAGAAGAGGAGATAGGGCTTCGGGTAGAAGCGGAGAGGTTGATCCCGCTCGGTACGCACAGGATCGAGCAGAAGATCCCCGAAGGACTCGACCGCGAGTTCCACGAAGTATTCCTGCTCTTCGACTCGTCTTCTCCCGAAAACATGCGTCTCCAGCGCGGCGAGGTCGGGGCCATGCTCCGCATGCGGCTGGACGATGTGGAGAGGATAGGAGATCGGGAACCCATCCCGGCCGAGGAGTGGAAGGACGGCGGGTTCGTGGTTACGCAGGTTTGCCTGGCGGACTTTGTTCCAAACCAGGACGCGTACCTCCAGCGGGTAGCGTATGCTCTGCGCAAGACGCTGGCCGGAGAGAACCCTGGAATGATTTTTCGGCCTTGATGTTTTTTGAAGCCTTCAGTGCATCCTTCGCACCGCAGCTCGTTATCCGTGCCTGACGGAAACCAGCTTTAACCTCTCTGGCGGACCTTTGGTCGTCACTTCCAGAATGTCGCCCACACCGGGGGCGTAGTATTTATGCTCGGCGACATTCGGCTCCAGCGGTGACCACTCCCTGGTCACCAGCACGTGTTTGAAAGAACCGTAGGGCACCGAGGTGGATCCATTCAATTTAAGCGTCCGGGCCATATCTTCAGCTTTGCCCTTGTAGTATTCCTGGTGGTAAGACTTGCCTACTTTCGGGTGAGCCTGCATGATGATGCCCGGCTTGGCTCCATCTTTGCCGGTCTCCCACGATCCCTTGGTGCTCGTGACTTTACCGTTCTTGAGTTCCCTGGAGTCCTCCCCGAAGTACCAGACGTTGCCCTTTTTGTCCTGGGCGTACCAGTCGTAGGTCTGTTCGGTGAGTTTGCCGTTCTCGAACACCCTGTCGTCCACGACCACGCACTTCACGCCCATAATTTGCTTGGTACGGTGGGTAACGGCCATCACGTCGCGTTCGGGAGCATTTTGAGACTTCCCCTGGTAGGCGAAGGTGGTGCCAGGCTTCAAGGGAAAATATCTGTTGTCAATTCTGGTGGTAAAGCTGGCTGGTTTGATGCGGGGCGTGTAGGCTTGCTGCGTTGTTCCCGCAGATCCCCCCACTTCGTCGGAAGAGCCGCCGCATCCCGCGACCAGCGTGATCACCACCCCGGCGATGGCGCTCAATACTAGGTTCCGCTCCATAATCTTTACCACCTTCCCAAAAGGATTATCTTCGCCTCAAGCTCGATGCGTGAGGTTCACGAACGAGATCCGCCAGTTATTCGCGTTTCCGTTCTCTCTCCCGCGTGCCACAACAATAAGACGGAATGATGAGAATTCGATGGCAGGATGATGAGAATTTGATGAGAGTTGATTTGACAGCGGACACCTCGCCTGCGGGGTTCTATTGAGGATTATTTACCGGGCTTCTGAGAACTCATCTGCCTGGCGGCGATATCCGCCCGCCACGCGGCGCTGCGTGCGTCGCGCAGGGCGTAGCTGTTGCGGCCTGCTCCGTTCTCGATCACGATCCGCAGCGCCTGGACGGCTCCGGTTGCGAGATGTACTGCGGCTGAGGCGGATGGGAAGCTCTCTGAAGGAAGCTCCGGAAGCGCGCAGGCGGCGAGGTTTGCAAGGTCCGCGCAACCACGCGCCCCTTCAGCCAGAAGCTCGGGTGGAATGGCGTCTTCTCTGCCCCGTTCGGTGATGGCGTCCAGCTCGCGCACGATATCCAGGGTGATATCCCGTGCCACCTCGATCTGCAGAACTTCGTGGCGCTTTAGCACTTTTTCGCATTCCGCAGCGAAGGTGTTTGCTGTCTGCGCCGCGGCTTCCAGCGCGACGACAACCGCTGACATCCGGGGAGTACCCTGGGGGTTTGCATGCTCGCTTGCCGCATGTTCTGGTTGACCCATCGAAGGATATTCTAACCAAACAGCCTCGCTCCGCCCGGTGTGTAACGGCTTACGGCGCGGTGTATATTTATAAATATGAGGGTTGCGCTCGCACAGATCAACACTACCGTCGGAGACATATGGGGAAACGTCGAGAAGGCGGTGGACACGCTGGAGAATGTGGTCTCATCCGGCGCGGATATCGTGGCTTTTCCGGAGCTGACCATCACCGGCTACCCGCCCGAAGACCTGCTGCTCAGGCCGGACTTCATAGAGGACAATCTGAAGGCGCTTGAGGAGTTCGCGGCGCGGGTCCCGGAGGGAGTCGTCGCCGCTGTGGGGTTCGTGGACCTCGCGGGGGATCTCTACAACTCCTGCGCACTGGTCAGCGGCGGCAGGGTGTTGCACCGCTACCACAAGCACTACCTGCCCAACTATGGTGTCTTCGACGAGAATCGCTACTTCCGCGAGGGGGAGGGCGCGTTCGTGCTCAGAACGGACGGTGCCCTGGTGGGGGTGAGCGTCTGTGAAGACATCTGGTATCCGGGCGGTCCGGCGCGGGAACAGGCGCTGGCCGGAGCGGGTGTGCTGTTGAACATCTCGGCCTCGCCGTACTCGCGGCAGAAGGGCGTCTTCAGGGAGCGGATGCTCGGGGTGCGCGCCTCGGACTACGGTTGCTACGTGCTCTTCTGCAACCTAGTGGGCGGACAGGATGAGCTGGTCTTCGACGGGCACTCGGTTGCGATAGATCCCGGAGGACGCCTGCTCGCGCGGGCGAAGCAGTTCCAGGAGGATCTGCTGCTCGTGGAACTGCATCCCGAGGAGGCCCTGATCCACCGTCTCCACGACCCCCGCCCGCGTAAGGAGAGCCCCAGCAAATCCCTGCAAATCGTGGATGCGGAGTTCCGCCGCGAAGATAGCACCCCGCCTGAACCATACGAGCACCGGATAGAGCCCTTGCTCCCGGAGGAAGGAGAAGTGTTCGACGCGCTCGTTCTGGGCCTGCGGGATTACTTCAGGAAAAACGGTTTCTCCAGGGCCGTGCTCGGCCTCTCCGGCGGCATAGACTCCTCGCTCTCGGCGGTGGTGGCTGCCCGTGCCCTGGGCCCCGAAAACGTAACCGGCGTGCTCCTGCCGAGCCGCTACACCTCCAAAGGCAGCAACACCGACGCCCTGGCTCTAGCCAAGAACCTGGGGATAGACGTGCAGGAGATCGCCATAGAGCCTGCATTCGGCGCGTACAGGGAGATGCTCGAAGGGGCGTTCAAGGGGTTGCCGGAGGACGTGGCCGAGGAAAATATCCAGTCGCGCATCCGGGGCAACGTCCTGATGGCGCTGTCCAACAAGTTCGGCTGGATCGTACTCAGTACCGGCAACAAGAGCGAGATGAGCGTCGGATACTCCACCCTCTATGGCGACTCGGCGGGCGGCTTCGCCGTGATAAAGGACGTTCCCAAGACGCTCGTCTACCGCATCTGCCGCCACATCAACGAGCGCGAGGGGCGTGAGATCGTGCCGGATTCCGTCCTGACCAAAGAGCCTTCTGCCGAGCTTCGCGCCGACCAGCGCGACACCGACTCCCTGCCGCCCTACGACGTGCTCGACCCCATCCTCGAAGCGTACATCGAGGAGGACAAGGGGGTGGGTGAGATCGTGGCTTCCGGCTATGACGAGGAGGACGTGCGGCGCGTCGTCAGGCTGGTGGACGCCGCCGAGTACAAGAGGCGCCAGGTCCCCATAGGTATCAAGGTAACCAGCCGCGCCTTCGGACGCGACCGCCGGATGCCCATAACCAACCGCTACCGCGAGCGCCGGCCCAAGCTCTAGCCCTTCTCAGGTTACATCCCGCCAGCGGAACAGCAGCAGCGATATCGCCAGGAAGACGACCACGTAGGCTATGAGCACCAGCGCGGCGTGAGAGGCTGCGATTGGTTTCAGCCCCGCCGGAAGGTTGGATATCTGCGCCGCCTGCTGGGAACTCCCGAAATGGCTCGCGAGGTCCGTGGCGTTCCTTACCGGCAACGCCTTGCTGATCTTCGCCACGGTTTCGCTCTGGAAGGAAGCTATCCTCAAAAACAGGCTCTCCAGAACCAGCGTGTAGACCAGCCCGAGCCCGATGGCGAGCGCGCTACCTCTAAACAAAGTTGCCAGGAAGAAGCCCAGGGCAGCGAAGGTAGCCAGGATCAGCCACGCCGCACCGAGCCCTTTGAGTATCTCTCCGAAGGCAGGCCATCCCGAGGAGCTACCGTGGAGCGCCGAGATTATATAGCTCGTGATCGCCCCGACCGCGAACGCCAGCACGGTCAGTATCGCCAGGACCGCGCCGACGGCCAGAAGCTTTCCGCCCAGAAACGGGAGCCGCCCCGGTCTCTGGGTGAGAGCCAGCTTGAAGGTCTGCCAGCTGTACTCGCTGCCGACCGAGAGCACCCCCAGGATCAGAACCAGCGCGCTCCCGAAGCCGCCCCCAAACTGCCCGAGCACGGTAACGACGAAGTTTTTGGGCAAGAGGTTGGGCGGAAACTGCTGGGGAATATTGGCCCTACCCTGCAAGCTGCTGATGACGACGTAGGGCAAAACATAGCTGAAGAGCACGATGAGGGCCAGAAAGATCAAACCCACAACCCACGTCGCCGGGCGCTTGTAGAGCTTCTTGAACTCGACTATGAAGCTTGCTCCCACGCTGCTCTAGACCTCCTCTTCTTCTCCGGTCAGCTCCAGAAAGACCTCTTCCAGAGAGCGCTGCTCGGCTTTTAGCTCGCTTACGCTTATGCCGCTTGCGAAGAGCTTTGCGCTTATCTCCGAAGCCCTCTCGGGATTGGTGATCAGATGGATGGCCCCGTCTTTTATCTCCACCGACTCTACACCCTCGATACTGCGCAGCACTCTGGCGGCTTCTTCCAGAGGCTCGGCCTTGACGTAGAGCCCGCCCTTGCCCCTGAGTTCGGCCACCGATCCCTCGGCCCTCAGCCTGCCTTTGCGGATGATCCCCACCCGGCTGCAGACCTGCTCGACCTCGCTCATCAGGTGGCTGGAGAGCAGCACGGTCCTCTCTCCCTGGCCGACCTGCTTTATCAGATCGCGCATCTCGGCCATGCCTTTGGGGTCGAGCCCGTTGGTGGGCTCATCCAGGATCAAAAGCTCCGGGTCTTTCAACAGCGCCGCCGCTACCCCAAGCCGCTGCTTCATCCCCAAAGAGTACTTCTTGTACTTATCAGAAGCCCTGCCGGAAAGCCCTACCTGCTCCAGTGCTTTCTCTACGCGCTTTTTGGGGTTCTCCACACCACAGAGACGCGCCACCACGTCTAAGTTGTCGCGGCCCGAAAGGTAGGGGTAGAAGGCGGGAGATTCGACCACCGAGCCTACCCTATCGAGGCTCTGCGGGGAGCCGGGCGGGGCTCCCATCACGGTAGCCGAGCCGGAGGTGGGCCGGATCAGGCCCAGAAGCATCCGCAGGGTGGTCGTCTTACCCGCGCCGTTGGGGCCCAGAAATCCGTAGACCTCGCCCCGGCGGACGCTCAGGTAGAGGTCATCCACGGCGGTTATGCGCGAACTGTAACGCTTGGTAAGGCCCCGGGTTTCCACGAGGGGCGGGCGCTCTTCTGCGCTCTCCATATACAACTCCCTTCGCCGGATAGCTTTTTGGCAGCCCGCTATTGTCTCATCTTCGCGGAGTGTGTCTAGCCCTACCCTCGGAAGTTTTATGAACAGCGCACCCTGAACCGAGGACCTAGGTTATCCCAAAGGACGACTATCGGTTCAAAACGTGCTGCAGTACGCTTCTTCTCTAGAGCAACCCGAGCAGTCGGGCTATGGTGAAGAGCACACAGAAGATCACTATAGCCAGCAGGACGGTCACCCGCAGCCGTTTAAACACTGTAACCGTCCCATCTCGTCTACTACGCCAGCGATGCCGGTCCCACAGTCACCATCTGGTAGATCAGGTAGATCACGAAGACGGTGTAGAGCACTGATGCCAGGACCATGCCCGCAAACCGCCAGCCGCGCAGTCTGATGGGTTCCGGCAGGAACCGGCGGTTGAGCCGGATGAGCAGCCACGAGTAGAAGAACATCATGAACCCGCCGCCCGTCGAGGCGAGGATCAGCAATATGAGCGGCTGGATGCCCGACCATATGATCGCCATACCCGCGATGCACACGATCCACACGACCGTGATGTAGATCTTGCTCTCGCTCCAGAAGCTACTCCTTGCCAGATAGGTTACCTTCAGCGAGTCGGCTGTGAGCCGGCTCACCCAGTCCACGACGCCTATGTTGGTCGAGAGGAGGACCGCGAAGCCGGCAAAGTAGAAGAAATACTTGAACCAGCCCCCCAGTTGATTAGCGAGAGCCTGGCCTTCCCTCTGGAGGAACGAGATGTCAGCCGACCCACCACTGACCACGCCGAGGGTTGAGTTGAGGAGCACCGACAAGCCGATGAGTACCGCCAGGCCGATGATGTAGAAGGTGACGGTCTGCTCCTGGTTAGCCACCTTCCACCACTGCCTCCAACGGCGCATATTCTCCTCGTTCGTCGGAAACATATACCCGATGGACGGTTCGGCTTCTTCCTCGCCGGTGATCGGGGAGACGATCCGGGGGATACGAATTCCCATACCCAGGCCCTTGTCGCGGACATAATTGCTCTGCACGAGGTTGTTGCAGCCACCGGCCCCGGCGAAGACTACCGCCCCGAATATCGCTGCGGTCCCGATGTCCTTGAAATACCGTGGCAGGTTCGCTGCCCCCGCAGGAGCCTTCGTAAAGATGCCTGCCCAGGACGATGCGTCGGTGGCGATGATTATGGCTACCACCAGGAAGGCGACGATGATGGCGACGAGCACCATCTCGATCTTCTCGAGAGTATTGTAGATGACCGGGGAGACGGTTACCGCGAGGGCGATGGCGAGTAGGATGATGGTGGTGATGATTGCAATCGTGGTAGAAGACGCACTGGTGGTGCCGGCGAGGTAGGTAGCCATCGTGGCTGCGCTGGATGCCCAGCCAGGGAAAGCGTTTGGCAGGATAGATCCGAGAATGAAGATAATTCCCCACCACTTCCACATGCGGGTGAAGCCGGTAACGGCGGTCTCGCCGGTGGCCAGGGTGTAGCGTTCGATCTCCATGTTCAGGAACCACTGCGCCGTGATCCCGACGAACGCGAGCCATAGCAGACCTACCCCTGCCCGCGAGGTGATATAGGGCCAGATGATCAACTCGCCGGACCCGAGCGCTGTGGCGAGCAGGATCACGCTCGCTCCCACGTACTTCCTCAGTGGCTCGGGTTCGGGTAGGTCTCGGTATTCCACCGCTGGCAGGTACTTGCTCGGAAGTTCCTGGGCAAACCTGCCACTCTCTCGATCAATGGTTTCAGACAACGCAACCTCCTCCCGTTGCTCCCTTACCCTAAGGTAGGCATATTAATGACACAATCAGAGCAAGTCAACAGGGGTCTCGCGTTCCGCTTGCGGTGTGGTAGCTTATCTTCGAGAGACTGGGGATCTTCCAGATGTGGAGAGAGGCAAGGAATGCAAACGTTTGGAGAGCTTATAGGACACCGGGAGGCCGTAAGGTTGATCCTGGAGAACACCGCTCCGCTGCCTGTGCGGAGCGTGATGCTCAACGAGGCGCAGGGGCTTGCGCTGGCCGGGGACTTGAGGGCAAAATTCGACTCGCCCCCGTTCGACAACTCGGCGGTTGACGGCTACGCGCTAAGGAGTTCAGATGCCGAAGCCGGTCGCCTCTTCAAGGTCGTGGACGAGGCCCCGGCAGGCCGTCCGGCGAAAAAGAGTGTGGGCGAAGGAGAGGCCATCAAGGTCTTCACCGGGGGCGTCATCCCCGAAGGCGCGGACGCCGTGGCGATGGTCGAGAACACCAGCGGCTGGGGTGAGGAGTTCGAGCTGAAGAAGACTGTCTCTGCGGGCGAGAACGTCCGGCAAAGTGGGGAAGACGTGCGCGCGGGGGATGTGATCCTGCGCTCCGGCACGGAGATCGGGGCGGCCGAGATCGCGCTGGCCGCGAGCCAGGGCTACGGGGAGCTTCCGGTTTACGGTAGGCCGAAGGTGGTCGTTCTCTCCACAGGAACCGAGCTCGTCGAGCCGGGGACGCGGGAGCTGGCGCCAGGTGAGATCTACGACTCCAACTCCTACGCGATGGTCGCCCAGGCACAGGAAGCCGGGACCGAGGCCCGCCGTCTCTACGCCGCCTCCGACGATGCGGAAGTCCTGCGCCCGGCAGTAGTGGAAGCCCTGGAGAGCGCGGATGTGGTTGTTACAAGCGGCGGGGTCTCGATGGGGGAGAAGGACCTGGTGAAGTCCACGATGCTGGATATCGGGGTCGAGCAGATCTTCTGGGGCGTGAAGTTCAAGCCGGGCAAACCGCTCTTTTTCGGGCGCCGGGGGGATGTAAGCGTGTTCGGGGTGCCGGGCAACCCGGTGAGCGCGATGGTCTGCTTCGAGCTCTTCGTCCGTCCGGCCCTGATGAAGATGATGGGGCGCGAGGACAGGCGGCGTCCCTGCATCCAGGCATATTTCGAGGAGCGCATCACGAACCGGTTGGGCCGGATGCACGCGATGCGCGTGCGTCTGGAGCGCACGGAGAAGGGCTGGCGGGCCGAGCCCGCAGGAGCCCAGGGATCGGGGCTCGTAAGCTCGCTGAGCAGAGCCGATGCGCTCGCGCTCATCGGACCGGAGTCCGAGGTTGCGCCGGGCGAGATGGTCGAGACGATCGTGTTGCGCGACGAAAAGCTCACCGGGCAAAGCTGCTAAAATCTTTGTTGGATGTTCGGTCCAGAGCCAGAGGAAAACGTCTTCCGGCTGCGCCTGATGAAAGAGGTCGCGCCGGGTATGCCCGTACACTTCTCTTTCTACTCGCCCTCGGTAAAGGTCCAGGTCATGCCCGACGCCGAGACCCTGCCCGGCGCCAACGGGCGCTACATCGGGGACGCGGTTACCATCGAGTTCGTCCCGGAGGACTCGGCGGCGGTCGAGCGCGTCCGGGAGTTCGTCTGGCGCTGGGAGGAGTACAACGAGTTCACGGCGGTGCGCAAGATCAACCACCTCCGGCGCGGCGTGTTCCCCGAGAGCGTGCAGGGCATCCTGGAGCGGGTCAAGGGAGTAGACCGGCGGGCCGCAGAGAAGGCCGCCGAAGCGGTGGATTTGAATGAACTTCGGGAGATGATCGAGGCCGGGGACGCCAAAAACCTCGCGCGTCTGCCGGGCATCGGCGAGAGGCGCGCTGGCGCCATCATCGAGTTCTACAAGAACGAGCGGAGCGGGCGCCGCTTCCTCTACGCCGCCAACCGCAACGACCGCTTCCGGGGCAAGCCCGTCATTACGGAACTGGATCTCGAAGGAGACCTCGAAGAGCAGGTCGCAGAGCACGCGCTGCGGGCGCAGAAGCTGGGAGACCCCGACCCGCTCTCCCCTAACGAGCCTCCGGGGCACACCACGGTCCGCGACGCGAACCTCCTGCATCCTCTGCCGATGACACCCTCACTCATGGGCCGGAGCGTGTACTACCCCGAGCAGGTCGCGCTTTTCGCAAAAACTCTCAAGCGCGTCCTGATAGACGGGGAGCGTCTTGCAGGCGTTGGAGACCTTCGGATACAGCGGGGTAAGATCTTCCATACCGCGAGGCTGCCGGGCGTAGGTACGAAGACCCGCAACCGGGTTCTGGCGAGCGGGCTTCTGGATGATGAGTACACCTACGAGAACCTCCTCGGCATCCCCGGCATCACGGAAGCCCAGGCCAGAGCCATCGCCGACGTCGCTAGAATGAAGGTCCGTGTCTAGCCTCTACCGGTTCGTGAAGGGCCGCGAACCGGTTTCGCCCGAAGAGGTCGCTTCCGAAGTACTCGCCTTTCCCAACGCCAACGGCGACGCCCGGAAGCTCGTTGACAGGCTCATCGGGGATGATCCGCGCTTCTCCTGGGATGAGAGGGGGATGCTCAGGACCGTAGCCCTGGAATCCTTGAAGCTCGCGAATGCTACTTATGTCGTCTTCGACCTGGAGACTACAGGAGCCGCGGCTGGAAAGGGAGCGATCACGGAGATCGGGGCCGTCAAGGTGGTTGATGGCCAGATCGCTGAACAGTTCTCGACGCTCGTGAACCCGGAGCGTCCTATAGAGCCCTTCGTGGTGCGCCTGACCGGGATCACGAACAGGATGGTCGCCGATGCCCCTGTTATCTCGGAGGTCATGCCCAGTTTCGAGGAGTTCATTGAAGGGGCGGTTCTGGTGGGGCACAACGCCCGCTTCGACTGCTCCTTCGTGGCGGCGGCGCGGGGCGGAGAGCCGCTCCCGAACCCGGTTCTGGACACCTTGAGGCTCGCCCGCACGCTGGTGCCGGGGCTCAGGCACTACCGGCTCGCCTCGCTCGCCACGCACTTCGGCGTGAGGCAGAGGCCGAACCACCGGGCGCTCTCCGATGCGGTGGCGACGGCGGGCGTGTTCCTGAAGCTCTTGAAGATGCTCTCCTACGGGGGGGTAGAGAGCGTCGGAGAAGCAGTAAATCTCCGGGCGAGGGATCGGCGGCGGATCAAACCGCAAAAGCAGCATCTGGCGGAGAACATCCCGCATGCTCCCGGCGTCTATTACTTCGTGGACAAGCGCGGCACGACGCTCTACGTCGGCAAGGCGAAGGATCTCAGGAACAGAGTCAGAACGTACTTCAATGGTGGCGATGGTCGGCGCAAGATATCGCGCCTCGTCGAGGAGGTTGCCGAGGTGCGTTTCAGGGAGACCGAGAGCGAATTGCACGCCCTCATCCTGGAGGCGCGTGAGATCAAACGCCTCCTGCCGCGCTACAACTCCGCCGGGCGCGACGAGCGGGCGAACTGGTACATAAAGTTCGACCTAGGTGAACCCTACCCTACCCCGGAGAGAGTGCCTTCCGCAGAGACCGGAAAAGATGTGATACTGCTCGGTCCATACCGGAGCGCCAGGATGCTCGATACCTGCATCGAGGCTCTGGGGAGAATTTTTCCTTTGAAGCGTTGCTCCGGGGAAGGCGGTCCGTGCTTCTACGGCCAGATAAGGCGCTGTGCCCTCTGCCTGGGTATGGGCGAGGAGGAGTATCGGAGTCTGGTGGTGGGGGATATCGTGGCTCTCCTGCGCGGGGAAGGCGGCGAGGAGCATCTGGCTGCGCTCGTGCGGGAGCGCAGGCGGCTTGCTGACGAACTCGAATTCGAGGCTGCGGCCCGTCTGAGAGACCTCATCGCCGGGATAGAGCGGACACGACTCGCCCTCGCCGCCGTAAACGCGGAGGGGGTTCACGCCGTTGTTGCTCCCTCGACCGAGCCGGGTGTGGTCGAGGTCTTCGCCCTCGCCGACGGTCGGCTAGTGGCCCACCGGGGGTTCGAGTCAGGAGATGTTACCGGGTTATCGCGCTTCGCCGGTGAAGTGCTCGAAAGCTACGAGAGAGACACAAACGGACGGGGTTCGGATGAGGTCCGGATCGTCGCGGCCTATCTGAGGCGGCATTCAGCGGCGGTAGAGGCGGTGCGCCTGGAGAGAGAGCGGGATATCCTCTCCGCTGTGAGACGGGTTTTGGAGGCCGACTCCGGATTAATGTAGCTTCGCTAGCATGGTAAAATCAGGCTAGAGAACGCACCCGGCTGGGTTTCGCAGCAGACGAAGAGGCTGATCGGATGGTACAAAGCGCACAAGGTATGACGCGCAAAATCCTTCTGGTAGACGATGAGCCGTCTATCCAGAAGATGCTCACCCGCGCTCTGGAACGGGACGGCTTCGAGGTGCATACCGCGGGAGACGGGGAAGAAGCATTAGAAGCATTTAGTTCTTTCCAGCCGCACCTGATCATCCTGGACATCATGCTGCCCAAGCTCGACGGCACCGAGGTTTGCAGGAGGATCAGAGCCCAGAGCGACGTGCCGATCATCATGCTCACGGCCAAGGATGACGAGATAGACCGGGTGGTGGGGCTGGAGCTCGGTGCCGATGACTACGTTACCAAGCCTTTCGCCGTGCGGGAACTCGTGGCGAGGGTGCGGGCGATCATGCGCCGGATATCGGTACCAGCGGGACAGCGCCAGGACGAACTCAGCTACGACAGCCTGAAGATAAACATCCCCAGTCGCCGGGTATCGGTGGGGGGCAAGGAGATAGATCTCACCTACACAGAGTTCGAGCTTCTGGTGACGCTAGCGTCCAATCCGGGCAGGGTTTTCTCCCGGAGCGCCCTGTTGACGCGCGTGTGGGGCGATGAGTTCCGCGACGAGCGCACCGTGGACGTGCACATCCGCCACCTCCGCGAGAAGATCGAACACGACCCTCGCAATCCAGAATTCATCCACACCGCGCGGGGTGTCGGGTATGTCTTTCGTTAGAAGGTTCTTCTCCAGGAGAGAACCTAAAAGCAAGATCCGGGAGCGCCGCCTGGCTGGTACACGGCCCGCGTCTTGGCCCAGGATCGGCATCCGCATCTGGCTTACGGCGCTGTTCGTGCTGGTGGCGGCTTTCGCCGGAGCCACGGCCTACGAGGTAGTGCGCCCTATCCTCCACGACACCATCTACCGGGCGAGCCAGGCGAACTTCCAGCAGATGGGCCAGCAGTTCGAGCAGGAGATCGAGAGGAATCGCAACTTTACCGCGCAGCGCATACAAAACTTCGCCGCGGGCCACGACGTGCAGTGGGGGATAGTTCAGGTTGCGAACGGCAAGCAGAAGCAGACTCAGGGAAACATAAACGAAGAGTGGAATCCGACGGTAGTCCAGAAGGCCGTCGAAACGCAACACGCGCAGTACAGCAAGCCCCAGCGCATCCCGTCCGGGGTGCGGGCCGGCCAGCAGGTTGACACATATGCCGTGCCAGTAAACCTGAGCAAAGGCAAGAAAGGCGCGATAGTCTTCGTCAAGTTCTATGCCGAGAGCGACATCGGAAACGTGCAGGCGGCGATGGGCAACATCGAGCGTCTGGCGATGCTCGCGGGGGCTCTGGCGCTTTTGATGACGGGATTTGCCGGCTACATAGCGGCGGATATAATCGCCCGCCGTGTTTCCCGGCTCGGTGTGGCGGCGAACCGTCTGGCGACAGGAAATTTCGAGGAGCGTATAGAGACCAACCTCAAGGACGAGGTGGGGGACCTGGGCACCACGTTCAACTCGATGGCGACCTCGCTCAAGGATGCCTTCCGCCAGGTGGAGCAGGAGAAGGAACGCAGCAAAGCCATCCTCAACGGTATGACCGACGCCGTGGTCGGCGTGGACGGCGAGTTGAACCCGACGTTTCTGAACCCCAGGGCGAGGGAGCTTCTGGAGTCCTCGGATATGGACTTCCACACGCGCCTGCAGGAGCTTCTCGCGAAGAGCCACTACAGCGGCCCGATCAACTCCGAGGTAGAGACGGGGGACAGGATCATCGAGGTCAGGGCCGCCCCGCTGGAGGAGGGGGCCCTCGCCATCCTGCGCGACGTAACCGAGCAGCGCCGGATCGAACGCGCCAAGGCCGAGTTCATCGCCAACGCATCTCACGAGCTCAAGACTCCGCTTTTCGCGATCTCGGGCTACCTGGAGATGCTCGAAGATGAAGAGGACGAAGAAGTGCGGGCGGCTTTCCTGAAGGACATGCGCGTCCAGACCGACCGGCTGCAGAACATGGCTCGCACCCTGCTGGACCTCAGCCGCATGGACGCGAACGCCATCACCTTCCGCACCGAGGAGGTGGATCTCGAGGAGCTTCTGTACGAGCTGCGCCGGGACTTCGGATATACGGGCCGGACTATCAACCTGTACGCAGAGGAAGACGTCCCGCCGGTCGTGACAGACCCGACCCAGCTCCACCGGATGCTGACGATACTGCTGGACAACGCCATCAAATACTCTGAAGATGACTCCCCGGTGGACATATCCCTGCGCAGCGAGGACGGCCACGCCGTGATAAGCGTCAAAGACAGGGGATGCGGGATCCCGGAGTCCGAGCAGGCGCACATCTTCGACCGTTTCTACCGCGCCCAGGGTTCCTCCCGCGCCGACGGAACCGGCCTCGGCCTCGCGCTGGCTAATGAGATATCCAACCACCTCGGCGGCAAGATCGAAGTCCAGAGCCAGCCCGACGTCGGCAGCACCTTCTCCGTTTCCCTCCCGCTCCCAACCCCCGCAAAAGCCACCAGTAATCGCAACATATCTTAACCTTTACTTAACGTTTAATTAGTATTTGTGAACGTGGGCGACTGGTAAAATATTTGTGGGGCAGCCTTCGGTCCGTAGATTCCCCCCTCCCTGCGGGCTGGAAGCTGCCCCGGTTTGTTGTTTTCTTTCCTGCTTTTAGATCACGATGCCGGGTGGTAGCCCGAGCAAGGTAAGTATTGGCTGGCTGAAGCTCAGGATGATGCTCAGGGGTGAGAAGAAGCCGGGGAGGACCCAGGTGAGCAGGACGAGGCCGAGCAGGATCATGGGCCCGTACTGGTTCATGAAGGCCACGAATCCGCTCAAGGAGCGGGGCAGGAAGGGGAAGATCACCTTCGCTCCGTCGAGCGGGGGGATCGGGATCAGGTTGAAGACGAAGAGCAGGGCGTTCACGAACGCCACAGAAACCAGGATGAGCACCGGATAACCGCTATGGAAGGTTGGAAGCCGGTAGAGCGCCGCGCAGACGATGACTATGAGCAGGTTGGAAGCCGGTCCTGCAAACGCCACCGCGACGGGGCCGAACACGCCTCCCCTGAGCTTCCAGGGTGAGACGGGGGTTGGTTTTCCCCAGCCGAAACCGGCGATCAAAAGCATAAAGCTTCCTAGAAGGTCCAGGTGTGCGGCGGGGTTCAGCGTAACACGTCCCTGCCGGTAGGCTGTATCGTCGCCCAGCATGAGGGCGGTCCAAGCGTGAGCCGCCTCGTGCAGCACGATGCCGAGCGCGAAGCCCAGCAAGATCGCTACCGCGGCGGCGGGGCTCTGTTCGAATACGCTTACAAACATCGTCGGGCGTAATGATACACGCCCGGTGCTCTAGCCGATACGGTAAGCCGATACGGTTACGTGGTTGCCCGCTCCCGGAATATATGAAGAGAGCTGGGTCTTGAGAATAGCGGCGGAATCGGCCACTTTCCCCAGCTTTGTCTTTCCGGCCATGACCGGATCGTCAACGCCCACCCCCTCGTTTATGCGTCCCACCAGGGAAACGGAGACGCGGATGTTCGGATTTTTTGAGGGTTGGATCTCGACAATGTCGGCGTTCTCGATCAGGGGGTCGGGCCGGATGGCTGTGATCACACCGCTCACCGGGGAGTAGACGGAAGTTCCCGCCTTCGCGCCGACATCCAGAGCCCCGGTCTGAGGCCCCGACCGTCCCGCGGAGTCCATCTTGTAATACTGGATGCCTTCTTTGCTAGAGCCGCCGAAGATGATGCCCAGAACCGGGTTCATCGAGAGGTTCCTGCCCCGCGGCTGCATTTCCAGCAGGTTGCTCCCGTCCGGGTGATAACCCAACCCGGTGAGCTTCGCCGGACGGATGGGAGTGGAGATGTTGATATCCCCGATGCTCGCGAGTACGGTATCCGGAGCCGCCGCCTTCGGGTTTATCGGGCTCTGGTTCGCGCTTTCGAGGCTTCTTGCTGCGGTCGTTGTTACGATCATCAGCGCGATCAGGGCAACGATGATGAGAGCCGCTGCTCGTCGTCGCCGGAATACCTTGTTCGCCCCCGCTTTTCTTCTGTGTCTGCTGCGGACTTTTCTGGTGCCGGTCTTGCGGCGCGTGGTCGGCCTTGCGGTATCCAGTGCGTCCGTGCGGATATTGCGTCGCAGGACAAAGTCCAGCTCGGGATTTTGCTCAATATATTGTATGCGCTGCACGTTCATCCTCCCCATGCTGGCGGTGGATTATACAGAAGCTGCGGTGGGGCTGTAAACTTCTTGGGGCATCTGCTCGTCGGTAGTGTCGGGTTGGTATAGTTTGAAGCGGCGTAGAGTCTCTGCTGGAGTTTTCTGGTGCCTGCGAAGAAGCTGATCGTCTCTCAATATTTTCAATACGTTCTCATCGGCATCGGCGCCATCCTGCTGATAGCATTCGTCCGGCAGATAAGCGGTGTGTTGTTGACGTTCTTTATGGCGATGGTCCTCGCCTACGCCCTGAACCCGCTGGTGAGGTGGCTGGAGAACCGGCACATCCCGCGTGTAATCGCGGTTTTAGGGCTGTTCTTGATCCTCATCCTGGCCGTGATCGCGGCGCTCCTGATCGTGATCGTGCCCGCAACCAGGCAGATTCAGGCGCTTGTCCAACACCCGCAGACGGTCGCCGATCAAGCCTCGGCATTGTTGAACAGAGTACGCAATCTGCCCTACGTGGGCGACCGCATCTCTACCGTGAATCAGGGGACGGTATTGAATCTCATACAACAAAACCTGCCGCCCGCAAAGGAGATCCTCAAGGGAACGCTGGGGTTTATCGGCGGGGTATTCGGGGTATTCGGCACGATCTTGAACCTGTTCTTGATGCTGGTGATCTCTATTTATCTGCTCATGGAGCGGGAGAGAATCCTCGGAGCGGCGCTCAACCTGATACCCAAAACGGTGCGGGATCAGGTCGTGGAACTTTTCAGGGCGGTAGAGATATCTCTGGGACACTACCTGAAAGCTCAGCTCGCTCTGTGCGCGATCATGGGCACTATCGGATGGGCGATAGTGTTTTTTACCGGCGGCAGCTACGCGTTCTGGATCGGGGTGTGGGTCGGCATCACGGAGCTCATTCCCATACTCGGGCCGTTTCTCGGGGCGACACCGGCGGTATTGCTCGCGCTGTTCTCGAGCCCGCTCAAGGCGCTCATAGTCGCTCTTCTGTTCCTCGCTGCCCAGCAGCTAGAGGGCAACCTCTTGCAGCCCAGGATCATGGGCGGCTCCGTGGGGGTTCATCCTTTGTGGGTAATGTTCGCCATGCTCTCGGCCTCTGCCCTGTACGGGATAGTCGGGGCGCTCTTTGCCGTGCCGGTCGTCGCTATCGTGTCCGCTTCTTTGCGCTATCTGCAGGGTACGCTCGTCTTCGAGCGATGGAGTGAAGCCCCGATCTCCGAGGTTCCCGAAGGCTATAAAGACGAAAGTGTACCGGAAAAGCCCAAAGCCGGCGCCGGGAATATGGAGAGGGGGAATTAGGGCGATATGAGCTTTCCGCGTCGTGAACCGCGCCGGCCATTTTCTTACATGGAAGCGTTGCGACAGCTTCTGAACCCGCTCGTCCGGCTGCTTTCGGTGTTGCGGGTGCGCCCCGATACCCTGACTGTTCTGGGATGGGTACTTTCGCTGGCCTCCGCCGTGCTTTTCGGGGTGGGCTACACCAGGGTCGCGGGAGCCGTTATGCTCGCGGCCGGTCTCTTCGACGCCCTGGATGGCGCGGTCGCCCGCGAGTCGAACCGGATGAGCGCCTTCGGCGCTTTCCTGGACTCGACGCTGGACCGGTTCTCGGAGTCGGCGATCTTCGTGGGAATAATCTTCTTCTACGCGAATGCCTCGCACCCTGTCGAGGCCCTGCTGACCGGAGTGGCGATGGCGTTCTCCCTGCTCACCTCCTACACGCGGGCGCGCGCCGAGGGGCTCGGCTACGAGTGCAAGGTAGGGCTGCTGGAGCGCGCCGGAAGGGTGCTGCTGATCTCGATCCTGTCTATCATCGGTCTGCTGAACGTCGGCATCTGGCTCGTCGCCGCCGGCGCTTTTGTAACCTCGATCCAGCGTATCCTCCACGTACGCCGTGCAACCCGCCAGCAGCAAGAAGATTCCTAGCCGGCAAACTCCCACTCCTGCCGATGAGTACCAGGCCAAAGCCACGGCCGAAACCTCCCGTATTTCTCGAAACCTGAAGAAACGGGGACAACAGCCTCCCCTGGGAGACCCTTCATCCGGCATCATGCTGGTCGTGGAGCCGCCGGCAGGACCACGGGTCCTGGACGCTCTGAGCCGCAGCCTGGAAGCTCTGGACCTCGCCGATGCTTACGTAACTTTCTCTTCCGGTGGCTCCCTTATGCAGGAGTTGCTTATCGTAGAGCCCTCGGTTCTGGTGGCAGTTGGCCCAGGAGCGGGTGAAGCGGTAGATGCCCTCGGCTATTCGCTCGCCCAGAATCCTTTCGCCGAAGCCAGTGAGGGTGAGTGGTTCGCCTGGACCAAGGGCACCGCCGGGATCCTGCTTCCCCCTCTCGCTCCGGCCCTCCACGATGAGCAGACCAAAAAGCGTTTCTGGCGGGCTTTCCTCGCCCTCAAAGCTATCACCAATCCGTGAGAGAGTTCCGGTACAATCCTCGATGGGCTCTGTGCTGGCTCTCCGCCGGCTTGGCAGCCCTCGCCGCCCTCATCTTCTTGCTCCCCTCCGTAGAAAACCCTGTCTCCTCCGACACCGCACAGATCATTGCCTTCGCGCTCTTCATCGCCCCGGTAGGGGCTATTATTTACGGCTTTCTCGGTTTTACCGGCTCGCTGAGCACACCCTGGCTCCTGATCTCCGGCTCTGCGACGGCGGTTCTCGGCGGCCTGGTCATCTACTTTTTCCATTCGGATATTACCGGCGCCTACCTGCTTCTGATGCTCTTCCTCGCCGATGCCTTGAGGATAATCGCCGCCGCATCCTTCGGGTTTGCTCTCGCCCACTACGTAAGCTCGCCCGGCACCGCCCTGCTCGTTGCCTGCGTTGCGGCCCTCGCAGATATATTCAGCGTACTCGCGGGCCCTACTCACGCCTTGATCAGGGGAAACTCTCCCGCCCTGCAGTTTCTGCTCCTAGTTTTTCCGTCCTTCGGACATCCCTTCGGTTTCGCCCTCGGCGCGAGCGACTTCATATTCCTCGCCCTCTTCTCAGCACTGGGACTCCTGCTAAACCTCCGATACCCTCTTACCCTCCTCTCGTGCTGCATCGCCGCCTTCCTGGCTCTCGTCGGGGGATTTCTCCTCGAACGTCCGCTGCCCGCCCTCCCTTTCATCTCACTCGCTTTTATCGTCGCTAACGCAGACCTTATCCTCTCCCGCAAACGCTCCTGAAGCATCTTTAAAGCTCTTTATGACGCCACAAAAATGTTAATTTTTGTTAAAAATTTAATCATATAAAAACAACTGTATCTTGTGCAGTAGGATTCGGAGCGCACCATATAAGCATAATTGGCTTGTTAATGCGAGTTTCTTTGCAGGTTCTCACCGTTGCGTAGATGTAGAGCTTTATCTAAAGTTCTACTTCAGGAGGGGGAATTGGCTTTATCCCCTTGAAACCGCAGAACCGCATAGAGGCTAAGGGAGGGAGCCTATACGTATGCCTCGAAGGGGGATATTTTCGGTACTCGTCGTTCTCACTGCCGCTGCCGTTTTTTCCACCGGAGCCTCGGCTGGAGCGTCACCCACGAACAACATTCAGGTCAAGAAGACAAAAGTCGAGCAGGCCCAGGATAGGCTGGCGGAGCTTCAGAGGCGGGCAGGAGCATCCTATGAGGCTTACAACAACGCCCTCTTCAAGCTGAACCGTCTGGACGGTAAGATCCAGAAGACAAACAAAAAGCTCGCTTCCGCCAAGAAGGACCTCTCTACGGCCCGCGAGAGCTTCAGGGAACAAGCCTCAAGAGTCTATCGCAGCGGGAACCTGGGGTTTGTGGATGTTCTCGTCGGTACGCACAGCTTCAGAGATCTCGCCTCAAGAGTAGATCTCTGGTTGAGGGTTCTCAATCAGGAGCGGAAGAACTTTGAACAGATGCGTGAGGCGAAGAATACGCTGGTGGAGAAAAAACAGGCACTCGAAGCCCAGCGCAAGCAGCAATCCGAGGCGGTCAGCAAGGCTATGGCTGAGAAGGAGCACGCGGACAAGCTCCAGTCGGAAGCGAAGGATTACCTCAAGTCTTTGAACAGCCGGCTCGCGCAGGCCATCCAGAGGCAGCAGGAGCGCCAGGCCGAGCAGGCGCGTAAAGCTGCCAAGAGGGCTGCCAAGGCGATGGCTGCGAAGAAATCTTCGGCGCCCGTCTCTACCCAGCCGACCCAAAGCGTAGATTTCAAAGTGAGTGCCCCGCGAGCCAGTCAGGCTACGGAGCAGGCGGCGAAAGCCGCGGCGCAAGAAGCCCGGAGGCGGGCGGAGCTTGCTGCCAAGCGCGCGGCGGCCCGGCGTGCAGCCGCGAAACAGGCAGCCGCGAGGCGTGCTGAGGCGGAAAAAGCCGCGAGCGAGCAGGCTGCTCCTACAAGTTCGGGTACGGTAGCCGGTGGACGGGCTGCCGCAAGTCGGCTCGCCGCCGAGCGCGCGGCGGCCCGGCAAGCGGCCGCCGAGCGCGCAGCCGCCGCTAAGAGAGCCCGGCATCGGGCGGAAGTGGCCGCCAGACGGGCCGCCATACAGCGAGCCGCCGCGAGGCGCGCCAGGGCGCAGAGGGAAGCCGCCCGGCGAGCCGCTGCGAGGCGAGCG
>CADDYV010000039.1 GCA_902810695.1 Actinomycetota bacterium | reverse complement strand
TGTCCTGCCTGGTTACATCCTGCGGCCAGAATAAGCGCGAAGACGACCATCGCTGCTGCTATGAGGGTTCTCATCTCTCATCCTCCCCCCTCGTCTCAGAGATGCCGAAGTACAAGTATAGAGCGTTGCATTTGGTAGTTAAAACTGTTGCTTCTCGTGGGGGAGCCCTCACCTATGGTGCGGCATCTGTTACGTTGAATACCCACCCGCCTCCCCAGCGCCGGTATCCGGCCTCGGTTAAGCAGTCTGCGTTACTGTGGGTTGTAGCCCTGATCTCCCGCAGATCCTCCTCCTTCGCCAACTCCTGCACCCCAGAGTAAAGAGCAGCCGCGAGGCGGCGCTCCTCGTTTCTCGGATCTGCCACCAGTAGTCCAAGCCGGAGACAGTCCTGTTCTGTCCAGTAGCGCACAGCCGCCAAAATGTGCGTGCCATCTTCGGCGACGATGAAGCTCTGGTCGAAGGCTATCCATCTCGGCACTCCGTTCAGATGCAGCAACTGGGCGATGCGGATATCGTCCGTTGCCAGGCTCCAGCGAACCCTGATGGTCTCGTGACCCGGTTCGCCTGCTCCTCTGTCCTTGTGTGCTTCAGAGACCTCCTTGGCCAACCACTTCTGGCGTGCTTCCCGCAATAGCTCCTCGCACCGGGCTCGTGCCAGCTCGAAATATCCCACGCCACCGATCACCTTTCGCGTCCCCTTCTCGCCGCCCGTGCTGTGCGTCGGGTTGTCGTGCCCGCTCTGCGTTGCTCCAAAAGTTCCATCGATTTCAACAATCAGTCTGCAAGCTGCACTTGTGATAAGCCTGTGAGAACGATGAGAATTTTCACAGAGAGAGGTAAGCCCGGCCGCATGAGACGGGAGAGCAGTCAAAGGACAGAATCTGGGCCGGTTGTGCCCGGTGCAGCATGGTAGGATGGAATATGCTGGAGTGAGGGCATGTTGCGCATACTGGTGGTAGAGGACGAGCAGCGCCTGTCGCGCCTGATCGCGCGCGTTCTGGGCGAGGAGGGATACACTGCGGAGACGGCCGCCGACGGGCGGACGGCGCTCTCGAAGGCTCTTGCCGAGCCTTTCGACCTTCTGGTGGTGGACTGGATGCTCCCGGACCTCGCCGGGATCGAAGTCATACGCCGCCTGCGGGCAGCGGAGATGAGCGTGCCGGTATTGATGCTTACCGCGCGCACCCAGATCGAGGACCGGGTGGAAGGTCTCGATGCGGGCGCCGACGACTACCTCCCGAAGCCCTTCGCCTTCCCCGAGCTTCTGGCCCGAATCAGGGCCCTCTCGCGCTGGCCGAGGGAGGAGAAGAAGACCGGCTCGATCCTGCAGGCAGGAGAGGTTATTCTGGATCCCCACCGGCACGCGGTCTGGCGCGGTGAGGAGCGGGTGGAGTTGAGCGCCAAGGAGTTCGCGCTGCTTGCCACGCTGCTCAGGCGACCAGGCCAGGTCTTCACCCGTTCGGTGTTGCTGGATACCGTCTGGGGCGCAACCAGCGACGCCTACGCTAACGTGGTGGACCTCTACATCTCCTACCTCAGAAAAAAGCTCGACTACGAAGGAAAGTCTTCCCACATACGCACCGTACGCGGCGTGGGGTATACTTTCGAGCCGGATCCCGAGCGATGAACCTGGACCGCATTCGTCTCCGGCTTACCCTCGGATACGTCACCATCTTTGCGCTAACGGTCCTGCTTCTGGAGGCCGTAGCCGTAATCGGTTTCTGGCAGGAACTTGTCCACCAGCAGGATGATCCCTTGCGCCAGGAAGCAAGAAATCAGGCGCAGATCCTCCTGAACCCCAAGAGCCATCAGGATTTAGCCAAAGGCTCAAACGAGTTCGGCTGGGTCGCCCTCAAACCCGACGGGCGGATCATCGCCAGGGATCCCACCTCTCCCAAGCTGGGACTGCCAGCCTCCAATCTCGCCAGAGAAACCCTGCAGGATGGTGGTCCGGTCTTCGCGACGGTTCGTGGTCCAAGGGGCGAGTCCCGGGCGGTGAGCATGCCCATGCGCGAGGGGAAAAAGGTGGTCGGGATGATCCAGTACGCCCGCTCACTCGAGGGTGCGAGACAGACGGTAGGCAAGCTCGTGCTCGTCCTGCTCCCGTTGAGCCTCGGCGCTCTAGGCGTTGCCGCCGCCGGCGGGGCCTACATGGCTGGACGGGCCGTGCGGCCCGTGAGGCGCTCTTTCGAGCAGCAGCGAACCTTCATAGCCGATGCCTCCCACGAGCTAAAAACCCCGCTGACCATGATCCGGGCCGACACGGAGGTTCTGCGGCGGGGGATCGAAGATTCCGGGGACGCAGAGCTCGCCGACGACGTGCTCGCCGAAACCGACCGGATGAGCGCCGTGCTCTCCGATCTGCTCCTCGTCGCGCGCCTTGATGCGGACAAGCTCCCCATGGAGTCCAAAGATTTCGACCTCGGGGCTCTGATCTCGGAAGTTACCGCTCGCTTCGAAAAACAGGCTTCCCCTCCTACGGGCCCGAAGTTCGAGGTCAAAATCCCGCAAAAGCTTCTGGCCTGCGGCGACCGGGCACGCACGGAGCGGATCTTGAGCGCGCTTCTGGAAAACGCCCTCATGCACGCGCCGCAGGCCGGTAAGGTTACGGTAAGTGCCCATCTGCAGGATGAGTTCATAGAAATCGAGGTCAAAGACACCGGAGATGGCATATCTCCCGAGAACCTCCCTCACATATTCGAGCGCTTCTACCGGGTTGATACCGCCAGGAGTCGTGCCAGCGGCGGAACGGGTCTGGGTCTCTCTATCGCCCGCGACCTCGCCCGCGCGCAGGGAGGTAATCTCACCGCGGAGAATGCCGGAGACGGGGGTGCTGTGTTCCGCCTCAAGCTACCCCGGCCGAAAAGTAAAGGAAACATGCGCTGTTAATGGCTTGAGAGAGTGGCAGCGAACAGCAACACTCCACGGTTACGGTTAGTAGCATGCTTGTAGGTACGACCTGTAGCAGGAGAAAAGTCAGGCGAAATCGCACTCCCCAGCCGGTGGGCTACTGATCGGGTTTGTACCCTTTCGGTCGTGGGGGCAGTTAAGAGCTTCGCCACAACCGACCTGGTGTCTTTGGGATCGCGCTTGGGTGGAGAAACCTTTTCCATGCCGCTATCACGGCTGAGCTGACCGGCAATACGGCACCGGTCGCCCGAGAAAGTTCTGGGCTCACTGACCTGCTCGCGAGCCTCCTTACTGCGGTTTTGGCTTCGTTAGAATGACTTCTGCCTTGGCGGCGTCGGGCTAGCCTGACCTTGACGTGGAGGGAGTAGTTTTGACTGTGCATGCCTCCTCACCATCCTCGTAAAGTACGTATTCGGCTAATTTTGCATCGAAATACGCATCTCATGAGGTTTGATGGTTTAGGGGTGGGGGGTATGTGTATTGCTAAAGGCTAAAGTTTAAGGAGAATGTGGTCCATGATCCAAACTCACCAGATGCTCCGCACGTACGAGCACCGCCAAGTGTGCGCGGAAGCTTGTCGCCGCTGCGAGAGCCTGCAGCAACTGCTTAGGAAGCTCTAAGCTTTTCCGGCATGGTTCCAACCTGGCTAACCGTAATCTCCTGGGTAGCTCTAGGCGTGGCGTTCGTATGCGCGGGGATCATCCTCTCTGACATCTTCGGGCGGGGCTATCGGCAGCACATGTGGATTATGGAGGTGGTCTGGCCCATAACGGCTCTCTACTTCGGACCGCTGGCGCTGTGGGGCTATTATCGGTGGGGACGCCCAAAGAGCGAGAAGTGGATGGAGGAGCACGGCAATCCACCGGAGAAGAGCTTTGCCGCGTCTACCGCTGTAGGGGTCAGTCATTGCGGGGCAGGGTGCACTTTAGGAGACATCATCGGTAGCCCTACTGTCGTATTCTTGCTGGGCTGGAAACTCTTTGGGCTCTTTTTGTATGCCAAGTACGTACTCAACTACATACTCGCCTACATCCTGGGGATAGGGTTCCAATACTTCTCGATCAAGCCGATGAAGGAACTCTCAACCCGTCAAGGGCTTCTCGCTGCCATAAAGGCGGACACACTCTCCCTCACAGCCTTTCAGGTAGGACTCTACGGGTGGATGGCCATCATGCAGCTGGTACTCTTTCCTGGGGAGAAGCTTCATCCAGACCAGGCCGCCTACTGGTTTCTGATGCAGATCGGGATGATTCTAGGTTTCTTTACCTCTTACCCGGTGAACTGGTGGCTGATAAAGAGGGGCATCAAGGAACCCATGTAGGGCTTCGCCACGCACCAAATTTCCAAGAGAAGGATCTTGGAGCGTGCTCCTATAGGCTTGCGAACCTCGCGTAGTGCCGGTCCGGGGATGCGCTAGACTTGGCTCCAGCCCTAGGTTTTTCAGGGTACTCAATATCCTCGTTTGTCACCTCAATCTCGTTGGTTAAGGCGCGCTAACTTTCGTAACATGATTTCTTGATAGTAATTGTGTAGCCTCCATCAGCCTCTCTGACCGCGCCAGAGCTAGCATGCACCGAATGCTGGCGGCTTGCTGATCTTCTCGTTGGCACCTTTATAGGCAGTGAACCATGATCTTACTAGGACTGGTTGGCGCGTGTTTCGCCATGCGGCGCCACACTCAAAGCCCAGTCGGCCAAAACAAGAACCTCAAAATGAAACTGAGCTCCTTTGGGCAGAACTCCAGTTGAGCAGAATATAAATCTGAAGCTGCTCCCTCTCGGAAGGTCTTGGGCTTACCTCTCGGCCAGCTGGTCCATCTTGCAGTCGATCTAGCCGCAGCAATAGTAGTATATAAGCATGCTCCGAAGATACTATGGCAGAAACCTGCGCACTGCGGTAGGGGCAAGCGGTGCCCCGTACGGCTACACCGTGACCGTATGGACCAGTGGGGCCCTGCTGATCCACGCCCATGGGCTGCCCAACGTCTTGCAGGCGCTGATGTTCATGGCCGGTGCTGTGGCAGGATACGCTCTGGTCAGCATGATCGCCTTTGGAGGGCTGGGAGTGCGTTTTAAAGAACAACCACGTCACTCGGCACTGTGGGGGAATCTGCACTTTCTCTCCATAGGCTTCGCCATAGGAGCTTCCTACCTGGCTTCGCACAGCATAGACAACATCGTCGCCTGGCCTGCGACAGGGTTTCTCGCTACGGTTGTGTATCTGCTGGTTTTAGGGCTTGAGTACGCCGCCGCAGACGAACGCAGCCCGGAGGAGTGATTAAAAAAGCTCGCTCCCCAATACAGTGGCGTCGACAAGTGTTACCCTGTTGAGACCCCGTTAACCCATCATATAGCCCGAATTCTAGTGCTAGCGTCATCAAGGAGTGCTGAGTAGTCTCTGAGCAGAGATGGACGTACCGTGAGGAGATCGACGAAAACCCTTTGCAGCAGGAGCAAGATCAGCACGCTGTGCGGCGGGCACCGGCTGTTATCAGGGATATTGCTGATTCTGATCGCCCTCGCTCTCTTGCTGCTCGGTGGCTGTGGAGGCAGCACTCCCGATCTCTCTGGCAACTGGTCGGGACAGGCCAGAGTTCCCGATCACGGCACAACGGATAATCTCGGATTACGACTCGCTCTGCAACAGTCGGGAGATAAGGTAGCGGGTGTGGCTTACCTGAAGTGGCCCCGCAAGGGAAAAGACATCACTTCCCGGCTGGTCGTCTCCTCTGGTGAGGTGAGCGACTCCGGCAAGGTGAGGCTTGTCGCCACCCCTGTCGCCGGTGGGGGAGGAGACCGCCTGAACCTGAAAGGCACGGTAAGCAATGGGAAGATGTGGGGTAAGGCTTTTCTCTCAGGTACCTCCGCTACAGGCTCTTTCCGGGCAAGACAGCAGTGATAAATAGCTGCGGCGTTTCCCATCAGGTATGAGGCCATTGATCGCCGTTGCTAGGGTTGAAAACTAGCTTTTTTCAACACCCCTACTTCTTGTGGAATCTCTATCACGGTAAGGCGACAAGAAAGGCGAAAATGAATAGAAGATGTCGTAGTAGCTAACCACAACTGGGGAGCGGGCCAGCCATCGGTGAGAACGGAAAGATGGACGATAGTTCTGCGGCAGCCCTTGTACCCTCTGGAGGCTTTGATACGCGGGAGGGTGCATGCCGCCGTTTTCTTTCGGCAGTGGAGGACACGGGGTTCTCCGCACTTCTCCGACGCTACGATAGCGGGGAACTCATCTATCACGGCGGGGAGCCAACCGATGGGCTCTACGTGATCAAAAGAGGCGCCATGCGGGTGCGGGCATCCTACTCGGTGGGTAAGCAGACAAGAGCAAAGGAGGCTACGCTGAAGTTGCTGGGGCCCCTGGGATTATTTCGGACGTATAACCTTTTCCAGAAATTTCTGCCAGGGTCCTCGTATCTCATCCTATGCCGAGGCGATGAGCGCTTGCGAGATACAGAAAATCCCCACGGTAGCCATAGAGCGGGTCTTGCATCGCGATCCTCAGATAGCGCCGGATCTGATGACGCTAATGGACTTGAGGCTCTCCGGTAGAGAGGAACTGGCGAGGTGCTTGTTTCCACTTACGCTCGAACTACGTTTGCTCAAGCTGTTTCCCATCCTCGCCCGCAAGTTCGGTATCCCGTCCGGGCCTAAAGGGAGGGTGCCCGTGGAGATAGCATTGCGACTGACTCACCGGGACCTGGCGGAGATGATAGCCAGCACCCGGGAGTCGGTAAACCTGGCGCTCGGCAGATTGCGTCGGAGCAGGGTGATTGAGCTAAGAGGCGGACACATCGTGATCCTCTCGGAGTCCAGAAAGAAGCGGAGGCTGGAAAGGGCAAGTACTCGCTCAGTGACGCTCATGTATCCACTTTTGGATCACGCATCAAAAGAACAAGCAATAAACAAGCGAAGAGAGGTTGGTTCTCTAGAGAATGAAGAACGTAGCCAAAACCAGCAGAGTGTTCGCCGCAAACCGCGAAAAAGTATATAGACTACTGACTGATTATCGTCAGGGCAGGCCACAGATCCTGCCGCCTGAGCACTTCCTCGATTACGAGGTAGAAGAAGGCGGAAACGGCGCGGGAACGGTTTTCCACTATCGGTTGAAGGCTGCAGACAGGCAGAGGCCCTACCGCATGGTTGTAGAGGAGCCTTCTCCCGCTCAGATCCTGGTGGAGGACGAGCTTGACTCCTCGCTGGTAGTCACCTGGACCCTAACGCCTGCCCGTAGGGGTGAGAGCACGCGAATAGAGGCCAGGGCTGAATGGCAGGGAGCGAGCGGGATCGCGGGGTTGTTTGAGAGAATGTTCGCCCCACGAGCGATCCGGGACGTCTACGAGAAGGTGCTTGAAAGGCTGGCTGTGACCCTGGAGAACCCTCCTCAGTAGGCGAAGAAAACGAGCTTGTATCCGCAACCGCTCCCCATCTACACATATGATCACTACAGGGATCGATCCCGCTAGCCGCCTCTACCTGAAACTCCAAGCGCACGAGCAAGCTGCATTGAGTAATGATTAACCTTTAACGAACAAGACCAAAGAGGGCGTTTATTTGAGTGCCCCAAGGGTATGAATGATTCTTGATAGCGAACGCCGAAGCACCAACAGAAACAGGAAGGAGGTAGCCAAAGAAATGGCCAGGGAAATGCCCCATGCCACTGGCAAGGTTCCCCCAGGTGATGTGACCCAGAGGGTAGGCATCGAGGTCATGGAAGCTCGCGGCGTGAATGTCGAGGAGCTTAGGGAAAAGCTCATTGACGCCATCGCTGCGGAGTTCGCCAGCACCTACTACTACTACACGATTTTGCGGATGTACCTCGCCGGGCATGAAGACTACAAGGAGATCTGCGAGGACGCCCGCCTCGAGGACCGGGCGCACTTCGAGCTTATGACCCCGCGGGTCTACGAGTTGGGGGGATCTCTGCCCTACAATTTGCATGAGTTCGCCGATAGGGCAGGCTGTCCGCACGCTTACCTGCCGGGTACCGACAACGGCCAGCACGCTCCGGAGATGGGCGACGGCAAGGGGCCCAGTGCGGCGGACATTCTCGAAGTGCTCCTGGATTCCGAGCGCTGCGCTATCCGCACCTGGTCGGAGATCTGCGACCTGACGGCGGGGGGCAAGGACCCGCGCACCTATGATCTGGCCTCGCGCATCCTCAACGAGGAGATAGAGCATGAGGCGTGGTTCATTGAGCTACTCTCGATGGAGCGCGATGGCGTGGTGCGTCCCTCCGGACACTTCCGCAGAGGCGAGCCGGGCGAAGCCCCCTACTCCAAGAACCGCCCACTCTACAATCCATAAAGATAGGGCTTTGGCTGAAAAAACCTTCACTGTCAAGGTGGAGTTTCCTGAGGGGGGTGAAGAAACTTTTGAGGCTGGCGCCGGGGAGTACATCCTCGGCGCCGCCCGCCGTGCGGGTCTTCAATTACCCAGTCTTTGCGAACAGGGATGGGATCTGGCCTGCGCGGTGAAGATTGTAGAGGGTGAGGTGGACCAGTCTGACTCGCGCCGCTACTTTGAAGAAGATAGAAAATGCGGCTTCGCCCTGATCTGCACAGGTAAGGCGTGCTCAGATCTGGTGATCGTTCCCTACCAGAGTAAACAGATGCGCAAATGTCGCGACGAGCACGGCCTGCCCGCTCCCAGAGGCACGTAAAGCCCTGGTATGAATGACGGCAAGGGGAAACGAATAACTCGGTCCGTACGCAGTCCGTTTCACAAACCCTCGTGAGCGGTATAGCAATGGTGTCTAGCCGGAGAGAGCCGAGTCGTCTTCTTCTATTCTTCTCTTTCTGGCGGCTCGGTTCTTATATTTGCTATGTTTGCAACCTCACCTTGAGATTGGCAGTAAGAGTTAAACGCTACCATTGCAACTCGCCTTCACGTTACCTGCTGTTCGAGGGGATCTCGGTTGATAGAGAAGGTGCGCAATACTATGTGGACGCCACCGTCTCCTACCAGATGCCTGCCTGAAGGCCCTCGAGTACCTGAGCAAGTTCGGCTACAGTGAGGAACAGGCGTACACTCTCCTCAGCACCGCGCCTATCGAGGGACGTATCAGCGCGATCGTGGACATCCCGAGCGCGTGCTGCACAGTGGCGCTGCCTATCGATATTTTCGATTTCGATATAAAGCCCTCGGCCGATGGATCAATCTCCGAATCCCACGGAGAGCTTGCCAGCCCCAGGTGAATCCGGGGTGCAATCAAGAAGCAGCCATCATAGGGTTAGGCAGATGTATGTGCCCAACCCTATCGAGAAGAGTGTACAAAACGCTACCCGTTCTAGTAGGAGTTAAGATGCTATGCTTGTTTATGAGTACGTTATGCACATTCTGCAGTAAGTTCGAGCAACGGCGAACATTTGACCAGACGAGCGAGCCCATACGGTGTCCCGGCTGCGGCGAGATAGCGAAGCCCGTCCACAGCTTGCCCAACCTCGCCAGAACCCCCAAGGTCATCATCGAAGCCAAAACCCGCAGCGAACGCAGCGCAGAGAATCAGAGGGTGGTGGATGGGACAAACCGCAGGAGCGGGGTTTCATCTGCCAAACAGTATCGAACCCACGGTCGGCCGTTAGAGAACGCATGTGGAGACCCAGCATTCTCCAGGCATTGGAGTCCGGTGATCTGGATTCCGAACCTATCTAAGGCTCAGGTTCCGAGGACCTAAGCTGATGTGCTCTCCTTACCCGAGAGGGTAATCAGATAGCTAGAGGGTCCCCTACTTCCTCTACGTCGCGGTAATATCTTTCGTCCAACCACTCTCTGATAAGCGTTCTGACGCCAAAAAGATCTTTGGGATCAGCGACCCTTATGATCTCGATGACCGTGCCCTCAGAAGTGGCTTCGATCTCTATGATGATCTGCTCTACCAGAGAATCTTCCTCCACCGTGCTTTGCTCTGTGATCCTCGCCTTTCCCGCCAGTGACGAAGGCTTGCTTCAGTTATTTGGGTGCAATGTACCGCCAGAGTTTTCGCAGGATGCCTCTGTCGGAGGTGGTGTCAGAAGAGTCAGCGGGTGAAGCGAGTGGAGGACGGCTAACACTGGCGGGGAAAGGAGGCTCTATCCCTTCTGGATCCCCTCCTCTCGCACGCAGCTTCGCTTCTAGCCTCGTTACCTGGGTTGAAAGAGCTTCGATCTCTTTTCTCCCTCGTGCCGTACCGTGCTCCATCCGCTGCAGAGCATCCGCGAGAGCCTTGTATTCTTCGCGTCCGGCAGCGTAATCTTTACCCTCGGTAGCTTGCCAGGTCCTCAAAACCCCGTAAGAAGCCTGGGTCTGGGCCAACATCAACAGCAAGTCCTCCAGACGCTCTTCGGTATTACCCTCCAGAAGCAGCTTCTTCTTCCTGGGATTTTCCAGGTATGAGCATGCTCCCAGCTCAAACGCTTCTTCCAGGGTCAGTGCCTCTGCCCCCGGTCTCTCGCACGCCTCTCGGTAGACGCCCTCCAAAAGCCTCACTGTGATCATTCGTCCTCCTCAAGGGCTCGTAAGAGGGCTTCTTTGCGCCTGAGAAGCTGCTCGCGCTCTTTCTTGAGGCGCGGGATGAGATAGTTCTTGGTTGCTGAGACTTCCTTGCGGAGGGCACTATTTACCATCCGTCCCGTCTGGTCATCTCTGGCAGCCTCGGCGAAGGAGAAACTCTCGCGGGCGTAATCTGATTGGGCGCGGGCAAGTTCTTCGTACATCGCCTGGTAGATCTCCTTTACTGCCTTGCCTTCCTCTTCCATCGCTTCTCTGCTACTCTTTAGCGCCTTCAGGTGCAATCCCAGAAGGAGCGCGTAGGCGAGAAGATCATTCTCCCTGCTGTACTCCTTATCCTCCACTAGCGCATTTTTCAGACGTTCGAGCATCTTTTGCGGAACGTCTATCTTGAGATCGAGGATCTCATTCTCCTCCAAGATGTGCCTCACCTCCTGCGTCGGCCAAGTAGAAGCTTTACTGCCCGCTTTGGAGAGTCGCGCTCTTTGCCCCAGGGCTCCTCGCTGAAGCGGTAGTCGTTGTGACGCACGTATTTCTCCAGGTCCGAGCCAAGATCCCGGAGCGCATGTGTGGCTATCTCTGTTAGCCTGGGCGGCAGCCATCCTCCCGAGAGCGCCGAGGCACGGCTCAGATGCCGCACGCACACCGATTCTGGGCCGTGCAGGAGACTATCCAGCGAACCATCCTCGGCTCCCTCCAGCAAGACCTTCAGATAGCGCTCCTCCGCTTTATCTTCAGCCGCGCAAACCATGCATCCCTCACCCGGCTCAGGTATGGTCGCCCCTTCCCCGGAAGAACGGCTGAGAACGCTTGTGATCGGGTTTTGTGGCTTTGGGTTATCAGCCAGCCCAGAGAGCAGTTTCTCCATCTCGCGAACCGCCACCCCGTAGAGGATGGCCATCCCCAACCCCTCGCGCATCTTAAGAGCCTGGTAGGCGTGGCGATCGCAGAACCCCAGAGAGGACTTGAACTCTTCCTGGACTGCCGGGTCGTTTACCAGTTCGTACATGAGACCCTCGAGATAGTCCTGAGCGGTATTCTCTACCAGGCGGCAGAGGGCACACCCCTGCTGGCGCAGGGCTTCCTCGAGCTTGAAGTGGGGTAGGCTTTTCTTATTATTCTCAGCTCTGCCCAACGCTACCTCCCTTTGTTGCCTCCTGGATTACGGGAGTGAGCCCCTCAGGTTTTGAGAAAGGGATCTGACGCTCACAATGTTCTCTTCTGGTCTGGAAAGAGACGAGTAGACCATCCTCAGTCTTTGCCAGAGTGGCGATGCGATTCAGGGGGATCGAACAAGCTGTAGAGCCGTAGGTGGTGTCTCTGAGGGCCTCACCCTCTTCGACGACCAAAAGCCGCCAGTCGGTGAGCACCAGGGCGGTGGCGGCCACCAGCCTCCTGCGGAGTACCAGGGCCTTGCGTCCCCAGACCGCATCTCCAAAGGTGACGGTCTTGAGCGTTTCTCCTGGAAGCAGCCTGCTTCTGATGGCGTTGCGGAACTTCAGATCCAAACTGGAGAGGTCCGCCAAAACTCCGGGATCCTCTCTCTGATCATCGTCACGCAACTTCATCAGAACCCCGTCCACGAAATCCTCGAACGTGGAGAGCACAACCGCGTTGAAGTCGATATGGATGGGATCCTCTCCATCAGCCTTGAACGCCACCCACCCATGCAGCAATACGTTACCGATCTCAACTTCCAGCAAGTCCTCGAAGGCGATCCTGCGGCGGTTGATCTTGCGCTCCCCTTCCTCCAGGATCCACAGCCGGTCTTCTCCCAGCTCTAGTGCCCGCGCCGAATCTGCTATATGCCGGCTCCGCAGTAACCTCTCCCAGGTGCTGCTGAACCCTTGAGGCGGAACGAAGATGATTTCATCAGCCGCAGGAGCAACCTCCGCAAAAGGTTCTGGAAGACCATGTCGCTCAGAGACCCGGTATGGAAGCTCCGCCCGCACCACTGCTGTGCTCCTCTGTTTGTCTCTGTCACTTCTCTTTTACCGGGTTGGACAAAGAAAAAGCTCCTACTCTCCGGCAACCCGGTGTAGAAGCCATCAGCACCTGATAGAGATGCGGTTTGCGGCGAGCTTCATCGCCTTCGCTAGTTATTTATTATACTCCGCCTCTTGCGCTGAGGCCCTTCGGACCTCACACGTGGCGCTCCCGGACCCAATCCCGCCCGGGCGCTAGCAGGCACAACAACCGTCACCTTCTGACGTCCGAAGTCGTCGGTGCATCCTCGGAAGAGACGCTGAAGATCCGCCGATAGGAATCTTCGCCATAGCTGGTGGGCAGCGGCTCGCCTTCGACGAGACGAAACGTGCGCCTCCCATCAGGCTGCCTTTCGGCGCGAAGGAAGAGAGCTGTGTCCAGTCGCTCATGGTAGAACCCGTACGCCAGGTCGAACAGATGAGTGACGAAAAAGATCTTGACGTTCGCTTCTATCAGTGCACAGACTACCTGACGGGCGATCTCCGACCCCTCTCGCTCGTTTGTCGAGGCGAATGATTCGTTGCACAGCAGGATACTGTTCGGGGTTATCTTGGCGGCGATGTCGCTCATCCTGCTCAGTTCCTCATCGAGCTTGCCGCTTGTCATGGTGGCGTCTTCTTCCCGCTTGTAGTGGGTGAATATTCCGTTACAGACGCTGGCACGAAAGGATTCGGCCGGCACGAACATCCCACCCTGCATCATCAACTGCGCCAGACCTACGCTGCGCAAGAACGTGGACTTTCCTCCCTGATTTGCTCCCGTGATCATCACGAGCCGTTTGCCATCAGTGCCCAGGTCGTTGCCGACGACCCGCTCTTCGAGGTTTAGGCTGAGCGAGACGTCGTAGAGTCCCTGTGCCGAAAGCTCGTCCCGACCAGATACCAGCGGGACAGGAAAACACGTGGGCTCGTCCTTCTCGGCAAGCCGCGAATGCAGGTTCAGGCAGCCGATGTAGAAGGCCAACTCGGAGCGCAACATGGTGAAGAAACTCAGAATATGGTCGGTAGACTGGGCGAGAGCGTTGGCGATGGGGTTGAGACCTCTACCCCGCAACTCGTCCACCGCTCTAAGGCCGCTCATGTCCCGGTCGGGGATCGTGAAGCTGTAACCGGAGCGATTTCCGAAAGGCAGGCGCTCCATGAGGCTCTGCTGTTTGGGAGTGCGGAGCACGTAGTTAGCGCCTTTATTGCCCCTGCCGAGGCGCGCGCTGATCTGGACTCCACCATGAAACTGCAGCTCTTTGAGGTGGTGCTCGACGGTCTGAAGGTATTTATCGTCGAGTTCCTTCTCAAGCATCGCGAAGAACCGGGTGAAGGCTTCCGAGCGGAACCTGGCAGCGTGCTCATCGGCGATCTGCCTCAGTCTCTTGAGCAGATCGAAGAACAACTGCAGGACTTGCAGGGATCGGTTCAGTATGGCGTCGGGTGAGTCCTTGAGGAGGCCGAGGAAGATATTCTTTTCGCCCTGAATAGCCTCTACCGCGATCCGGTAGATGTCCCTGATGATCTCCGGCTCCTCGAGGCAGTCGGCGAGGGCCTGCTGACGATAGGTGATCTCCTCCGGGTCGGTCAGGCTGGACAGAAGCGCCTTCTTGACCACGTCGAAGAGGAACTCGTCCCCGAGAGCCATCGCCTCGAAGAGCGTATTGAGGCCGAGATCCTGTGTAAGCGCGCCCTCATTGGTGGGTAGCTCGCGCCCGAGGTCGAAGTCCTGGTCTCTGTACATGAGGAAGGCTTTCATCGTGCGACGCGCTCCTTCAGTGTCTCGTACGTGAGGCCGTACTTGCGGGCGATCGCGATCGCGTAGGCGAGTCCCTGGGGAGGTTTTCTGACGATCTTGAACGTCCGCATCGCCGGGTTGTCTGGATCTACAGTGCCGACCATGCTCACGGTCGCCTCGTTGAGAGACGCCAGCTCGTCAACGAAAGTTACGCATACGCACAGCGAGCCCAGCTCTGCTATGCGGTTCAGCACCTCCGTTCCGAGGAAGAGGGCGTCTCTGAGGGTTGTGGAGCTGAAGCTCTCGTTCAGGATGATGATGCTGCTACCCGTCGCCTCTTCGAGGATTTTGTGGATCCTGATCAGGTCGTCCTCCAGCTTGCCTCTGAGCGTTTCGACGTCCTCTTCTCTCTCGAAGTGGGTGAAGATCTGGTCGGGGAGGAAGAGTCGGGCTCCGCTCGCGGGAACCGGAAGCCCCAGGCTGGCCAGGTAATGTAGCTGGCCGAACATCCGCGTGAAGGTCGTCTTACCGCCCTGGTTCGGGCCGGTGACCGCGAGAATGCGCTCCGGGTCGTTCAGGTAGAAGTCGTTGCACACCACGGACGAGCCCTCGGAGACGAGCTTGTTGGCCAGGGCGAGGTCGAACGCTCCATCGGCACGGACATTCTTCGATTGAGCGGACATCTGTGGGTAGCAAAACGGCAATCCTGCTGTCTCGAACCGCTCGATGTACTCCAGATATGCCAGGTAGAACTGCACCTCGCGGTCAAAGATGCCGATCGCGCCGTCGAGATAATCGCGGTGGTGGGTGCAGTACTTCTCCAGAGTACCGAAGACCTCCGGGTACAGCCGCGCGACCAGTTCCAGCACACGCGCTTCAACGTGATTCATGTCCGGCCAGTTGGGGAACTTGACCCGGTAGCTCTTCACCGCTCCTTGCTTGAACTTCGCGAATATCTTCTCCACCTCCGCGCTGTAGTCTGGTTCCTCGTCGTACTTACTGACCCTGACCCGGTTTCCCTTGATGTGAACGGAGTATTTCACCCCGGCGAGAGCCTCTTTCAGTGATTGCGTCTCGGCTGCAAGCGACGTGAAGCCCTCCGATTCGGTGTAGCCGCTGAGGTATTCGCGGAACGCCTGAAATCCCCGCGAATTCACCTCTAGATGAGCCAACTCGCCCGCCAGAGAGCGGACGGCATCGCAGTAGATCTCCACCGCGTCCAGGAACCAGCGTTCCTTCTGACACTCGTAGTGCAGCTTCTCCGCCTGAGCGAGGTGCTCGCGCATTCTCCGCATCCTCTGCGCAAATGCCCTCACCGACTCGAACACGGCGTGCTTTTCGAGGTCGCGCAGTACTTCATGGCGATACTTCACGGCTGCAACGTCGTGCAACGGAGCGTAGAAGAAGGGCTTCAGGTCATATTCCTTACGCCCTGTGGTCATAGACTCCAGCACCTGATCGAGGTTCAAGTCGGCAAAGAAGGAAGGCTCCTCCAGCTCAGCGACCTCGACGCTGCCTTCGAACTGGTCAAATAGGATGCTGTGGAACCGCATTGGAAGACTTCACCTCCTGAAACGCCAAGGACCATACACGCGGCTTCGCATCAACCCGGGCTTGCTGCCCCAGTCTAGGCATCCTTGTGGTAAAGAGGATGCAAACTGCCGGTGGGAAACGCTTCGTGCATGTGGAAGATAGCCTCCGCCGCCCTGCGGCGCCACGCTCTCAGCCGCCACCGCCTGATCGGACCCGAAACCTCAAGTTCCGCCTCGACGAGGTCGATCAGCACCCCCATGTCTTCCACGCATGCCCTGTATCCTATGGAACACATCTCGACCTCTATCTCCGAAGGATTCTCCAGTAAGACCCGCCGGATCTGCTCCACCCGCTCCACGATCCGGCGGCACAGTATCTCAGGGCCGGGATGCTCCTCCGAGGGCTCATGGTCTGCGATCGCTTCGGGAGTTATCTCACCTGTCCTGCATCGCAAGATCCCAGACGAGAAGCGCTGAAGCAGCGCGGGAAGCGTAAAAGCTACCACCACGATAAACACCACGAGCGCCTGGGGGACTACAGACTGCAAGAGGATGCTCGTTGGCAAGCCTTCGGTGAGCATCGCAACCACCGCTCTCCTCCTTCGTCCTACCTTGCAACGGAGGCCCTCCACTTTGCGCCTCTGTTGCCGCTACCAGTTGCTTCACCGAGAGCCGGCAACGAGAAAAGGCTTCTACGCCGGCTACTCGGCGTAGAAGCCATCAGCATCTCAGGCGGATGCGGTTGCCGGGTGAGCTTCATCACCCCTGTATATATTAGTTTACCACTTCGGGTTGCCGATGTGCTTCGGAGAATCTCTAAGCGGGAAAGATCCTGCCCACCACGGTTACCAACGCCCCGGCCAGGACCATCGCCACCCCCCACAGAACAGGATTCCCTGCGCCTTTGCGTCCCAGATAGAAGCCCAGGATAAAGAGCGAGAGCAATGGAACGAGCAATCCGAAGAAGGGCTCGCCTTGCAGGAAAATTACGGGCAAAAGTGGTATGGAAGCTCCTGCGAAAGCGGTCAAAGAGAAACTCAGGGCCCGGTTGAGAGCCCGAAGCTGACCGGCACGGTAAAGGGCCGTTCCAAAGAGGCGTCCCCGCTCGGAGATCACCATCTTGCGCTCGACGTCCAATAGTTCCGCCCGGGTCTGGTGCAATTCGGTAAAGATAGAGGTGACCAGGTTGGTTATGGCGGCGAAGATGCCAGCATCGAGGACTATGTTGCCCACGCCGGACGGGACGCGGGCGCTCAGGATAACCCTGGCTCCTAACCCGAGCGCTATGATGATGCCGTCTATGAGACCCAGGGTCGCGTAGCGGGGATCCAGCGGTAATCGCATAGAAGGTCAGCTTATGGGGGTTTCGGTCGTCTCGATCAGGCGGCTGCCGGTGATTATCTGGTCCACGCCATGAAGGACCGCCCCCACCTCGTAGATCGCCCGCTCTATCTCGGCGAAATCGAAGCTGTCGCCTTCGATAACGGCGATCAAACCTATGACGTCCACGTCTACCTCATTGACTGTCAGGTTGATTGCCGCCACCCCCTCGATCTTGTCCAGAGCCTCTGCTATAGCGAAGAGCGAGGGCTCCTTGGAGGGTTTGTCCACGTCCAGCACCACTCTGCGTAACCGCACCATAATCGCAGCCTACCTCCTGCAGTTCGATGAATCTGTTCTGACCATTGGTGATCCCTGGTATTGACTACATCTGATTTGAATACATGCTCAGTACTCTGCTGGCGGCGTCCCTGACCATCTGACTCTTGTCACTGGTAGCGCCCCGCAGTGCCGCCACGGCTTCTCTGCGGTCCATTGCCTCTGAAGCCTCCACAGCAGTCAGCCGAACCGAGACTGGGCCGTGCTGCTCCAGATCCTCTGCAATAGTTTCTTGCATCCTCTCTTCTCCGATAAGTCCCCAGCTACTCTCGGCAAGCAGCCTCGACGCAGGGATCTGCACCCCCTTTCTTACAATTCTATCAAGGCGTTGATCGTCTCCCGAGACCAAGGTCGCCCAGGAGTTGCGGTCCTCAGCGCAGTTGAACGTTTCTTGTGGTGAAGCACCTAGGTGAATTCCCCCATGCAGGTTTCCGTTTTGAGTCCACGTAGAGAACTCCGCAGCGGGCGCCGATTCTTCTACTCCAGTCGTTAGTCTCCCGGCATTCGGGGCAGCACAGTTTCACTTCTCGACGGTTCCCGGATTCACGCTTCCCAGATACTGCGCCACCTCCTCGCAGCGATCGATCGCCTCCTCCAGCCAGGTGTAGATGTCCTTCTCCAGCACATGGCGTGAAAGGGGTCCGATCCTAAGACAACCAGTGCCCCCAAGGCTGTCCTGTAGAGCTCGTCTGCCTCATCCTCTATTCTGGCTACCACCCGAACATGAGAACTTACGTCGCGGTGTTCCCGCGCTCCGGTTATACATTCAAGAAGCTCCTCAGCGGCTCGCCGCAAGAACGAGGCCAGACCGGTCGCCTGGTCGGTGGGCTGCCGGATCCCGTAGACCTGGACGAAATCTGCGGCCTCTTCCAGTGCGTCCATGGCGCCGTCTAGACTCTGTAGCAAGATTGTGATCACAACTGCCGGGATCGCTCCGGGGCAATCTGTGGAATCGAGGCTCCGCGCCACCTCGCCGATCGAGACGTTCGAGGCCTCTTCCAAGGAGCGGATGAACTCGATGTGATCGGACATATGGGAGGGATCAACGAAGGCTCCATGCAGCAGCGTTGCTGCAGCCACAAGATCGTCGCCCTGGGCGAAGATCTTAGCTGGTAACGCCGGAGATGGTGGACTCTCCCGAGGGTTCATGCCGCTCTTCAGGTCTCCTTCGCTGTCAATGCCGACAACTTTACTAGGAGCCATCAACCGTCTGCGGGTAGTTTGGCAGCAATCCACCACGCGGAGCCCCATCGCGTGTCTGTTATTTTACGACAAACATCACACAAATCTGAGTGTTACGCCTGCGGCTCCGCTGTTGCTCACGCCATCTCTTCAGGATCGAGAGCCCCCTTGCGAAAAAAGCAAATGCTTTCACAGCTTTTAAGAACTTTTAGTAACAGCAGGGTTGCAACCAAAACAAAAGATCTTATGATTCGATTTTAGCACAGGATAGCGATGAAGCTCGCTCAACCGCACCCAGGGTGCTGATGGCTTCTACCCCGAGAGGTCGGGAGTAGGAGCCTTTTCTTTTCTCCGCTTCCGCCGGGGCGCAGCGAGAGCAAGAGCAGGAGAGGAGCAAGAAAGTATGGAGCACGATCGGGAGTGGAATACGAGTTGGACGGTTAGCAGGTGCTTGCTCTGTGAGGATACAGGCCGCCCTCCTGTGGCAGTCTTCCGTCGTTGTGGCGCCCTGGTGTGCGAAGACCATGCGGTGCGGCTGATTCACTACCCATCCCCAACTCCTGTAGGGCTCATGGTCCCGAGATCCCGCAGGAGCACCCGGCGCCTGGAGATGGTCTGCGAGACTTGCTACTTGAACGGGCTGGCGGACGGTGAGTGGACGGCTTAGCGCTGAGAGCTCTTGCAGCCCACAACCAGCGCAAGGAAAAGCAAGACGGCTGCTAACACGAGGCCGCTTTGCATGCTTGCTGGCACGGTATCCAGCGCATAGCTCGCAGAAAGGTCGAAGATGAACGTAATCCTGGTGATCATAGACAGTTTGAGGCGGGATCACGTGGGAACCTATGACAGGTACGGGATCAAGACTCCCAACCTCGACGCGCTGGAGAAGGAAAGCCTGAGTTTCAACCACCCTTACCCGGAGTCCCTCCCGACGGTCTGCGCCAGGCGGGCCATTCACACCGGGGTGAGAACCTGGCCTTTTAGAAACTGGCATCCCATGCCGGGTGAAGAGAACGAACCGGCGGGGTGGGCTCCGATCCCAGAAGATCAAACCACAATAGCCGACGTACTCCAAAAGCATGGGACCACTTGCGCGCTCGTCTCGGACACCGACCACCTCTTCAAACCGTTCTACAACTTTCATCAGGGCTTCGAAGTCTTCCAGTGGGTAAGAGGCCAGGAGAAAGACCGTTACAAACCAGTTTGGGCGGTTTCCCAGAAGAAGATGGACCGATACCTCCTCAAGGGAAACCCGCTTCGCGTGCGGGATACGATCCAGCAATATCTGGCAAACACCGCCGGCTACAAGAGCGAGACCGACTGGTTCCCACCACGGGTGTTCACCCGCGCCTCCGCGCTTCTTCAAACGCTCAAGGAGAAGCAGCCCTTTTTCCTGGTGGCAGACAACTACGACCCGCACGAGCCGTGGGCTCCACTTAAAAAGTACGCAGACCTCTACGACGACTCCTACCACGGTCCCGAGCCCATAGAGCCCGACTACGGGCCGAGCGATTACCTCACAGAAGCCGAGCTGAATAGAATGCGAGCCCTCTATGCAGGGGAGGCCGCCCTCGCTGACAAATGGCTGGGGCATTTTCTGAACAAAGCTCATGATCTGGACATGCTGGACCATGCTCTCCTGATCTTGCTCTCCGACCACGGTCACTGCCTCGGCGAGCACGGCTACGTCGGAAAGCCCTACAACGCGCTCTACCCGGAACTCACGGATACCGTATTCATGATCCGGCACCCAAAGGGCAAGATGGCCGGCAAGAAAAGCGACTATTACGCCTCGACCCACGATGTGGCCCCCACGATACTGGGCTCTCTGGGAATAGAGGCGCCTCAACAGACGCAAGGCGTGGACCTCTCGCCGCTGCTCGAAGGAAAGGAGCCCTCCCAGAAGCGAGACCATTTCACTTTAGGTTATGACAATTACGTCATGTCCCGCGATGATCGCTACCTGATCCACGGCCCCAACACTGGCTCAGGGATGGAACTCTACGACATCAGAAGAGATCCGGATCAGAAGAAAGACATCTCCGGCAGGCACCCGGAAATCATCAAGCGGATGTTCCGCGACTACGTCCTCAAAGACGCAGGCGGCGCCCCTCTGCCCAGGTACTAAAGGAGAAATCTTTGACCGAGAAGACAAAACCATCCGCAAGGAGCGTATCGAGGTCAGCGGCCCTGAGGTTTGTCCTGCTCATAGGCGTCTTGAGTCTGTTTGCGGACATGACCTACGAGGGGGCCCGCAGCACCAACGGGGCCTTCCTCGCCGTGCTAGGCGCGAGCGGAGCCATCGTGGGCGTAGTCTCGGGGCTGGGCGAACTGCTCGGGTACCTGATCAGGCTCCTCTCAGGTTACATCAGCAGCGCCACCGGCAGGTACTGGCTCGTCACCGGCACCGGCTACGTTATAAACCTGCTCGCCGTGCCGCTGTTGGCGCTGGCCGGGCGCTGGGAAGTGGCCGCCGCGCTCATCATCTGCGAACGGTTGGGGAAAGGCGTCCGGAACCCTCCGCGCGATGCGATGCTCTCCCATGCCGGGTCCGTTATAGGCCAGGGCTGGGCTTTCGCCCTGCGGGAAGCCCTCGACCAGACCGGCGCCCTCGCGGGGCCGCTGATAATCTCAGCCGTCCTCTACTTCAAGGGTGGTTACCACACAGGATATGCACTCCTGGCGATACCCGCGTTGATTTCGCTCGTGCTCCTGCTCGTCGCCAGGGCATCTTACCCCAACCCCCGAAACCTCGAGGTCAGCCCGCCCACCGCAGCACCTCAGGGCGGCGGGCTACCAAGAGCTTTCTGGTTCTACCTGGTCTCGATGGGCCTGATAGCCGCAGGTTACGCCGACTTCAACCTCATTTCCTTCCACCTGCAGAAGGCTTCCCTCGCTTCCAGCGACCAGATCCCTATCCTCTACGCCATAGCGATGGGGGTTTCGGCGATCTCGGCTCTGATCCTGGGCCGGTGGTTCGACCGCCGGGGTTTTTCGGTTTTAATACTCGCGGCAGTCCTGGCAGCCTTCTTCGCTCCCTTCTCCTTCCTGGGAGGTTTCTCACTGGCGGTCGTGGGCATGATCCTGTGGGGTTTGGGGATGGGAATTCAAGATTCGCTGATGAGCGCACCAGTAGCGGTCACGGTCTCCGCCGATCGCCGCGCCTTCGCCTACGGTGTCTTCAACGCATGCTACGGACTTTTCTGGTTCGCGGGGAGCGCCTTGATGGGCTTGCTCTACGACGTCTCTATCCCGGCGCTGGTCGCATTCTCGGTAATCATTCAACTGGCATCCATCCCGACCCTGCTCTATGTGGCGAAGCTATGGCGTACGTAAACGTAAATCCGAACCGTCTCTCTGTAGCAGAAGCCCCGGATGGCTACCGCGATGGTGCCAGGAGGCCCGAAAACGCCCGGGCACCTTAACTACTGCGTTGTTCTGTTCAAAATTCAGGGTGAGCTTGCACGTTTCAGAGGAGACGAAGTTGGCCCGCAATGATACCGGAACACCGGCGGCCCCTACGCAGAGGATTCAGGATTTTGAGGGTCCGAAAAGACCTGTACCGTTTTCCTGAGAGAGGAGGAAAATTGGATGAGATAGGCACACCGAACGGCTTCGGGGGAAAGGAACCATCCCCACAAACACGAATGATCACCGAGGCCACCCTGTACCTGAGCACACACCGGGCCTGCGAGCGGGTGATTAGCCTGGCCCATCGATGGGGGATAGCTACTGCGATGGCCTACAAGAATCCAAAAATTGACTCTCCATTTTGCGTTCTCGCGGTGGACGAAAGGGGACGGATAGAAGAGTTTTTGCACCGGTTGCGAGAGAGAGTGCCAGAAGCACGCGTCTCTCTGGACGAGGCGGAAGTGCTCCACGTCTCTCCTCCGGACTCGCTGTCCACCGGCCCCCCCGGCTCCAGAAGAGCAACGGACTGGGCTGCGTCGCTTGGATCGCATCTTCTCCCTCGCGTCCTCGGTGCTCTCGCGTCTCTTGTCGACCTTTTTGCAGGATAGATAGATCATCTCGGTTCGTTGACCGCCGTTGCCGGTAGAGCGGTAGCAGAAGGCTTTGATATGGGCGCTGTCCGAGGCAGAAGCCGCCGATACGTGCTGCGTTGCAGCCACCGGCCACCTTTGTCCTCTTGCGCTTTGTTGATCCGCTGTCCACCAGAAAGGTGGCCCGATAAGCTCGCTGGCTGAGTGTGATCGTATCAGTAGCGCATATTTTCACACTTCTCGCAACGCAGAGGTTGCAAGCGCGGTGGCGTTGCGTGTATAGTCTCTCCGGCAAGCAAAAAGAAGTAGCGATGAAGCTCGCTTAACCGCACCAGCGAGGTGCTGATGGCTTCTACCCCGGTCAGTCCGGAGTAGGAGCCTTTTCGTTTTCCCTACTCAATTGTCCGGGTTTAGCAGGTACCAGAAACGCAGGAGGTCAGGAAGCGTGCCAGAGGATCAGGACCACGGAGCGATTCCGGTATTCGGCAGGTGCTTGTTGTGCGAGAACGAAGAGGAGTCTCCCGTAGCTACCTGTTGCCGTTGCGGAGCGTTTGTCTGTCGCAGGCACGTGGTCAAGCTCGTCTATCACTCCCGCCCGAAGCCGGTGGGCATCATGACACCTAACCGCCAGAAAGGAGGCCGCAGGCTGGAGATGGTCTGCGAAGTCTGCTACCTGAACGAGCTTGTGGCCCGCGAGGAGGCTGTGTAGCTTGGCGCTGCCACCGGTTGTATTGCAGGCTTTGCAGGTGCTTACGCTGCTCATCTTCTCTCCGCTCATCACCGGCGTGATCTCACGCGCGGAGGCTATCCTGCAGGCTCGCAAAGGCCCAAGCGTTTTCCAGCCCTACTACGATATCTGGAAGTACCTGCGCAAGAGCCGCTCCACTCCGCAAGGGGTATCCTGGATCTACTTCCTCGCCCCCTACGTCGCCTTTGCCTCCTACATGAGCATCGCCATGCTCATACCAGTATTAACCAGCTTCCCCCTACCGCTCGGGTACATGGGGGACATCCTGGGCGGGGCATTTCTATTCTCTTTAGCCGCCTTCTTCATCGCGCTTGCGGGGCTCGATTCGGGCAGCCCGTACTCGGGACTGGGGGCGAGCCGGGCGATGATGGTATCCGTGCTGGCAGAGCCGACCCTCATCTTCGTCTTCTTCACCGTCGCACTCATCAGCAAGACCGACCTGCCCTACGTTATGGGGGAGTCCTTGAGGAATTCGTGGGCGACCGTTTTCTCCGCGAGCCACGTCCTCTCGATAGCGGCATTCTTCCTGATGATACTCGTGGACACCGGGCGCATCCCTATAGAGAGTTCTTCCTCCACTCTGGAGTTCGGCATGATAGACGAGGCGCGCATCTTCGAGCACTCCGGACCGGAGATGGCGCTCTTGAAGTGGGGAACGGCGATGAAGCAGTTTCTTCTGTACGTGATCTTCGTGAACGTACTGGTCTTCCCCTGGGGCCTCTCCGCCGACGGGAGGCCGCTCACGGTGTTTCTGGCGCTGGTGCTGCTCCTGGCGAAGATGATGGTCGTGGCCGCCGTGGTCGTCGGGATCGAATCTTCCTTCGCCAAGCTCAGGCTGCTCAAGATACCGGAGTTTATGGGGGCAGGATTCATACTCTCCGTGCTCGCAATAGTTACTTTCTACCTGGGAGGCAGGTGAGATGGGCGCCCTGGAAGCCGTCGGGAACCTCTCGGCCGTACTGGTGATTCTGATGCAGTTCGGCCTCTTGAGGTCGCGAGCGATACACGGACAGACCTCGCTCTACGCCTTCGAGTCGTTTTTCGTCGCGGTCTTCTCGGGGGTCGCGGGCCTCATCACCGGAAACGTGGGCCTCTACGTCTTGGCGGCGGTTACCGTGGTGGCGAAGGTTGTGCTGGTGCCCGCGATCGTGCTGCGCCTGACTCGCGGGATAGACGAGCACGTGGAGGTCGAGGTTCCCCTCGCGGTCGGAGTTCCCTCCTCGCTGATCGCGGCTCTGGTCTTTACCGGAATAGCATACGCAGCGACTCTCAAACTGAACCTGCGCGGCGTGCTCCTGCCCCACAGCGCGTTCGCCATCGGGCTCGCTGTGGTCCTGATCGGGTTTTTCTTCATGATCACACGCCTCAACACCATCTCGCAGCTCATCGGCCTGCTTACGCTGGAGAACGGGATCTTCCTGGGAACGGTCGCCATTGCCCCCGGCCTGCCGCTTCTGGTGGGGCTCTTGATCCTCTTCGACGTGTTGATGGCGGTGCTGGTCTTCGGTGTGCTGGTGAGGCTCTTGGCTGTACGCCGCTCGACCGTAACAACTTCTCCTCTGAGGGAGCTTAGAGGATGATGGCCGCGCTCTGTGCTCTCCTTGTCATCCCCCTGCTTCTGGGTATCGTTACGTACCTCTCGCCTGCGCCCCGCATCTCGCAGGCGCTCACCGTCGCCGGAGCCATCGCCACACTCGCTCTGGCAGGCAGCCTGCTGGAGTTAAGGGGAGGCAGGATTTCCACCGCCGGAGGGATCTTATACGCCGACTCCCTGAGCGTGGTGTTGCTCCTCTCGGTGGCGCTGGTGTACGCGGCGAGCGCCATCTTCTCCATCGGGTATTTGAAGAGTGAGCAGAACTCTCCGGGTTTCTCCCGCTACGCGCGCAACTTCTATGCGCTCCTGAATCTCTTCGCCTTCACCATGCTCCTCGTCCCGGCCACGGACAACCTGGGCCTGGTGTGGGTGGCGGTGGAGCTTACCACTATCGTCTCGGCGCTCATGGTCGGGCTGGAGGGGACTGGATCCGCGCTGGAGGCCGCCTGGAAGTACATCCTTATTGCCTCTGCGGGGCTGGCGCTGGCCCTTCTGGGGGTGGTGCTCCTGTACGCCAGCGGTACGGGGGCTCTGGGACCCGGGTACGAGCCGAACTGGAGCGTTCTGCTCTCGGCTTCCGGCAGGCTGGAGGACAGCACCGTACGGCTGGCGTTCCTGTTCGCCGTGATCGGGTTCGGAACAAAGGCCGGGCTCGTCCCGATGCACACCTGGCTCCCGGACGCGCACTCGGAAGGCCCCACGCCCGTCTCGGCTCTGCTCTCCGGCGCGCTTTTGGCTGACGCGATGTACGCCATCTTTCGCTTCTACGGGATAACCGTGGGGGCCGTGGGCGCAGGTTTTCCCAGTACCGTCCTGTTCGTCTTCGGAATAACGTCGCTGATTTTGGCCGGGTTCTTCGTCCTCATCCAGCGTGACTTCAAACGGCTTCTCGCCTACTCCTCCATAGAGCACATGGGGGTTCTGGCGGTGGGCACGGCGTTCGGAACGCCTCTTGCTCTCTACGGGGTCGCCCTGCACGTACTCACCCACGCCGCAACCAAGAGTATGGCGTTCTTCGGCGCGGGGAGTATCCTGAAAAAGCTCGGAACAAAGGAGACGGCGAAGGTGCGCGGCCTGATCCACATCGTCCCGGCTACGGCGGTTCTGTTTTTGATGGCGGGGATTGCGATCAGCGGTCTGCCGCCGTTTGGCATCTTCCGCAGCGAGTTCTTGATCCTGGCCGGCGGATTCTCCCGCGGCGGCGCGCTGTTTATCCCCGCAGCGCTGTTGCTCGCCCTGGTGAACCTGGCCTTTCTCGGGCTTTTCCGCTACGCGAACCAGATGGTTTTGGGCGAACCTCCGAAAGGCGCGAAACCCGGCGAGGCATCCAGGTGGATGGTGGCGGCGATGGTGTTCGCTCTCGTGTTCGTCCTGGGACTCGGGGTGTGGGTGCCGGATATTCTGAGCGCGACGTTGCGCGGGGCGGCGAACGTGATTTCGGGAGGAAGATAGTGAACGCGCGAGCGATCGAAGAGAGGCTAGGACGGGCTCCGGAGCGAGCCCGCAGCGGGGAGCTGTGGCTGCGGCTGCGGCCGGAGCAACTCGTGTACATCGTTCCCGACCTGGTCGAGGGCGGGGGTGCCCGGTTCGTCACCGAGTTCGCCGCAGAGCTTTCTGAAAGGTTCGCCATTTACGTAATCCTCGATGTCGGGGACGATTACCTGGTGCTGGAGGCTCCTCTGGAGGCCGAGCGCTTCAGTTCGCTGGTCGTGAGGCTGCCGGCGGCGGAGTGGCCGGAGCGCGAGATCCGGGACCTCTTCGGCCTCACCCCCGCTGCGCACCCAAATCCTACGCGCCTCGTTCTCCCGGAGGGCTGGCCGGAAGGGCTCTACCCGATGAGAAAAAGCTTTCCCCGCGAACGGGAGGTCGAGCTGGCACCGCCGGAGCGCAGCGGACCCCGAATGCACGAACCGGTTGAGGGCGACGGCATTTTCCACATGCCCTACGGTCCGATACGTTCGGGGATCTTCGAGTCGGCGCAGTTCGTGGTGGACACGCCGGGAGAGAAGATCCTGGGGCTCCACCTCAACATGTTCTTCAAGCACCGCGGGATGGAGAAGATCTTCGAAGGCGTCTCCCTGGAACAGGCGCCGCTGGTCGCCGAGAGGGTTTCGGGGACGGACTCCTTCGCCCAGTCGCTGGCCTTCTGCCAGGCTGTGGAGCGAGCCCTGGAGATAGAGGTTCCGCCCCGGGCGCTGCATTTGCGGATAGTCTTTGCGGAGCTGGAGCGCATATACAACCACGTGGATCACATCGCCAAGCATTGCGAGGGCGCCTCGCTCAACGTGGCCAACGCGCGCTTTTCGATCCTCAAGGAGCGCGTGCTGCGGCTGAACGCCGCTCTCACCGGGAGCCGCTACCTGCGGGGCGTAAATCAGGTCGGGGGTCTCCGCCAGGATCTCGCGGATCCGGGCGTGCTCCTCGACGAGTTGTCCAGCCTGGAAAAAGATTTCGGAGCCGAGACGCGCCTCCTCAAGCGGACCGACTCGTTTCTGGACCGGATCATCACCGCCGGACCTCTCTCCAGGGAGGATGCCGTCGCATACGGCGCCGTCGGGCCTATCGCCCGCGGTTCTGGAGTGGACCTGGACTCCCGGAGAGACCATCCTTACGCTGCTTACCCGGAGCTCGCGTTCGCTGTAGCCACCGCCGCCGACGGAGATGCCGACGCCCGATTCAACGTGCGCACCGAGGAGATACATAATGCGTTCGACCTGATTCGACAGGCCGTAGACCGGATGCCGGAGGGATCCATCTCCGCGGAAGTGCCAGTACCCGAGCCCGGTTCACGAGCCCTGGGATGGGCCGAGGGGGCGCGCGGCGAGGAGATGTACTTCGTCAGGTTCGGCGAGAAAGGTTTGCTGGACAGGGTAAAGGTCCGTACCGCCTCGTTCGTCAACTGGCCACTCTTCCCCCGCACCATAGAAGGTCAAATCCTGACGGATTTCGTTTTCATGGAGCAATCATTTGCCCTCTCGCAAGGCGGGTGCGACGGATAGGAGGTTTTAACCGGTGCTCGGATGGTTTTACAGGGGCTTGACCAGCAGGCGGGTTACGACCCGCTACCCGATAGTCCCAGAGAGTATGCCGGAAGGTTTTAGAGCCAGGCCGGTGGTACACCCGGAACGGCTAGATCCCGAAGCCTCGTGGGAGCCCTACGCGCGGGCGTGTCTTCCGGGTGCGATCCAGGTTACCGAAGAGGAACTCACACTCGATCTCGGACGCTGCATCTGCTGCGGGCTGTGCGCGCAGGTTCCGGGCGGCGCCTTCACGATGGAGCCGGACTTCGAGTTAGCGGTTCGCAACTGCCAGGATCTGGTGACGGTGGTACGCCGTGGATGAGGCCCGGGCAATAGGAACGCTGGAGGAGCGCGTGAAAGCCTTCGGACGTTCGCTGCACGTCCGACACGTGGATGCGGGGTCCTGCGGGGCCTGCGAGTCGGAAATTCAGGCACTGCAGAACCCCTACTACGATCTGCACCGGGTGGGGCTGTTCTTTACTCCCTCGCCGCGTCACGCGGACCTGCTACTGGTCACCGGTCCGGTAACGCGGGCCATGGAGCGACCCTTGCGGGCGGCGTACGAGGCGATGCCGGAGCCCAAGATCGTAATCGCCGCCTGCGGACCGGCCTGCGGCGGCGGCATCTACGGCCGCTCGTATGCGACCCTGGGCGGTGTGGACCGAGTGCTGCCGGTGGATGTTTACGTACCTGGAAGTCCCCCGCCGCCGCTCTCGCTGCTACACGGAATCCTCCTCGCACTCGGCAGGATGGAGCAGAAGATCGAGCACACGCAGCACACCACGGGGGCCGGTAGATGAGCGGAGCGGCCTTTGGATTCTCGCTTCTGGCCTTCGCTCTGGGAGCTCTTGCCGCCGCGCTCCCGGACAAACGGATTTCGATGCAGATTTCATTCATCTTCTCCATCCTCGGCGGATTACTGGCGGTGGCGACAGGTGCCGCGGCGATTTACGGTGGCGGTTTTGGCTGGTCGGTGGACCTGGGGTACGGGATCGGGCGCGCTGGAGCAGACCTCGACGCGCTCGGTGGGTTCTTCGTGCTCGCCGCGGGCATGGTTTCCGTGCCGGTCTCACTCTACTCTCTCGACCATGAGGTACAGGGCTCGCGGCGGGCTTTCGCGGCCCTCTATAACCTGATCCTGGCTGCGACGTTGCTGATCTTCGTCTCAGATAACGCCTTCGCCTTCCTGTTTTTCTGGGAGGTTATGTCGGTGCTGTTCTATTCCCTGGTGGCTTTCGAGGATCTGAAGGAGGGACGCATGGGGGCCGGGTACGTGATGTCCGCAGCCTCGAAGCTGGGGACGGCCCTGATTCTGGCCGCCTTCCTGCTCGTCTTCCTGAAGTCCGGAAGCTTCGTCTTCGGGCAGATGGCTTCTACCCGGCTTCCCGGCATGCTGGCGAGCGCAGCATTCGTCCTGGCTTTCGTAGGGTTCGGGGTGAAGGCGGGGATGGTTCCGGTACAACTCTGGCTTCCCAGGGCCTATCCGGCGGCTCCGGCGAACGCGGCGGCCTTGCTGGCGGGCGTGGTCCTGAACGTGGCGTTCTACGGGATCGCACGCTTCAACATGAGCGTTCTCGGCAAAGGCCCGGAGTGGTGGGGCATCCTGGTGCTGCTAGTAGGGGCGGTCTCGGCAGCGGTCGGCATTCTATACGGGATAGCCCAGAAGGATCTGGGCCGGTTCGTCGCATACTCGAGCATCGAGAACGCCGGGATAGTGCTTCTGGGGCTCGGAGCCTCCATGCTGGGATGGAGCGCGGGGCTGAAACCTCTTGCAGGGCTGGGGCTTCTCGTGGCCCTCTACCATATGCTCCACCACTCAGCTTCCAAGTCGCTCCTGTTTCTCGGCGTCGGGGCCGTGGAGCGCGCCTCGGGCACGACGGACATGGACCTCCTCGGAGGGCTCGCACGTCGCATGCCGCTGGTCTCGGTTCTCTTCCTGGTTGGAGCATTTTCTCTGGCGGGCATGCCGCCTTCCAGCGGGTTCGCCACGGAATGGCTCTCTCTGGAGACGCTGATGCAAGGCTTCAGACTCCCCTCCCTCGCCGGGAGGATCCCGATGGCCCTGGCAGGCTCGCTGTTGGCGCTGGCAAGCGGGCTGGCCATTTTGGGTTTCGTGAAAGTCTACGGGAGCGTCTTCCTCGGCAGGCCGAGGAGTGAATACCGGAAAGACGCCGATAAAGCCCCACTGAGCAGCAGGCTGGGGATGGCCCTTCTAGCCCTGCTCGCCGCATCTCTTGGGGTGCTGGCGCCGCTCTGGATAAGGCTCATCGGCCGAGCGAGCGCAGGGCTCGTGTCCGGGGACATCTCGGAGAGGATGTTCGGGACACCTTCGGTGGTCCTCCAGCCCGCCTACCCGAACTTCTCTGCGCTCTCGCCCACCCTGCTGGCGGTGGCGCTGCCCTTACTGCTGCTCGCGCCTCTCGGGATAGTTGCGGTAGTGCGCAGATCACGGGGGCGGCGCGGAGAGGTCTGGGCTTCCGGAGAGAGACGTCTTGGCGGGACGGAGTACACCTCGCGCGGCTTCTCCAACCCGATACGCACGGTATTCGCGGACTTTTACCTGCCCCGGGAGGAAGTTAAGGAGCGAATCTACACCACCCGCATCGTGCCTTGGATCGAGAGCTCCTTCTACGAAGCGGCGGCGAGGTTGCTGCTCTGGATTACCCGAAAGATGAAGGTGATTCAGTCTGGAAACCTGAGCGCATACCTGGCATACCTGTTCGCGGTGCTCCTGGTGATCCTCCTGTACGCGGCAGTCCAGTAGCTGCCCAACAAGATCATGACGTGTGAGATGGCGCCTCACAGGACATCGTATAGAATAGAGATATAGCGATGAAGCTCGCTTAACCGCACTTCGGTGCTGATGGCTTCTGCCCCGACCGGAGCAGGAGCTTTTGCTTTCTCTGCTCCGGCCTGTTGATGCAGTGCAAAGAGGGGAAGGGGAAGCGTGACAGAGACGTCCGGTTTGGCGAGCACCAAAACGTTCGGGCACCTCATCGAACGTTGCTGTATCCGTTTTCTGGTCGCACTTTGGTGGGCAGAACGCAACCCGGAACAACCACGGTATCCGGGGAGGGCGAGCAGGTGAGCGGTGTTTTCTTCTGGTTTTCCGTACTATCCCTTGTCTTCGGGGCAGCGATCGCTCCGGTGAAGAAAAACGTCTCCACGCAAGCTGCTTTCGTTTTGGGAGCAGCAGGCGGGTTGTTCGCAATCCTCGCCGGGCTTTCGGCTCTCTTCGGAGCCCGATTCGGGATCACTTTCAGTCTGGGATACGGTTTCGGTGCGGTAACGTTCGGGCTGGATAGACTCTCGGCCTTCTTCGTGCTTGTCTCGGGAATGGTATTGCTTCCGGTCTCGATCTACGCTACAGGCTACGAGGTACGGGGCCCAAGATGGGTGTTCGCGGCGTTGTATGATTTGCTGATGGCGGCGACGCTGCTCGTTTTCGCCGCGGATCACGTCTTTCTATTCATGCTCTTCTGGGAGCTTACGGCTGTCCTGTTCTACGGGTTGGTTAGTTTCGAGGACCTGCGGGAAGGGCGTGTGGGCGCAGGATATCTCTTCTCTGCGGCCTCGAAGCTGGGGACGACCCTGATCTTCGTCGCCTTCTTCCTGGCCTACACTAGAAGCGGCAGCTTCGGCTTCGGGGAGATGGCGAGGTCGTCTATTCCCACACCCTACGCCAACGCGATATTCCTGCTCTCCTTCGTCGGATTCGGCGTAAAAGCAGGGATGGTTCCGCTCCAGCTCTGGCTGCCCGACGCCCATTCCAAAAGCCCTAAGCCGGTCTCGGCGCTCCTTGCAGGGGTAGTGCTGAACCTGGGCTTCTACGGGGTCTGGCGAGTGGACATGCAGGTCCTTGGTGCGGGACCGGAGTGGCGCGGGCTGCTGGCCTTGCTGGTGGGCGGTATCTCGCCTGCGGTGGGTATTCTCTACAGAATAGCCCAGCGAGATCTCAGCCGGTTTGTGGCTTATTCCAGCGTAGAAAACGGTGGGATAATCCTCATAGGAATCGGAGCTTCGATGTTGGGATGGGCTGCAGGGCTGAAACCCCTTGCGGGGCTGGGGCTTCTGGTGGCTCTCTACCACATGCTCCACCATTCGGCCTCCAAATCACTCCTGCTCCTGGGAGTGGTAGATCACGCCACGGGAACGACGGACATGGATCGGCTGGGGGGCCTTGCACAGCGGATGCCTTTAACCTCTGCACTCTGTTTTGTTGCTGCCCTCTCTCTAGCTGCCATGCCGCCCTCCGGCGGGTTCGCCACGGAGTGGTTGTCATTCGAGCCTTTGATGCAGGGCTTCAGGCTCTCTTCGCTTGCCGGGAAAGCTTCGATGGCCATCGCGGGGGCGCTACTGGCGCTGGCGAGTGCTCTGGCCATTTTGGGCTTCGTGAAGGTCTATGGAAGCGTCTTCCTCGGCAGGCCGCGCAACGAATACCCGGCAGGCGCAAATCAGCCGCCGGTGAGTGGTCGCGTGGGTATGTTGCTCCTGGCGATTCTGGCTCTCTCGTTGGGCATTATCGCTCCCTATTGGATCCGGCTTGTGGGCCGCGCGAGCGCGGGGATAGTGTCTGGCAATATCTCGGAGAAGATGTTCGGGACACCTTCGGTGGTCCTCCAGCCCGCCTACCCGAACTTCTCTGCGCTCTCGCCAACTCTGCTGGCCGCGGCGCTACCGCTGTTGGCACTTATGACCGCAGGGGTTGTTGCGGTGGTGTGGCTTCCCCAGAGCAAATCTGGGCCGGTGTGGGCCTCTGGTGAGCCCTTTCTCGGCGGCGCGGAGTACACCTCACCGGGCTTCTCAAACCCTATCCGGACCGTGTTCTACCCCTTCTACCGGCCTACCGAGAAGGTAAAAGGCGCACATCTACACTTGCCGGATAGTGCCCTGGCTGGAGGGAACCTTCTACGAGGCTATGGCGGCGTCGCTGATGTCGGTCACTCGCAAGATGAAGAACATCCAATCGGGAGGTTTGTCCGCCTACCTGGGGTACGTGCTGGCGGTGTTCGCTGCGACGCTGCTGTACGAGACTCTCCAGAACGCGAACCTCAGCACCTACCTCACCTACGCGCTGATCGGAGCCGGCGTGGTGGTGCTGTAAGTGGTGGTCGGGAAGAAATAATGCAGGAGGTTGCGAGAGAGGTGTTTAGCAAAGTGATGCTCGCCTGGGACGGTTCGGAGAATGCAGCGACAGCCTACGAGGTGGCCTGCGATCTCGCGGATCGCTACGGAGCGCAGCTGGTAGCGGTTTCGGTAGTGAACGCCCCCGAGC
>CADDYV010000038.1 GCA_902810695.1 Actinomycetota bacterium | reverse complement strand
CGCCGCTAAGAGAGCCCGGCATCGGGCGGAAGTGGCCGCCAGACGGGCCGCCATACAGCGAGCCGCCGCGAGGCGCGCCAGGGCGCAGAGGGAAGCCGCCCGGCGAGCCGCTGCGAGGCGAGCGGCGGCACAGCGGGCCGCCATACGCCAGGAGGCGCAGCAGGTCGCCGCAGCCCGAAGCAGCGCGGACTCCGGGCAGGCATCCCAGGCGCCGGCCGCGGAGCAGCAATACGCGGAGCAGGCGTCGGCAAGCAGTTCCAGCGCTTCTTCTTCGTCGGCGAGCAGCTCCTCCCCGTACAGTAGCTCAAGCGGATATTCCTCTTCCCCGTCCAGCAGTTCCAGCGCCTCTTACTCTTCGTCACCTTCTAGCAGTTCCGGTGCCTCGTCGAGCTCCAGCGCCTCGTCTTCTTCCTACTACTCTTCTTCGCCTTCGAGTTGGACCAGCTCCTCTTCTGCGTCTAGCTCTTCGGCGTACTCAAGTTCGGCACCGTCGAGCAGCTACAGTAGTTCGTCCTCGTCTTCCTCTTCGGGCACCGCTTCCGGCGAGGCGGTGGTCCAGGAAGCGCAGACCTGGCTCGGGGTGCCCTACGTCTGGGGCGGGGCTTCGCGCTCCGGCGTTGACTGCTCGGGGCTTACCATGGAGGTGTTCGCCAACTTCGGAATCTCCCTGCCGCATTCGGCGGCTGCGCAGTATAACTACGGAACCGCCGTATCGAGTCCCGGGGCGGGGGATCTGGCCTTCTTCGATTTCGAGGGGACGGGGACCATCACGCACGTTGGCATAGCTACCGGAGACGGTCAGATGATAGACGCCCCCTACCCTGGCACCGTGGTGCGCTACGACCCGATATATCCGCAGTACACCGTGGGCTACAAGAGCTTGCTCTGACATCAAGCGCGACCATCCGTACCTCCAAAGGGGATCCGTGCAGGGTCCCCTTTCGGTTCCCCGATTAAGCAGGCCGCGGGTGCAGAACGAAGGATAAATGCGTGGAACTCAGCAGAAACCAGCCGGACGGAATGACCGGGAGAGAAAACCCCTGGAAATGGCTCCTCTGGCCTTTTTACGTTCGAGGGGAGGCGAAACATAACTCGTATGGTTAGTACCGCGCGACATGGGGTAAGGATACGGCTGAAGGAATAAGAGCAGTGCGAGTAGGATGGAGAGCAGCCTGGAGGCTTCGGTCGCAGATGAACCGCAAGACCGCTAGGACAAAAGAGGGAGAGGAGATGGGGTTTTCGGACCCGATCTCCATAAGGCTGCCCAGCCGCCCGGAGTACGTGCTGCTCGCCCGGCTGGTGGTTGCCCAGGTTGGGCAGCTTGCCGGTTTCGGCCCGGAGGAAATCTACGATCTCAAGCTCGCTGTAACCGAGGCTGCAACCAACGTCATCCGCCACGCGGCGGTGGACTCGTTTGAGATCGAGTATCAGGCGCGCCCGAAGGTGGTGGAGATCACCGTCATAGACACGGGCGGTGGCTTCGAGGTGGATGACCTTACGCGCACGCCCGACGGTCAGGGCGGATTCGGGCTGACGGTGATCCGCGGCCTGGTGGACGAGGTGATTCTTAACTCTACCTCGGAGGGAACGCGGCTGAAGATGATCCGGCGCGCTTCTTCTTCCGTAAAGAATACTGACGAATAAAATTTCGAACGGCCGTTGGAACGTAGCCTGGAAAACTTGCACCGTGCGCCACCACGTCATTAAACTTACGCGGATATAGTCGTACCTGGAATCGCCTGAGAGGAAGCTGTTGCTCCAGCGAGTAAATCCCGGCAACAAATCGCTGACCGATTATCGCAGCATCATACGTCGTGATCTTTACGAGGAGATCCAGGAGCTCTCCGAACGCCTCAGGGGAAAGCGCGTCCTGCACGTGAATGCCACCAGCTTCGGCGGCGGGGTGGCGGAGATCCTCTACACCCTCGTTCCGCTGATGCGCGACGCGGGGTTGGAGTGCGAGTGGGGCGTGATGTTTGGCGCCGAGCCCTTCTTCAACGTCACGAAGAGCTTCCACAACGCTCTGCAGGGGGCCGACTACGACCTGAGCGTGGAGGCGCGCGCCATCTACGAGGAGTATAACCGCCAGTCGGCGATGGCCCTCAGGGAGGCAAAAGAAGAGTGGGATATCATGTTCATCCACGATCCCCAGCCGCTTCTCATCAAGCATTTTTCCGGCGGGCTCTCCGAGAAGACGAAGTGGATCTGGCGCTGCCACATAGATACCTCGACTCCCAACCGCCAGGTTCTCGACTATATCTCACCCTACATAAAAGACTACGACGCCCAGATCTACACCATGCGAGAGTACACCCCGCCGGATGTGGATCTGCCGAATCTCGTGCTCATCCCGCCGGCCATAGATCCGCTCTCCCCCAAGAACATGGCCCTCTCCGCCGAGGATGCCAGCTACATAGTCAGCCAGTTCGGGGTGGATACCGAGAGGCCGTTCTTGCTGCAGGTCTCGCGCTTCGACCCCTGGAAGGACCCTCTCGGCGTGATAGACGTTTACCGTCTGGTCAAGGAAGAGATTCCCGAAGTGCAGCTCGTGCTGGTCGGTTCGATGGCCCACGACGACCCCGAGGGCTGGGACTACTGGTACAAGACCACCGGCTATGCCGCAGGCGACGATGACATCTTCCTGTTCTCCAACCTCACCAACGTCGGAGCCATCGAGGTCAACGCCTTCCAGTCGCTGGCCGACGTGGTGATCCAGAAGTCCATCCGGGAGGGCTTCGGGCTGGTGGTTACGGAGGCGCTGTGGAAGGCGAGGCCGGTGGTGGCGAGCAGGGTGGGAGGCATCCCGATGCAGGTCAACAAGGGTGGCGGCATCCTGATAGATACCATCCCCGAAGCGGCAGAGGCGTGCATCAAACTCCTCAAAGACCCCGAGTTCGCCTACAAGATGGGACGCACGGGCAAAGAACACGTCCGCGCCAACTTCCTCACCCCGCGGCTTCTGCGCGACGACCTGGCACTTTTCGCTAAACTACTTGGCGTGTAGGTTCGGCGCGCACTCAAGGGGGAAAATGGCGCATAGCGGCGAGCGGTTCGTGATCGTCTCTAACAGAAGTCCGGTGTCTTTCTCGCGCTCGGAGTCCGGCGAACGCGAGTATTCCCGCGGGGCCGGAGGGCTCGTAACCGCTCTGAACGCAGTCGTGCGCCGCAGCGAGGGCTCTGTCTGGGTCGCCTCCGCCACCACCGAAGAGGATGCGAAGGTCTCCAGGGAACCGGCGCCCTATGAAGTCGAGGACCTGCGCGTAACGCTCGTCGAGCACGCCCCCGAAGCCTACGACCTCATGTACAACCGGATAGCGAACCCGCTGCTGTGGTTCGTCCAGCACGGCCTGTACGACCTCCCGTATTCGCCGCTATTCGGCGAAGACACGCGGCGGGCGTGGGAGGAAGGTTATCTTACCGTAAACCGGAACTTCGCCGAGGTCGCGGCCCATACCGCCGAAAGTGAAAGAGCATCGGTCGTGCTCTTGCACGACTACCAGCTCTACATGACGCCGCTGTTTTTGCGGGAGCGGTTGGGGAGAGGTGTTCTCATCTCCTTCTTCCTGCACATCCCCTGGCCCGGTCCCGAAGAGTGGCGCATCCTGCCGGGCTACATGAGGAGGGGCATCCTCGAAAGCCTCCTCGCGGCGGATGTGCTCGCCTTCCACACCCACCGCTATGCCCGGAACTTCATGGACACCGTCTCCGAAGTGCTCGGCGCCGAAACCAGCGTTGGGGAGGGCGTGGTGCGCTACGACGGGCGCGAGGTGTGGGTGCGGGCCTACCCGATCTCCATAGACCCCGCCGAGTTCGAGGAGCTCTCGCAGAGCGAGGCGGTGCTGAAAGAAGAGGAATTCGTGAAGGGTTTACCCGGCAGGTTGCTCTTGCGGGTAGACCGGATGGATCTCTCCAAGAATATCGTGAGGGGGTTTGCGGCTTACGGCCGGATGCTTGAGTTGCACCCGGAGATGCGCGAGCAGGTAACGTTTCTGGCACAACTCCAGCCCTCCCGTCAGAACGTTCCGGAGTACGCCGCCTACGCCGAGGCTATAGAACAGGCGGTAGAGGAAGTAAACGAACGCCACGGCACAGATTCCTGGCATCCTGTGGAGCTCTCGATGCAAGATAACTTCCCCCGTTCGGTCGCAGCCTACAAAAACTACGACGCGCTCCTCGTCAACGCGGTGCGCGACGGGATGAATCTGGTCGCCAAAGAGGCTGCCGTCGCCAACGAGAAGGATGGCGTACTCGTGCTCTCGGAGACTGCCGGTGCTCACGAGGAGTTGGGAGAACACGCGCTCACCGTCAATCCCTTCGACGTGGACGAGCAGGCCGAAGCCCTGTACCAGGCTCTGACGATGCCTGCCGAGGAGCGCCGCCAGAGGGCGCAGGCGCTCCGGAAGACGGTTGAATCCAACACTATCGAGGATTGGGTCGAGGCTCAGCTAAAAGATATCGTCGCCTATCGCGATCATAGATAACCGCTCAACCAGTGTGATCTGCAAGAATTGCAGTGTCTGTGTCTCTGTATAGTAGCCTGCCTACGAAGATCCAATCTGGGAAAGGTTCGGGAGGATACAGCAGCCATTCCAGCACCTCATCTGTTGGATGATCCTGGATTCTTGCGTGAGATTGTGGAGCGAATGGTGCAGAAATTCTTGATCTTATACTCACGGAGCGAAAACGATCTGGTTTATCCAGGAAGATCCTGATCCTAGACGGGGAAGTGGTTCTAAAGGACAACACTAAAAAGCATTTCAGCAGGATGAAACTATCTCATCCCTCTTCGTCTGCGAGCGCGCTCCTGGAGGTCGCCGAAGTCCAACTCCCCTTCCAGAAACCTTCCTATGAGGTATCCGATTATCCCCCCAACTATGGCGATGGCTGCATCACCAACGCCAAGCCATATCCCTATCACCACCAGCACTACCCCGATTATCGCTCCCCACTCCCTGTAACTCCACACCGGCATCTCTATACCTCCTTCTAATTTAGTGTGGGGTAGTTCCCCTTATGGTTACTTCGACGTCCTGGATGGGTACATTCTGGCTCTCCAGCACCTGCTGGATTTTTTCCCTGACGTTGCTTGCGAGTTGGGCATGGTTATCCGACTCCGGAACCTGTATGTCGCAGAAGACTCTGTAGGAGCGGCCCCTGGATCTGAGCGAGGCAGAGGGGAAATCGGCTCCTGCTTCGCGGGCTGCGCCTTCGGAGAGGGCGCATACGGCGTCGCGCGTGATCGAAACCTCCTTGCCTGGCTCTTCGGAGATAAACACTCTTCTCTGGGGACGGCCAGACCAGAACCTCAATTCTCTCAGGAAGAAGAACAGGGCTACGAGCACCACCAGCACACCCACCACCGTGATTATGATCCTTACGCGCTGGGTGAAGTTGGAGATAGAGAGGTTGTTGAAAAACCGGAGCCCCGTTCGGTAATCCACGTATGATCTGATGACATCAGCAGAGATGCCCCCGAAATTGACGAGCAGCAGAAAGATCGGAACCACCAGAAGCAGGAGGGCTATCAGAATCAGGACGAGCCGGTTGAATACGTTCATCTGACCCTTGCCTGCGTCGTCCTCGGGTCGGCTTCAACGAGCCTGACTTTGAGCTTCCTCACGCGCACCCCTTTGTTCTGCAGGCGTTGGCTTACTCGCTCGCGTATCTCGGAGCGGATGGCCTTCAAGTCCTCGCCGCGACGCACGGTGGCCTGTAGTCTGACTACGGCGCCGGGCCTTCTCCTGGGTTTCGCCCGCGCCCACGAGGAGAGTACGTTTTCGGTCTGCCCCGCCGCGGTTACCGCCTCTTCCTCGACCGCCCGGCGCGTGATCTGCACGCCGGGCTGTATGCGCACGTGCTTGGGACGTGGCGGCTTGAGCTCCATGAGAAGGAGTATCAAACCCACGATCGCAACCACGACCATGATGGCGATCACGGAAGTGGAGAGATTTCCCCCTTCGATGGCTTTTACAAAACTGTTCAAACCATCGCTGAAGCCGCTGAAGGGCAGGTTGGAGATCCGGTAACCGTACAGTCCCCAGCTAAAGAGTACCGCGAACACGCCCAACGCTACGAACGCGGCGAAGATGAGCGCCATGATTAGCCTGTTGAAAGCTCTCATTCGACTGCGACCTCAAGGTCGTCAACCGCCACCACGACCCTGCGTCCCTCTACTTCGGAGGCGACGCGCTCGCGAACTGCGGCAACAAGCTCCGGAATAGTCCTGGTAAGCGGGTAGGCGGCCACGATGTGCACCTCAACTTCCCCCGGCCTTACGACCACTCCCTCTACCTTCTCTCCCGCCCCGTAGGTAGCCGCCTCGGCGTAGATCCCTGAGCCCAGCCTCGAAACTCCCTCTGTGGCGAGGGCCGCTCTAGAGGCGGCCCTCGCCAGATCCAACTCCCCAGCCAAAATTTGTTAGCTCAAGCCTGCCGGTGAGCCCTTCGCTAGGCTCCACCCTGCTGACTCTCCAACTGCTGCTGTTGTTCCTCTTGAGGGAAGAAAATGTTGGAGACTGCTATGTTTACTTCCGTTACCCGCAAGCCCACCAGGTTCTCTACCCGGTTTATCACGTTGCGCCTTACCGCCTCGGTAAGCTGGGGGATCGCCTTGCCATACTCGGTGGTCATGGTCAGATCTATTGCTGCCTCTTCCTGACCCACCTCTACCGAGACGCCTTGGGTCTGGGTACCACCGCCGGTAAAGCTACCGATAAAGCCGCCCACAGCCTGGGAAGCGCCGCCGCCCATTCTGATGCCTTCCACTTCCTGCGCCGCGATGCCAGCCACCTTGGCTACAACGCTATCCGAGATACTCGTGCTTCCCCGCTCGCTTTGCAGCGGGCTCGGCCTGGCGCTGTGTTGGCTCGTTTGCTGCGTTCTCTGCTCGCTCATTTCTCCTCTCCCCTTTCCGCTAGCATATTCGATGTCTGCCACCGATGATTTTCCGTTAGCCGTTCTCAAAGCGTGGCGATTACTTATGCAATCCCAGGTCTAGAGATTTTTCTGCCTTCCTCACCTCCCCTTTGCCGAGCAGCTTATACGCGCTGGACGAATCAAGGTGGAACTATACAACAGATGCAGTACGTTGCGCTACTTGCGTACCCCGGCACCCTCAGATCGAGGCCCACCGCGCTGAACCGGAGAGATGCTCCTATTTAATAATGGGTTTGTTCCTCTTCCAGAGCAGCCAGGCTATCGAGAGAGCCCAGATCGCGAGTATCACGTCGAAGGCCGAGTAGAAACGGCGGTAGTAACCTGGGGTTTCTCCGGTCGCTATCACCAGGGTCGAGTTGTTCCGCGGGAGATCGGCTTGCTTGAGAGCTTCTTGGGTAGTGTGAGGGAAGATGACGCTGCCTACCGTCTCCAGCTTGCCCCGCCAGACTCGTGTGCCGTCTTTGGTGGTATCCGGCGCTCCCTGGCTGATGGTTCCCGGCGAACCTTTGCTGGTCTGAACGAGCAGATTATTGCCGGTCTCTTTGAGCTTGAAGTAGAAGTAAGCGACTTCGTAGCGGGACGCGACGCCTATTTTGGATCGGGATGTTCCGTACTGCTTGAAGTTCTTCCCGTAATCGGGGGTGCCCCGAATCTCGACGTAATCACCAGATTGGACGCCGGGGGGCAACTTTCCTGCTTTGACCTGTTGCGGGGTCAGCTCTACCGGCTTTTTATGCAACCCGTAGATGTAGTTGGAGGCGGTCGTCGAGGCTCCGAAGGTGAAGACCATGACGATAAACAACCGCACCAAAAGACCGGAGTTCCGGCGGACCCAGCTTCCGAGCCCGGGGTTCTCGTAGTGCTTATCAGAATAACTTCTGTAACCCGGTGTTTGACCGGCGCCCTTTTGGGTTTCCATGCAAGCCATTCTAACCGACCCGCTTGCGGTGGTGAAAAGAATTTCGCAAAAGAGTAAAGTAGAAATGTGAAAAAGCTATCGGTTCGCGGGTGAATGCAGGTAGTTGACTGCGGGCCGGTAATGGTATGCTGTTGCCGGTAAACTCGCTGTGGAAGGGTAGTTTCACCCTCTGGAGGTAAGTTTGGAAAAAGGGCGGGAGGAGCCAAGACCAGCAGGTTCTGAATACACGGTCGTCGGCGTCATAAGCGACGGTGCGGAACTCAACCAGGTGGTCAGGGAGATCAGGGACCTCGGCGTAGAGGACGACCTGACGGTGATCCTCAAGCGCAAAAATCCAAGCGAGCGGGAACCTTTCCCTCCGGGGACGCGCTACATCGTGATCCCGGACGACCGCCGCGGGCTGGAGGTGCCTCTAGGGTTCGCGGTGGCATTCATCTTCATAGGACTGTTTTTCATCGCCACGACACCCGCTATCGGGGTACCGGCGTTCATAGTGTTTCTCTCCCTCTCGGCGATACTCGTGGCGGGGTCTTTCACCAGGGTTGGCGTAGCTCCTATACTGACGGATATGGAGGCGCCCCGCGAAGAGTCGGGAAGCTGGAATGACCAGTTCGAGATGGGCAAAGTGCTGGTGTTCGCCGCGACGCGTGATCGGCGCCTCATACGGCCGATACGCGAGGCTTTGCAGAGAGGCAATGCGACCTACTTTATAGTTGACCGGCGGCTGGAGCCGAGGGCCATCCACCAGGCCGTCATGCGCCGGGCGGGAGAACGCTTGCGGGGAGAGTCTGTTGCAAACCGCACCGGGAGTGCCTAGGAGGAGTTAGCGTGGATTACACGAGCCTGTTGAGCCTTCACTTTTTCCTGGCACAGCTAGACCTCTCGAAGATCAGCTTTCCCGGAGGGACCAGGGCGTTTGCGGGCATCGTGATGCTCAGCCACATGTTCTTCGCGGAGCTTTTCGTGGGATTCGCCATCGCCGGGCCGGTCCTGCAGGCCTGGGGAGCGCGCACCGGCAGCCCGAGGATGGACAGGCTGGCGCACTCGATGGCGCGCTTCAACGTGCTGACCTTCTCGACCGGGGCCACCTTCGCGGTTCTCTTCCTGGTGCTCCTGGTTGGCTTCTATCCGAGGGTTACGACCTCGCTTTTTACCCACTTCTTCTTCTTTTTCCCGATCATCGCCATGATATCGATGGTACTGGCGCTGTGGGCGATGTACTCCTACTACTACAAGTGGGATCGCTACACGGTGCTCCACAAGAAGCGCCACATCGCGATGGGTTTTGGGATGGGCTTGTTTATCTGGATCTGGATGGTCGTACTCTCCGGCATAGACACGTTCATGACCGATGGCGGCGGTTCCAACACTCCGCGGCTTACACCCGGCAACATCTCGAGCTTCAGCGCGGCCGTCAAGGGGATCTTCAACCCGATGTTTACGGAGATGGTCCTGCACCGGACCTTCGCCAACCTCTCCTGGCCGGCCTTCGCGGTGGCGGCGTGGGCGGCTTTCATGTACATGCGCTCCAAGAGCGATGAGGACAAGGCGTTCTACGACTGGAGTTCCTCGGTGGGGCTGACATGGGGCGTAGGCTTTCTCATGCTCCAGCCGTTCATGGGGTTCCTGATGGCCTACGCGCTAAAAGGCTCGGCGCCGGCGCACCCGGTATCGCCCGAGGCGAGGGGCGGGGCCTTCAGCAGACTCATGGGAACGGGACACAACGCCGGAAGCTTCACCTCGCATCTGTTGTATTTCAACCTGATACTCGTCGTCTTGCTGTTCGTGCTCTCCAGCCTGGCGATGTATCTCGGAGCTGCCAGGCACCCGGACCGGGGAGGGCGTTCCGCGATACGCATTTTCGGGCTTTTGGCGACGGTGGCCGGGCTATACTCTATCTCTCCGGTGGCGGAGTTCCCGGTGTTCTGGGCGCGGTATATCGCGATGGCGATAATGGTGTTTGCGACCTTCGGAACGTTCGTGGCCTATTTCCGGGGCCGGTTGCGCTTCCTCTACGGCAGTCCGGGAACGTGGTACCGCGTTACGGTCATGGCTCTGGGGGTAATAGCGGCGACGACGGCGCTCAGTATGGGGCTTATGAAGTCCAATTCGCGGGACCCGTATACGGTATATAATCAACCGGGCTATTCTGTGAATAGCAGTCCGCCGCCGAGCGGGTTCGGCAGATAGGGGGTAGCTTCCAAGACCAGGGGACGTCTAGAAAGGACGGAAGAGGTTGGCAGAGCTACAAAAAGACCCCATGACCAGGGGCGATTTTCTCGGGTTTGGGGCGATCGGGACGATTGTCGGGGCGATACTGACCATCCCCCCGATAGGGTATCTTCTGCAGCCGGTGATCCAGAACGATGTCAAGAAAGAGACCAACGTACCGCAGAAGTGGTACAAGCTCGGCCCGATCAAGGACATCCCGGAGAATGAGCCTCAACATTTCGAGGTTGACTTCCAGATCAACCAGGCGTACGGAAGCGAGAAGATTGCTAAGAAGAGCGGGGTGGGCAAGAGTTCCAGGTTCGACGTCAGGAGCGCCATCTACGCTTCGTGGGCGGCGCCGGTAATCAAGGATGTGCCAACCGGGGTCGGGCCGGACAAGATCGGCAAGAGTCAGATGCCCGAGTTCGTCAAAAAGGGCTTCAAGACGCCTCTGACGAAGGAGCAGATCAAGGAAGCGGAGTCGAAGCTCAACGTCATGAGCAACTCCTGCGCGCACCTGGGGTGCCCGGTACGCTGGCGGACGAACCAGAACCTCTTCCTCTGCCCCTGCCACGGCGGGCTCTACGACATCAACGGCAACTGGGTGGGCGGCCCGCCGCCGCGGGGCCTGTACAAGTTTGAGTTCCAGGTGCGCGAGGACGGCAACATCTACGTAAAGCATCATTTCACCAACGTCGGTCCCAAGAACGGCTTCCAGCGGCCGTTTGTGGTCTAGAGTTTGGAGGAGCGGTGATAGGCAGGATTAGATCCCAGACTTCGGAGGCCAGCAAGTTCCTCGTAGACTGGATGGAGGACAGGACCGGCATTGTCACGATGCTGGAGCACTTCCTCTACGAGCCGGTCCCGAAGAGGGGGGCGTGGCTCTACACTTTAGGGAGCGCGACGCTCTTTTTGATAGTTTTGCAGTTCATCACCGGGATCCTCCTGCTCTTCTACTACGTGCCGACCACCGACCACGCGTGGAATTCGGTCTACTACATCATGCACGGCGTCTACTTCGGCGTCCTCATCCGCGGAATCCACTACTGGTCGGCGAACTTCCTGATGGCGGTTATCGGGTTGCACATGGCGCGCACCTTCTTCAGCGGCTCCTACAAGGCGCCGCGGGAGATGAACTGGGTCATCGGCGTGATCCTCCTGCTGCTGGTGGTCGGGCTCGCGTTCACCGGCTATCTGCTGCGCTGGGACCAGGATGGGTTCTGGGCCTCTGTGGTAGGGATGAAGATCGGCTCGTACTCGCCGTTCATCGGGCCGTATGTGATCCACTTCCTCCTCGGCGGGGACGTGGCCGGGCCGGCAACTTTGAGCCGGTTCTTCGCTATTCACGTGTGGCTGCTCCCGGCGGTGCTGGCGCCGTTTATCGGGATACATCTCTACCTCTTGAGGCGGCACGGCGAGTTTGGGGCGGAGTTCGAGTATACCGACCGGCTCACGAAGCTGCGCGAGAGCCAGCAACTCGAAGAATTCGCCCGCTACGAGGCAGATGAAGGAGAAGAAATCGAGAGAGAGTAAAATCTCTTACCGTACACGAGGTAGAGAAATTGCTATCGTTCTGATATATGAGGTCAGCGGGAGAGAGGTTGAAGAGGGATGGAAGTAGCACCAGGTAAAGCCAAACCGGTTGAAGAAGAAGTAATAACCGAGGAGAATGTCTTCGACCGCCCGGACGAGACGATGGGCTTCTTCCCCGGTCAGGTCTTAAGAGACGGGTATGTGTCTACGCTTCTGCTTGTGGCTGCCTGTGTGCTCTCTTATGTCTCTCCTGCTCCGCTCACCGCGCCGGCCAACACCGCGACCATCTCTTACGTACCCAGGCCGGAGTGGTTCTTCTTCTTCTACGAGCAGATGCTGATGTTCTTCCCCGGCTACGCCCTGATCAGCTTCGGGGCCGTGGTGGTGCCGACGATCTTCATCATCGTTCTGTTCGCGGTGCCGTGGTTGGATCGGGGGTCCGAGTTCAGTCCGATGAAGCGCCCCTTTGCGACCACCGTCGGGCTTCTGGTGGTGGTGGTGATAATTCTGAACATGTTGTTGGGGATCAGCCGGGTTATCAACTTCCCCACCTCGGGCGGCTAGGAGGTAGTGGATGCCTATCGGTAACCTTCATGTCCCGGTAATCGGCAAGAACGTTGTAATAGCCTCTCTCGTCCAGACGCACATACTGTTTGCCACCTTCATTATCGGGGCGGTCCTCATAGCGGCCACCAGCGAGTACCTGGGGCTGGTAACCAAGCAGCCGCGCTACGAGAGGTTCGCCCGCAACCTCGCGCGCTTCGTGGTGCTCGTGTTCGCGAGCGGGGCGGCGTTGGCGATCACGTTCGTCCTGGCGCTGGTTACGCTCTTTCCGATCTTCTTCTCGTACTTGCAGAACACTTTCTTCTGGGTGTTTCTGGTCGAGGCTTTCATGTTCCTGGGCCAGATCATCATCGTCTACGCCTGGTACAACGTCTGGGACAAGCTGGCCTACCGCAAGACGCTGCACGTAGTCTTCGGATTCGTCTCCGGTTTCTTCGGGCTTATGGCGATGACGATGATAGACGCGGTGGCCTCCTACATGCTCACGCCCGCCGAAGCCCCCGTTACCGACGTGGCCCGCACCTTCCTGAACCCGACGAACATACCGTTGAACATGCACCGCTTCGTCGGAAACTTCTCTTACGTGGGCTTCCTGGTAGCCGGTTGGGGAGCCTGGCGCTTCCTGCACAGCACCAGCGAAGAAGACCGGGAATACTACGACTGGATGGGACACTGGGGGCTTATCTGGGGCTTCGGGTTTATGCTCGCGCAACCGGTTATCGGGTACGGGTATCTCAAGAGCATCCGGGAGGCCTCGCCGCAGGCGTTCAACACGATCATGCTCGGCAAGCAGGCCTGGCACTTCAACCTGCTGGTCGTGCTCATCGCCATCTTGAGCATCGCCTCGACGGTCTACTTCGTCCACAAGCTGAGGTTTGCGGTCAAGCCGATGGAAGGGACACGCAAGCTGGTTGTCGGGTGTCTGGGCTTCACAGCGCTGTTCTCGTTTTTGAACGTCATCCCGTTTACCGGCAACATAGTGCCTCAACTCGGGCTGGTATTTGGTAACGGGCAGCTCCCGCTGGGGGCCATGTATCCCTGGAAGTACATCGGCCTGATCGGGATCTCCATAATCGGGTTCGTCGTCATCGGGCTCTACCTCAAGGCTTCGGCAACAGGGTTTCACTGGGGCCGGGCGAGCAGGTGGAGCCAGATCCTCTTGATGGTATGCGCGGTGACGGTGGTCCTCACGATGATAGATATGGGATCTACCCGCGAATCGGCCCGCCGCCTGAATAACAACCCAGGTTATCTGATCAACGGTTGCATCACGTTGCAGCAGAAGTATACGCCGAGCACCTGCCCGGCTGGTAACAGCATGCAGAAGGGAGTACACACTGGTGGAGCAAGCTCTTCTTCTCATTAGCACGAAAGGCCCGGCCAACATATTCGTCGGCTTTTTCATAATCCTGTGCCTCTTCTGTGGCGGGATGTTGTTTACGTACTGGATCAGCAAGAACGACTAACCGGATAGGCTCACCTGCCGTAGTTCGGAGAGGGGATCCCGCACGGGATCTCCTTATTTACCTGTCTTGCTCCAACTGTTTTCTGCAGAGAGATTAACCGGTTTATAAAATTAAGCTCTAGGAGAATGGAAGGAGCTTCTGTTGTCTGACATACCCCTTTTTCCGCTCAATATAGTATTGATGCCGGGAGCGCCGTTGCCGCTCCACATCTTCGAGGAACGTTACAAGCAGATGATCAACGAGTGCCTGGAGAACGGGACAGAGTTCGGGATGGTGCTCTCCGACGAGTCCGGGACGAGAGAGGTGGGATGTACGGCCAGGATCGTCGAGCTTATCGAGCGTTACGAGGATGGACGGATGAACATTCTGGTAGAGGGTTCGCGACGCTTCAAGCTGAACAATATCCTCACCGGAGCGCCATATTACATGGGTGAGATCGAGTACATCGAAGATGAGCCGGAGCAGGAAGACGTTACGGAACTGGCCGAGGAGTGCGTGGGGTTGCTAGAGCGGGTTGTCGAGGCGGCGACCGAGGGATCGGTCGGCATCGAGATAAAGCCGCCATACCGCAACCTCTCGTTCGCGATCGCGGGTCGCATAGAGTTCGAGCTGGACGTCAGGCAGCAGATCCTCGAGCTGCCTACCGAGAAGGAGCGCCTGGAGAAGGTAAGAGATCTTCTCTCCAGGGCGGCTGTCAGGATGGAGCGCGAGCGGGAAATTCGCCAGAGGGCGGAGAAGAACGGATATCTGGGCAAGGGCCTGCAGCCAAACGGGAGAGAGGAGAACTAGAGCTCATCGAGCCTGCACATTACAGAAGGGAGAGGGGGCCTCAGGTGACGCAGAGAAGGTTTCTCATCAGGGCGAACGAGGTGGCTGATGCGGCGGCCAGCTTCTCGCACCCGTGGAACCCGAACTCGGAGATCATCGGCACCCATCTGAGCGCGCTGGTCGGGCTATCGCGAACCGGCGTAAGCCTGCTGCGCATCCCCGCAGGAAAAGAGTCCTTTATCTACCACTCTCACCAGCGTGAAGAGGAGTGGATCTACATTATCTCCGGGCGCGGAGTGGCGGAGATAGACGGCGATGAGTTCGAGGTCACCGCGGGAGATTTTATGGGTTTCCCGACCCCTTCTGTGGCCCATCACCTGCACAACCCGTACGACGAAGATCTGGTCTATCTCGTGGGTGGAGAACATCTCGATGTGGAAATAGCGGACTTCCCGCGGCTGGGCAAGCGGATGTTGCGTACCGGGCGGGAGGTCGAAATCTACGAAGCATCCGATGCCAGGAGCTTCGGGCCGCTGGAAGCAGACTCCGGTGAAGGCGGTTCTCCCTAGATGCGCTCCTGGTCGTCGTTGCTCTCGGGGATGAGGCTCCGGATCCTGTTCAGGCTCGACCGATCCACTTTGTAGATCAGGGGTTCTGCCGCCAGAGAGTCCTCGCCCGCCGCTGCTTTTATCCTCCCGGTCAGATTCTCCTCTACCAGCCAGGACATCGAGGGCAGGACCCCGGCCCGGATCCTGAGCCGCACTCTGCCGTCGTGGTCTTCGCGGCTGATGAGGTGCGGCGGGGTTATGTAGAGATTCGCCGACTCCCCGAGCGAATCCAGCACTCTTGAGACGGCTTCGGCATCTTTAAGCTGCACCTCTACGGTGAATCTCTGCTGGCCGGAGACGTAGTTGGTTACGCCGGTGATGGCGCCATTCGGGATGAAGACCAGCTCCCCGGAGAGCGTCCGGATCTTGGTCGTCCTGAGGCCGAACTCCTCGACGATGCCCGCGGCGCCCATCGGCGCGACCTCGATGAAATCCCCGACGCTGTACTGGCCCTCGAACACGATGGAGAAGCCGGCGATAACATCCCGCAAGAAGCTCTGCGCCCCGAAGCCCAGGATCGCCGCCAGCACGGTCGCGCCCGCAGTAGCGGGCAGCGGGTTCCCGATAAAAATGCTCACCACGAGCAGCACGACCACGGCGAAGATCGAGTACCGCAGGGCGTTTCGGACCAGCGTTATGGCGGTGTTCTGGCGTTTGATCCGGGCTACGCTCTCGGCGTCTACCGGCTCTCCGCCCCGGTGCCAGCGCCAGCGCAGAATCCGGGGCACGCCTCGCGTCAGAATACGGTAGGAGAGCACGCCCAGGATTATCACGGCTGCGGCGGAAACGACCTTTACCAGGAACTGGGGGCTGATCACATACTCGCGGAGACTCTCGGCTACGCTCTGGGCTCCCTGAAGGCCCTGTCTGGTTTGCTTGCTGGCTTCTTTAACAGCCTGTCCCGCGCTGTTCTTTAGTAGAAGGGCTTCTCTAATATGCGGCGGCCTAGGAAGCACCGTGGCGTTCGAGGGCGAGCTGGATGAGGCGGTCCAGGAGTCCTTCGTAGGAGAGGCCGCTGGCGGCCCACAGCCGGGCGTAGACGCTCATCGGCGTGAAACCGGGGATGGTGTTGATCTCGTTTAGCAGCACTCTGTTCGTGCCGCGCTCCAGGAAGAAGTCTATCCGGGCCATCCCGGCGGCATCTACGGCCGTATAGGCGGTGCGGGCTATGCTCTCTATCTCCGCGGCGATATTCTCCGGTATGTCGGCGGGGACGACGAGCTCACTCTCTCCCTCGGTGTACTTGGCTTCATAGTCGTAGAACTCGTTCGAGGAGACCAGAATCTCACCCGGCACCGAGACTTCAGGGAATTCGTTTCCGAGCACCGCAACCTCTATCTCCCTCGCATCGGCGGCGGCCTCGACGATCAGACGCCGGTCCAGCTTCGCCGCCGCATCCAGCGCGGCCTCCAGCCCTGAAGCATCTTCCGCCTTGCTGATCCCGACGCTCGATCCGAGGTTGGAAGGCTTGACGAAACACGGATAGCCCAGAGAGTCCTCTATCTTGCGGATCAGACCGGCGCGGTCCTGCTCCCACTGTGTGCGGGTCATTCCGAGCCACTCCACCTGCGGGAGGTTGTGGTAGGCGAAGATCTTCTTCATCGTCACCTTGTCCATGCCTACCGCGCTCGCCAGGACTCCGGACCCCACATACGGAATACCTGCCATCTCCAGAAGCCCCTGGAGCCTGCCGTCCTCTCCGTAGGGACCGTGCAGTACCGGGAACACGACATCCCCACCCGCCAGCGACTCCGGCAGCTTCTCCGCCGCATCCGCCCGAACGAGCGAGGAATCTTCTTCCGCTGCGGGATTTAGAGCCTTGCCGGACCTCGCCTCCAGCTCCCGCATCGGGTCTCCATCGAAGAGCCAGCGTCCCTCGCGCGTTATACCTACCGGGATGACCTCGTAGCGCCCGCGCAGACCTTCCAGGACCGCCTGGGCCGAGGCGAGAGAGACCTCGTGCTCCCCGCTCCGCCCGCCGAAGATGACCATCACCCGGATCAAAGCTCAACTCCCGTCATTGCCCGGCTGGTATCGTAGCAGAGCGCGAGTATGCCGTACTTCAGGATTCAAAGCCCAGAGTCCCGGCCCGCTCCTGGAGTGCTGCGGCCACGAAGTTTATGTGCTCGTTCAGATCCACGCCAAGCTCTTCGGTACCGCGCTCGATGTCCTCGCGGCTGACGTTCGCGGCGAAGGACTTCTGTTTCATCTTTTTACGAACACTTTTTGCCTTCAAACCTTCGAGACCCTGCGGCCGCACCAGGGCGCAGGCAATTATGAAGCCGCTGAGCTCGTCCACGGCGTAGAGCGTCTTCGCCATGGGTGTCTCGCGCGGAACGTCGAGGTAGTCGGCGTGGCCTTTTATGGCCTCGATCACATCCTCGGGGTAGCCCCGGCGCTCGAGTTCGCGCACGCCGGTCATGGGGTGCTCCGCCGGGCTCGGGTGCTTCTCGTAGTCCATGTCGTGCAGGAGCCCGGTTATGCCCCACTTCTCCTCGTCTTCTCCGAACTTCCGGGCGTAGGCGCGCATGGCGGCTTCCACGGCGAGCATGTGCTTGCGCAGGGAGTCGCTCTCCGTCCACTCGCACAGAAGGTTCCATGAGTCTTCGCGGTTCACCTGCTCCTCCCAAAGATAAGACGATCTTTCGCGAACGATAATTGTACTCGTGAGACAGGCACGAATCCAAAGCCATCCTAGCGAGCGGAATAGGTGACGTTTATCGTGCCCTTCGGCGCGTTGGTTTGCTGGACGGATTTCGTGGTGCCGTTCGCGAGCAGGATCACCCGCAAGTCGCCGTTACCGCTTTGCTTCTGGATGCGGCACGATATCTTCTGCCCGCTCAGGTTGTAGTTGAAGAGCTTGGGAACCTGGCCGCTTATTACGGTCTGCTGACCATCGGCGGAGCAGATGCCCGAGAACCTGGTCCCTCTGTCTCCCTCGACGCGCAGCGTAACGCTTTGCCCGCGAGATTTCGTCGTAACCACCCCGCTTGTACCCCCGGTGGTCCCGGTTGTTCCGGTGGTTGACGGCGGAGAAGAGTTCTTTAGCGTAACCGCCGCACCGGTAACCGCCGTCGTATGCTTCCCGGAGTGCTTGTTGGACTGGTTGCCGGAGCATCCCCAGGCCAGCAGCAGAACCGCCACGATGACCACGAGCAGCCTGATCTCAGGAACGTTTGTTACCTTGCCAAACACCTTTGCCACGCCCGGATCATTCTAGCAGCCGGAGAGAGCTTCCCCACGTTGCACAAAATGTCTGGTATGTTCATATCCAGAGTTCCTCTATCTAGTGTTCGTGTTCTTGACGCCAAGCGCGCGTGCCCGCAATAGGATGTCATCGAGCATCATCGGGGTGAGCACACGGGTAAAAGTATTCTGCTGGGAGACGTGATAGCAGCCGAGCAGCGTTACGCCACCGGTTTCGCACTCGGTGCCGTGGCCGAATTTTGGCCTGGGCCGGACGTCGTAGATCCGCAACGCCGCATCCCAGGCGAAAGAGCCGAGGCAGACGAGGACCTTCAACCGGGGGAGCAGCGAGAACTCGCGCCTGGCGTATGGCAGGCAGGCATCGCGCTCTCTGGGAGTCGGCCTGTTCTGCGGCGGCGCGCAACGAACGGCGGCTGTGATCCAGAGTCCAGAGAGCCGCAGCCCGTCTCCGGCATACTCCGATGAGGGTAGGTTCGAGAACCCGGTCCGGTAAAGAGCGGCGAACAGGAAATCTGCCGAGCGGTCGCCGGTGAAGAGACGCCCGGTCCGGTTGGCTCCGTGCGCAGCAGGGGCGAGGCCCAGGATCGCAACCTCCGCCTGCGGGTCTCCGAAGCCCGGTACGGGTTTTCCCCAGTAGGTCTCCTCTCTGTGGCGGGCCTTTTTCTCACGGGCGACTTTCTCGCGCCACGCGACGAGGCGCGGGCAGCGGCGGCAGGAGATCACCTCGCTTTCGAGCATGGCGAGGCTTTCTTGCTGGTCAGTGCCGATATCAGGCGCCGTAGCGTTTGAGTTTGAGCGCATGGCCCATGAGGAGGCCCATGATCTCCTCCGCCGGGAAGACGCCCAGCGAACCGCCCGCGCACGTTCGCTCGCCGAAGCTCTCCGCCGTGGGCAGGGTGTAGGGGGAGTGGAGCATGAACGGGACCCCGTGCCAGGAGTGGCTCTTGAGCTTTGCGGGCGTCCCGTGGTCCCCGGTAACGGCGAGCACGTCTGGTTCGAGGTCCATAATCCCCGGTATCTGCGCGTCTACCTCTTCGATGACGGAAGACTTGCGCCGGTGGTCTCCGTCCTCGCCCGCGGAGTCGGTTGGCTTGACGTGCAGGAAGAAGAAGTCGTAGGAGCCCCAGTTTTCTTTCAGGGTCTCGAACTCCCCGGCTATGCCCTCGCCTTCTTTGAGTAGCTTCATTCCCGCAAGACGCGCCAGGCCCTTGTACATCGGGTAGCTCGCTATGGCTGCCGCGTTGAGCCTGTACGTCTCATCGAAGGACGGCAGCGCCGGGTGCATCCCGAAGCCGCGCATGAGTACCGTGTTCGCCGGATGCTCCTCCTTGAGGATGTCGTCGGCCTGCTCGATGAAGGCGTTTGCCAGGCTCGCGCTCTTTTCGGCCTCGGGAGAGTCATCGGTCGGCTTCACGGGGAGCGGTTCAAGCCCTACTCTCTGCGGGTCGGAGTCGGTGAGGGAGCCCGAGAGCCCCTGGCCCCGGAGAATGGCGACCGCCCGGTACTCCTTCTCGGGCAGCACGAAGGTCTCGACGCCGTCGAGATTTATGTTCTCGTCGAGCAGCTTCGCGAGTTCCGCGCCTTTTTCGGAGGGGATGCGCCCGGCGCGGCGGTCGGAGATCTTGCCGGATGAGTCTTTGGTCGCGAAGTTCAGGCGCGCGGCCAGGTCGTTTTCTCCCAACTCGAAGCCGACGCCCAGAGCGGAAAGGACGCCGCGCCCGACCTCGTAGCGCAAGGGGTTGTAGCCGAAGAGGCCAAGATGTCCTGGGCCGCTGCCGGGGCTCACTCCCGCTGCCACCGGGCGCGAGAGACCGAGATCCGAGGCGGCGGCCAGAGAGTCGAGGTGCGGGGTATTTGCCGCTTCCAGCTCGGTCTTGCCGTCGGAGTTCGGCAGACCGCCCAGCCCGTCCATGACGAGAAGGACGATTTTCGAATCCGTCGAAACAGAAAGCTCACGCATGAGATCCAGGTTCAAAGCGACGTACTCCCTTTTCGTAGGCGCTGTACCTTCGCACCCGAAGTCTACCAGAGCACCCCTGTATAATCCGGCTCTGAAGCGAGCTTCCGAAAGAGGACGGATGAAGATAGAGACCATAGACCTCAACTTCCTTGGTACCGAGCAGGTCATCGCATCCTACCTGCTGACGGGCGATGGCTCTGCTGCCCTGGTCGAGACCGGCCCCACGACCTGCCTCGAAAGCCTCATGGACGGCCTGGAGAGCCGCGGCGTCGCCCCAGAAGACATAGAGCAGGTCTTTTTGACCCATATACACCTCGATCACGCCGGAGCTTCGGGACACCTCGCAGGGCTTCTGCCGAACGCGATGTTCTACGTGCACGAGGTCGGCTACCCGCATCTCGTTGACCCTTCGCGGCTCCTGAAGAGCGCCACGCGCATCTACGGAGACAGGATGGGGGAACTCTGGGGCGAGACACGCCCGGTCCCGGAAGAGCGGCTCGTGGCGCTCTCCGGCGAGGGAGAAGAAGTCGGAACGGCGGGCGGCATCCTGACGGCCCACTACACTCCCGGACACGCCTACCACCACCTGGCCTTTCATGAACCGGAAAGCGGGACGCTCTTCGCCGGGGATGTGGCCGGGATCCGGCTTCCCGGCAGATCCTACGTGCGCCCGCCGACCCCTCCGCCGGAGGTGGATGTCGAGGCCTGGGTGCAGAGCATAGGGACCCTCCGCCAGATAGCTCCGGCCAGATTGTGCCCGACCCACTTCGGGTGCTACGAGGACGTGGAGCGCCACCTCAACGAGCTGGAGCAGCGCCTCGAAGACTGGCTGCTCTTCATCGAGGAGCGGATGGATGGCGGCGCGGGACGGGATGATATCGCCGCTGACCTCAAAACCAAAGGTGACGAGGAGCTTCTAGCAGAGGGCGCAGAGCCGGACGACACCGAGCACTACGACCTCGCGGGCAACTACGAGATGCTCGTGGACGGCCTCATGCTCTACATCTCTCGCAGGCGCAAGAACAGCTAGGTAGCCGGTACCCGGCGGTAATACCGAAGACGCTGGTTAGTTAAGGGGCTCTTCCGGATTTTAATTATCTCAACCGCTCTTTACGGCGGAGATGACATCCTGCAGTCCCTGCTTGGCGTCGGAGAAGAGCATCATGGTCTTCTCCTGGTCGTAGAAGAGCGGGTTGTCCACGCCCGCGAAGCCGGGGCTCAGGGAACGCTTGATGAAGACGACGTGCTGCGCCTGATCTACGTTGAGAACGGGCATGCCGGAGATGGGGCTGTCCTGCTCGGGGTCGTTGGCCGCCGGATTTACCACGTCGTTTGCGCCGACCACGATCACGACATCCGTCTCGGCGAACTCGTCGTTTATGTCTTCCATGTCGTAGAGCTTGTCGTAGGGAACATCGGCCTCGGCCAGGAGCACGTTCATGTGGCCGGGCATCCTTCCCGCGACTGGGTGGATGGCGAACTTGACCTCCTTGCCCTTGCTCTCGAGCACGTTCATCAGCTCGGCCATCGCGCCCTGCGCCTGCGCCACGGCGAGGCCGTAGCCGGGGACCATGATGACCTTGTCGGCCTCGTAGTTGAGTAGCGCAGCCACGTCATCGGGACCCACGGAGTTGACCGGCTTCTCTTCCTCGTCCTCCTTTTTCTTGGGCGCGCCGCTGACGCTGGCGAAGAGGATCTTGCCGAGAGGACGGCCCAGGGAGCTGCTCATCAGGCGGGTGAGGATGGTGCCCGATGCCCCGACGAGCGTGCCGCTGATTATGAGCACGTTGTTGGCGAGCACGAACCCACTCATCGCCGCGGCCATGCCCGTGAAGGCGTTCAGGAGCGAGATGACTATGGGCATGTCCGCGCCGCCTATCGGCACCACGAGCAGAACTCCGAGCGCGAGCGAGACGAAGAGCACGATGACGATGGAGGCAACGGGGGAGAGGAACGGCAGGAAGGCTCCGTTGGAGATCGCATTGGCCCCGACGATGATAACCACGACGGCGAGGGCCGCGTTCAGCGCCTTTTGCAGCGGGAAGGAGACCGAGCCGGTGAAGAAAAGCTCCTGCAGCTTGCTGAAGGCGATAACGCTCCCGGCGAAGCTGACGGACCCGATCAGGATGCTCAGAACCGAGGTGATGGCGGCTACCAGACCTTCGTTGCCGCTTCCCAGGGCGTCCGTCCGGTAGAACTCCGAGAGGGCGACCAGCGCCGCCGCCCCGCCGCCGACCCCGTTGAAGGCCGCCACCATCTGCGGCATCGCCGTCATCTTGACCTTCTGGGCGCTGACGGCTCCAATGGAGCCGCCGATAATGATGCCGGCCAGGATCTCCGGCAGGCTCAGAACCCCGTTGATGAAGAACGTGGTGCCGAGCGCGATGAGCATCCCGAACGCGGAGATGCTGTTCCCCGAGCGCGCGGTCTCCGGGGAGCGCAGCCGCCGGATGCCCAGGATGAACAGCACCGCAGCCGCGAGGTACGCTATGAAAGCGGGAGCCGCTAATATCACCGGGACCTGGCCTTCTTCCTCTTCGCGGGCCGGATGCGGAACATGTCGAGCATCCTGTTCGTGACCCAGTACCCGCCGACCACGTTCATCGCCCCGAAGATCACCGCGATGAATCCGATGACCTTGGTAAAAGCGTTGCCGGGAGCGGCAAGAGCTATCATGGCCCCGACCAGGATGATGCCGTGGATCGCGTTAGTCGCGCTCATCAAGGGGGTGTGCAGCAAGCTCGGGACGCGCGATATCAGCTCGAAGCCCAGGAAGGCCGCTATGACGAAAACCGCGAACTCCGAGAGCAGGAGCAGGTGCGACGACACTATCCGCTCTCCTTCGTTTTCTCGGCCAGCGCTTCGAGGGTGGGCTCGTGCCGGACCTCACCCGCGTGGGCGATGCAGGCAGAGTCTGTGATTTCATCCTCGAAGTCGAGCTTTAGCTCTCCTTCGGGCGCGAGGTGCTCGATCAGGTTGAGCATGTTGCGCGAGTAGAGCTGGCTGGCGTGGATTGGCATCTCGCTCGGCAGGTTTAGCGGGCCGATTATCCTGACCTGCTGGTGCTCGACGATATCACCCGGCTCGGTAAGCTCGCAGTTTCCGCCCTGCTCCGCCGCGAGGTCCACGACAACCGAGCCAGGGGGCATCTCCTCGACCATTTCCCGCGTCAGGAGTATCGGGGCCCTCTTGCCCGGCACGAGCGCCGTGGTTATTACGAGGTCCGTCTCCTTGAGCGCCCCTTTGATAAGCTCCCGGTCCTGCTTCTGCTTCTCCTCGCCCTGCAGCGTGGCGTAGCCGCCGGTCTTCTTCATGGACTCCGCCTCGGTGGAGCCGCCGGACGCCCCGTTCTGACTCTCCGCTTCTGCGGGCGGCTCGGCGAAGGAGTTGAAACCCAGAGCTACCATCAGCTTCGCGAAGCCTTTCGGCTCGTACTCTTCGTATTCCTCTTCCTCGGGCTCTTCGTGCTCCTCTTCTGGTTCCAGGAACCTCGCCCCCAGCGACTCTATCTGCTCCTTGACCTCGGGCCGGATGTCGAAGGCGGTTACCTCGGCGCCCAGGCGACCGGCAGTGGCGATGGCCTGCAAACCCGCGACTCCCGCCCCGAGCACGAGGACCCTGGACGCTTTGGTCGTACCGGCGGCGGTGGTCATCATAGGCAGGTACTTGCCTAAAGTGTTCGCCCCGATCAGGACGCACTTGTATCCGGCGATGGAGCTCATCGCGGAGAGCGCGTCCATAGCCTGCGCCCGCGAGATGCGCGGGATGGCCTCGGCAGAGAAGACCGTTACGCCCTTATCAGCGAGCTTCTTGACCAGCTCCGGGTAGACGGGACCGTTGAGAAAGCAGATCAGGGTTTGCCCCTCGCGCATCAAATCCGCTTCTTCATCGGATGGTTTCTGGACCTTGACGATTACGTCGGCCTCGCTGTAGAGCTCCCTGGCGCTCTCGACGATTTCGGCACCAGCTTCCTCGTAGGCTTTATCGAGGTTGTAGTCGCGGCCGGCGCCGGACTCGACGAGCACCTCGATGTCTTTTCTCGCGAGTTTGGCGACGGTCTCGGGTACGAGACCTACCCTTCTCTCACCTTCGGCGTTTTCGCTGGGAACCCCAACCTTCACGAAGCCAATTATACCTGAAGTCGTTCGACGCCTTGCAAGGGGTGAAAACTCTGGTTACGAAAACTGTAACCAACAAAAGATCATTCTGTAACCGGTGTGTTATTTTTGCGGTTTATGCTTCCACTGGTAAAGAGTCAGTACTACCTTTAGTAGTGTAGATCAGGAGGGAAAGAAGTGAGAACGTATCGTAGTAGGCGCCGGGGGAGGGTTCTGATCGGGAGCTTCATCTCGGTTGTTATGGTGCTGGCCGGACTCGCCCTGATAAGCTACTCGATGTTCGGAAATCCGCTCTCGGCTTACACGCCGCAGAGTCCGCCGGATAACACGGCGATGAGGCTAACCGTCCCGGCGATGGCACGGGTGCACGACGTGCCGGTCTACAACGGTCCGACCAGTGACGAGGAAGACCTCAACCGGGGCGCGCTCCACATCCAGAGCACCGGCTATCCCTGGCAATCGGGGTCGAACACCTACATAGCGGGACACAGGCTCGGCTACGCCGGAACCGGCAGCTTTTTGCTCTTCTACGATCTCAACAAGGTCCAGAAGGGAGACAAGATCATCCTGACCGACTCCAACGGCACCCGCTACACCTACCAGGTCTTCAGGAAGTTCGTGGTCTCTCCGAGCGACCTGAACGTCATGCAGCCCGTACCCGGAAAGAGCGTGGTGAGCCTGCAAACCTGCACCATGCCAACCTACACCCACCGTCTCATCGTGCAGGGCGAGCTCGTAAGCGTGAGCTAGTTCGATCAATCCGAAAAACCGTGAGGCCGGGCCATAGAAGGTCCGGCCTCTACTTCTTTTTGCGGGATTGAATCTCCACCGTGAGACGCGTGATCTGCTCGCCGCGCTTGAGATGCTTCTCTACGATCTCCAGAGTGTCTTCCTCTTGGAGCCCCGCGTACCAGGTTCCGCCCGGATAGAGGACGGCGTTGGGGCCGTGCTTGCACAGGCCGAGGCAGTCCACCGCGTCAACGCGCACGTCCCGGTTCATCCCCGCAGAGCGCAGTTCGCTCTTGAGAGCCTTGCGGATCTTCTTCGCGCCCCGCTTCTTGCAGTCGCCGCCGCTGCACAGGAAGACATGGGTATCGTAGTCGCGGACCTTCGCCTTCCGGGTTTCGGGAGAGCCGTTTGTCTTTGCGCGTTTCTGCCTCTTCTTTTTCTTTGCGATGGTACTCCTCCGGTGGATCACGAATATCTCGGGCAGAATGTATCACGGTGGTGTGGTGGATTATGATTTAGTGGTGTAGGAAATCACGCTGGACATGCGGTTTTGTGAGGAGGGAACGTCTTGACCGATGTGGCGCGCGAGCAGGGCGCGCGGAGGGTAAACCTCTCGGACCCGTCTTTGTACATAAACCGGGAGCTTTCCTGGCTCTCCTTCAACGAGAGGGTGCTGGCGCAGGCCTGGGACGAGCGGCACCCGCTTCTGGAGAGGGTTCGCTTCGTGGCGATCTCCGCGACGAACCTGGACGAGTTCTTTATGATCCGGGTCTCGGGGCTCCAGCAGCAGGTCGCCGCCGAGCTTCCCAACCCGGTCCCCGACGGGATGACCCCCGAGGAGCAACTCTCCCGCATCCACGACCATACTGAAGATTTCCTCGCCGAACAGAGGGAGGTGCTCGAACGGGTGCTCCTGCCCGCGCTCAGGCGGGAGGGGGTAAACCTCGTTCCTTACGACAGGCTCCGCAGGAAAGAGAAGAAGGAGCTTCGGGAGAGGTTTATCCGGGACATACTGCCGGTCCTGACTCCGCTCGCCATAGACCCGGCCCACCCATTCCCCCACATCTCCAACCTCTCGCTGAACCTGCTCGTCGTGATCGAGGACGTTGGCAGGCGGGTGATGGCGCGCCTGAAAGTGCCCACGACCATAGACCGCTTCATGCGCCTTTCGGATGATGGCGCAAACAGGAGCAGGCAGCGTCAGGAGATCCGGCTGGTACGGGTCGAGGAGGTCATAGCGGCCAACCTGGACGAGCTGTTTCCGGGGAAGAACGTTACGGCCAGTTACATCTTCCAGGTTACGCGCAACGCGGACTTCGTGATCGAGGAGGACGAGGCCGCAGATCTCTTGCAGGCCATAGAGGACGAGCTGGAAGGCCGCTGGTTCGGTCAGAGCGTAAGGCTCGTGGTTACCGATGAGATGCCGGAGGGTTTGCGCGAGTGGCTCGCGACCAACCTCGGGATAGATCCTAAATCCGTCTACGCCGTGCCGGAGCCGGTTGGGCTGGGAGATTTCTCCGAGCTTACGCACCTGGAACGCTCGGACCTTCTCTATCCTCCTCTGACCCCGCGGGTGCCGGATGAGCTACGAAGCTCCCACTCCATCACCTCGGCTATTCGGAACGGCGACATCCTGCTCTATCACCCCTACGATTCGTTCGCGCCGGTGGTGGAGTTCGTGCGCGCTGCCGCCTCGGACCCGAACGTGCTCGCGATCAAGCAGACTCTCTACCGGGTGGGTTCGAACTCTCCCATAGTCGAGGCTCTCTCCGAGGCTCGCGACGAGCAGACGCAGGTGGCCGTACTGGTGGAGCTGAAAGCGCGCTTCGACGAGCAGCCGAACATCGGGTGGGCGAAGAAGCTGGAGGCGCAGGGCGTGCACGTAGCCTACGGCATCGTGGGCCTCAAGACGCACGCCAAGATCTGCCTGGTCGTCCGGCGGGAGGGACAGGGATTGAGGCGCTACGTGCACCTCGGAACCGGCAATTACAACCCCTCGACGGCCCGCATCTACACCGACTTCTCGTACTTTACCGACGACCCGAAGCTCTGCGAGGATGCCACAGACCTCTTCAACTACCTCACGGGCTACTCTGCGCAGGAGGAGTACAATGCCCTGCTCGTCGCCCCGCTGACCCTGCGCGACGGTGTCCTGCGCCTGATCGAAGAGCAGACACAGAGGGCCACAAACGGCGGGCCCGCCTCCATAACCTGGAAGACGAACGCGCTGACTGACCCCGAGATCATCGAAGCCCTCTACCGGGCGTCGCAAGCGGGGGTGAAGATAGAACTCATCGTGCGGGGAATCTGCTGCCTGAAGCCGGGCATCGAGGGCGTGAGCGAGAACATCCGGGTGGTCTCGCTGGTGGGACGCTTTCTGGAGCACGCGAGGATCTTCGCCTTCGGGGAGGGTGAGGACGAGAAGATATTCCTCGGCAGCGCGGACATGATGCAGCGCAACCTGGACCGGCGCGTCGAGCAGGTCTTTCCGCTGCGTGAGGAGCACCACCGCCGGAGGGTAGGGCGCATCATGCGCCTGCAACTCGCCGATACAGCCAACGGCTGGGAGATGAAGCCGGACGGAACCTTCAAGCGGTTGCGCCCCAGAGATGGAGAGGAATCCCTGGACAGCCAGGCGATCCTGATCGAGGATCCCACAGCCAGCGTAGCCGTAGAGAGAGGCCTAGTGGAATAGGCTCTTAAAAGCTCCACTCCTGGATGAGCGTGTCCCGAAAGACGCTGAAGTCGCGGGTCTGGTCGGGGTCGAAGCTATCCAGTTCGGTGATGATGCGGGATATGGATTTGTCGGTTTCGGCCATGCGGCTGGCTAGGGTGCATCCAAGCTCGTAGACGACCTTGAAGGCTGCCGGGGACTCGCTCTCCAGCAGCGCCAGAAATTCTTTTCGCGGGAGGCTGTAACCCTCGACCCTGGTACGCGCCGAGACGGTAGCAACGGCTCTCTGTCCGGCGAGAAGGCCGATCTCGCCCACGACGGTGGGCGCGCTCATGGTTGCCAGGCGCTGGGCGCGTCCTGCGGCGACCCGCTTGTAGACTTCGACGGTCCCCGAGGTGAGCACGTAGAGCGTGTTGTCGTAGCCACCCTCCTCGATGAGCTTCTCCCCGATCCGGAACCTGACCCGCTTCATCAGCCTCGATAACTCGTCTCTCTCGCTGGTGTTCAGACGCTTGAAGAGTTCTATGTCTTCCAGGGATGGCGTCTGTTGCATCTCGCCTCCTCTATATAGACCAGTCGGTCAAGAGTTTGTCGCGGAAGGCTTCGAAGTCGGTCTCGCCCTTGTCCTCCAGCTCGTTGATGGCCCGGACCACCTCTTCGTCGAGCCGGATCAGCCTCTGAGCGAGGGTGCGGGCGATGCGGTAGGAGAGCTTGTAGGCGGCAAGGTTGCCCTCGGAGATCATACGCCGGAACGTTTCGCGGGGAAGCTTTATCGCCTCGACCCTGCTCCTGGCGCGGACGGTAGCCGAGGCGCCGCTGCCCCCCAGAAGTCCCCGTTCGCCGACGACGGGGTGCTCCTCGCCCGCCTCTATCTCGGCGAGCACGCGGTCTCCCTCGCCAGGAACTCTCTTCAGAACCTCGACCCGACCCGAGATGAGGACGTAAAGGCTCTCTTGCTCCTCTCCTTCTACTATGAGTGTCTCGCCCGGCTCGAAGGAAACCAACTCCGATGCCTCGACGAACCCGGCTCGCTCCTCGTCGGTGAGAGAGTCGAAGAACCCGACCTTTGAGATAAACTCCTCGGGCGTCATCGGGGGATCTTCTGCCTCATGTCTCGCGCCCACCGAATAGGGAGTCTTTATCCTCGAAGTTCATCCACTAACCCTCATGCTTCTCTCGATACCAAAGCAGCTTGAAACTATATATTCCCGCGAACCATCTCGCGAAACGTGCGGGGAAGACAGGGTAGATGGACATAAAAAAGTGCGGCGACAGAAGCCGCCGCACCCCACTCCCTCAAAGGCTGGTGCTCTAGTAGTAGGAGTAGCCGTAGTAGGAGGGCGAGTAACCAACCACCGTCGCATCAACGGTGCCGACGCCGTAGAGCCCGATAGCCTGGGCCGCGCCGTAGGAGAGGTCCAACTGCCTACCATACGCGTACGGGCCACGGTCGTTGACCGTAACGGTTACACATCCCTGGTAGCAGACCTGGAGCTGCGTGCCGAACGGCAGATACGGCGAGGCCGCGGTGTAGTCGTACATGTTGAACGGCTCTCCGCTCGCGGTCGTGGCTCCCTGGAAGCCCGGTCCATACCAGCTAGCAACCATGGGAGTGGCCTGTGCCGACTTCTGCACAAACGCTACCGATAGGACCATCACACCAGCAACAAACAACATCTTGAGTAAAGACTTCAAATGAGTCCCCCTCCAGATTTGCCTTCACAACAACGGTGCAGGAGGATAGCAGAAAGAATCCGCTTTGCAAGCAGGTTTCGGCTTGCATGTGAAATTTTTAACAGACGTCTTGTAACTAAAAATTCGCAAAGTTCTTGCGTGAAAATAAGGATTTCAACGATGGATGTAGTGAGTTGCAGGCTGTTTGCTGCGCATTTCACGCTAAACTAGCTATAGTTTTAATACTTGCTTATTCACAGGAGAGAGGAGAGGTATTTGCCCTACGAGTTTGCCAGATATCTGAAAATTCGTAGCGCGTACGGGGCGAGTTGGTCGCCGGACGGGCGCCGCATTTCGTTTCTTGCGGATATTACCGGGGTTCCGCAGGTCTGGGAGGTTGCGGAGGGCGGGGGCTGGCCGGAGCAGTTGACCTTCTACGAGGAGCAGGTTTCAGAGGCCAGATACTCCCCGGAGGGGGAGAGGTTGATCTTCTGCATGGACGCCGGGGGCAACGAGCGGAGCCAGATCTTCTTGCTCGAAGGGGCGGAGGTACGGGACCTGACGCGCGATCCCGAATCCATCCACTACTTCGGTGGATTCTCGCCGGACGGAAGCCGCATCGCCTACACCGCAACCCGCCGCAACGGGACTGATTTCGATGTTTACGTGCAGGATCTAGACTGCGAGCCGGAGATGGTCTGGAAGGTCTCCGGCTACCACACGATAGCCGACTGGGGCCCGGAAGGCTCGTTCCTCATCGTCTCCCGCCACCGCTCCAACCTCGACAACGATCTCTTCCTGCTGGACCTCTCGACCGGCAAGGCGAGACTCCTCACCCCGCACGAGGGAGACGCCCGCTTCCAGGCGGCGCGAGTAACCCCGGAGGGAGATGCGGCCTACCTCGCCACGGACAGGGACGGGGACTTCATGCGGCTGGCGCGGCTGGATCTCTCCAGCCTGGAGCTTGAATATCTCACTCCCGACGACTGGGATGTGGAGAGCGTCGAGCTCTCGAAGGATGGACGCTACCTGCTCGCGAGCCGCAACGTCGAAGGTTACTCGGACTTCCTGCTCTTCAACAGCAAGGGGAAGCGAATAGCGGGACCGCAGCTTCCGCAGGGGATACTCGGGGGCTTCGAGTTCTCGCCGGACTCAACGAGGCTCGCCTTCACGCTCACCGGCCCCGAGCGCAACCCGGACGTCTGGATCGTGGACCTGCCCGACGGCGAGCCGCGCCGCCTGACCCGCTCCTCGACGGCTGGTATTCCGCGCGAGAGCTTTCGCCGGCCGCGCCTCGTGCGCTACCCGAGCTTCGACGGGCGCGAGATACCGGCGCTCTTCTACGAGCCAGAGGCGGAGCGGGCTCCCGTCATCGTGAATGTCCACGGCGGCCCGGAGTCCCAGGCGCGCCCGCTCTTCGCGCCCGTGACGCAGTATTTCCTGCACCGGGGGTACGCCGTCTTCGCGCCCAACGTGCGCGGCTCGACCGGCTACGGAAAGGCGTACACGCACCTCGACGACGTGCGTCTGCGGATGGACTCGGTAGAGGACCTCGTCTTCGCCGCGCGCTGGCTGCGCGAGCGGGGCCACCAGAAGATCGCGGTCATGGGCGGCTCCTACGGCGGGTTCATGGTGCTCGCGGCGCTCACTGAGTACCCGGATCTGTGGAGCGCCGGGGTGGACATCGTGGGGATCGCCAACCTGGTAACTTTCCTGGAGAACACCGGCAGCTACCGCCGCGCCCTGAGAGAGCCCGAGTACGGCTCGCTGGAAAAGGATCGCAATTTCCTGGCGTCCATAAGTCCCATTCACAAGGCCGGGAACATAAAAGCCCCGCTCATGGTGATCCACGGCAAAAACGACCCGCGAGTGCCGGTGGGGGAGGCGGAGCAGATCGTGGAGAAGGTCAGAAGCAATGGCGGCGCGGTGGAGTACCTGCTCTACGAGGACGAGGGCCACGGCCTCGCCAAGCTCAAGAACCGCCTGGACGCCTACCCAAAGATAGCCGGCTTCCTGGACCAACATCTCTCGGAGTAGGACGCTGGTCTAAAATTGGATCCTGCAGTGTATCCTTTTAGAAAGGCGAGAGATGGCCCTGGTCGAGATCGAAAACATAAGAGACTGGCGCGGTCAGAGCGTGCTCGACCCTGCCGGAGAGTACCTCAGCAAGGTGGAGGACTTCTACTTCGACTCGGAGACCGACGAGCCGCTCTTCGCCAGCATGAAGGTGGGGATGCTCGGACGACGCCTGACGTTTGTGCCCCTGAAAGGGGCTGTTTTTGGCCGGGATTACATCAAGATTTCACACACCAAAGAGAAGGTCAAGGACGCGCCTACCATAGAGCACGACGGCGAGCTCTCCGCCGAGCAGGAAGCTGGACTTCACCGGTACTACGCACTCGACTACACGCCGCCTTCCACCCAGAGCGGACGCCGATTGGCGCGCCACTGAGCAACGCTTTTTGTCTTTAGAGCGCCGGAGCCTGTATGCTGGTAAGCGATGTCCGAAGGCAGGAGGTTTTACGAGGTGGAGACCACGAAGTTTCTTTTGAGCGAGAAGGAGCTGCCGGAGAGCTGGTACAACATCGTCCCGGATCTGCCGTTCGAGCTCGACCCGCCGATTCACCCGGCAACGCGCGAGCCGGTAGGCCCGGATGCGTTTACCCCCATCTTTCCACAGGAGATCATCCGCCAGGAGGTCTCCACCGAAAACCACATCCCCATACCCGAGGAGGTGCGCCAGATCTACGCCCTCTGGCGTCCGACGCCGCTTTTCAGGGCCCGGCGTCTGGAGAGGTATCTGGATACCCCGGCGCGCATCTACTACAAGTACGAGGGCGTGAGCCCGCCGGGGAGCCACAAACCAAACACCGCCGTCCCCCAGGCCTATTACAACCGCGAGGAGGGAGTCCGCAGGCTGACCACCGAGACCGGGGCGGGGCAGTGGGGATCTTCGCTGGCCTTCGCGTGCAGGTTGATGGGGATGGAGTGCACGGTCTACATGGTGCGTGTCTCCTACGAGCAGAAGCCCTACCGGCGCGTGATGATGCAGACCTACGGGGCGCAGGTCCACGCGAGCCCCACGGATATCACGCAGGCAGGGCGCAACGTTCTGGCGGAGGACCCGGACACGACCGGCTCGCTGGGCATCGCCATCAGCGAGGCCGTCGAGGACGCGGTGGGAAACGAGGATGCCAAGTATTCGCTGGGGAGCGTCCTGAACCACGTGCTGCTGCACCAGACGGTGAACGGCCAGGAAGCCATAAAGCAGATGGAGATGGCCGGGGAGTGGCCGGATGTCGTGATCGGGTGCGCGGGCGGCGGCTCCAACTTCGGCGGGTTCGCGTTCCCGTTTCTGCGGGAGAACTTGAAGGGCAGCCGCAGGACTCGCTTCGTAGCGGTGGAGCCCGCCTCCTGCCCGACGCTCACCAAGGGCAGGTTTACCTACGACTTCGGGGATACCGCAGGCACTACCCCGATGATGAAGATGTACACTTTGGGGCACTCATTCGTTCCGGCGGGCATCCACGCCGGGGGCCTGCGCTACCACGGGGACTCCCCGATCCTGAGCGCGCTCGTCCACCACGGCTTCGTCGAGGCCCGCGCCTACCCGCAGAACCCGACGTTCGAGGCCGGGGTAACATTCGCGCAGGTCGAGGGGATAGTGCCCGCGCCGGAGGTGAACCACGCGATCAAGGCCGCGATGGACCTGGCGCTCGAAGCCAAAGAAGCTGGGGAGGAGAAGGTCATCGCGTTCAACCTCTGCGGGCACGGCCACTTCGACCTCGGCGCCTACGAGCGTTATCTCGCCGGTGAACTCGTAGACCTCGAATACTCAGAGGAGGAGATAGAGCGGGCCGTAGCCGCGATACCGGGCTAAG
>CADDYV010000037.1 GCA_902810695.1 Actinomycetota bacterium | reverse complement strand
GCGATGCCTCCTCTCCATAGTCCCACGGCAGGCGCGTGGTCATGCCGTGGGCCCTGGAAAGCGGGGAGAGGAGGCCGAATTGCGCCCAGCGTGTGTAGAGATCTGGGGTGGGCTTGCGGTGGAATCCACCTATGTCGTGGCTCCAGAAGCCGTGCCCGCACACCGCCATGCTGAGTCCGCCCCGCAGTGTCGAAGCCATAGCCGTGTAGGTACAGTTCGGGTCTCCGCTCCACTGAGCGGCGTGGCGCTGCCCGCCAGCGTAGGTTGAGCGTCCCCATACCAGAGGGGTTCTTCCGGTTTCTTCCCTGGTTACTTCGGCAACTGCATCGTTGTAGAGTAGCGGATAGAGGTTATGCAGTTTCTCGCCGCTCATCCCGTTGTAGGCGACCGCGTCGGCCGGTACGCCTTCGCCGAAGTCTGTCTTGAAAACATCCACTCCCTGGCGCAGCAGCGGTCGCAGCAGGTCCTTGAACCACTCCACCGCTTCCGGGTTGGTAAAGTCCACGATTCCCACAGGCGGGTGAAAGGCAGACCACAGCTCTGCCACGTAGGGTTCTCTCTTTGTAGTCTTCAGCAGATGGCCTTTCTCTGCGGCTTCATCGAAACGCTCGCTTTCGATGCCGAGGTAGGGGTTGATCCACAGGCAAACTTTGAAGCCCATCTCTTTGACTTCCCGGATCATGGATTCCGGATCCGGGAACATTTCCTTGTCCCAGAGCATCTCCGACCAGCGACCGTGGCGCTGCCAGTAGCAGTCGAGGTGCAGTACATCGCACGGAATGTCGTGGTCGCGGATGGCACGGGCTCTCTCCAGCACGGCTTCGGAGCTGTCCCGCTGAAACCCCGAGGACATCCACAGCCCGAAGGCCCACTTCGGTGGCAGGGTGGGCAGGCCGACGAGCCCCGCGTAACGAGAGATTATGGTCTTTGGATCCGGCCCGGCTACCACGTAATAGTCGAGCGCAGTATCTGGAACGACGATGTTGAAGGTCGAGTTGTTCGAGGCAGCCATGTCGAAGTTCACGCGGGTGATGCTGTCCACGAAGATGCCGTATCCCTGGGTGCTTACGAAAAAAGGTATGTTCTTGTAGGCCCGCTCGGTGTGTGCTCCGTAGGCGTCGTAGTGCCACATCTCAAGCCTCTGGCCACGCTTGTCGAAGCCGGTAAACTTCTCGCCAAAGCCGTAGAAGTGCTCGTCTGGTTCGGCGGTGAAGGTGTCGTGGAAGGCTACTCGCTGCCCATCCAGCTTGCTGTAGCCGAACGGCAGCGTGGTCGGATTGTCCTGTACGTTGGTCTCGGTGTAGTTTTGATCTAGGATGCGGCGACCGCCCGGCCCGTGGAAGGCTATGTGAAAGGGATCCAGGTTGACATGTACCGCAATGTCGTCAGACACCAGCGTAACCGAACCGCCGGACTTTTCTACCGACGCTTCGACCGCCCGGTCTGGGGCATATCTTGCCAGCGTTACCCGGTCCGGGTCCCGCTCACATTCCAGCAGTACCCGAACCACTCCAGGGGCGACGACGCTCAGTGTTATCGTCACCGGTTCGCCGCTGGCTGTCGCGCCGGAAAGTACGACCCCACGCTCGCTCTCGCTCCTGATCTCAGCCCTAGTTACGTATTCGGTGCTCCCGTAATCGCCGCTGTATCGAGCCGGGAATTCGGGAGGCTCCGCGGCGAAAGCGAACGAGTCGTAAGGGATCAAAGGCGGTCTGTGCTGCACTCTTTTTCTACTCCTTTCAAGCTGTATTGAAAACACCCTCGGTTGGAAGCCGGGCTTCTGGCTCTCGGTGATGCTTGCTCTATTCTTTGGTTGCCCCGGCGGTGAGGCCGCTGACGATGTAGCGCTGCGCCCCTGCGAAGAGCAAAACAACCGGCAGCGCAACCGTGGTGGAGACGGCCATGAGCTTGTTCCACTGCGTACCGTACTGGCCGATAAACCGGTTGAGGGCGACCGTGATGGGCTGCATGTTATTAGAGATAGTCAATGTCAGACCGAACACGAATTCACCCCAAACCAGCACGAGCGCCAGGGCCCCTACGGTGAGCAAACCCGGTATCGCGAGCGGCAGTACCACCCGCCAGAATGCTCCCAGCCGTGAACAACCATCTACCATCGCGGCGTCCTCCAGCTCTCCTGGTATACCCAGGAAAAAGGGCCGCAGGATGATTATGGAGAAAGGCAGGACGAACGTAGTATCAGCCAGAATAAGCCCTGGATAGGTGTTGATCAGCCCGATGTATTTGAACAAGACGAACAGCGGCACCGAGAGGTTTATTGCCGGTAGCATCTGGCTTGCCAGCAATGCGAGCAACACCACCCCGGTGAAACGCAGCCGCAAACGCGCCAGGGCGTAGGCGGCCGGCACGCCCAAAACCAGCGTGAGCAACATGGCACCGACGCTGATGATCACGCTGTTAGCAATGGCCCTGTGCACGTCGGGGTCGTTGATGACCGTGCTGATGTATGGGCCGAATGTCGCCGGATCGGGGAATATCTTGGGAGGAACGGCGAAGATCTCCTTGTAGGGCTTCAGGGAGGTGACCACCATCCAGTAGACCGGGAAAAGGTACACCGCCATGATCAGGATACCTGCTAGCGTCTTGCCGTAGCCTCGGCGATGCAGGCTGCCAAGGGTGCTCATACTAGGTTGCCTCCTCCCTGCGAATCAGCAACAGATAAGCGACGGACAGTGTTAGCGAGATGATCAACAGTAAGGTAGCCGTTGCTGCTCCGGTGCCGAAGGTGAAAAACTGGAAGGTCTGGTTGTAGGTGAGTATGGGCAGCGTAGTAGTCGCGGTTGCCGGACCGCCCCCGGTCATTATGAAGATCACGTCGAATACCTTGAAGGTGTAGACGAAGCCGAGGAGCAGAACGGTAAGCGACACCGGGCGCATCTGCGGGAGTGTGATGTAGCGGAAACGCTGCCAGCCTCCCGCCCCATCCACCTTGGCGGCCTCGTAGAGCGATTCGGAGATGCCCTGCAGACCGGCGAGCAGCAGGACAGCATTGAACGGTATCCCGAGCCATATGTTGGCTCCTATGACGCCGCCGAGCGCTGTGTCGGGGTTGGTGAGCCAGTACTGGCGACCGTGCACCAGACCCAGGCTTTGCAGCAGGTAGTTGACCACACCGTAGTCGCCATCCAGAAGCCACTTCCAGACGCTGGCGGACACCACCAGGGGCAGAAGCCAACCCAGCAGCAAAAGCGACCGCATTACTCCGTTGCCCGGGAAGGGACGATGGAAGAACAATGCCAGCGCAAAGCCGATGATGAACTGGAATAACAAAGAGGCGCCGGTGAACACGAAAGAGATGAGCAGCGAATGGCGAAAAGTCGGGTCGCCAAGCACCTGTTCGTAGTTCTGCAACCCCACGAAGGGAGCATTACCGGACAGAAAGGTTCCCACATTCACATCGCGAACGCTGAGGTAGAGGTTGTAGATCAAGGGGTAGATCATCAGCAGCACGATAAAAACCACCGCGGGAGCGACGAAGAGATATTCGCCGAGCCTGCGCACTCTTCCCTGATCCTTGCCGCGCCATATTCCCTTGAGTCGAGCCGGGTTTCTGTTCTGGGTAACCATAGCTACTTCTTCCTCATCGGTTCTGGTAGCAGCGGGGTTATCTCCTTCTGTGCCTGGGATAACGCCACTGCTACCGAGTTTTGACCGGTAATCGCCGATTGCATTGCATCCTGGATGACGTTTGAGATCTGGGCGTACTTGGGTCCGTAGGCCCTCGGCTTGGCCACCAGAAGCTGCTGAGCGAACACGCTTCGTACCGGATCCTTCTGCCAGTAATCCTCGCTCAGCTCACTCTTGCGGCTGGGTAGATTACCGGTCAATTTCTGAAAGAACTTGTCGTTTTCTGGCTCCTTGATCCAGCGGATCAAGTCCCAGTCAGTACCTGGATATTTGCTGCCGGTGGTTATCATGAGGTTCTCTCCGCCATAGATGGAAGCGCGTTGTTTGCCTTTTGGCAGCAGAGCAACACCCCAGTTGAGGTCAGGGGCGCCCTCTTTGACAGATGGGATCTCCCAGGGGCCGTTGATCATCATGGCCGTGCGGCGGTGTATGAATTGTTCCGCGACGTCCGGCTGGGTCCAGTTCAAAGCGCCGTGCGAGATGCTGCCATCTCTGAACATGTCAACCCATAGTTGCAGAGCGGCCCTGCCTCCCGGGCTGTCTATGTTCGGGATGTCCGCACCGGATTGCCACAGGAAGGGTAACCACTGGAAGGTCCCTTCCTCGCTGTGAATGGCGCTCAACGCCAGACCAGAACGTTTGCTGGTAGTGAGCTTCCTGGCCGCTTCCTTGAGTTCGCCCCAGTCTTTGGGTGGTTTTACCCCGGCCTTTTTGAGGGCATCCTTGTCGTACCAGAGCACAAGACAGTTGCTTGTCCACGGTACACCATAGTATTTGCCGTTCAATCTGCAGATCTCCCAGGGAGCTTTGAGGAACTCGTTGACCTGCCCCCAAGATTTAATCTGATCTGTTATGTCGGCGCATAGACCTGTCGCGGCCAGAGATTGTTGTGATGCGTCGTCGATCTGCGCAATATCCGGCACCTTTCCGGCAATTGCGCCTTGCAACAGCTTCTGATCCATGTTCGCGAAGGGAACGTATTGAGTATCGATCGCCGTGACAGCGGGATGCGTTTTCATGTAACGCTTTAGCAAAGCCTTTTGGCCTTTGACCTGGCTCGGAATGCTCCAGTAATCCCACCACTGCAGCTTGACCTTGCCGTTGCTCTGACTGCTGCTTCCTTCTCCTCCGCAGCCCGCCGTCCCCATGAGACCAACTCCGGCAACACCGGTGGTGGCAAGCTTCAGGAAATCCCTGCGGCTGAACTGGCGTTCTCCCGCGTGTCCCTCTCCACTCATTCCTCTCCTGTGCGTGTAATCTTCGACGTCTATCACCCGGTTCGATCATTTCTATTGTGATACGGTTCTGCGGGAGCACAATACGATAATCACGTAGAAAAAGGGTACGATTCCGACTTCAAAGTGGTTGTGGAGATTCGCCCGGGCACATCTATACGCGACCGGATCCTGGAGATCCGGCCAACGATCAAACTCTAATAAGCGTTACATGCTCGGCGGAAGTTCGTTCCTAAACCTGGCTAAACTCGATGCCCAGCAATTTGGCGAACAAACGCCAACGTTCGGCGTGTGTTCCCAGGGTCATGACTTCGTGGTGGGTGCCGCCGTTTTCGAGCCAGCCGTTGAGGCATTCTCTGGCGCCTGACTCCGGCCTGAAGAAACCGTAGGGCATTTCGAGAGCTGGCAACACTTCACTGTCTATGACCTCGCCTTCGGAGACAACGAGGCGAAAACGTCCGTCGGAGAGCGGGGCGAGCGAGGCGATGGTGGCGGGGCCGGGCTGGATGCGGAACAGAACCGTGGGCGGCGGCCCGAGTCTGCCGATCCCGAGCTCTCTGTGGATGAGGCGGGGCTTCTCGTCTTTTCTTGCAACCCGCCAGTTTCCCTCGCCCATGTGACTCATCAAAACAGCATCCCGCTCGAAGTCCAGGGCGTACATCTCGGTGAAATGGGCGACATCTGCAAGGATGTGTCCTGCCGATACGAGTGCCGCGCTGCAGGCGTCTCCCTCGGCGCCGTACCCGTAGCCCTCGGCCATCAGGTTCGAGGCGGCGGCTAAGGGCAGCCGGGAGAAGCGCCCATCCTCCCCGATGGCGTCGAAGTGTGTCGAGTAGGCCCCGTACCCGCCGGAGTCCAGAACCCTCTTGATGGCGAGCTGCATCCGCACGGAATCCTCGCGCTCCTCACCGTCCAGCGCATCGTCGATCTCGAAGAGCTGGTCTTCCTCGCCCATGGCGGCTTTGACTTGTTCAGCAGGGACTTCCTGCATCGCGCGGTAGATGTCGCCGGTGGGGAGGAAGTTGATCTCCGGACCCAGCTCGCGCAGCATAGCCGTCTCGTCCACCCGGATGTCGCCCATGCCGTTCATCGCGTAGCCGAAGATGGCGACCCTGAGCCGCCGCCAGGCGGTGATCGCCGCCGCAGCCCGCGCCCAGTTCTCGAAGGCCGTCTTGAACTCATCAGATCGCCAGTCCCCGCTCTCCACCCGGAAGGGCACTCCGGCCCTGACGAGCGCGTTCGCGGTGTCCTGCGCCCCGTGGACTCCCTGGTTGTAGGTCATGTCCCCCATGTCCCACTCCGCAGTGACGTGGGGTTCGGGCTGGATGTTGGCGAGCATCAAGGGTAGTTTCGTGTTCGCCAGGACGCGGGTCGCGCGCATCGCAGGGCCGTAGGTGAGCATGACGATCATGATCCCATCGAGCTTCTCCCGCTCGAAGCTCTCCACTATCTCCTCGATGTCTTGCCGGGAGCGGGCGGGTCTCGGGAAGTGCACCTCGGCGACGTCGCCGAGGTGTGAAGCGACCTCCTTCGCGTAGCCTGCCTGCCGCTCGGTGATGCCCGGTAGCATCTCATCGTAGAGGGCCTGCATGATCCCGAGCAGCCCTATCTTCGGTTTCCCCGCCATATCTTGCCTCCCGGTGGTTAGATTACTGGCCGTACTCTGTGGTGTAGCGTTTGTGGAGCCTCGCGATGTCTTTGTCAGAGAGCGGCACGGGCGTCCCGAGCTGCGTCGCGAGAAAACTCGTCCGCGCCACGTCCTCGCACATGATTGCGGCTTTGATCGCCTCCTCCGGAGACTTCCCGACGGCGAAGACTCCGTGGTTCTGCATCACGACCGCCGGCGAGGTCTGTCCTTCGAGCGTCCGGACGACCTCACGTCCGATCTCCTCTCCGCCTATCGGGGCGAAGCCGCCGCAGGGTATCGGGCCCCCGAACTCGTCCGCCATCGCGGTGAGGAAGCAGGGGATCTCCTTTCCCACCGCAGCCCAGGCGGTCGCGTAGGGGCTGTGGGTGTGTACTATTCCGCCAACCTCCGGCATCTGGCGGTAGATGTAGCAGTGCGAGGCCGTATCCGAGGACGGCTTGTACTCGCCCTCGACGAGCTTTGCGTCCTGGTCGACGATCACCATAGACTCCGGCGTAAGCTCCCCGTACTTCAGGCCGCTCGGCTTGATAACCACGAGGCCCGAGTCGGCATCTCGTCCGCTCAGATTCCCGCTGGTCCACGCGACCAGGCCGTTGCGCGGCAGCTCCTGGTGCAGGCTGGCTACCTCCTCACGTAAGGCTTGTAGCTTCACGGCTCCCTTCCTTGGTCTGTCTCTGAATGGCCTTTAACCGCTTCATCACGTCGTTCTCCCCGCGGCCGAAGTAGTCGTGCAGGGTCCGGTACTCGCGGTAGAGCGTATCGTAGGTGCGCTGGTTCTCCTCGATCGGATGGTAGACGTTCTCGCGCACCTTGCCCATCTTCTCCGCCGCCGCCTGGATATTCTCGTAGACTCCTGCGGCGACGGCTGCGTGCATGGCGCTCCCGAGCGCCGGTCCCTGCTCGCTGCCTATGACGTGTAGCGGGTAGCCGGTAACGTCGGCGTAGATCTGCATGAGCAGCTCGTTTTTGAGGAGGCCCCCGGCCATGACCAGCTCGTTGACGGGCACGCCGCTCTCCTCGAAAGCCTCGATGATGATGCGCGTGCCGTAGGCGGTGGACTCGATGAGCGCCCGGTAGATATCCGGTGCCCTGGTCGCCAGCGTCGCCCCGACGAGCAGGCCGCTCAGACTGACGTCTACCAGTACCGAGCGGTTGCCGTTCCACCAGTCGAGTGCCAGCAGGCCGTGCTCCCCGGGTTTCTGTTTGGCCGCCTCGGATTCGAGATAACTGTGCAGGTCGGTCCCGGCTTTCCGGGCGGCCTCGTGGTACTCGGGAGGCACCGCGTGTTTGACGAACCAGCCGAAGATGTCTCCGACTCCGCTCTGGCCGGCCTCGTAGCCGTAGAGACCGGGGATGATTCCGCCTTCGACCACCCCGCACATTCCCGGCACCTCTCCGAGATGCTCGCTGACCATCAGGTGGCAGTTGCTCGTGCCAGTGATCAGGACCATCCGGCCCGGCCCGGTAACTCCCGTCGCAGGCACGCACACGTGGGCGTCTACGTTCGCTGCGGCTACCGCAATCCCCGGGTTGAGACCCATCCAGCGAGCTGCTTCCTCGGTGAGCTCGCCGGCTTTCGCGCCCAGGGGCAGAAGCTCCCGCTTCATCTTGTTATCTACAACGCCTTCCAGCTCTGGATGCAGTTCTTTTAGGAACTCGTTGTCCGGGAAGTAGCCGTCCTGGTAGATGGCCTTGTATCCGGCCGTGCACGTATTGCGGGTCTCGACACCGCAGAGGCGCCAGATCAGCCAGTCACCCGCTTCGATGAGGCGGTCGGCGTTTCTGTAGACCTCGGGAGCCTCTTCGAGGATCTGGAGCGTCTTCGCAAAGAACCACTCCGAGGATATCTTGCCCCCGTAGCGCGCGAGCCAGGGTTGCCCGGTTTTCTCGGCCAGATCGTTGATCTCATCCGCCTGCGGCTGGGCGGCGTGGTGCTTCCAGAGCTTGACCCAGGCGTGCGGTTCCTCCCGCCATTCGGGCAGGGTGCACAGCGGAGTACCGTCAGCCCTGGTAGGCATCATCGTGCAGGAGGTGAAATCTATCCCGATCCCGACGATGGAATCCGGGTCCACGCCGCTTTTCTGTACGGCTTGCGGAACAGCGGTTTTCAGTACGGTCAGGTAGTCGTCCGGGTCCTGCAATGCCCATTCCGGCGGCAGCGTCTTGCCGCTCTCGGGTAATGACTGGTCTATTACTCCATGCGGATACTGGCAGACCGAGCTTGCCAGCTCCTCGCCATCCCGTACCCGAACCACTACCGCCCTTCCCGACTCTGTACCGAAGTCTATCCCGACGGTATACGCTTCACCTATCTCTCTATCCCTCATGCGTACCTCCTTTTACGCCTATCAAGTATACGTTTTTGTTCTGTGTGATTTCGAAACCACTTGTGGTACGCAGAGAGCCTGGATCCGGCTCACCGGGGAAATGGCAACACCTTCATGGATGCCGCGAGCGCTGGATAGCGCGACGCCGGGGCGAAGCCCAGCTCGTTCCCATGATCACGCAGCCCAAAAACACCATGAACAGGCCCCACCACAGATTCACGTTGATCCCCAGGCTCTTATGGGCCTGACTCGCAGGACCTAATATCCCGTACAGGACGAGTATCACCCCGAAGATCAGCAAGATCGCGGAGATGTAGAACCCGATCAGCAGGGAAGGACCACTGCCAAGTTCCAGGGCTTCTTCGGTCCTGTGCTCACTTTCTCCGGACATAACTGCCGCTTCCTTTCCTAGAAGAAGATAACGTTCAGGACAATGGCGATGGCGAGGGCGAGGGCACCCAGGACCCAGGGGTTCTTGTACCAGGGCTGTTTCTCGGCCTGTTTCTTCTCCGTCAGGCTCCACACAAGCCCTTTGAGTTCTTCCTCTGGTTTGGGTTGGGTGAATAGAGAGACAATTATGGTGACCCCAACGCAGATCAACCAGCCCCACAGGGCCCGCCAGAAGTTGCCTGCCATGGGACTTCCGTAGGAGATGACCTTAAGCAGTTCCAGTATGTAGAGCCCGAGACCGCCGAACGTTCCGCAGAAGAGTCCCGCAAAGCCGCCCCACGGGGTGGTCCGCTTCCAGAACATGCCCAGCAGGAACGTACCGAACAGGGGAGCCAGAAAGATCGAGTGCAGAAGCTGGACGTAGTCCATGATGCTGGCGAACTGCAGAACGACGTAAGCTGTGGCTATGCTGAGCACGATCCCCGCGATGGTTATAACCCGGCCCACGTACAGGTAGTGGCGATCAGAGGCATCCCCGCGCACGTAAGAGCGGTAGATATCGTAGGTGCAAACGGTGTTGAAGGCGGTAACGTTGCCCGCCATCCCGCTCATGAAAGATGCCATTAGAGCGGTCAGCCCTATCCCCAACAACCCGGTCGGGAAGTAGTGGGCCATCGCGTAAGGAACGGCCATGTTGTATGAATTGGCTACCGACGAGGTGGTGCCCAACTTCGGTAGGAACGTCAGGACTATCAGGCCGGGGAAGATGGCCAGGATGCCGTAGAGGATCTTGGGGAAGGCCGCAATGATCGGGGTGCGCTGGGAGGCCGCGAGATCCTCCGCGGCAAGCGCCCTCTGCACCACCAGGAAGTCGTTACACCAGTAACCGAAGCTGACTACCAGCCCCAAACCCAGGACTATCGCGTACCAGTGGACGGCCATCGGGTTGTGGGTGCTTCCCGTGTCAGCCCACAGGTGGAAGAATCCTGGCTTGCCCACTCTCTGTTTTAGTCCTGACCATCCTCCCGAGTCCATCAGACCTATGCCGACCAACGGAATGAGACCGAGCGTTATGAGGAAGAACTGCAAAACCTCGTTGTAGATCGAAGAGGAGAGCCCGCCCAGAAGGACGTATGCCAGAACGATCGCCGCCGAGAGCAGGATGCTTCCGGTTATGGACCACCCCAGAAGCAGCTTGAACACTATCGCCATCGCGTACATGTTGATCCCGCTCATCAGGATCATGAAGATCGCGAACAAAATGGCATTGAACCCACGGGTAGCTTCGTTGTAACGTCGCTTGAGGTAGCCCGGTACCGAGTGCACCCGGCTTCCATAGTAGAAGGGGATCATGAACAGCGCCACGAACACCATCGCCGGAATGGCGCCTATCCAGTAGAAATGGGCCTGCATGATCCCGTACTCCGCAGCCCCGGCTCCCATACCGAGAATTTCCAGCGCACCGAGATTCGCTCCGAGGAAAGCAAGCCCCGTAACCCAGCTAGGCAGCGAGCGTCCGGCGAGGAAGTAATCCTCCGAGGAGCGCATCCGCTTTCTCAAAAGGGCACCTATCCCCAGCACGAAAACGAAGTAGATACCGATGATCAGGTAATCCACCCAGCTTTGGCTGACGGAAACCTTGGTGGTCTGGAGTAAGGCCAGGCTCTGCATATCAGTCTTTTCTCCTATGCGGTTGCCTACACCAAGCTTGCCAGAGCTTTTGTTCAAGCCGTGTCTGGTCACTTGCATTCAATTCGGCGCTATTTTGTTCCGCTTCTCGCTTGCAATCAACGTGATAATCGCGTAGAAAAAGGGTACGATTCCGAGGTTTCAGAGGAGGTTAGCGGAGGGTGGCGCGGTCGCTGGAGTTGAATACTGGTTTGCCTCTCAGGGCGGAAAACGCCGGTCTGTTCGTCTCGCGGGGAGAGGGAGTACATCCAGACCGCGTGATCGGATCGCACGAGTTGATCTTCGTTCGCGAGGGAGCACTGGGGATCCGGGAGGAGGAGCGAGTCTTTGAGGTAGAGGCCGGACAATCGCTGCTCTTGTGGCCGGGGCGCAGGCATGTGGGGACGAGGCCGTACCCGTCTGACCTCTCTTTCTACTGGGTGCATTTCGTCATCGAGGATGGGCGGGACAGGGTGACGGAGCGGGTGATATCTGTCCCGCAGCACGCGACGGTGAGCCGACCGAACCATCTCTCGGAGGTATTCCGGCGTTTTTTGGATGACCAGGAGGAAGGGGGGCTGCGCCCTGTATCGGCGAGCCTGCTGGTGATGTTGATGCTCTGTGAGGTGTCCGGCTCCGAACCGGCGAAAAACGCTCTTGAGAACAACGCTGCCGTTCTGGCAGGAAGGGCGGACGCATACATCCGCACGCACTTTCATGCGCCATCGCTGTGTACTTCGGTTCTGGCGGATAACCTCGGATGCAACCCGGATTATCTCGGACGGGTGTACCGCAAGGCGTACAAACGCACTCCTACCCAGGCGATACACTGGCGCCGCGTCCGGCACGCGCGCAGGATGCTGATCGAGAGCGATCGCAACGTCGAAGAGATAGCTCGGGCTTGCGGATTCAAAGACGTGCGGTACTTTCGCAGGATTTTCAGGCGACACGAGGGCATGGCGCCGCTCGCTTTCAGACGCCTCTATGCGCAGATGCACGTCAATACAGAGTGAGTCCCTGTCGGAAGCGGATTTCAACGTACGCGGATTCTGCAAATTGGTACGATAACCAACCATGAGAGAGGGCGGGCCCGGATAACACCAGATAATACTGGAGTCTGGTTCGGGAAAGGAGGAATGAGGGAAGTGTCACCACGGAGCGGGAGCCTGGTCGAGCGCGTAGACAAACTCGAAGTCCAGCCAAACAGCCTGGGCTTCTATGGGCTGGGGCAGGCAGGGGTCATTATCAGGGGACCGGAAGGCGCGATCTACGTAGACCCATATCTCACCGACAACGACGGCTCGGGAGGGCACATAGAACGCAACTTCCCGCCACCCGTGGACCCCGCAGATATCACCAACGCCGCAGGCGTGCTTATCAGCCACGTCCACATAGACCACTTCGACCCACAGACGCTAGGGCCTCTGGCGAAGTCCTCTCAGGAGGCACGCTTCTACGCGCCGCACACCTGCGACCTCTCCCAGGCCGGCATAGAACCGGAGCGAACCGAGATCCCCGAGGTGGACAGGAAATTTACGGTCGGGGGAGCCAGCGTTACGGCCATCCCGTCTGCGCACACCGGGTTGGAGTACGATCCCGAGCGCGGATATTCCTATCTCGGCTACGTTATCGAGTGGAACGGCATAACCGTCTACCACTCCGGCGACACCGTTATCTACGACGGTCTGCTCGACACGCTGAGACGGTGGGATATTGATGTGGTGTTCATGCCGATCAACGGCCGCGACTACTTCCGTACTGCCCAGGACATAGTGGGGAACACTGGATTTCGCGAGGTGGCCGAACTTGCCGAGACGCTCGACATCAGAATGACGATCCCGACGCACTACGATCTCATCCCGCCGAACACCGAGAACCCGGCGTACTTCGTTGACTATCTCTACGAGCGCAACCCGGACCGCCACTATCATCTCCTGCGTCCGGGAGAGCTTTACTACTACGTGAAGGAGGAGGCGTGAGGGCGAGAGAGATGCTGTTCGGGCTCGGGCTGCCGGAACGGGATCCGGGAGAACTGCTCGACTCCGAAAAGCGGTTTCCCGATGGGGCGCAGTACCGGGTGGAGATCCCAAGCGTGGAGGGGCCGCGGGTTCTGGAGGCGGTGCTGGATGAGGCGCGAAGGCGCGAGGTCCACATCCACCGGGTTTCGCAGGGGTCCGGGATCATGCTGCTCACGGACTCGGAGATTCTGGAGATGTGCCACATGGCACGCGAGACGCAGATAGAGCTCTCGCTGTTCGTCGGTCCCAGGGCATCCTGGGAGACCGGGGCGGCTGCGGGCTCGGCTGCCGGGAAGGTGCTCGGTGCCCAGCACCGGGGCCAGGATCAGCTCGCCTACGCGCTGGAGGATGTGTTGCGGGGCGTGGACCTCGGGTTGCGCGGCGTGCTGGTCGCGGACGTGGGACTCCTGCGCGTGCTCCGGGACCTCAAAGCCAGAGGCGAGCTTCCACAGGATCTCGTGGTCAAGGTCTCGGTGCAGCTCTCGGCGGCCAACGCCGCGGCGGTGAGGGCGATGGAGGAACTCGGAGCCGATACGTACAACGTCCCGACGGACCTCTCGCTGGGACAGCTCGCGGCGATCCGGGCGGCGACGAGTCTGCCGCTGGACGTTTACGTGGAGGTGCCCGACGACTTCGGCGGGTTCGTCAGGCACTACGAGATACCGGAGCTCGTGCGCGTCTGCTCGCCGGTGTTCGTGAAGTTCGGTCTGCGGAACGCCCCGAACATCTACCCCTCGGGGACGCACCTGGAGCCCACGGCGATAGCTCTGGGCCATGAGAGGGTCAGGCGGGCGGAGATCGGGCTCTCGATGCTCAGACGCTACTACCCGGAGGCCGTGGCTACCGCAGAAGATGTGAACTTTGCGGGCATACCCGCCGTAGAGAAGGAGGTTGTATGAAGATTTCCCGCGTAGAAACCTTCGTGGTCGGCACCGAATGGCGGAACCTGACCATCGTGCGGGTGCACACCGACGAGGGACTTTCGGGGTTGGGCGAAGCCAGGATGGTCAACCACACCGAGGCGCTGCTGGGATACATAAACGAGGCCGCCCCGCGCCACGTCATAGGCCACGATCCCTTCCGGATCGAAAATTTGGTGAAGAAGATGGGCCGCGACGACTTCTCCAGAGCGGGAGAGGTGATGAGCAGCGGCATCGCCGCCTTCGAGACGGCGTGCTGGGACATCGTGGGCAAGGCCCTTGACCAGCCCGTCTACAACCTGCTCGGCGGGCCGGTCCGCGAGAAGATCAAAGCCTACGCCAACGGCTGGTACCGGGTCGAGCGGGAGCCCGAAGAGTTCCACGAGGCGGCCAGAAAAGTCGTCGAGCGAGGCTACAGGGCCATGAAGCTAGATCCGTTCGGCCCCGGGCACTACGAGCTGGAGCGCGAGGAGAAGCTGAAGACCGTGGGGCTGGTGGAGGCGGTGCGCGACGCCATAGGGCCGGAACGGGAGATCCTGCTGGAGATGCACGGCCGCTTCTCGCCCGCCACAGCAGTTGAGATGGTACGTATGCTTGAACCTTACGGGATAAGCTGGGCCGAGGAGCCGGTGCCACCGACGAACCTCAAAGCCTTGAAGAAAGTCACGGACAAGGTCGGCATTCCCGTCGCTACCGGCGAGCGCATCCACCAGAGGATAGAGTACCGGGAGCTCTTCGAGCTGCAGGCCGCGGACGTCATACAGCCGGATATAAGCCACATCGGGGGCCTTCTTGAGACCAAGAAGCTCGCCGCCTGGGCCGACTGCTACTACGTGACGATGGCTCCGCATAACGTGGGAGGTCAGATCAACACCGCAGCGGCGCTCCATCTGGCAGCCTCGACCACGAACTTCAAGATCCAGGAATACTTCAACGACTTCGCCGATCCGTGGGTCAAGCAGACGGCCCCAGGCCTGCCGGAGGTCGAGGACGGGTATTTCCCGCTGCCCGGCGGTCCGGGCCTCGGCGTCGAACTCGACGAGTCGGTGGTAGAGGCCCATCCCAAGCAGGACGTGCACTTCAACCTGTTCGCGGAAGGCTGGGAGAAGCGCGGTGAAAGGACAAGCCGCTAACAACGAAGAGGAGGTTGCCCGTTGGCGTTCAAGAGCATCAACCCGCACAAACCTTCGGAGGTGATCGGGGAGTACGAGGAGTCGGGAGAGCAAGGCGTCGAGGAAGCTGTATCCCGCGCGCACAGAGCCTTCCCCGAGTGGCGCGAGCAGACCGCCCTTTCGCGTGGCACTGCGCTGAGCAACATAGCCGATGAGATAGAGCAGCTCTTTGAGGAGATCTCTAGCCTCGTAGTCCGGGAGGTAGGAAAGCCCGTAACCGAGGCCCATGGCGAGGTAAGAAGAGCTATCTCCATCCTGCGCTACTACTCCCAGATGGTCCTCGCCCCGGATGGCGAAACCTATCCGGCGAGCACATCTTCCAAAGACTGGCTGATAGCTCGCAGATACCCTCTGGGAGTGTGCGCGCTTATCACTCCCTGGAACTTCCCGATAGCTATTCCTCTGTGGAAGGCCGCCCCCGCGCTCGGCTACGGCAACACCGTGGTTCTGAAGCCCGCTCCCCAGGCTACCGCGATAGCCCACCGGATAAAGGAGATCGCAGACAAATACCTGCCAGAAGGAACCTTCGAGCTTGCTCTGGGAGATGCGGAGACAGGAGAGCCGCTGGTAAAGCATCCAGAGGTGGCTGCTGTATCGTTCACGGGATCTGCCGGGGTAGGCAAAAGCGTTGCCAGAGAAGTTGCGGGTAGGGGAGCGCGGGTGCAGTGCGAGATGGGCGGGCAAAACCCCTCGATCGTTCTGGCTAATGCCGACTTGGATCGGGCGGCCAAAACCATCTCTTACGCCGCGATGGGTTACGCCGGGCAGAAGTGCACCGCCACCAGCCGCGTCATCGTCGAGGACTCCGTATATGAGGAGTTGCGCGAGAGGCTCATCTCGGCGGTAGAGCAGATGGGGGTCGTTGATCCGGAGCAGGAAAGCTGCCAGGTGGGACCTCTGATCGAAGACGAAGCTCGCGCCTCGGCTTTAGAAGCCCTCGAAAAAGGGGGAGGCAGGAAGCTAACGGGAGGTCAATCTCTCGACGGAGAAGGATTCTATCTCGCTCCCACGCTGGTAGAGATCGAGGATCGCGGAAGCATTCTGGCAAAAGAAGAGGTCTTTGCCCCCGTGAGCACGCTGCTTCGGGCTTCCTCGGCAGAAGAAGCGGTAAAGATTGCCAACGAAGTGCGCTACGGGCTTGCCGCTGCTGTGTTCACCGAAGATCTGGAAGAGGCGATGACGATAGGAGAGCGGCTGGAAGCAGGCCTGGTGCGGGTCAACGCCTCCACCGCCGGGGTGGATTACCATACCCCCTTCGGTGGTTCGAAGGGATCGGGGATAGGATCTAGCAGGGAGCAGGGATTGGCTGCCAGGCAGTTCTATACCGAGAGCAGGACGCTCCTGATATCACCCTAGCCAGGGAGTGAGTCGGAGCACGGGTTGAACGGGGATCTCGGCCCATATTCCCACGGAGCGGATTGCATCCTGTATTGCCGGGGTGTATGTCCGCCCATCGCCTTGAAGGCTTCGTAGAAACGGCTGATGGAGCCGAAACCGGTATCGAATGCGATCTGCGAGACATCCCGGTTGGTAGAGATGAGCAGGTACTGCGCCTGACAGACGCGGAGCCGCGTGAGGTAGGTGTTCAGGGTCATCCCGCAGTGCTGCCGGAATAGAGTCATCGCGTAGTTGGGATGGAGCCCGACGTGCCGGGCTATGTCGCCCGGTCGTAGTGGCCTCGCGTAGTTTTCGGCGATGAAGCGGGCCATCTCACTGACTTTCTGCACCGGCCCCTCTTCATAGGTGGCATGATCGTTGTTGTCCTCGCTCTTCTGGGCCAGCGCGAACCTGATCAATCGGGTTTCGACTTCCCGGATGATCAGGTGTCTGCGGCTGAGGTCTGCATCGGGCAGCTCATCGCTCCACCGGTCGAGCGTTGCGCGATCCGCCTCCAGAGGATCGGCGTCAACGATCAGATCGCCGGTCATCAGGCGCCTCATGAACGGGTTTGGCAGTCCCAGGCGCAGGACCCACACCAGCGGCACGTAGATCCAGTAGAACATCTCTATCCCGGTCTTGTTCACGACGCTGTGCGGCATCCCGGCCCAGAACAGCGACAACCTCTCGGGTGGAACCTCGACCACCGACCCGGCGAGCAGGTAAGTAAGGCTCCCCCCGACGGCGTAGTTGATCTCTACCTGATCGTGCCAGTGCGGGGGCATGGAAGCAGGCGGCCATCCGTACCAGATCCTGAATCCCGGTACCTCATCGAGATCAGCCTTGACGCTCTCGTCTACCACCCTGAACCTTAGTATACGGGAATATTTCGGCCCATTTCCGGAAGATTTACGAAAAAGTTACTCATATCATTACCGAAGAGGGTAGCAGGAAAGGAGGAAGGTGTGAAGATATTCGACACCCGCACGTACAGCCGGAGAGACTTTCTGAAGGTGAGTGGAGGAGCCCTTGCCGGAGCCTCTGCTCTGGGTCTCGCCGGATGCGGCGGAGGAAGCCAGGGCTCGAACGGCAAGGTCAACCTTACCTTCTTTACCTGGAATATCCCGAGCGACACGCACAGTTTTAAGCATCTGGCAAAGGAATACGAAGCCAGGCACAAGAACGTCTCCATCAACGTGCAGATCGTCCCCAACGGCGACTTCAACGAGTGGTTCCAGACCCGGTTGGCCGGTGGCAAGGCTCCCGACATCCAGCGGATAACCTGGCAGCAGGTGGGAATATACAAGTCGCAGGGGGCGCTGGTGGATTTCTCGCCTTATATACCAAAAGGCTATTCCAGCGCGTTCGAGCCGCAGTTCTGGCAGGCGATCAGCTACAAAGGCAAGCCGTACGCCCTGCCGCATCACACCGATACCTTCGGTGTTTTCTACAACAAGAAGTATTTCAAACAACTCGGAATCAGCAATTTCCCAAAGAGCCCCCAGCAGGGCTGGTCTTGGAATGACTTCACCAAGATAGCTCACAGGGTCAAGAACGAGACCGGTGCCAAGTACGCTTTCTCGTTTGGTTTCCAGGGACCCACGACCGGATATCGCTGGTTGCCGGTTCTCTACCAGCATGGAGGCAAGCTCCTCAGTAATGACTTGAAAAAGCCCGCGATAGACAGCCCGGCTGGTATAGAGGCTCTCGCGTGGACCAAGAAGTGGTTTGAGGAGGGCCTTATTCCGCCCGACAACACGGTCAAGCAAACCCAGAGTACGACTGCGGCGGATCTCTTCGCCAGCGGAACCGTGGGGATGATGCTCCACGGCGACTGGATGATGGCCTATCTCAAGGACAACATGAAGGACTCGGAGTGGGATGCGACCTACATGATCCGGGACAAAGGTCTGGCCTCAGACCTCGGCGGAAACGCTCTGACCATAACCAAGGACTGCCAGAACCCGGACGTCGCAGCAGACTTCATCAAGTTTGTCGTGGATAAGAAGAACATGAAGTATTTCTGCACCAACTCGCAGTTCATCCCGATTCGCAAGAGCCTGGTGAAGGAGGGCCTCAATTACCCCTACCGCCCCGAGACGATGAACCGCTTCGTCCAGCAGTCGAAGACGATACCGCAGGACATGGTGTCGGTGGAAACGTTCAATTCCTTCCAGAATATCGAGAGCAAGCTGGAAGATCAGCTCGACCTGATGTTTACCTCAAGCCAGTCGCCGGAGAAAACGGCGAAGAACATCGCGAGCGGGATACGGAGCGTCCTCAGTGGCTGAGAGGCCCGGGCTCGGTTTCAGTTCCAGAGAGAGTGGTGTGGAAACCGCTCTTCGACAAAACGAGCAACCAACCCGCTCTAACAGACCGCCGCAGAAGCAGGCAGGCTGGTGGAGCCGACACCAGAAACGCATAATCCCATACATCTTCATCACGCCGAACCTGCTTGTCTTCGCCGTCTTCATGTTTATTCCGCTGCTGTTCGCTTTCTACGTGAGCTTTCACCAGTGGAGTTTGATCGGCACCTCCCAGTTCAACGGATTCTCGAACTACTCGGAGATGGTCCACGACCATCAGTTCTGGCAATCGCTGCGCAACACCGTCGTATACACCATAGGCACGGTACCCACCAGTATGGTGCTCGGCCTTGCCGTCGCGCTGCTGCTCAACCGGAAGCTTCCGGCTCGCGGTCTTTTGCGCAGCATCTACTTCATGCCGGTGGTTATATCCGGCGTGGTAGTCGCCCTGGTTGGTGAGTGGCTCTTCAACGACAACTACGGAATCGTTGACGAGGTGCTGGGCAGGTTTGGGGTGGGCACTATTCACTGGCTCTCATCGTCTACCTGGGCGATGCCTACCCTGATCATCATGACGCTCTGGATCCGGGTGGGTTTCTGCATGGTGATCTACCTCGCCGGGCTCCAGTCAATCTCCAGCATGTACTACGATGCCGCGAAGGTTGATGGCGCTACCGTCTGGGGACAGTTCCGGCACGTAACCTGGCCGCTTCTTAAGCCCACGACGTTTTTGATACTCATAATCAACGTCATCTTCTCTTTTAAAGTCTTTGACATAGTCTATGTAATGACCGGTGGCGGTCCCGGATTCTCGACCACGGTGCTCGTCCAGTACATCTACGAGCAGGCATTTCAGAACTCGGACCTGGGATACGCCTGTGCGATGGGAGTAGTCGTTTATCTGCTTATCCTGATCTTCACGGTAGTGCAGTGGCGGATCTCCCGCCAGGGCGAGTCAACTTACTAGCGGTGGGGAGAGTTTTTATGAATATGACAGGTGCCAAACGCTTTAGCAAAGCATCAGGCGCGAGCAGGGCATCCGACACTATCCGCTGGATCGTGGCCGCTATCGGCGCGCTGGTCATGCTCTTCCCGCTCTACTGGATGTTCGCTACCGCCCTCAAGTCCAAAGGTGAGGTGTTCTCCAGGCAGATTCACCTGTGGCCCACCCAGTGGGAGTGGAGCAACTTCAGCAAAGCCTGGAACTCGATGCCCTTTACCCACTGGTACATCAACTCTTTTGCGATCGCGATCATCGCGGTGATAATCACCGTGTTTATCAACCTGCTTGCAGGATACACCTTCGCCAAATACAAATTCTGGGGGCGGGACATCATCTTCTTTGCGATGCTCAGCACCCTGATGATCCCGATCCAAGCCATCATCGTCCCCGAGTTTCTCATCATCAGCAAGCTGGGCTGGGTTGATAGCTACTGGGGAGTCGTCTTCCCCCGAGCAGCCGAGGCTTTCGGGATCTTCATGGTTCGTCAGTTCATGATGAGCATTCCCGACGACCTGATAGAAGCTGCGAGGCTCGATGGGGCGAGCGAGTTCACCATTTTCCGCAAGATCATCCTGCCGCTCTCCAAACCGGCGATAGCGGTGCTGGTGATCTTCACCTTCATGTGGCGCTGGAACGACTTCGAGTGGCCGATAGTGGCGCTGCAGAGCCAGCACGCCTACACGGTTCCCCTCGGGCTGAACCTGATGCAGGGACCCTACGGTACAAACTGGCCCTACCTCATGGCCATGGCTTTAGTTTCTATCATCCCGATACTGATCATCTTCGTTCTGTTCCAGCGTTACTTCGTCCAGGGCATCGCCAGCACCGGCTTGAAGTAGCAGACTAATCTCTAGAAAGGGGTTGTATTGGCCAATATCGCACTGATCGGGGCGGGAAGCCTCGTGTTTACCCGCAACCTGTGCAGCGACATCCTGCTCGCGCCTGCGCTACAGGAGAGCACCATTTCGCTGATGGATATAGATCCAGCGAGATTGAAGCAGGCTCGAAACCTGGTCCAAAGTATCGTCCAGAGCCGGGATCTTGCGGCTCGGGTGGAGGCTACCACCGACCGGCGGGAGGCGGTGCGCGGCGCCGACTACGTGATAACCACCTTCCAGCAGGGCGGACTCGATGCCTACGAGCTGGACATCGAGATTCCCAAGAGATACGGGGTCGAGCAGTGCGTGGGCGATACTCTAGGGCCGGGGGGTGTGTTCCGTGCCCTGCGAACCATCCCGGTCTTGCTGGAACTGTGCCGGGAGATGGATGAGCTTGCGCCGGATGCACTTCTTCTGAACTACGTCAATCCGATGGCGGCCAACTGCTGGGCGGTGGACAGGGCTATGGGCCGTCCGCACGTGGGGCTGTGCCACAGCGTGCAGGGTACTTCCGAGATGCTGGCGGGATGGGTTGGAGTGCCTTACGACAAGGTCAATTTCCTGTGCGCCGGGATCAACCACCAGGCTTTCTTCCTGCAGTTCCGTCTCGGGAAGCACGATCTCTACCCTGCCATAAAGGAAGCCGCCGGGCGAGAGGATATCTACCATCAGGAGCCGGTGAGGATCGAGCTCATGCGCTCTCTGGGCTACTTCGTCACCGAGTCCAGCGGACACGCCAGCGAGTACGTGCCGTACTTCCGCAAGAGCGAGCGGATGGTCGAGGAGGAGTTGATTCCTCTCTTCGACAACGAGAACGATGGGTGGTTCGACTTCGGGCGTACCGGAGGGTATCTGCGCCACTGCCAGAGCGCACTCGAAGAGTCCCAGCGCAAAGAGTGGTGGAAAGCCGCGGATGTCCCGTCCCACCGCACCCCCGAGTACGGCTCGTACATCATGGAGGCTATAGAAACGAACAGGCCCCTAAGCATCAACGGCAACGTGCCCAATCGCTCCCTGATCGAAAACCTTCCCGAAGGCTGCTGCGTCGAGGTGCCGTGCCTGGTTGACGGGAGCGGCATCCAGCCCACCAGGGTCGGAAAACTGCCCGCCCAGCTTGCCGCCCTGAACCGCACCAACATCAACGTGCAGGAGCTGGTTATGGAAGCAGCGCTGACCGGAAGCGTCGAGGCGGTACACCACGCGGTGATGATGGACCCCTTGACAGCCGCCGTCTGTACCCTGCCCCAGATCCACTCGATGGTGGACGAGATGCTGGAGGCGCAGGCTCACTGGCTGCCGGAGTTCGAGAAAGTACGGATCTGAGGAGGTTATGACTACCAGGATAGCGTTCATTGGAGCAGGGAGCGTGGTCTTCACCAAGAACCTGCTCACCGACATATTCGAGTTCCCTGAGTTGCACGGAGCAACCATCTCCCTGCACGATATAGACCCCGAGCGCCTGCAGACCGCCGGGATGATGGCCCGCTGGACCTCTGAGCAGCTCGGAGCCGGTGCCAGGGTGGAAGAGCACACCGATCGGCGCGGAGCCCTCGAAGGCGCGGACTTCGTCATAAACATGGTCCAGATCGGGATGCACGAGGCGACTCTGCTGGACTTCTCTATCCCCAAGAAGTACGGTCTCAAGCAGACCATCGCTGACACTTTGGGTATCGGGGGGATCTTCCGGGGCTTGAGGACGATACCTTTCATGCTGAGTCTGGGCGAGGATATGAGAGAGCTTTGCCCGGAAGCTGTTCTCCTTAACTACACCAACCCAATGAGCATGCTTGTTTGGGCTTTTTATGAGGCATTCCCGGAGATAGAGGTGGTGGGGTTGTGCCACAGTGTGCCCTACACGGCGCAGGAGATATCCTCCTACATCGGAGTTGCCTGTGAGAAGTTGCTCTATGAGTGCTTGGGGATAAACCACATCGCCTGGATGACCCGCCTCGAAGTGGATGGGGAAGATGCCTACCCGCTGTTGTTTAAGGCGATGGATGACCCCAAGATCTACGCCAGAGACAAGGTACGCTTCGAGCTTATGCGCCACCTCGGTTACTTTGTGACCGAATCTAGCGAGCACAACGCCGAGTACACCCCCTACTTCCTCAGAGAGGAGGAATTGATAGAGGAGTACGATGTTCCGGTAGATGAGTACATAAGGCGCAGCGAGGAGAACCTCAAGGAGTATCAGAGCACCCGCCGCAAGCTGCTTGCTGGGGAGAGCTTCCCGCTGGAGCGCAGCGTGGAGTATGGCTCGCTGATAATCCACTCCATGATCACCGGAGAGCCGCGCCTTATCTACGGCAACGTCCGCAATGACCATCTCATAGAGAACCTTCCCCAAGGCTGCTGTGTGGAAGTTCCTGTAGCGGTAGATAAAACGGGTCTCAGGCCCTGCCACGCGGGAGAGCTTCCAGTGCAGCTTGCGGGGATGTGTCTGCCGCACGTTACGGTGCAGGAACTGACGGTAAGGGCGGCACTGGAAGGGAGAAGGGAGCACCTCTACCACGCGGCGATGCTCGACCGGCATGCTCCGAGCGTACTGTCTCTATCGGAGTTGCATCATCTGGTAGATGAGCTTATAGAGGCCCACGGCGACGCTTTGCCAGAGGGGATCCGGTCAGCGAGTCGTCTCCATACCAATCATACTCGCTGAGCTCACCAGGCAAATACAATGGAGACGGAGTGTGGGTGTGTTTGAGAGACGAATTCTTCTTGAGGTGTGCCTCTGGTGTGCTCTGGTATCCGGGAGCTTAGATGGAAAGCGTTTCTACTTACCAGCCTACTCTACGGAGCTAAACCCCATAGAAGAAGCCTTCGCCAAGATAAAGGCGCTACTCTGAGAAGGGCCAGGGCGTGTACCCCCAGGGGCTCTCCTGGAAGTGACGGGTTCTGGGATCTTGAGGCGATGAGGGCGAGCGATGCACAGGGCTATTTCAAACACCGTAGCTACCACCTGCTCTCAAACACTATGATAAACGCTCTAATAGAGGGATTCTGGTAGCGTGAGAAGCTGTTCACCGCCTATTCTCCCCTACCATCTTGGGAGCTGTTGGAGGCGCAGATTCCACGCATGACGTAGTCGGCCAAGGTGTTCACGAAGTCGTCGCTCAGCGTGGCGTAGCCCGTGAGAAGCCGGTAATAGATAGGCCCATAAAGGGCGTCGATCGCGGTGTCGAGATCCAGACCAGAGCGCAGCTCACCGCGCTCCATGCCACGTCGCAGGGCCGGTTTTATCTCTGTCCGGCGCGCCGCGATCCAGCGGCTGCGAAACGCCTCGGCTACCTCTGGATCGGCCTGGCTCTCGGCGATTAAAGCCCCGATGGTACGCCCGCTGCCGCTTGCAAGCATGCGCCCGAGCTTGCGCATGTGCTGCCTGAGATCCTCCCGCACATCCCCCGTGTCTACAAAGCCGATCTGCGGAGCGGTGAACTCCAGAAAGCCCTCGGTCACAACCGCAGCCTTGTTCGGCCACCAGCGGTAGACGGTCGCCTTGCTCACCCCGGCTCGCGCCGCTATAGCCTCCACCGTCACCGCGCCAAACCCGTCGCGCTCGAGCAGATCTATAGCCGCCGCTAGAATCGCCTGCCTCGCTTTCTCGCTGCGCGGCCGGCCCTGCGCCCTGACACCGGTTTTCGCAGATTTCTCCACGCAAAGAGTCTAGCAGAAGAATTACTAGACAAAACGTTTCGTTTTATGTATATTGATTAGCCAGCCACGTGGGGGTGGTTTTGGTAGGGAAGGAACATCGAATGAAGGTAGTTAGAGCGTTTTCGGCTCCGCCGGTGCTGCTTGTTGGTCTTGGATGCAGGGATGAAAGGGCGTGTTGGTGGAGTGTGGTCTGCGGGCAGGGTATCTGCTCGGCGGGTGGTAGCATGATAGCTCTGGCGGAATCCGGCGAAGGTGGGGTGATCTGATGAAACCGGCTCCTTTTAATTACCATGCGCCCTCGACTACGGAGGAAGCGGTGGGGTTGCTTGCCGAACTCGGCAGTCAGGGCAGGATTCTCGCGGGCGGGCAGAGCCTGTTTCAGCTCATGAATTTTCGGGTGGTTAAACCCGAGAATCTCATTGACATCAACCCGGTGAGCGAGCTGGACTACATCCGGGTGGATGACGGGACTCTGGCAATTGGAGCCCGCACCCGGCAGTCGGCCTTAGAACGCTCGACGGAAGCGGCCAGGCACTCGCCACTGATCGTGGAGGCGGTAAAGAACGTCGCCCACCCCTCCGTTCGCAATCGCGGGACGGTGGGAGGGAGCGTCGCATATGCGGATCCGGCTTCAGAGCTTCCGGCGGTAGTTCTCACCTCAGGTGGCGAGGTGGTGCTTACCGGCGCAGACGGTCAGCGCACGCTATCTGCGGGGGATTTCTTCCGGGGCCCGTACACCAACGCGTGCTCGCCGGATGAGCTTTTGACCGAGGTTCGGCTGCCGCGATGGCCGGACGGAACAGGGCATGCTTTTCTCGAGTTTCAACGGAAGCACGGAAGCTACGCTCTGGTGGGAACCGCCGTTCTGGTGCATCTGGATGGAGAGAGCATAGATCGGGTAGCCATCTCGCTGTGCGGGGTGGACCAGACCCCGGTACGCGCTTCTCGGGCGGAGGATCTCGTGAGAGGCAACGTTCCCTCGGACGGGCTCTTCGAGGAAGCCGCCGCGGAGGCGACCTCGGATCTTCATCCTCTACCGGATGTAAAAGGTTCGGCAGCCTATCGCCTCAAGCTCGCCAGGGTCTATGTCCGGCGGGCACTCGAACTGGCCGTAAGCCGTGCGAAAGGAGAGCGTCCATGAGCGAACATCGGCGGATAGCCGTGGTGGTCAACGGCACTCCCTATGAGGCGGAGGTGGAGACCCGGAAATACCTGGCTGAGTTTCTGCGCGAGGACCTCAGTCTGGTCGGCACCCACATCGGCTGCGAGCACGGGGTTTGCGGGACCTGCACCGTTTTGATGAACGGGGTGAGCGTGCGGTCCTGCCTCGTTCTGGCGGTACAGGCAAATGGGGCAGAGGTCATGACTGTCGAGGGCCTGGCTACCGACGGTCAGATGCACCCGCTTCAAGAGGCTTTTCGGGAAAAGCAGGGGCTGCAGTGCGGCTATTGCACACCGGGAATGCTCGTGCGCGCCTACGAGCTGCTTGAGGAAAATCCTGAGCCTACGGCGGAGTGGGTGCGCGAGGGCCTGGCGAACAACCTCTGCCGGTGCACCGGCTATCAGTACATCGTGGAGGCGGTCCTCGCCGCCGCCGAGCGCCTGCGCGGCTCTTCGGTCGCAGAGGGGCAGCCGTTCGAGCCAGCAACTTCCTCCAGAACGAACCAGGAAGCCTAAGGGGATAGCACAATGGTAGAGACTCGCGAAGAGAGCGCCGAGCGCAAGTGGGTGGGGAAGTCGATCCAGCGCATCGAGGATCCCAGGCTCCTGCTAGGCAGGGGCGGTTACATTGACGACATGCGGCTGCCGGGGATGCTGCACGCCGCCCTCGTGCGGAGCCCGCACGCCCACGCGCGCATAAAGAGCGTGAACGTGGAGGCGGCGCGGCGTCTGCCAGGGGTGACCGCGGTCGTCACCGGAGAGGAGGCGGCGGAGTTGTGCAACCCCATGCCGGATTTCGGCCCCGATCCCACCCGGCATGAGTGGCGGTGTCTCGCGAAGGACAAGGTCAGGTACGTCGGCGAGGGGGTTGCGGCGGTGGTGGCCGAGAGCCGGGCCGTAGCCGAGGATGCCTGTGATCTCGTGGAGGTCGAGTACGAGCCGCTTCCGCCGGTGGTGGACCCCGAGGCAGCCATGGAACCCGACTCGCCGCTGGTGCACGACGCTTTAGGCTCCAACATCGCCTACGAGAAGACTATGGTCTTCGGCGAGGTGGATAGGGACTTCGAGGGAGCCGACGTGGTGGTCTCGGACCACTTGCGGTGGCACCGATCGAGCGGCCAGCCGCTGGAGACGGTAGGCGCCATCGGCAACTTCGATCCCGGCAGCGGCATGATGACCATACACGTCAACTCGCTGACCTTCACCAGCTACCTGTTCATGGTGGCCAACACCCTGAAGGTGCCGTCCAACAGGCTGGATATCCATCCCCACCCGGCAGGAGGGAGCTTCGGCTCCAAGTTCTGGGCGGTGAAGGTTGCCATCATCGCCGGGATGCTCGCCAAGCACACGGGTCGGCCGGTGAAGTTCATAGAGGACCGGGTGGACAACATCAGCAACAGCGACCACCACGGCTCCGATCGCACATACCAGGTCGAGCTTGCGGCCACGAGGGGTGGGATCCTCAAGAGCCTGCGGGTCAAGGTGGTGGACGACTACGGCGCCTACATACAGTTCGGGGTCGGACACCACGGAAACGCCCTGGCGCAGGCCGTGGGGCCCTACCGTATCGGGAGCCTGCAGTACGAACTGCACGCGGTGCTGACCAACAAGTGCCAGCAGGGAGCCTACAGGGGCTTCGGCTCGGAGGTGCAAAACTGGGTACTGGAGCGCATGGTGGACCTCATGGCCAGAGAACTGGAGATGGACCCGGTAGAGCTGAGACGCAAGAACTTTATACAGCCGGATCAGTTCCCGTACTTCATCCCCAACGGCAACCTCTACGACTCGGGCAACTACGAGGGGGTGCTGGACAAGGCGCTGGAGCTCTCCGACTACGAATCCTGGCGCGAGGAGCAGAGGCGGCTGCGCGAGGAAGAGGGACGCTACGTCGGGATCGGGATCTGCACCGCTCAGGAGCGCAGCGTCTTCTCCGCGACCGAGTTCTGGTTCTGGTTCGATGAGCCGGCGGCCCCGGTGACGAGCATGCCCGAGAGCGTGACGCTGGATGTGGACGCGATGGGCAACATCACGGCCACGCTGTACTCGTGCGCCTTCTGGGGCAACAGCCCGGAGACGATGGTCGCGCAGCTCGTGGCCGAGGAGTTCGACGTGGAGCCCTCCCAGGTGAACGTAGTCTACTCCGGGACGAACCAGGGGCTTCCGGCAACAGGCCCCGGAGGCAGCCGGTTTACGGTGATGATCGCAGGCGCCGTCCAGGGGGCTTCGAAGAAGATCAAAGACAAAGCCTTCAAGATCGCCGAGCATCTGCTCGAGGCCGCACCGGGGGACCTGGAGTGGAGCGAGGGAGGCGTTGCGGTCAAGGGCAGCCCGGATAGGCGCAAGGAGCTCTCGGAGATCGCCATGGCGGCCCACCTCTTCAAGCACAGCCTCCCCGACGAGATAGAGAGCGGGCTGGAGGCGGATCAGGTCTACGACCACCCCTACACCACGATGCCCTCCGAGGATCGCAAGAACCTGGGGGTCTTCTACCCGTTCGTCGGCCACGCCTGCCACATACCCGTGGTCGAGGTCGACATCGAAACCGGTAAAGTCAGCTTCCTCAGATACACGGCGGTGCACGACGCCGGCACGGTGGTCAACCCCCGATCGCTGAACGGCCACATAATCGGGGGGATCGCCCAGGGGCTCGGTACGGCGCTTCTGGAGGAGTTCGTCTACGACGAGAGCGGCCAGCTTCTCACCTCCAGCTACCAGGACTACCTGATCCCGAGCGCCCTCGACGTTCCCGAGGTAGTCGTCGGGCACCACGAGACGCCTTCACCGTACACGGTGCACGGGATCAAGGGTGCCGGGGAAGGCGGGCGGATGATGGCCCCGGCGGCGATATCCTCGGCCATCGACGACGCCCTGAGGCCCCTGGGCGTACGGGTCAGGGAGCTGCCTGCCACGCCCGAGCGGATCCTCGGGTGGATAGAGGCGGCACAAGCCCAAAGCAGCAGTTGAACGCGAGCTATCGAGAGGAGATTGCGTGAAAGCCACGGGGCTCAACCACGTCAGCGTACACGCCCACGACCTCGAGGAGTCGACGCGCTTCTACATCGAGGTCTTCGGGATGGAGGAGATCCCCTCCCCGAACTTTCCCTTCCCGGTCCGGTGGTTGCGGCTGGGCGACCTTCAGCTCCACCTCTTCCAGAGTGAAGACCCGGCCCCCAAGGGTCACCACTTCGGGATAAACGTCGACGATTTCGAGGCGGCCTACCAGAAGGCGCAGGAGCTCGGCATCCGGGAGAAGGAGGGGTTCTTCTCGAAGGTATACGAGCTGCCGGACGGCGCGGTGCAGATGTACATCCGGGACCCGGCGGGCAACATGGTGGAGATCGACTGGCCCGACATCAGCACGATAGACCGTTCGGTTGTCCCGGACATCCAGCCGCAACCCGAACCGCAGACCGGAGACGCCCTTCGGGCAACCCTCTATCTGAAGCGGCGCGAAGAGCAGACCACCGGACGTTAGCGGACATCCCGGGCCGTAGTTCGAGGCTGGCAAGGTGAGCGCGGGGCCACGCGCCATCGTAGCGGGAGGGTCTCTGGGCGGGTTGAACGCGGCTCTGTGGCTGCGCGATGCCGGGTGCGAGGTCGAGGTGTACGAGCGGTCCAAGACGCCGCTGGAGGGCCAGGGGGCCGGAATCGTTCTGCATCCGGCGACGGTGCGCTATTTCGTCGAGAACGATGTCCTGAGCGTCGCCGGGATAAGCATTCTCGCACGCTGGCTGCGCTACATGGACCGGGACGGGCAAACCGCCGACCAGCAGCCCTGCAGCTACCGGGTTACCTCCTACAACGCGCTATACCGCGGACTGTTGGGATGTCTCGAGAAGAAGTGCTACCACCTGGGCAAAGAGATGATCGGCTTCGAGCAAGATTCCGAAGGGGTGACCGTCCACCTCGCGGACGGGCCTGGCGAGCGGTGCCACCTGCTGGTGTGCGCGGATGGGATCCGCTCCACCGGACGCCGGCTCCTTCTCCCCGAGGTAAGTCCCGTGTACGCGGGGTACGTGGGGTGGCGGGGGACGCTCAGGGAATCCGAGCTTACCCATAAGACGTTTGAAGCGTTGCGCGAGGCGATCACCTACCACGTGATGCCATACAGCCACATCCTGGCCTACCCGATACCGGGTGCGGGCGGAGAGCTGGAGCCGGAAGGACGTCTGATCAACTGGGTCTGGTACCGCAACGTCGCGGAGGGTTCCGAGCTCGACAGTCTTCTGTCCGACAGGGAGGGAGTGCGGCACGAGGTATCGCTGGGGCCTGGTGAGGTGCGGGAGGCCCACGTCGACGAGTTGCGCAAGACCGCTGAGTCCGTGCTACCGCCACCATTCGCAGAAGTGGTGCTCGGTACCAAAGAACCTTTCGTGCAGGTCATCTTCGACATCGAGGTGCCGCGCATGGCGTTCGGGAGGGTCTGCTTGATCGGGGATGCCGCCTTCGCCCTGCGCCCGCACGCTGCTGTGGGCACCGCCAAGGCCGCAGAAGACGCCTGGAAGCTCGGCGAGGCGGTTCGCGAGGCGGGCGGCGACGTCGAAGCCGCGCTCAGGTGGTGGGAACCAGGCCAGCTCCAGCTCGGCAGGAAGACCCTGGCGCGCACCCGCGAGGCCGGACGCCGCTCGCAGTTCGAGGGTTGCTGGAAGGTGGGCGACCCCCTGCCCTACGGGCTATACGAGGTGGGAGACAGCTCGATGTCCTGAGCTTTAGTAGGGGACGCCGAAGGTGACGATCTTGTCCGGGCGGACGAGGAACAGCACCCGGACCTCTCCTTCCTCCCGGAAGGGGTAGGGATGCTGGCCGAGGTAGAGCTCGGCAAGGTCGTCGATGCTCCCGGTCGCCAGGTGTCCTCGCTCGGAGTCTTCCTCGTCGATGACGTCCGCGACGGTGCCGTAGACCGTGATCCAATGGTACGGGTCCTCGGGGTCAATGGCCTGTATCGAGACCTCCGGGCGTTCGGTGAGGTTCTTCCACTTCAGACGTCCCCGCCTGGTGTTCAGGTGTATGTACGTGCCATCGGTGTTCCACCACATCGGGGTGAGCCGGGCCCTGCCCGCGGCATCGTAGGTCGCCACAGTAGCGGTGAAGGGACCCTCGACCAGCCGCCGGTGAAAGGGGTCCAGCTCGGAGATGGTAGATATCCTGCTCCGTTCCCCGACCGTGAAGGCCCCCTCGTTGCCCGGTAGGATTATGCTGACAACCTCCGTCACGATACCCTCCCCTGCCCGGAGCCGCATCACGGCCCGCAATTCTACCCCGCTCGCCTTTTCCGGGGATCAACCTTACCACCTCCATAAATACTAGACAAGGCGTTTCGTTTTGTCTACACTGATGTTGCAGGTGTGGCGTTTGCTGTGGGGAAAGTAGACTGGCCGCTGGGGGCGGGAGATGCCCGACGAGGCCGGTCGTGAGTGCGGTTGGGGAAGCAGGGAGTTATGGCGCAGCTGATCGATCTTACTCAGGAGATCTACCAGGGGATGTACGTGTATCCCGGGCACCTGAAGACGGTGATCTGGGACCACCACTTGCACGAGGAGACGGTGAAGAACTTCGAGGGCGGGTTCTCCTACAGATCCAAGGGTCTGCTGATGAGCGACCACGGCCCAACGCATGTGGATGCCATAAGCCACCTCGATCCTCGGGAGGACGCTCCGACCATAGATCGGATGGACCTGGGGCTATTCTATGGGGATGGCACGTGTCTGGACCTCTCCCACAAGAAACCCCAGAGCTACATATCCGACCGGGATCTCGAGGAGGCGGCAGCCGGTGTGGAGGTACGGGAGGACGACGTGCTGCTACTCTACACGGGCACCTACAACCGGTTGCATGGGTCCCCGGATTATCTCAGCCAGTATCCGGGGCTTGACGAGTCGGGAAGCTACTGGATCGCGGAGAAACAAATCAAGATCTTCGGTGTGGATACGCCGAGTCCGGACAATCCAATCAGTCGCACCTATCCGTGCCACATGATGTGCCGGGAGCAGGGAATCGCGCACTACGAGAACCTGGCGAATCTCGATCGACTAGTCGGTAAGCGGTTTACGTTTGTGGGATTTCCGCTGCGCATCCGCGGCGGCACCGGCTCGCCGGTTCGAGCAGTCGCATTGTTGGACGAGTAGAGAGAGGCAGTTGGTCGGGTCGTTCCGGCCGGTGCCAAGGAACGTTCTCGGCAAGTGTTTGGCGGCGATTATGGAACGGAGTGTGAGAGATGGGTTCGGTTGCGCAAGCTATAGCCCAGACGCTGAAGGCTTATGATACGAGGCATTTCTTCTTGCTCACAGGTGGGGACCAGGATCTGTGGATAGCACTGCGCGACGCCGGTATCCAGATGGTGCTCGCCAGAAGCGAAAGGTCCGCGGTCTACATGGCCGATGCTTACGCCAGATTGACGGGCAAGCCCGCGTTCGCCTACGGCCAGTTCGGACCAGGTGCGGCGGTCCTGGTAGGTGGCATCGTGGACCCCTACTGGGCGGGCTCTCCCGTTATAGCTATCACCAGTTCGATCCGCTCTGATACCCGCTACAAGTCCGAGTACCAGGAGATCGACCAGAAGCTCCTCTTTGAGTCCATCACCAAGATGAATGCGGAGATTCTCCGCCCCGAGCGGTCCGCAGAGATCCTGCGCAGCGCCATCCGGGCGGCGGTGTCGGGTAATCCTGGACCCGCCCATATTGACGTTCCCGCCAACATGTTCGCCGCTGAAGCGGGAGACTCACCGATCTACGCCGAGCCGCGGTTTATGGGATTTCCGGCAACGAGACCACTACCTGATCCCGAGGACATCGAGAAAGCTTGCAAGCTGTTGGCGGAGGCGGACAGACCGGCGATGGTGGCCGGTGCGGGGGTGGTGAGCTCGGGAGCGTGGGAGGAACTCACCAGGCTGTCTGAGGTACTGGGTTTGCCGGTAGCCACAAGCATGGGTGGGAAGGGCTCTATCGCGGAGACCCACCCCAACGCCGTGGGGGTAGTGGGCAGATATTCCAGGAAGTCCGCCAACGACATAGTCTCCGGGGCCGATACGGTGCTGTCCGTAGGTTGCACTTTAGGTGCGCTGGCCACTGACACGTTCCGGATTCCTTCACCCGAGACCAAGATAATCCACATCGACATAGATCCCACCGTGCTGGGAACCGCCTACCGGGAGGAGGTTTCCATCGAGGCGGATGCCAGGGCAGCCCTGGCGTCCATGCTGGAATACGCGACCGGTGGGGATAGGGAAGTGGGTCCCGGACACGGCGAATGGCTGGAACATGCCAGAGCCAGGACCGCAGCATGGCGGGGGGCATACACGCAAGCGGCGAAAAAGAGCCAGCCGGGAGCTATCGCGCCTTACGCGGTGTTCAAGGCGCTGCAAGAGGCCCTGCGGCCGCAGGACGTCGTTGTTGCCGACACCGGGTACATGGGGGCCTGGGCCGGAGCGCTGTACGAAGTCAAATCGCCGGGCAACAACTTCATCCGCACCGGGGGGTCGCTGGGCTGGGCGCTACCAGCCGCCCTGGGAGCACAGATAGCGCGCCCCAAAGACCTTGTGGTGGCGATTATCGGGGACGGGGGGATCGGGTACCACATCGGCGACATGGAGACAGCCAGGCGCCTTGATCTGCCGGTAGTCGTTGTCATTTTGAATAACAACTCCCTGGCCTTCGAGTACCACATTCAGAAGTATCTCTTCGATACGGAAGTCAGTGCCGTCAACGACTTCTACGATGTCAATTATGCGGATGTCGCGAGGGCCTTCGGATGGTTCGGCAGGAGGGTGACAGAGGCAAGCGAATTCCCGGGCGCTTTGCGCGAGGCCATCGGATCGGGAGAACCGGCTGTGGTCGAGGTAATGGTGGATAAGGAGACTGCCGCACCCGTTACCTACTACGAATCGGTAGTGGAGAGGGTCGTTTGAGGCGAGATGAGCATCTCGTTCCGGCTCGACGGCAAGGTAGCCCTGGTCACCGGCGCGAGCCGTGGTTTGGGCGCCGGGATCGCGGAGGCGCTCAAGGAGGCCGGCGCTATTGTTGTCGGTACGAGCCGTGATCCAGAGTCCGCCAATCGGGTAGCCAAGCGGTTGCAATCCCTTCCGGTAGTCATGGACGTAACCGATATTCCGTCTGTACGGGCGGGTGTAGATCGCACCGCTTCCGAGTTTGGTCGGCTGGACATCCTGGTTAACAACGCCGGCGTGAACATTCCCCAGGGGGTCTTCGATGTTGACGAGCAAAGCTGGGACAGCGTGATGGATACCAACCTGAAAGGTGCCTTCTTCGCCGCTCAGGCTGCGGCACGGCACATGGTTGACTGCGGAGAAAGCGGACGCATCATCAACATCGCCTCGCAGGCGGGCGTAGTGGGGATCGAGGAGCGCTCGGCCTACGGCGCCAGCAAAGGCGGGATGGTGGCTTTGACCAGGGTGCTCGCCATCGAGCTAGCGCAGCATCAGATAACCGTGAACGCTGTCGCCCCCACCTTCGTTGCCACCGAGCTGACGAGAAGCACCCTCGAAGATCCCACATGGCGTCAGCGAGTCCTCTCTCGCATCCCTTTGGGAAATGTTGGCGAGGTGGAGGACGTCGCGGCAGCCACGGTCTACCTCGCGAGTTCCGCTGCTGCGCTGGTCACCGGGCACACGCTCCTGGTGGACGGCGGCTGGACCGCCTGGTGAAGGAGAAACTAAACCGAGAATCTGGGTACCCTGGTGTGGGAGGCGGTCTTCCACACGTTAGCCTCAATCGCGCACTTTGAGTCAATGTTCGAAGCCTCGGTATGGCCCTTTTGGGACCCTGGCGGACGCAGGTTGGGTGCTATCCATAAGCACGAGCGGATTGCTCGGCGAACGTCTCGATTACAAGCGCAGCAAGACCCTCAACCACATCTCTCATCGAGTAGTGACCTCCCCTCCAGGAGGGACGCATCTCGCATACCACCTCTATTAACAC
>CADDYV010000036.1 GCA_902810695.1 Actinomycetota bacterium | reverse complement strand
CTAGAAGATGCCCGGACCAGATGTCTGGGTTGCTACGCTCGTATGATCATCCTGGGCGCTGTTGCCCGGCTGGTCATCGCTGTAGACGATCGAGGCAAGCCCCGTGGTCGGGCTCGCGGCCACCCCGAAGTCGTCGTAGAGATCTCGGTTTCCGGAGCACGAGATGCCTTCTTCGCAGACGCCGCCGCGGTGGTTGACCGGTGACGCCTGATACTGGGTGATGGTTCTGCTCCCGCTGGTGGCGTTCTGGATCTGGGCCATGTATACGTGCCACTCTGCCGAGGGAGGCGCCGTCTGCGGATCGCCCCGGTAGCTCGTGCCGTAGTAGACGACATCAACCTTGCCTGCGCTTCCGGCGGTACTCCACGGGAAGATCGCGGTGTTCGCCGGGCTGGAGTTGATCTTGATGGGATTGGACCAGCTCTTGCCCTGATCGGTCGAGTAGCTGTAGTAGATGGCTCTGTCGTTACTCCAGGCGGCGTAGACGTTTCCCGCCCGATCCACGCTCACGTTGGTGAAGTTGTGGTTGTAGCTTTCTTTCTTGGGGCCGACATAAACCCGGTGGTCCGTAAAGGTCTTTCCACCGTCGGTGGAGACGCCCATCCACACCGCGTGATAGTTGGTCTGGCCGGCGGCGCCGCTCGCAGCCTCGTTCGAGTTGGCGATGCCGTTGAAGACCTGATAGACGTTGTGGTTTCTCGGGTCTATGGCGAGGTTGCCGATCTGGTTGTTATCTATCAGGTAGGCGTGGTTGGCGTCTATGGCGCCCGGCACGGCGTGCTGGGTGAAGGTAGCCCCTGCATCGTAGGAGCAGTCAACGTTTATGTTGAAGGTAGCTACATCGTGGTAGGAGACACACACTTTATTGGAGCCGTCTGCGGCGATCCACTCCCTATCGTCTCCAGGAACGGTCGCGCTCAGCACGTTTTTGGAGAAGGTCTGGCCGCCGTCCTGGCTGGTGCTTACCGTGACGTTGGCGAGGCTGAGGCTCGCGACGTAGACGTTGTAGTTGCCGCTGGCGTTCTTCTGCGGGGCAACCGCCAGGTCGGTGTCGCCGCCGCCGGGCGCGAACCCGGTGCTGTTCTGGCCCGCCGAGACGATGTTTGGCGAGGGCAGCGTCTTGTAGTGCAGCCCGTTATCCGAGGACTTCCAGGCCAGCGTACCCGACGAAAGACCGTTCTCCGAAGATGCGTAGAAGTTTCCCGCCCTGTCCGCCCGGATGGCGGGCTCGGCGGCGTTGTTGGTGCACTCGCTTCCCGAGCCCGGACACGTCGTACCCACCGGCTGCGGCGGGGTTGCGGCGAGCTCGAAGTTCTTGAAGCTCGCCCCGGAGGCCGCGCCGGCTTTCTTGTCCACGGCGAACAACAGGCAGAGAACGGTTGCCAGGATGAGTGCGGCCACCAGAACGCTCATCTGGCGGCGTAGGACCTTTGGCATATTCAGGTTCCTCCTTCCCTCTTCTGCAGGCCGAGGCATTTCGGCCATCAATTCCCCCTACGCGGCAGAGGCGCCGCTGGATCAACATATTAGTCGAAATCGTCGCCGGATGCTCGGAGTGGTTCTCAGGTGGCGAGGTAAGGAGTGGTGCCGTACTGGTCGAGCCCCGGCGAACGTTTTTCAGCCGCCCCGAGCTCCATTCCGAGCCGGTCCTTGCGCCCCTTGAAACCGAATTCATCGAGCAAGTCGTGGGCGGGACCACCACCTGGAACCATAACCTCGATAGGCGTGTTGCGGCAAGATCGCAGAGAGCGCGCGAGCAGGACGCGGGCTACCTCCGGCGTTGCGGCCAGGAAGGGGCCGATGCGCTCGGCGCAATCCGAGGAACTCCGGATGAGATACCCTTTTATGAGACCGCTCTCGTCGCGGGCGACGAGCCCTCCGCCGGGGTGCAGCCGGACCGTGGCGAAGACCAGGGCCGACCGATTGCCGCCGTATGACCAGTGATCCAAGCCGTAGAGCTCCGGCAAATCTCCCAACAGAAGCGGTGTGAGCTGGTAACGGCTCTCCCGATCCCTGGCTCGCAGGTTCCGGGACAAGCTTTCCAACCGGTATACGGTGCGCGGCGCGGTGGGCTTGAAACCCAGAGCCAGATAGAGTGCCTCGGCCTGCCGGGTGGAGTACAGCCGGATTATCCGCACTCCCGCGGAGCGCAGGTAGGCGATTGCCCAGCGGGCGAGCCCGGTGCCGAGGCCCGCTCTCCTGTAGTCCTCGCGGACGGCCAGGTGGCAGAGAATGCCCACCTCACCCAGCGGCACCGCCCCGACCATCCCGGCCAGCGAGCCGTCCGGCGTCTCCGCCACCGCCCAGCGAGCATTCTTCACACCGCGCAGGAGATCAAAGGCCCTCGGGTCCCCTGACCAGCGCACGACCGATCGTAGCTCCCGGATGCTCCCGAGGTCCACATCGCTCATCGGCCTGATGCGGATGCCACGGTCTCCAGATTGTTCTGTCGCGAAAGCCAGCAACTTTCCCCCGAATAAGTATTTCTTGCGGATACAGTTTTGAGGTTATAAGAAAGCCCCGAACGCGCCCTTAGAACCTGGACGGTCGGGGCAGGGACGGTCGAGGGAGCCGTCCCGCGCGGGATCTCAGAGCAAGCCCTGTGTTACCTCGTTTCACAAGCAACATGCTACACCAGCACGCGCCATGATGTAAGAGCCCGCTTAGAGATTATCTCCCAGCTTCAAGATTGGGCCTCTTTATAGCTCAGCCATGCCGACCAGATCTCGGCTGCTGCATCCTTGTAGCGGGATTTGGAGCCCGCCAAATCTTCGCCAAACCATCTACCGAATTCTTGGTGGATAACCGCAAGAGCCTCTTCCTCGGAAGAGACTTTTTCGAGACGCGGCAAGATGGTGCCGACCTCTGGCTCGTATTCGTCGGTATTATCTTCGCCGCTTATGTCCATGGGATCGTGGCGAAACAGGATCGCCGAGATCTGATCGAAGAGCCCTTCGTACCTCTGTTTGACCCGTACGCGCTCCACGCTCATCGGCGCTGAATTACACCTTCGAGTATGTTGTCTATCTCCTGGACGGCGTCCGGCGTGAGCTTGACCCCGGAGGCACCGGCGTTGTCCTCGACCTGCTCGGGGCGCGAAGCGCCGATAATGGTGCTGCTGACGTTCTCCTGCCTCAAGACCCACGCCAGCGCGAGCTGACTCATGGAAAGCCCCGAGTCCGAAGCGACATTCCTCAGCTTGTCCACCGCCGAGAGTACCTCTTCGTTCATGAGCCGTTGCATGAAGCCGCTCTGCTCCGGGTTGGCGGCGCGGGTTCCTTCTTTCGGAGCCTCTCCGGGGCGGTATTTCCCGGTGAGGATCCCCTGGGCGAGCGGCGAGAAGACGACCTGCCCCACGCCCTCGCGCTCGCAGAGCGGGATGACTTCGGACTCTATCCTGCGCTGGATCATATTGTACTGCGGCTGGTTGGAGACGATCCTGTCAAGACCCATCTCATCGGCCAGTCTCAAGGCCTCAGATATCTGGTCCGCACTCCACTCCGAGACCCCCACGTACAAAACCTTCCCCTGCCGCACGAGATCATCTAACGCCCTCAAGGTCTCCTCTAGTGGCGTGTTCTCGTCGTAGCGGTGGCACTGGTAGAGATCCACGTAGTCCACCCCGAGCCGCCGCAGGGAGGCGTGGCACTGCTCCATTATGTGCTTGCGCGAGAGCCCCCGGTCGTTCGGTCCCTCGCCCATCGGGAAGTAGACCTTGGTCGCGAGGAAGTACGAGTCACGCCGGAAACTCCTCAGGGCGCGGCCCACGATCTCCTCGGCCATCCCTCGCATGTATACGTTGGCCGTGTCGAAGAAGTTGATCCCCAACTCGTACGCCCGGTGGATGCACCTCCGCGCCTGCTCCTCGGCGACGCTGCCGCCGTAGGTCAGCCAGCTCCCTAAAGAGATCTCGCTGACCCGTACCCCGCTCTTTCCCAGATGCCGGTACTCCACAAAACCTCCTTCTCCACAACAGCTTTTCAAAAGACAAACCGTTATCATACCCGCTCGCAACGACGCTCAAGCCGCTGTAATCTGACTTGCTTGCTGAGTTGTCTGCTGTTAAGAGCACCTTTATTGCAAGAGCACACCATTTTGTTACAATGCGTTCACCAACGGATCAGAAGAAAAAGGAGCCAGGCGAAGTGCGAACCACGCTACAACCGGGATTGACGAACAGGCTGACCAAGTATCTCCGCGTTACCCAGCAGCTCATAGAAGAAAATCGCGACGCGGTATCGAGTAAGGAGCTTGGGGACTACACGGGCATCAACCCGGTACAGGTCAGGCGGGATCTGAACGCCATAGGCTTTTCGGGAACCCGCGGAGTTGGTTATCAGGCTTATGATCTCGTCGAGGCGGTAAGGGGCATTCTGGGCCTCAAGCAGACCTACAACATCGCACTCGTAGGTGCGGGCAACCTGGGATCGGCCATCGCCGGTAGCACCATGCTCCCCAAGAGGGGTTTTGTCATCCACGACGTCTTCGACAAGGACCCTGAGAAGATCGGGCGCACCGTCGGCAACGTCGTCGTGAAGCACATAGACGAGTTGAAGAAGAGCGTCGCCGAAGCAGAAGAAGTCATCGGCATCATCGCTACCCCTTCCTCCTCGGCTCAGGAAGTTGCAAACCTTATGGTAGACGCTGGTATCCAGGTCATCCTCAACTACACGGACGTCCTCCTTCATATCCCGTCTGGCATACAGGTACACCGCATAGACCCTACCGCCCAGCTTATGCACACTCTCTACTACCTGACCCAGGTCGGAGAAGCGGCTTCCTAAAGGAGAGGGCCCCACTCGCCAGGACCTGAGGGCTCCAGCATCATGCCGTGCAAGCTGGCCCATAAAATCTGCGTTAGGTTCGCGTGCCTTTCAGTAGCGGAATCATCTCACTGGATGAGTTGCTCCGGAGGTAGGCTGGTTTCGCCTGGGATAGTTTCTAACTCTCGAAGATGTCATAGCGCCGTCTTTATCAGTAGGGGCGGTGGGACTCGAACCCACACTGTAGGGATTTTAAGTCCCCTGCCTCTGCCAATTGGGCTACGCCCCCGAACATTGCTTAAAGGGTAATATAAGTGCCGGGTTCTGTCTCATCTCACCGGGAGCAGCAGCGGTCTTCGGGATACAGCCTCTCCAGGCGCTCCAGCGTCCACTCCGCGACCTTGTTGGGGATCTCACCCGCCAGGTGCAGGGCAGTGAAGGCGTGCAGACACTTTATATTCCTACCCTCGCGTACACCGGCAACTCTTGTCCCGAAGCGATCTTTGTGTTCTTCGTGGATTCTGGAGATGGTTTCTGCCCCGACTGCTTCCTGGGCTGCTTTGATGCCTCCGGCGGATTCAAGGCGTGATATCTCCCTGACGAGGTTTGGGCAGGTGATCCAGAACCGGGTGGGCATCTCGAGCGCGGTTTGGTTCTCGATGACGCTCGGCTCTCCGAAGGGACAACGAGCGGCGACGCGGAAGGGTCTGGGTTCGCGGCCAAGCTGGCGGGCCACGGTGTCCCGGTCGCTCATCTCCCTTTCTTCTTGGGGATGACGTAGACCTTCTCGCCGGGCATTATCATGCCGTAGCGCGCGCGGGCGGCGCGCTCTATCCCCGCCCTGGTGTTGAGGTCGTGCACCGTGAGCCTGCGCTGGACGTTTTTCTGCTCGGTTTTCTGGATGCTCTGCTTCAAAGATGCTATCTGCGAGCGGTCCTCCACGATCTGCTTCAGCGGCGAGATGTAGAACGCGAGCAGAATCCCTATCAATGCGGCGTAGAGCACTACCGAGATGATCCGCAACCTTCTTCCCTCGGGCAGAACGTTCACTGGTCTTCTCCCACCGTATGGAGGTGGAGCACGTTGGTCGAGCCCGGCACGGGACCTGCGGTACCGCCGATCAGGATCACCTGATCCCCCTCGCGTATATGCCCGGCTTCCTCTGCGGCCTCGACAGATTCGCGGAAGCGTTCTATCAGGGAGCCGGCCTGCTCTCCCTGTATGGCAATAACGCCCCACACCAGCGCCAGCCTCCTGACGGTTTCCTCGACGGGGCTTACGGCCAGAATCCTGTTTGGCGGCCTGAAGCGCGCCACCCGGATGCACGAGAGCCCGCTCTGGGTCGCAACCAGGATGGCTTCGGTGTCGAGGACTTCCGCAAGCTCGCACGCCGCGTGCGTCAGGGCGTCGTAGCGGTCACCCCTGCCCCATGAGGCCGAGGCCACAATGTCCCGGCCGTAGTTGATGGCCGCCTCCGCCGCCTCGCAGACCCGGACCATCGCTTCGACGCTCTGCCGGGGGTAGCGACCGACCGCCGTCTCCCCGGAGAGCATCACCGCGTCTGCCCTGTCGAAGATGGCGTTCGCCACGTCGGAGACCTCTGCGCGGGTCGGTCGGGGGTTGCGGATCATCGAGTCGAGCATCTGGGTAGCGACTATCACGGGCCGCCCCAGCCTGCGGCAGCGGGCGACCATCCGCTTCTGCTCAATGGGGACCCGCTCGGCGGAGAGCTCTACCGCCAGGTCCCCGCGGGCGACCATGATCCCATCAGAAGCCTCGATAATATCCTCGATGTCGTCTATGGCCTCGTGCTTCTCGATCTTGGAGATCACGGGCGCATCTCCACCGAACTCCTTGATGCGCTCTTTGACCTCTTTCACCTCATCGGCCGTGCGTACGAACGAGGCCGCAACCCAGTCCGGCTTCAGCTCCTCCATGCCGAAGCGCAGATCTTCCATATCCTTGGGCGTCAGGCCCCGGATGGAGAGCGAAGAATCCGGGAAGTTCAGCCCCTTGTGCGAGGAGACCGGTCCTCCCTCGATGACCTGGCAGATGACTTCCTCACCTTGAATCTCCTCGACTTCCAGCCCGATCAGGCCGTCGTCTATCAGGATGCGGTCTCCGGGCTTTACGTCGTCGGTGAGGTGCTCGTAAGAGGTCGAGAGCCGGCTCGCGTCCCCCACGAAGTCTCCGGCTGCGATCGTTACCTTGTGCCCCGCGACGAGCTCCGTGTCGCCTTCAATATCCCCCGTTCTTATCTTCGGCCCCTGGATGTCCTGCATGATCGCCACGTTGCGCCCCAGCTTTTGCGCGGTTCGACGCACGATCTCGGCGTTGTTGAGGTGCACCTCGTGCCCGCCGTGGCTGAAGTTGAACCTCGCCACGTCTACCCCGGCCTCGATCAGATCCGCTATGGTCTCTTCTGTAGAAGTGGCGGGTCCCAGGGTGGCAACTATCTTGGTCCGGCGCATCCCGCTACCTCTTTCCCTCACGTGGGTTGAAGGCCGACCTGCCGGGGTAGAACGCCGCGTCTCCCAGATTGTCTTCGATCCGCAATAGCTGGTTGTACTTCGCTACCCGGTCGGTCCGGGCGGGGGCTCCGGTCTTTATCTGTCCGGCGTTGACCGCGACCGCGAGGTCCGCGATGGTTACATCCTCCGTCTCGCCGCTGCGGTGGCTGATCATCGTCGTATATCCGGCCTTGTGCGCCAGCTCCATCGTCTCGAAGGTTTCGGTTAGCGTCCCTATCTGGTTCACCTTGATCAGGATGGAGTTGCCTATCCCCTCGGCTATGCCCCGCGCGAGGATCTTCGGGTTGGTGACGAACAGGTCGTCGCCGACGAGCTGCACCCTATTCCCGAGCTCCTTCGAGATCATGGCCCACCCCTCCCAGTCGTCCTCGGCGAGCCCGTCCTCGATGCTGATAACCGGGTGCTCGTCGCAGAGCCGGACGTAATACTCGACTATCTCCTCGCGGGAGAGCGTCTTTCCCTCGCCAGCGAGGTCGTAGGAGCCGTTCTCGTAGAACTCCGAGGCCGCCGGGTCTATGGCGAAGCAGATCTCATCCCCAAGCGAATAACCGCTCCGCTCGACTGCCGCCGAGACCAGCTCCAACGCCTCCCCGTTGCTCCTGAGATCCGGGGCGAAGCCCCCCTCGTCTCCGATGCCTCCGGAGAGCCCCCTCTCCCCGATAAGCTTCTTCAGGCTCTGGTAGATCTCCGAGACCGCCCGGATCGCCTCCGCGAAGCTCTCGAAGCCCACGGGAACAACCATGCACTCCTGGAAGTCCACGTTGTTCGCCGCGTGCGCCCCGCCGTTCAGGATGTTGGCGCAGGGTACAGGAAGGGTGTAGGCTCCGGGCCCGCCCAGGTAGCGGTAGAGCGGAAGCCCGGCAGACTCCGCCGCCGCCTTCGCCGCCGCCAGAGAGACGCCGAGGATGGCGTTCGCTCCCAGCCTCCCCTTGTTCTCCGTGCCGTCGGCCTCGATCATCGCCAGGTCCAGCGCCCGCTGGTCGGTAACGTCCATCCCCAGGACCACCTCCGCCAGCTCGGAGCCGACGTTCTCGACGGCCTGTCTCACCCCCTTGCCGCCGTAGCGGTCTTTATCTCCGTCCCGGAGCTCTACCGCCTCGTTCTGCCCCGTGGAGGCGCCGGACGGGACCGCCGCCCGCCCCGCGAAGCCGCTGACCGTGGTAAGTTCCACCTCCACCGTGGGGTTGCCCCTGGAATCCAGAATCTCCCGCCCGCGGACCGCGACGATCTCGGTCATCAGCAGCTATCCTCCCTCTCTCAATCAGAAACGAGCAAAAGTCTAACCTCTAACTTTACGCCTTTGGAGGGCGCAATGCCAGGTTTCTTCTGCGCGAAAGTTGCGGCTACGCACCTTGAGGTTTGTATCCTGGCAGGTACTTGATGTCGCGCTTCTTCTCCTGGCTGTGGATCCAGTCGCTAAACTTTTTCTGCTGCTGCTGTTGGGCGAGTTGCTGCTCGATCTGCGGGGAGACCTTCTTCAAGGGAGTCGTGTTTTCCGGTTTTATCTTCGTGACTTCGAGCAGGAAGTATCCGACCTTCTTGTTTTCTATCGGGCCGACGACCTCGCCCTTCTTGGCGTTGAAGATAGCATTCTCGATGGTGGGAAGCGATATCTGGCCTTTGCTCACGCAGCCTATCTTGCCACCGTTTTTGGCGCTCTGGGGGTCCTGGGAGTACTTCTTGGCGAGTTTGGCGAAGTCTCCGCCATTTTGGATCTTGTCCTTCACCTTGTTCGCCTGCTCTTTCTGCTTCTTGCTGTCCGGGGTGAAGGCGATGATCCTGACGCAGCGCTGCTCGGGGTTCTTGAACTGGCTCTTGTTCTTGTTGTAGAAGTCCTTGATCTGAGCCTCGGAAGGCTTGACGTTTCCCACGACCTTGTTCTGGACTTTCCGCACCAGCAGGCCGTCATGGATCTGCTGCCGGGCCTGTTCCTCGCTGAGCCCGTATCCCTTCAGGACCTGCTGGAAAGCTTCTTCGTCGCTCATGTTCCGGCCCGATTGCCGGGCCTGCTGTCCGGCCTGCTGTTTGAGGTTGCTCTCGGCCTGGCTCACTTCTTTCTGAGAGACCGTGATGCTGTGGTCCTGCGCGTAAGCCTCGGCTATCTTCTGGGTGACGAGCTGCGGCATAACCTGGGAGACGGCGGCCTTGTACTGCGGAGAGCCCGGTTTTATGCTCCCAGTCCCGCTCTGCTGGGCGAGGGCGTCCACCTGCTGCTGCACCTCACCCTGGGTGATATCACCCCCCTTGAAGACCGCAACCTTCTTCGCCCCGTCCTCGACGTTGGCACTCTGCTCCGCCGGAGAACAGGCCGCCGCAGATATCAGGGCCAAGGCGAAGATCCCAAAGATGATCCAGGCTTTCTTGATGGAAGATTTGCTCAAGACGCGGAGAACCTCACTGCTCATCAAGTATCAGAATCGCGGGCGATTATAGCATGACCCGCCGGAGCGCCCGCAACGTGGACTCGGCCAGGGACAGGGGAACTTCCTCTTCATCAGCGCTCCTTACCGCAAGGCGCCCAACGCGGCTGGATGTTACACCTCCCGTAACCGCCTGAAGCTCCTTTTGGGCCTCATCGTCAACCGTAACGCCATAGATCGTCAGCGCGCCCGAGCGGTAGGATATGGAGCTCGCCCCGATCTCCCGCGCCAGGATCTTTATCCGGGTGAGGCCGAGCAGGTTCAGGGTGGGCTCCGGCGGCTCCCCGAAGCGTTCTGCAAGCTCCTCCGCGAGGTCGTCCACCTCCGCGAGCGTCTTCGCCCCCGATGCCCGGCGGTAGAGGTCTACGCGCTCGATCTCATCCTGCACGTAGGAAGGCGGCAGATAGGCGTCCATCGGCAGCTCGACGATGACCGGGCGCTCTTCGCGGCGCTCCGGTTCTTCTCCCCTGGCCTGGGCGACGGCTTCTTCGAGGAGCCGCAGGTACATCTCGAAGCCCACCGCCGCTATGTGGCCCGACTGCTCCGCGCCGAGCAGGTTCCCCGCACCCCGGATCTCCAGGTCGCGCATCGCGATGGCGAACCCGCTTCCGAGCTCGGTGAAGTCCATCAGGGCTTCGAGGCGTTTCTGCGACTCCAGGGTGGCCCCAAGCGGCGCGAACAGGTAGGCGTAGGCCTGCTCGGTGGAGCGCCCGATCCTGCCGCGTAGCTGGTAGAGCTGGGCGAGGCCCATCGCGTCGGCGCGGTCCACGATCAGGGTGTTCGCCGTCCCCACGTCCAGCCCGCTCTCCACGATGGTCGTCGTAACCAGAACATCGGCCTCCCCGTCGAGAAAGCGCCGCATCGTGCTCTCCAGCGCCCTCTCGGGCAACTGCCCGTGCGCCACCGCGAACCGCCCCCCCGGTACCAGAGCCCTGAGCCTCTCGGCCACCTCGTCTATCGTCTCGACGCGGTTGTGGACGAAGAAGGTCTGCCCACCGCGCGCGACCTCCCGCTCGATGGCCTGCTTGACCAGTTCTTCGTCGTAAGGCCCCACGTGCGTCAGGATGCTGCGCCTGCCGGTAGGCGGGGTCTCTATAACGCTTATGTCCCGCAGCTCCGCGAGCCCCATCTGCATCGTGCGCGGGATGGGGGTCGCCGTGAGCGTCAGCACATCCACCGACGTTTTGAGCTGCTTGATGCGCTCCTTGTGCCTGACGCCGAAGCGCTGCTCCTCGTCCACCACGACGAGCCCGAGGTCCTTCGGCGTTACATCCGAGCTCAAGATGGCGTGCGTCCCGATGAGCACGTCCACCTCGCCAGATGCGAAGGCCTTCAGGATGCGCTCGCGCTCGGCGGGGGTGGAGAAACGCGAGAGACTCTCTACCCTCACGGCGAAGCGGTCCAGCCTCTCGCGGAAGGTGCGCAGATGCTGCTGGACGAGGATGGTGGTCGGGGCGAGCATCATGGTCTGCTTCCCGCTCAAGGCCGCCTTGAACGCCGCGCGCACCGCCACCTCGGTTTTCCCGAAGCCCACATCCCCGCACACCAGCCGGTCCATCGGGTGCGGCCTCTGCATGTCCTCCTTGACCGCCATGATGGCCGCCTCCTGGTCCGGGGTCTCCTGGTAGGGGAAGCTCTCCTCCAGCTCCCGCTCCCACTCCGAGTCTCCGGGGAAGGCGAACCCCTCGGCGGAGGCCCGCACGATGTGCAACCGCAGAAGCTCCCCGGCGAGCGCCTTGACCCGCCTGCGCACCCGGTCCGTAACCTGCGCCCAAGAGCTTCCCCCGAGCCTGTCCAGCCGCGCGCCCTCGCCGCCGATGTACTTGTGCAGAAGCTCCATCTGCTCGTAGGGCACAAACAGCGTATCGCCGCCCCGATAGCTGACCTCCATGTAGTCCCTGGTCGTGCCGAGAACTTCTCTCGATACGAGCCCCTCGAAGCGCCCTATCCCCTGCGTCTCGTGCACCACGAGGTCCCCGGCCTTGAGGTCCGCAAAAGAAGCGAAGGTCCTGCCCGCCCTGCGGCGCGCGGCACGCCTCCTGTGTCCGAAAAGCTCATCCCGGCGGATGACTGCGATGCCGTCTTCGGGGTAGGTGAACCCTTCTTCCACCTCACCGGGTACCGCGTAGAGGCCGGGCGGCAGGCCCGCAACGGCGTGCTCGGCCTCTCTCACCTCGCGGTTTATCTGGCCCAGGGCGTAGGCCGTCCGCTTCACCTCGCTGCCCGAACCGCAGGCGATGAACACCGCGAGCCCGTCTTCCGCGAGCGCCGCAAGCCTCCGGCCAGCCTCCCGGATGGAGCCGGAGAACGCCACGACCGGGGGAGCGGAGACGACCGCGCCCTCCTCGCCGCCGGTGAACTCGACATCCGGCTCCGGTGGCTCCGGCTCGTAGAGCTCCCGGACCAGCTCCTCCACTTCCTCCGGGATATCCTCCTGCGGCTCTTCACGCCAGATCCGGGCCTCCTCCGCGACAAGCTCGCGCGGAGATACGGGGTTCAACCCCAGGAGCAACCGGTCGAGTCCGGGCACGCGCACGCCGCGCCGCGCTTCCTCCGGGAGATCCTCACCGCTCGTGGCCGCAAGAGCAGCAAGGTCGCCCTCGCGGGCGGCGTAGACCGTAACGGTCGGGAGGTCCTTTACCGCCCTCTGGGTAGCTAAAGAGACCGCGCGGACGTTCTCGATCTCATCTCCCCACCACTCGACGCGCACCGGCGAGCGGCGGGTGCTCGGGAACAGGTCCACGATCCCACCTCGCACCGTGAATTCTCCGGGTCGCGAAATCCTGTCCACCCGCTCGTAACCCAGCCCGACCAGCCTTTCGAGAGCAACGTCGAACTCCAGCTCCGCCCCGCCCGAAAGCTCCAGCGGCTCGTAGAGCGGCGTCTTCTCCGAGAAAGCGAGCGGCCCCGCAACCACCACGCGCGCCGAATTCAGAGCGTGAAGCGCCCGCTGCCTGCGCCCGACGGTGGCGACGGGCGGGTCGAAAACGTCTCCGTAGGCGGGACCGCGCGATGGGAGATAAACTACCGCTCCGCCGGTGAAGCACGCGGCGTCGCGGGCGTAACGCTCGGCTGCCTCTTCGGTTGCGGCGAGCAGCACTACCGGCTTATCGGCGGTTGCGGCGAGGTATGCGCGTATGCGGCGGGGAGCTTTGAGAAGAGAGGTGACTCTATCTGGCACTTGCTAATTTTAACGCCTTCCGGGCCGGTTCCAACGTATGACACTCCCCGAAACCCGAGCTTTTGCGAGAGAATCAACTCGTACGTACCCGAGAAGAAAGGTTTGGCGTTGTTGCCAGAGGATTTCAACGAGCTGGGAGTCGGAAGCCTGCCGGGTCTCATCGGCATCGAGATACTCGAAGTGAAACCGGGCGCTATCTCCAGCCGCCTGCAGCTCAGAGAGGAGCTTCTGGCTCCGAACGGATACCTGCACGCGGCGACGGTCGTGGCCCTCGCCGATACCTCCTGCGGCTACGGGGCTTTCGCCAACCTCCCCGAGGGAGCAAGGGGGTTCACCACCATCGAGTTGAAGAGCAACTTTCTGGGCACCAGACGCGGGGGAACTATAGCGTGCGAGGCGAAGCTGGCGCACGGAGGCCGCACGACGCAAGTCTGGGACGCGACGGTAAGCGACGAGGAGAGCGGCGAGACGCTGGCCCTCTTCCGCTGCACGCAGATGATCCTCTACCCCCGGAAAACCTCTTAGCAGGCTCCCCGTGAATCACTCTTCATCGGCCACGCATCGGGCGTTCGATACCGGTTTACCAGGTCCGATACCGGCCACGAGCACGAGGCTCAGGAGGATCACCGCGAAACCGAGAACCATCCCTGGCTCTACCGGCTCGCCCAGAAAGAGGACTCCCCAGAGGAGCCCGAACGCGGGTGTCAGAAACGTAACGGTGAGGGTCCTGGTGGGTCCCACGCTGTCGAGGAGACGGAAGTAGAGCATGTAGGCCAGCGCCGTGGATAACAACCCCAGCCCGCTTACTGCAAGTGCCGCGCCCGCGGATGGCAAATGCTCCGGAAGGGTCGCGGCGGCGGGCGCCAGCAGCACCAAACCCGCCCCCAACTGCTGGCCGATAGCGAGCGTCAGCGGCGGAAATCCTACGAAGTTTCTCTTGGCGTAGACCCCACCGAAGCTGTAGAAGAGTGCGGCAGTGAGCAAGGCGGCCACGGAGAGCGCCACGGCGCCGCCCAGGTGAACCGGGCTCCAGCCGACCGTGATCGCAACTCCGGCAACCCCTACCAACAGGCCCAAAACCTTTTTGATCGTCAGGGCGTCGTCGAGGTAGATCGCGGAGACGCAGGCCGCAAAGAGCGGGGTGGCGGAAACCAGGATGGCCGCCAGCGAAGCCGTTACGTGCAGCTCCGCGAAAGCTATGAGGCTGAATGGAAGGGCGGCGTTCAGTGCGCCAAGGACCACGAAACTCTTCCACCGTTTCTTGAACGAGGGCAGGCGCCGGGCAGCCACCGCGTAGAGGATGAGCGCAGCCGCCGCCACGAGCACCCGCAAATCCATCAAAACGGCCGGTCCGAGCTCGGGAACCGCAACCCGAATAAAAATGTACGAACCACCCCACAGCGCCCCGAGGAGAAGCAGGGCTCCCAGGTCTTTCGCGCTCAACTCCGCGCCTCTTTCCCGGTCCTGCGACCCCCTTCACTGTTTAAACGTTCTCGCGCCAGCACGAACTCTTCTCCCCTCAAGCTGGCCTTCAAAACAGCACCTCTCAATAGAATCCAGGACTATCCGGATCTTGCGCCCGATGTCCTGCGCGAGGGCGGTTCCGCAAGCCCCAGAACCCGGGAGGCTCGCGAGAAGAGCGCGCGTGAGGCCCACCTGTCGAGTCGTTTGCGCCAGTTGTCTCTGGACGGTTCCCCGGTAGAGCGGGGAGCGCGGGTTACGTTCAGCCTCCAGCAGCTATTCCAGCAGCTATACCCGGCCTCTCCGGGATACTCTCCCTGCATGGTGGGCAGGGCCCTTATCTTCTCGACTCCCGTCACCCAGGCCATCGCGTGCGCCTCGGTGTAGAGAGCCTTCGCCACAACCCGCTGGTCCACGAACAGATCAGAGACCAGAATACCTAGCACAAGCTGCCCGTAAGCCATCCGATACTCGAGCGCCGCTATGATCTCACCGTCTCGCTCGGCGACGAGAAAGCTCTCCCTGGCAGCCAGCCAGCGCGGCAGGTCTCCTATCTCCAGCAAATCTCCTATCCGGTTTCTGTCCTCGGGAAGGGACCACCTTACCTCTATACCGCCCACCGATGTCCTCCTCTTCAGCACCATGCCCAAAAGCGTTCTCCAGCTTCACCAGCCCGCCGGACGAGCGGATAAAAACCCGCGCCTGCGCACCCTCGGTCCCCGACGCAACTCCTTCGCCAGCCGCCGCTGTCCGGCTTCCCGCAAAAGCTCCCTCTCCCGCTCGTGGTAGATCTCCATACCCGCTATATACCCCATACCCGACAACCTCCTCGTTCTGTTCTATAATTGTCCTATCCGATTAGGATAATTGTAGTTGTCATAGTGTCATATGTCAATAGGGATTTTGTAATGGATCTACAGATAAACGCGAAGAGTCACGTACCGGTACACGTCCAGTTGAAGGAGCAGATCAAGCACCTCATCCTGGCGGGGAACTTCGAGGTGGGAAGCCGGTTGCCGAGCATCCGGGAGCTGGCGGGGTACCTGAGGATCAACCGCAACACGGTTGCGCGGGTGTTCACGGAGCTAGAGCGGGAGGGCTATGTGGAGAGTCGCAGGGGTAGCGGAGTCTACGTGGTCGAGCCGCCAACCGTCGAAGAGGACCTCGAACGCCAGGAAGTCCTGGAGAGGGTGATGGATATCGCGGCGGCGCGGGGCGTTACGGTGGAGGAGATAGCGTACGCGCTGCTGGCGAGGGCGGGAGCGAAGCCGCGGGAGAAAACCCCCATTCTGTTCGTCGAGTGCAACCAGCCCGAACTGGAGCAGTTCTCCAGAGAGCTCGAAGAACAGCTTCCCGTAGAGGTTGAAAGTGTGCTGCTGGAGAACCTGGCAGAGAAGGTCTCGGGCAAGGAAGAGCTGCCGTGGCAACTTGCGGTTACCACCTTCTTCCACGTCCACGAAGTGCAGGATATCGTAGAGCAGTATGGTATAGAGACGGTGGCGCTTCTGGCCGAGGCGACGCTGGAGAGCCTGCAGCGCCTCACGGAGCTTCCCGCGGGGACCAGGGTGGGCGTGGTGGGCAGTTCGCAGACGTGCATGGAGAACCTCTCGAGCTCGCTAGAAGGGGCGGGGCTGGAACATTTGAACTTCATCGAGGTAAATCAGGACCAGGGCATGGACAGGGTAACGGCCCTGCTCGGGAAGGTTCCGATCGTCGTGTGCTCCAGCGTCATGGCCCGCAGGCTGCGCGAGTTGGGCACGCCCCCGGAGGCCGACGGAAGACCCGCAAGGGTGGGCGCGGGAGCAAGCTCCCGCAGGCTCAAGCAGCATGGCGCGCTCGATGGGCTGGAGATAATCGAAGAGGACCGCACCCTCGACAAGGGCGGTCTGGAGATGCTCGGAAGAATGCTCCGCCAGCTACCTCGGGGTTGATCAGACCCGCACGTTAAACCGGTTCATCGCCGCTTCGGGCGAGGACTCTATCACGGCTTCTACCGCATCCGCCGCGCGGGGGATAGATTCCCTGATCGCCGGTTCCATCCGGCTCAGTACGTAGTCGGTTACGGTCATACCGATGGGGGGACGTCCGATTCCCACCCTCACCCGCACGAAGTCCGGCCCGATGCGGCTGATGATCGAACGCAGGCCGTTGTGCCCGCCCGCTCCGCCGCCGACCTTGACCCGCACCGCTCCTACAGGGAGGTCGAGGTCGTCGTGAACGACTATCAACTCTTCCGCTCTATAAGCAGCGAGCGCCGCTCCGGAGTCGTTCATGAACGTGGTCGGTTTTAGGAGTGTAGCGGACGCAGGTCCTAGCGATATCTCCGCGACCTCGGCACGTTTTTTCCGGCGCCAGCTTCCGCCATGGCGCCGGGCCAACTCGTCGGCGACCATGAAGCCCGCGTTGTGCCGGGTGCGGGCGTAGGAGCGGCCGGGGTTGCCGAGCCCCGCAACCACATATTCCTTTGGCGTAACGCCAGAGGTGCTGGCGAACTGCTCCGAAGGCAAGCCCGGCCGGCGCTACTCGCCTTCCTGCTCCTCTGACTCCTCCTCGGCTGCGGCAGCCTCTTCGGCACCCTCTGCGGCCTCGGCCTCCTCGCCCTCGGGGGCCTCTTCCTCGGCCTCCTCCTCGACGATACCGGCGGCTTCGATCTCCTCCTCGGTAACCTCGGTTGGCGCTGTAACCGTTACGGCAACATCCTCGGGGTCGGAGACCAGGGTAACCCCCTCCGGGAGCTGAACGTCGGCGAGCGTGAGGTTCTCGTTCATTCCGAGGCTGGAGACGTCCAGGGTAAGCTCCTGCGGGATATCTCCCGGCAGCGACTCGACCTGTACCTCGTATAGCACCTGCTGCAAGACTCCCTCATCTTCCTTCACACCCGGAGCCTCGCCCACCACGTGCAGCGGCACGGTAACCTCGATACGCTCGGTCATGATGACCGGGGCGAAGTCCACGTGGATCAGATGCCCCTTGACCGGGTCGCGCTGTACGTCCACGACGCGAGCCGTAGACGCAGCCCCGGAACCGAGCCCCTGCAGGTCGTAGAGGGCGTTGTCGCCGAGATGCTGGAGGGTGTGGTCCACGATCTTCGCCGGAACCGCCAGTACCTTCGCCTCTCCGTCCCCGTGGGCGTAGAGGACAGCCGGCACCATCCCGGAAGCTCTCAGACGCCGGGCGTCGTTCTTGCCCCGTCCCTCGCGCTCTCTGGCCTGCAAGCTCACATTCTCTGCCATGACAAATGCTCCCTTTCTCCTAGAAAAGCTGGTTCTCGCCCATGAAGACCGCGCTCACCGATTCGCCCGTAAAGACGTTGCGTATGGTGCTCGCCAGTATCGGCGCGATCGTGAGCGTCTTTATCTTGGTGCACGGTTCGTGGTCCTTCAGAGGCAGCGTATCCGTTACGACAACCTCCTCCATCGGGGAAGCCTCGATCTTCTCGTAGGCCGAGCCGGAGAACTCGCCGTGGGTCGCAGCGGCGCGGACGTTCGTTGCCCCCTCTTCGATCAGGCGCTCGGCGGCGCTGCACAGCGTTCCGGCGGTGGCGATCACGTCGTCTATCATGATCGCCCGCTTGCCGACCACGTCGCCGATAACGTGGGTAACCTCCGACTGCCCCGAGTCGCGGCGCGTCTTGCTCAGGATCGCCCACGGCAACCCCAGGTGATCCGCCAGACGCTTGGCGACCTTCGCCTCTCCCGTATCGGGCGCGACGACCACGGCGTCATCGGCATCCCGGAAGCCGGCGTCGACGAAGTAGTCAACGAAGGTGTGCATCGCCGTAAGGTGGTCAACAGGAAAGCTAAAGAAGCCCTCGATCTGGCCGACGTGCAGATCCATAGTCATCACCCGTTCGGCTCCGGCGGCCTGGATCATATCCGCCACCAGCCTTGCGGTGATCGGCTCGCGGGGCTTCGTCTTTCTATCCTGCCGGGAGTAGGCGTACCAGGGGAGAACCGCCACGATCCTCTCGGCCGAAGCCCTCTTGGCGGCGTCTATCATCACCAGAAGCTCCATGAGGTTCGCGTTCACCGGATCGCAAAGGCTCTGGACTATGAATACGTCTGCTCCGCGCACCGACTCCAGATAGCGGGCGTAGACCTCGCCGTTCGGGAACGTTTCAAGCTCTACCTCTCCCAGAGGCACGTCGAGACGGTCGGCGATCCGCTCGGAGAGCTCCGGGTAGCCGCGTCCGGAGAAGAGCATAAGCCGCTTCTCGGTCATCTGCGACAGGTAACCATTTTCCATCGCCGCGCTAGTCCTCCTCGCTAATGGAGCCGCCTACGATTCCCGCTTCTTACTCTTCTCAGATACCTTCTTCGGAGCGTCACGGATCACACGCGCCGGAGCCCCGACGGCGAGTTTGCCGGGCGGAATGTCCTTGTTCACGACGCTCCCGGCTCCGAGATACGCCTCATCCCCTATTGTAACAGGGGCGATCAAACTCGTATTGACCCCCGTGAACGCTCCGTCCCCTATGCTGGTGCGGTTTTTGTTTTTGCCGTCGTAGTTGGCCGTGATGGTGCCCGCCCCCAGGTTGGCATTCTCGCCGATCTCGGCGTCGCCCACGTAGGAGAGGTGCGGGACCTTGCTCCCCTCCCCGACCCGGGTGTTCTTTACCTCGCAGTACGCGCCGACTTTTGAGCCGGCTCCCAGGACGGTTCCTGGCCGCAGGTAGGAGAAGGGCCCGACGTTCGCGCCGGGGCCGATCTCCGCTCCCCGCCCGACCGAGTGCTCGACGAGCGCCCCGTCGCACACAATCGTGTCCATCAGGTCCGTAAAAGGGCCTATCACGCAGTCGGAGCCGACCTTCGTGCTCCCGCGCAGGAAGGTGCCGGGCAGGATGATGGTGTCGCGTCCGATCTCCACCCCGGCCTCTATGTGCGTGCTCGACGGGTCCCGCACCGTAACGCCATCTCTCATGTGCGCATCCAGGATGCGGCGGCGCAGGATTTCCTCCGCCCGCGCCAGGTGCGAGCGGTCGTTGACCAGGTTGGCCTCCTCCAGATCCTTGAGGCGGTAGGTAACCGCCCGGTTGCGGCGCCCGATAATCTCCAGCGCGTCGGTGAGATATAGCTCTCCCTGGTCGTTATCCGAACCCAGGTTCCTCAGGGCCGCCCGGATCTCCGACAGTTCGAAGGCGTAGAGGCCGAGGTTGACCAGGCGTATTTCTCGTTCGGCTTCGCTCGCGTCTCTCTCCTCGACGATCCTCACGACGCCAGCATCCTCCGTAACCCTACCGAGACCGTTCGGGTCGGGAAGCTCGGCTGCCAGAACCGTCGCACCCACCCCCGCCGAACGGTGACGCTCGACCAGCTCTCCGAGCGTGCGGTCGGAGATCAGGGGCCCATCTCCGTTGACCACGAGCAAGAGTCCCTCCTCTTCCTCGATGGACTCCAGGGCGACCCTCACCGCATCTCCGGTCCCCAGTTGCTCCCGCTGCAAAACCGGCTCCGCGTCGGGTGGCAAGACCGATTTCACCTCTTCCGCCTGATGTCCTACGACGACCAGCAGCCTCTCGGGAACCAGAGGTCGGATCGCCTCTATCGCGTAGTTGACCATCGGCACGCCGCACAAGGTGTGGAGCACCTTCGCCCGGTTGGACTTCATGCGGGTTCCCTTGCCCGCCGCGAGGACCACGGCGAAGATCGGTGTCTGGTGAGACATAGGCTCCCCTAGTTCCTCGAAGATTCTCCCGTCAACACCCGCGCTATCGCGGCTGGGGCGGCAGGATTCGAACCTGCGATCCCGGGACCAAAACCCGGTGCCTTGCCACTTGGCTACGCCCCATTTCAGGCCGACAAAGCGGCTCGGAGAGCCATCTCTGCGGCACGGCGATTATACCGGAGCGCCCCAAGCCCGTCAGATACACCACGCAAAACCGGAAAGTTCACCCATCCTCTCCAACCCGCGCACTACGGGCTCATAGACGCCGACGAAGTGCGCCCGGATCCGCTCCGAGGCAAAGCGGGCTTCATCCTCCGTGCCGAAGATGCCGTAGACTGCGCTTCCGGTCCCGCTCATCGCCACTCCCAGAGCGCCGGTTCGCAATAGCTCATCCTCACAGGCTTCTATCTCCGGCACCCGCCTTCTGGTAACCGGCGTGAGATCGTTGCCGACCGTGCGGGCGAGCGCGCCCAGGTCTTTCGCCTTCAACGCAGATATTGCCGGACTCGCAGAGTATAAGCTCTCCGGTGCAAACTCGTCGTAGGTCCGGTAGATCTCAGCCGTGTTCGCACCCTGCTCCGGTTTGACGAGAACGATCCGGTGAGGCGGCGGCGCGGGAAGCGGGCTCAGAACCTCCCCTACTCCCTCTCCAAGAGCCGTGCCCCCCGAAAGACAGAAAGGAACGTCGGCCCCGATCCGACCACCAATCTTTTGAAGATCCTCGCGTGCCAGCCCGAGTCCGAAGAGATCATTCAAACCCGTTAGAACCGCCGCCGCGTCCGCCGAAGCTCCACCCAGACCTGCCCCGGCCGGTATCTTCTTGTGCAAACGGACCCTTACCGGAAGCTCTTCTCCGGTAAACTCCCGCAGCAGGTTCCACGCGCGGTGGGCCGTGTTCTTCTGCGGCGAGCCGACTTCTATTCCTTCCGGTTCGACCAGAAGCTCGAACCCCTTCTCCGTCTGCTCGATCTCCACTTCATCAGCGAGCGAGATGCTCTGCAGGACCGTGCGTATGTTGTGGTATCCGTCCTCCCGCAAACCCAGCACTTCGAGAGCGTAGTTGACCTTGGCGAAGGCCCGCAGCGTCAGCCTGCTCGTCAAAATCTCTCCGAGAGCGCCTCGCGCAGGGCAACGAAGTCTTCTGGTCTAATTTCCTCGGCCCGGGCATCGGGACCGTACCCCAGCGACTCCAGAGCTGCCGGAGCTTCGCTCCTGGCTGGCTCCGGCAGGTTATTCGCGAGCCGCTTACGGCGGCTCCTGAAGGCAGAGATGACGAATTCCTTGACATGCGGGTAATCCTCCGGTGGCTCTTTGCGGAGCATATCCACCACAGCCGACCACACCCGAGGCGGTGGGTCGAAGACGCGGGGTGATATCCTGTGCACGACCTCGACCCTGGCGAGCAGTTGCACGAGCACCGCGTAAGCCGCGTAGTCCTTGGTGCCCCGCTTTGCCGCCATCCTCCTTGCGACCTCGATCTGCACCATAAAACGCAACCTCTCAATAGAGCCGACCTCCTCCAGTAACCTCAGTACCAGCAAAGAGGCAATATTGTAGGGCAGGTTCGCGGCCAGCTTGTTCGGCTGTGGGTCCAGCGCAGAGTAGTCGAAAGCGAGCGCGTCTCCCTCGTGGATAGCAACGTTCTCATGCTCCGCCACGGTCTTCCTCAGAGCGGGAATCACATCCGCATCCAGCTCCACAGCGTGCACGAACCCCGCCCTCTGTGCAAGGAAGCTGGTAAGGAAACCACGTCCGGGCCCCACTTCGAGCACCACATCGCTCTTCTCTACCCCCGCAGCCATTATCCGGGCGGTGTTCGGGTCTTTCAGGAAGTGCTGTCCGAGGCGTTTTTTGGGATGGCCCTCCGGGAAGACCATACGCTCTAGGCTTCTGAGGGCAGGTTGAAGGCTTCGCGGGCGTTGCGGGTAGTACGGGCGGCAAGCTCGTCTTCGGAGACCCCGAGCCGCTCGGCGACGAAGCGCGCGGTGTAAACGACGTTCTTGGGCTGGTTTTTCTTGCCGCGCATGGGTTGGGGGCTCAGGTACGGGGAATCGGTCTCGACGAGAAGGCGATCCTCTTCTATCAGCGGAAGAAACCTCGCGGTCTCGCTGCCTTTGTAGGTAACGTTTCCAGCGAGCCCGATGTAGTAGCCGCGCTCGTTTGCCTCCTGGATCTCGCGCTCCCCACCCTCGAAGCAGTGCAAAATGACGGTAACGCGGGCGTGCGAGAGGCAGGACATGGTGTCGGAAAAGGCTTTTCTGGAGTGGATGATTAGGGGCAGCCGGGTATCGTTGGCGAGCGAGATGACATCCTCGAAGAGCGCCTTCTGGACCTCGCCTGACCAGTCCCCCCGGAAGTAGTCCAGCCCCACCTCACCGAGCGCAACCACTCCTGGAGACTCGGAAAGCTCCGCCAGGGCTTCGAGGTCCGAGGCCGTGTAGGTCCCGGCGTTGTGCGGGTGGATGCCCACCGAGGAGTACACGTTCGGCACGAGGGCGGCAAGCTCCGCGCCCCCCTGCGAGTCCTCAACGTTGGTCCCGATGTTGACCACCAGCCCGACACCGGATTCCGCCGCCGTTTTTACCGCTTCCTCCGGCGAGACTTCGAGCATCAAAAGGTGCGCGTGCGAGTCTATGAGCATGACGCCCTTCCCGTTTCCCAGGGTTCAATCATCCGCCGGGCATTATACATAGGGCGTAACCCCGCAGGCTATGAACGCGCGAGCGCGTCATAGATCTCCGATTTCACCACCCCCGATTCGCGCGCCGCCCGTGCCGCCGCCTTCGACGGGCTCTCTCCATCCGCTACATACTTCCGCGCCAGCCCGACGGCCTCCCCGATATCCGCGCTCCGGCCCGCTCCTCCGCCCCTAACGACGAGCACCACCTCTCCCCTGACCTCCCCGGAGAAGCGGCGCAGCGCGTCCTCCGCCTTGCCCCGGAAGACCTCTTCGTGCAGCTTGGTCATCTCGCGACAAACGGCAACCTGCGCGTTACCTGGAAGCTCACCCAGGGTCTTCGCCAGCCGGTTCGGCGATTCAAAGAGCACGAAGGTGGCTTCCTCGCGCAGCATCCGCTGGAACAAGTCCGATCGTTTGCGCCCCTTGCGCGGCGTGAACCCCGCGAATACGACCGTATCCGCCGGCAACCCCGAGGCGATGAGCGCGGTAGTGAGTGCCGAAGGCCCAGGCAATACCTCGACCGCGACGCTGCTTTCGATGCAGGCTCGTATCAGACGGTATCCAGGGTCGGAGACGAGTGGCATCCCCGCGTCTGAGACGAGTGCTACTTTCTCTGTTTTCGCCCTCTCGGCGAGTTGGGGAGCGAGGCGCTCCTCGTTGTGCTCGTGGTAGGAGGCAAGCTCGTTCTCTATGCCGTGGTGGGCCAGGAGGCGCCCGGTGCGCCGAGTATCCTCGCAGGCTATGAGATCCGCTTCGCGCAAGGCACGAAGGGCACGCAGGGTGATGTCTTCGAGGTTGCCGATCGGGGTCGGTACGACTACGAGGGGCATTTACGACTCAGCTTTCGAGGATGTACTCTCCGGTCTTGGGATCCCGAGCCAGCGCCGCAGCGCCGAGCATTCCAGAGTCTGGCCCCAGGGTCGCGCCTTTTACCTCGACCAGATCCCTCGAAGGAGGCCGGGCCCGCAGGCGAACCTCCTTTCGCGCGGGCTCCAATAGAAACTCCCCTGCATTTATGGCGCTGCCGCCGACCGCGACGACCTCCGGGTTGAAGACGTTCACAAACCCGGCAAGCCCGATGCCGAGCCACCTCCCGGTCTCCTTGAGAACCTGTATCGCCGCCGCATCCCCCTCGTTGGCAAGCCGGGTTACGTCTTCACCGAGGACCTTGCGCTCCATCGCAAGCTCCCCGAGGGCCGAGTCGGGGTGTTCGCTGGCGACCTCGCGGGCGCGGCGGCCGATCGCGCTTCCAGACGCCACGGCCTCCAGGCAGCCCCGGTTGCCGCAGGCGCAGCGCGGCCCGGTAGCATGGACCGTAACGTGCCCGAGCTCGCCCCCGGCCCCCTGCGCTCCCCGCATCAGCACGCCGTGCGTTATCACGCCGCCCCCGATGCCGGTCCCCAGGGTTACCATCACCAGATGTTGCACGCCCCTTCTAGAACCGAACTTGAACTCCCCCCAGACGGCGGCGTTCGCGTCGTTCTCGACGGTCAGAGAGAGCCCGATCCGGGGCTCAATCTCCTCTTTGAGCGGTATCCCCTCGACGGAGTGAAGGTTCGGGGAATAGACGACCCTGTTCTCTTCAGAGAGGATCAAGCCCGGAACGGAGAGGCAGACTCCCCCCACCTCGAACCTGTCTCCGACCTCGGTGATGGCCCGCACGATATTCGCGAGCAACCGCTGCGGAGAGGCGGATGTCGGGTAGCGCACCCTGTTCAAGACCTTGCCTTCCGAGGTTACAACCCCGGCGGCGATCTTGGTCCCCCCGACATCCACACCGATCGCGTTCAAAGTTCTCTATCTCCAGTCGAGTATTTCCAGTTCGGCCCCGCCAGAATACGCGCTGCGGTACACGGTGTAGGCCGCGTCGAATGTACCTTCCGGCAGAGCATCCGGGGAGCACGCCATTTTTGCAACGATGCCTCTGTCCAGACGAATCAGGTTCATCCCCTCCCAGATCTGGCGCGAGTTCTCTATCCGCAATCCCCGGCTGACGAAAATGGGCCGGTAGTTGCCGCTCCCGAACGGTCCGAGTTTCTCGTGCCACTCCAGAAGCCCGTTTGAGGCAGCCTCCAGCGGTATCTCGGCGTCAACCTCGATGGGCGGCTCGAAGATCTCCGGGTCTTCGGCGGCCTGCTTGCGGACCGCCTTGTTGACCCCGGCGACGAAGGCGTCGAAGTTGCCGGGGCTTATCGAGAGACCGGCGGCCTTGCGGTGCCCGCCCCACTCCCTCAGCAGGTGCCTTACGGAGAAGAGCGCGCCGTAGAGGTCCACGTTGGTCTCGCCGGAGCGGGCCGAACCGTTGTAGGAGCCGTCTGCCCGGCGGTTCAGGACCGCCGCGGGGCGTCCGGTCGCCGCTGCGACTTTGCCCGCGATCAAACCCGCAAGACCTCCGGTCTCCTCCGTCACCACGACCTTGAAGTCCTGCTCGGGGTCCACTTCCTCCATCGCCCGCTCGAGCGCGTACTGGGTTCTCCGCTGGCGCTCGGAGTTTAGCTGGTTCAAGAGCGAGGCTATCCGCAGGGCCTCCCGCCGGTCGCTGGTGAGAAGCAGATCAAGCGCGGGCGTCGGGTTTTTGATCCGCCCGATAGAGTTGAGGCGGGGTCCGATTTTCCACCCGAGATCCTCTTCGTCCAGGGTTCCGCGCACCCCTGCCACCCTCACCAGCGCCTCGATGCCGGGACGCGCCTTCCCGGCAGCCAGAGTATCGTTGAGGTAGCGCAGCCCCGTGCACGCGAGCGCCCGGTTGTCGCTGACGAGCGGCGCTATGTCAACGATAGTCCCGACCGAGACCAGATCCAGGAGCCGTCCCAGCCACCTGCGTCCTTCGGGGTCTCCAAGTTCTCTTGCTATGGCCCAGGCCAGCTTCCACGCGACCCCCACACCGGCCAGGGGATCTTGCGGATCCCAGAGCTTGGGGTCGAGAACGGCGACCGCGGGCGGGGCTTCCGGCGGTTCTTCGGGTGGGATGTGATGATCTGTGATGATCACATCCATTCCAAGAGAGTTAGCCAGCTCCACCTCGCCCTTGTTCGAGATGCCGCAGTCGGCGGTTATCAGGAGATCGAGGCTCTCCCCGAAGAGATCACGCACGTAAGGCTCCAGGAGCCCGTATCCCGTCTGGCGGGTCGGGAGCCTGACGACGAGGTTCTCCGTGTAGCGGGAGAGGGCCTGGTGGAGCACGGCTGCGGCGGTGATGCCGTCGGTGTCGTAGTCGCCGAAGACCCCGATCCGCTCGCCGTTTTTTACCGCCCGCGCAACCCGCCGGGCCGCCACGAGCCAGGGCTCTTCCTCCGGCATCCTGACTGTCGCGAGCGAGGGGTCGAGGAAACCCGAGACCTCTTCCGGCAGGATGCCGCGGTTCGCCAGCACGCGGGCACAGAGCTGGTCCACCCCCGTCGCCCGCGCAAGTTCTGCGATTATGTCCGGCTCGGGCTCAAGTAGCCGCCAGCGCGCCAATAATCCTCCCCAAAATCCAGATCTACCACACGCATTATACAGCGGGGCAGCGCGACCCCATCTCCGCTATAAGAAACTCAGTAGTTGGGTAGCGGTTTTCCGCCAGCGTCGGGGATCACATAGTCCTTGAACATGTGCTTCGCCACCTCGGGTTTCTGCGAGGAGATGTCGTTTTTCATCTCGGGGTCCTTTCGCAGATCATAGAGTACCGGCGAGGAGCCGTCGTTCTTGGAGCGCATGGCGTAATTATCGTCCAGAACCCACACGTAGTTGCTGTAGCCCACCGTGAAGTGGTCCCGCGCAGGGGGTTCCTTTCCGTCGAAGAGGACGGAGAGGTCCTCGCCCTCCATCTGATCCGGAACTTCTATCCCCGCAGCCTTCAGCACCGTCGGCGCAACGTCGTGGGTGGAGGCGAAGAAATCGCTGGTCTTGCCGGCCAGCTTCCCATCCGGATGCCGGATCATGAAGAGGATGTCTGTGAGTTCCGGACCTATCAGACTGGTGGGCTTGCCGGAGACCCCATACTCGCCCAGGATCATGCCGTGGTCGGAGATCACGATCAGCATGGTGTTTTCGGAGAGCTTCAGGTCGTCCATCTTGTTGAGAAAGTGCCCCAGCCAGCGATCAACCATCGTTATCTCTCCCGCGTACAGGGCGCGCATCCTCTTCAACTGATCCTCGCTCAGGTACTCCACGCTGCCGTAGGTCGGGGTGATCGGCTCTCTACCCCTGTAGTCTCCGGCGTAGATGTCGGCGTAGTAGCGAGGCGGGTCCCAGGGCTCATGCACATCGAACGAATCCGCCACCAGGAAGAAGGGCTGCGTCTCTTTGGCCGCTTCGAGAAGCCCGGCCGCCCCGGCGAATACCTGCGGGGAGAACCAGTCTTCCTCGTTCCTGCGCCCCATCGTGTTGGAGAGGTACTGCTTCAGCAAGGTTCGCTGTTTCTCCATCTCCAGCCCGCCCGTGAGATACCCGTGCAAACGCTTCCTCGAGGTGAGCCAGTTCGGCCTGAAACGGTCGCTCTCCTGACCCCGGATGAACTGGAAGATGTCGAAGCCCTGGTGGAAGTTGTAAGAAGGCTTGAACTGGTGGTAGGTATCCGTGACAAACAAGGTCCGGTATCCCTGCTTCTTCAGGATGTCGGCGAGCGTGATCTGGTCTTCCGGCACCGGCTGCCAGCCCCAGGAAAAATCCCTGTCCTCGCTCGTGGGGTTCCAGTGTCTGAATGGGAACGTCCTTGTGCCCGTGTGGATCGCGCGCCGCACACAGATGGTGGGCATAGACTCCGGGTGAGGCCGGGTAAAGCGCAGGCTCTCCTTCGCCAGAGCGTCGAGGTTGGGGGTCTTGATCCACCTGTTCCCGTAGGCCCCCACGTGGTCGTGCCTCAGAGTGTCTATGATTACCAGAACGATATTCATCTTCGATCCCCGTGTGGGATTGTAGCCTTATCCGAAACCAGTTGCTGGCTCCCCGCCCGGGTACAACAAGCCCCCCTCAAAATCAGGATTTACACGGAATGAGGTAAACGCGGCTAACCTGTGGCAAGATTTACAGAGATCCGGGGTATGCCCGGTCTGGTGGAACCAGGCTAACTCTCTTGAGGTGGGAGGGCGAAAGAGATGCTGAACTTGTTCTCTGAGGAGAAGCGGTGCACGGCCGGGCGCTGAGGGGTGTAGCGAGCTATCTTGTCGCCGTGGCGACTATCGTGGCCCTGCTCGCCGTTGGTTGCGGCAACAGCTCCAGCAAGACAGCAGGAAAAGCTAAAGGCCCGGCGACCGGCAAACCGTCTGGTCAGCCCGCGAGCCACTCTGAGGCATCCGGCAAGACCACGTCCATTCCCCCGGGCATCCACAAGATACGTCATGTGGTCATCATCATGCAGGAGAACCGCTCCTTCGATAACTACTTCGGAACCTACCCCGGTGCGGACGGTATCCCCATGAAGAACGGCAAACCCACCGTCTGCTTACCCGACCCGCTGGTGCATCGTTGCGTAAAGCCCTTCCACGACTCCACGGACCTCGACTACGGCGCATCACACCACACGACGGTAGATACCAGGGCGGACGTGGACGGCGGCAAGATGGATGGCTTCATCCGGCAACTGCGCAAGCGCGCGGGGCAGAGCTGCGAGAAAAACCCCTATCTGTCGGGATGTCCCTTGGGCAAAAAATACACCCCGCCCGATGTTGTGGGTTATCACGATGCGCGCGAGATCCCCAACTACTGGGCCTATGCCCACCACTTCGTCCTGCAGGACCACATGTTCGAGTCGGACACCGCATGGAGCCTTCCGGCCCACCTCGATATGGTCTCGGCGTGGTCGGCCCGGTGCAGCAAACGCGGAGACCCGATGAGCTGCAAAAACTCCCTGGTACCCGCGGCGACACCCGACTTCGTGCGTATCCGTCCCGGAATAAAGGCGACAAAGGGGCAGATAAAGAACGGCAAGATCATCCCCCCCGACTACGCCTGGACGGATATTACCTACCTGTTGCACAAGCACCACATAAGCTGGGGCTACTACGTGGTCAAAGGCAAAGAACCCGACTGCGCCAACGGCGATATGTTCTGCCACCAGAAGCTCCAGGGACCAAAAACTCCGGGATGGTGGAACCCTCTGCCCTACTTCGACACGGTAAAGCAGGATAACCAGCTACAGAACGTCCAGGATGTCTCCCACTTCTATCAGGCAGCCAAAAAAGGAAAGCTGCCCGCCGTATCGTGGGTCATCCCCAACCAGAAATACAGCGAGCATCCCCCCGCCCTGGTAAGCGACGGTCAGGCGTATGTGACAGCTCTGATCAACGCCCTCATGCGCAGCCCGGACTGGAACTCCACCGCTATCTTCCTGGCCTGGGATGACTGGGGTGGATTCTACGATCACGTCCCGCCGCCAAAAGTGGACCAGAACGGCTACGGCATCAGGGTGCCCGCTCTGGTGATAAGCCCCTACGCGAAGAGAGGCTACATAGACCACCAGACTCTCTCTTTTGATGCCTACCTGAAGTTTATAGAGGACGACTTTTTGGGGGGGCAGAGGCTGGATCCAACTACCGATGGGCGTCCCGATCCGCGTCCCAACGTGCGGGAGAACATGCCTCAGCTCGGCAACCTGACCAGAGACTTCGACTTCAACCAGAAGCCCCGCCCGCCTTTGATACTTCCCCTGCACCCCAAACCCGGGCCAGCCTCCACGAAAAGGTGAGAGATACGCCTGAGTACAGAAGTCTAGACCAGCGGGCTCAGGGTCGAAAGCGCCCGCTCGACTACCTTGGCAGGCAGAGGCCTTTTTTCCCAGCGCTCCAGCGTAAGCTCTCTGGCATTGGTCTTGTCCAGCTCGAACATCCGCTCCATCTGCCGGGCGAAGCGACGGCTGTGGACCTCCACGTTTATCTCGTAGTTACCTAACATGCTGTAGCGGTCTATGTTGGCTGTGCCGACCGTGGACCACACACCGTCTATGGTGGCGGTTTTGGAGTGGATCATGATGTGCTTGTAGCGGAAGATCCTCACACCCGCGGAGAGCAGTTCGTAGAAGTGCCGCCGTGCGAGCCAGTCGGCGACGACGTGGTTGGAGTGCTCCGGCAGCAGAACCTGCACGTCAACACCCCTCTTCGCCGCCTCGATGAGCCCGGCGCGCATCGCGCGGTCAGGGACGAAGTAGGCGTGGGTGAGGTAGATGTGGTCGTTGGCCCGGTCTATCGCTTCGAGGTACATGGCCCGGATCGGGAAGATCCGCAGGTACGGGTCGTTGCGCCTGAAGAGGGTAACCGGGTTCCAGGCGCGCTCGCGCTCCAGGTCTATCCTGGGAAGGTCGGGGGTGCGGTGGGCGTTCCAGAAGTCAACGAAGTCGTTCTCTACCTCGCGCGCCTCCTTACCCCGGATCCGGAGCTGCGTGTCGCGCCAGCCTGCGGCGTAGAGCGAGCCGATGTTGTAGCCGCCCAGGAAAGCCACCCGCCCGTCCACCGACATGATGTGGCGGTGATACCTGAAGATATTCCGCGGGTTTATGAGCTTCTCGGGTCCCCAGAGCGGGCGGAAGTGGAGCGTGTGGATCTCCGCCGGAAACCGCTTGAACGAGGGGGGTACCACCACGTTCGCCAGCCCGTCGAAGATCACGCACACCCTCACCCCCTCGCGCGCCCGGCGCGCCAGCGCCTCCACGAAACGCAGCCCCACCTCGTCGCCCTTCCAGATGAAAGTCCCGACGAAGATGTCGTGCTCGGCGTTCTCGATCTCCTCCAGCATCGCCTCATAAAGCTTGACGCCGAAAGAATAGAGCTTCAACCTGTTCCCGCCGGACTCGAGTTCGATCTCCGGCTGGTCCTCCCAGGGGAATCCCTCCCGCGGCCCTTCCCGGCGCTTGCGCAGCTCATCCCTTACCACGAGCACGGCCACCAGCATCACCTGCACTACAAAGAGGCCCGCAGTCCCCCGGACGACGACCTTCCGTAGATCCGATATCCTCCTCCGTACCCTCCTGCGAAAAGCGGGAAGCGCGCCGACCATCACCCTAGCGTCGCCTCATGCGCGCGACGAACTCCTCGGCCTCCTTGCGGGCGCGGCGCATTATCTCGGATTTCTCGCCCGCAGAAGGCTCCCTCTTACCGCGCTCGAAGTAGAGAATCGTAGCCTGGCCCATTGCCAGCGTTCCCGCGTAGGCCACGGTCCCGGCGGCGGCCCATCCCACAACCGGGACCAGCTTGGCCGCCTGGCGTCCCAGCGCCCGCAGCCCAAATCCCGCCGCCAGCACTCCCAGGAGCTCCCGCGCCCGCTCCAGCGACATCTCCTCGCCGTGCACAGCAGCTATCTGCAGAACCATCCGGGACTGGTTCGCGGTCATCACGGGCATGTCCGCGCCGGGTATGGGCAGCGCGCCGATCACGGCGTTCTGGCGGGCGTTCTTCCGGACGATCTCCTCACAAACTACCCGCCGGAAAACCGGGTATCCCCGCCCGAGCGGAACCAGATAATCGTCTTCCAGCGCCCGTACCACGGCGGGAACGAGTTCCTTCTTTATCGTCTCTTCAGTTACAGAAGGGAGAGAAATTTCCCTGGAATCCTCGATGCCTTTACCTGAGAGGGCTACCTTCCCGCCCGAGCCGGAGACCGTAATAACGATCTCTGCTCCTCCGGGCGTACGTTCGGCGCCCAGGATGTCTGCTATCTCGGCGGCGCGCGCATGATCACCTACCACCGAGAGAGTCGCCTGCTCGCGAGCGGCTTTGCGGGACTCGTTGAACACCCGGTACATATTCCTGAGACCGTTCAAAATACACTTCTCCTCTCGGTTTCTCTAGCATGTTAAATTGATCTTTGATCTTTTTCAGATATATTACGTGAAGGCAACATGAGAGTTGCAGTCTGGAATGAAACTAGAGGGAAACGTTGCAACCTCATCGCGACCTTAGGGACATAGAAGAAGTCCAGGAGCTTTTCGAGGTCGGCCAGCAGTCTGGCACCCTGGAATCCAGCGAGGTTCTCGACCTCCTGCAGGAAGTGGATCTCTCCACGGATGAGATACAGCAGGTCTATAGCCTGCTCAAAGACCAGGGGGTTGAGGTTGTAGATGCCGATTTTCTCGCCGATACCTTGAACGAGGAGCAGGACGCTCGTCTCGTCGAAGAGGTTCTGGAAGGGGATCTCCGCGCCCGTTACACCGGGGATGCGGTTCAGATGTATCTGGATGAGATCGGCAAGACCCCGCTTCTGACCAAGTCCCAGGAAATCTACCTCGCCAAGCGCATCGAGCGCGGAGACCGGCGCGCCAAGGCGCACCTCACGCGGGCGAACCTCCGTCTCGTCGTCTCTATCGCCAAGAAGTACGCGGGCCGGGGTGTCTCGCTTCTGGATCTCATCCAGGAAGGCAACATCGGTCTGATGCGTGCGGTCGAGAAGTTCGACTACCGGCGGGGCTTCAAGTTCTCTACGTACGCGACGTGGTGGATAAGGCAAGCCGTAACTCGCGCCATCGCCGACAAGGGGCGCACCATCCGGGTTCCGGTGCACATGGTCGAGAAGATCAATAAGTACTACCGTGTGCAGCGGATCCTGGCCTCCGAGCTCAACCGCGACCCCACCGACGAGGAGATCGCAGACGAGATGGAGGTAGAGACCGAAGAGGTAGAACGCATCCGGCGGGTGAGCCGGCGTTCGATCTCGCTGGAGACTCCCGTGGGCGAAGATCACGCCTCAGAACTCGGAGACTTCATCGCCGATGATGAATCCGACTCTCCCCACGACCTGGCAAAATCTTCCCTGCTCAAAGCCAGGATGAGAGAGGCCCTCAACGGCCTGCCCGAGCGGGAGCGGATGGTCCTGGAATACCGCTTCGGGCTGACCGGCGGCCAGCCCAAAACCCTGGAGGAGGTTGGCGAGCGGTTCGACGTAACCCGCGAGCGCATCCGCCAGATACAGCTCACGGCGCTATCTAAGATCAAAAGCGGCCCTCACGCCCCGGGGCTGCGCGACCTCTTAGAGTAAGCGAGAAACCCCTTTATTCCTCTTCCCGATCGTCCCCGCTTTTCCTGTCGCCCGGACGGTCCGGGTTTCTCTTCACCGCCTCGGCGAAGACGCGGCTCAGGATCAGGATGGCGACGATGGCCACGAAGATGAGGATTATCAAAGCTACTACCGCTATACCCATGAAGTTACCTTCTTCCGCGTCGTCTATATGTGCAGCCGATCTTTTAAGCTCTGGTAGCTTTCTATGTTACCCGAAGAGGGGAACGCAAATCAGTTAAATAATGGACTTAATGGTTAGCGAGCGCCGAGCACGACCTTGTAAGCGCGCTCTAGCTGAGGATCTTTCTTGAGGATCTGCTGCTTCGACATACTCTTTTCCTGCTCCGGGAGCAAGGGCTGGGAACCGTTCATCTTCACCGTAATGTCCGGCTTTATGCCGCTCTTGCGGATAAAATCTCCGTCTGGAGTGAGCCACTCGGCGATGCCGAGCAGGATGGCCGAGCCGTCGCTGAGGCTATACTCGGCGAGAACGGTCCCGGTTCCGAAGGTGGTGGTCCCTACTACCTTCGCCCGGCCATCGTCCCTGAGAGCGCCAGCCAGGATCTCCGCGCTGGAGGCGGTTCCCCCGTTGACGAGGACCACCATCGGAGCCTGGATGGGTTTGGCGTTGCCGGAGACTTTGATCTTCTTCCGGTTGCCGGAGGCGTCCTTGCGTATGTAGACGACGCTACCGGGCTTCAGGAAGTCCCCCGACGCCCCGACCGCCTGGTCAAGCTCGCCCCCCGGATTGTCCCGGAGATCCAGGATAAACCGCCTGGCTCCCGCCGACTTCGCTTCCTGAAACGCCTTTTTGAGCTGCGCGGCGCTGTCGTTGGAGAAGATCGCAAGCCGCACGTCGGCCACGTGGCTGCTGCCGATCATGGTCCACGTGGCGGACGGGACGGTAACCTGCTCCCGTTTCAGGTTGAACGTGCGCCTCTCACCGTGGCGCAGCACCGTGATTTTGACCGAAGTCCCTTCCGGCCCGCGGATTCTTCTCGCCACCTGGGAAATATCTTCGCCCTTCACGCTCTTTCCGCCCACCCCAATTATCACGTCGCCGGATCTCACCCCCGCTTTCTGCGCGGGAGAGCCATCTATCGGGGCGACGATGACGGGTTTTTTGTTCTTCTGTTCGAGCTGTATGCCCACGCCCACGTACTTGCCGGAGAGGCCCCGCTCGTTGCTCTTGACCTCCTGCGGCGTAAGGAAGCGGGTGTGCCCCTTGTCTCCCAGGGTGTTCAGCATCGCCTGAATGGCCGCGTAGGTCTGCTTTTTGGGTTTCACCGCCTTCTGGTCTACGTAGTGCTTGCGAACGATATTGAGAGCCTGCGCGTAGAGATCGAGGCCGTTCTTCTCCGCCGGGCTCATACCGGCGGGGCTCTGAGATCTCCCGTAAGCATAAGCCCCGCCGGCCACAACCACCAGCACCACGATATAAGCAAGCCAGCGTAAGACGACGCGGCGACGAGACTTGGTAAAGATATTTCTTCGCACGTTCAGATTCTACTATCTCCGACTGCTCAGCCGGAGCCGATTAAACGCGCGTCTTCTCTCTGCGGAGAATCAGTTCCTACTCCCCGGCGCGGTAGGGCGCGGTCTCCACGCGCTGCTCTACCTGCTGCCCCTCTTTGACCGGGAAGAAGCAGGAAGCCAGATGCCCGTCCTCGTCCTGTTTCTCCAGGGTAGGTACGTGCTCGGCGCAGTAGTCCTGGGCACGCGGACAGCGGGTGTGGAAGGTGCATCCCGAAGGCGGGTTCGCCGGAGAGGGCACATCGCCGGTCAGGACGATCCTGCGCCGCTCGCGCTCCTTTTCGGGGTCCGGGACGGGTATGGCCGAGAGCAGCGAGGTCGTGTACGGGTGCCTGGGGCTCCCGTAGAGTTTGGCGCGGTCGGCGAGCTCCACGATCTTGCCCAGGTACATCACCGCCACCCTGTCGGAGATGTGCTTGACCACCGAGAGGTCGTGGGCGATGAAGATGTAGGTCAGATCGAACTCTTTCTGGAGGTCTTCCAGGAGGTTCACGACCTGCGCCTGGATCGAGACGTCCAGGGCGCTCACCGGCTCGTCGCAGATGATGAGCTTGGGATTGAGGGCGATGGCCCTCGCCACCCCGATCCTCTGGCGCTGGCCGCCGGAGAACTCGTGCGGATAGCGATTGTAGTGCTCGGGGTTGAGTCCCACGACTTCCAGGAGCTCCTGCACCCGCCGCTTCACGTCGCCCTCGTAGCGGTGGGTCTTGAGTGGCTCGGAGATGATGCTGCCGACAGTCATCCGGGGGTTGAGGGAGGCGTAGGGGTCCTGGAAGACGATCTGCATGTTGCGCCTCACCCGCAACATCTGTTTGCGGTTGAAGTTGAGGATGTTCTCGCCCTCGAAGATGACCTCGCCTTCCGTCGGCTCCAGCAGGCGCAGGATGAGACGCGCCAGCGTGCTCTTCCCGCACCCGGACTCACCGACCAGTCCCAGGGTCTCTCCCCGCCTGACCTGCAGATCCACGCCGTCCACCGCCTTCACGTGCCCGACGGTGCGCTTGAAGACCCCGGCTTTGATGGGGAAGTGCATCTTCAGGTTCTTGGTCTCTAGCAAGTACTCGCTCATGCCTGTCTTTCTACTCCCAACTCTTCATCCATCCGGCTCTTGTTCGCCTGTATCTCCTCAACGGAGAGTATGCAGGCAGCCGAATGTCCAGGACGTTTCTCCTCGAGGATAGGGTCAACCTCGTAACATTTGTCTTTGACGAACGGACAACGGGGGCTGAAGTTGCACCCCTTGGGCAGGAAGATTAGCGATGGCGGCGAGCCTTTTATCGGGAGGAGCCTGACCTCGCCCGCGGTATCCAGGCGCGGCAAAGAGCGCAGAAGCGACCACGAATAAGGCATCAGGGGGTCGTAGAAGATCTGGTCCGTCGTCCCCTTCTCGACGGCTCTCCCGGCGTACATGACCATGATGTTGTCGGCGATCTGGGCGACCACGCCAAGATCGTGCGTGATCATGATGATCGCCGTTCCGTACTTCTCCTGCAATCCCACCATGAGCTCCAGGATCTGGGCCTGGATGGTAACGTCCAGCGCCGTGGTAGGCTCGTCGGCGATGAGCACCTTGGGGTTGCACGAGAGGGCCATCGCGATCATGGCGCGCTGGCGCATTCCGCCGGAGAACTGGTGCGGATAGTCGCGAGCCCTCTGCTCCGGGTTGGGGATACCCACGTCCCGCAGAACCTGCACGGTCCTCTGGCGGGCCTCGCTCTTGGAGACCTTCTGGTGGATGCGGATGGCCTCCATGATCTGGTTCCCAATCGTGAAGACCGGGTTGAGCGAGGTCATCGGGTCCTGGAAGATCATGGCGATGTCGTTGCCCCGGATCTTCTGCATCCTGGACTCCGAGACCTTGAGCAGGTTCTGACCTTCGAAGAGGATCTCACCCTCCGGGTACTCGCACGGGGGCTTGGGGTTGAGCTGCATGATGGAGAGCGCCGTAACGCTCTTGCCGCTTCCCGACTCCCCGACGATGCCTAAAGTCTCGCCCGGCTCCAGAGAGAAAGAGACCCCGTCCACCGCTTTGACCACGCCGTCCGGGGTCTTGAAATGCGTCTTCAGGTTGTTCACTTCTAGCATAGCCATAGTACTCTATTCTACCGCCTTTGGATCG
>CADDYV010000035.1 GCA_902810695.1 Actinomycetota bacterium | reverse complement strand
CTCGCCGCCCGCTGCGGCGCCCGGCCGCTGGCCGTTCGCGCACGCGAGGAACTCAAAGCCACCGGCGCCCGCCCGCGGCGCGAGTGGCGCACCGGTCTGGAAGCGCTGACCCCCAGCGAACTTCGTGTCGTGCGGCTGGCGGCCGCGGGCCGCTCCAACCGCGAGATCGCCCACGAGCTCTACGTGACGCTCAAGACCGTCGAGGGCCACCTCTCGCGTGCGTACATCAAGCTCGGGATCGAGGGTCGCGGGCAGTTATCCCGGGTGCTCGAAGGAGAAAATACCAGGGTACCAACCCTCTAGCGAAGAACCCATCACCTGCGCGATCCTTCGGTGTGCACTCAATCGACCGAAGGAGGTTACTCATGACGATGACCACACGCGAGGCTTTCGAGAGAGGGACGGAGACCTTCAACGCCCACGACATCGGCGGATTTGCGCAAGTGCTCGCGGACGACGTCGTCTTCGAAGCGCCGGGCGGGATGCGCGGCGAAGGAAAGGCAGCCTGCGCCGGGTTCTTCGGCGGCTGGTTTCAGGCCTTCCCCGACGCGCACGTCGAGGTTCACGGCCTTCATATAATCGACGACGTCGTTGTCGAAGAAGGCACGTTCACCGGGACGCATAACGGCATCCTCCACAGCCCTACCGGCGACGTATCGCCAACCGGCCGCTCTGTCAGGCTGGAGTATATCCAGGTGCTCCGATTCCGCGACGGCGAGCATGTCTCGTTCAACCTGATGTTCGACCGGCTCCTGATGCTCGAGCAACTTGGCCTTATCCCGGCGCCGGCACCGGCGGGGTGAACCTATACATGTAGAGTGGGCCCCAAGAGCGGGCTAAGGCATAGCCTTGTGACGTATGGGGCCCGCGAGCCTAGCGGGGTTAAGGAGGCATCTATGGAGTTCCGTTTATTTGGTGGATGGGCCTTGCTCGTGAGTGCCGGGATCTCCCTGCTCTCGGCTACATGGGACGATCTGTTCAGCGGTTCACCCACTCCCCTGATTCGCGGCATCACCCTGCTCGGTTCACTCCTCTTTATCATTGGTCTCCCGGCCATTCAGTTACGCCAGCCGCAGATCGGACGGCTGGGGCAGTTGGGTCTCCTGCTTTTGGGCATCGGAGCCATCATGGCGTTCCTTATCAATGTGTTCTTTCTTGCTGGTGGAACGGGTGTCAATGATGCCCTTCCATTCACGAGCGCCCTGGTGGGTCTTCTTGGGGCGTTGATCGTCGGGTGGCGAACGAGCCGCGCCCGGGTAGTTTCCGTATGGATCGGATGGCTGCTCATCGCAGGTAGCGTGCTCAATTTTGCGAGCGGGTTTGCTGGCGTTCAGCCCCTCGCAGACATGTTTGGATTTATGGGAGCATTAGTTGGCGCGGCAGCAATTGCCGGGTATGGGTGGAACATCGTTCATCCCCACGTTGGTACGATGGCGTGATCGGAGCACCCTCAAGGTTCATATATCTTGTTGATACACAGCGCGCACACTCGAGCTAACCCCCGCGCAACCGGACTTCAACAACAGGCCCGGTGTTAGGGTTCCCTAACACCGGGCCTCCTTGGTAGGAGGGTAAAGGATGAGGATCGACGTCTGGACACACGTTCTTTCCCGGGCGTACGCCCGTCATCTTGACGTGCAGGGTCCACGCGGGCCGGGTGCGTTCCTGCGGGCCCAGCGGGCGCTGCACGACATCGAGTTCCGCCTCCGCGTGATCGACGCGTACGGCGATTACCGGCAGGTCCTGACGCCCGTCCCCGGGATGCACGTGTTCGGAACTCAGTCCCCGTCCGTTCCGACTCTGGTCGACGTCGTGCGTCGCAACAACGAACAGATGGCCGAGATCGCCGCGCAGCATGCGGATCGTTTCGCGGGATTCGTGGCCGCCACCCCGGTCACCGATCCCGACGCGGCGACCGAGGAGGCGATCCGCGGCGTGCGCGAGCTCGGCGCCCTCGGGGTACAGCTCGAGGAGGACGCACTCAACCTCCCCCTCCACGAGGACCACTACGACCCGCTGTTCGCCGCGATGGCGGAGCTGGGCGCGGGAGTGTGGTTGCATCCCTTCCGGACGCCAGCGACACCCGGGGCGCCACCGGAAACCACTCCGTTCCTGCTCTGGCAGGTGTTCGGCTGAACGTTCGACACGACTATCACCATCTCCAGGCTGATCTTCGCGGGGATCTACGACCGGCACCCGGACCTGAAGCTGATCGCCCACCACGGAGGCGGCATGATCCCGCACTTCTCTGGACGGATCGAGATGATGCCCGCGTTTGGCGACCTGGACCCCAGCGGCAATCTCGACCAAGCGCTGGCGCAACTCAAGAAGCAGCCGATCGACTACTTCAAGATGCTCTATATCGACACGGCGATGTTCGGCGGACAGCACGGTGTCAGGTGCGCCGTCGACTTCTTCGGTACCGAGCGAGTGCTGTTCGGAACCGACGCCCCGTTCGACGCACAAGCTGGCTCGTACTTCATCCCGAGAACGATCTCCGACATCGAAGGCGCGATCAACAACCAGACCGAGCAGAGCGCGATCTTCCAAGGCAACATCAGGAAGATCCTCTGGGCGTGAGGGTCCTGTTCTCATCGGTTGGTGTGGTAGGTTACGTCTACCCGATGGTGCCTCTTGCTCGGACGCTGGTGGCAGACGGCCATGAGGTGCGGTGGGCGACCTCGGCCGAGATGTGCCCGACGATCGTGCAGGCGGGCATTCCGGCCGTTGTCACGGGATTGTCGCGCGCGGACTGGCGGGAACAAAGAAATCGTCGAATGAGGGACCTCGCTGAGGTGTCACCCGCGGAGTGAGCCCCCTCCCTCGCGGTTGCTCGAACTGCTTAGCCCCCAGGAGATGCAGCGACCAATACCATTCCTCCCGGTGTAACCTTGCCTGTAGCAGGTGCGCCCATAGGTTCGAACGACTCACAGCGCCAAAGTCCCGGCCCCAGGAGATGCTATCTTCTCCTCGAGCAGGGAGAGGAGACAATAGCTCACAACAAACCCAAAACCTACACATCCCGAAGTTCAAATTTCAGCCGGTGCTGGAAGCGTTTCAGGGAGAGTATTCCAAAGTGGAGATCGGCCGTATCTACGGTGCCCACCACACTACCATCTCCAAGTGGAAGCAGCAATTTTTGGAGCATGGCGCGGAGGTCTCTGGTGGCAATGAAGAGGTCAAGCACGCGAGAAGGGGATCGCGGATCTGAAGCGGATAATCGATCAGAAGGAGATCGAGCTGGCCCTACCAAAAACTCTTGGGCGGGAGCTGAGGGTGTCCGAAAAGATGGAACTGGTAGAAGAGCACCACCAGAGCTACGTTCTGAGCCAGCACCTCAAAGCACTTTAGCTTTCCTTTTGGAGAGCTACTACGTTCGCCCCTATCCTTGATGAATCCGCGGTTGCTCTTGAGCAGGATCTCCTCGATATATTTCGGGTTGTTTATCATGTACGATTTCACCCTCGGAAATCTCCATACTCCCGCGCGCACCGCAAAAGGAAGCCCAGAGGATCTCGCATGTACTCCGAGAGGTTCCCGGTCAAAAACCTTCTCCCTGGACCCGGCGGCATAACTCGAGCGGCCATCAACCATACTCCTCTCAGCCGCAACCCCGGTTGTTGGCCGATGGTTAGTTGTTCTGGTTTCTATACTCTGGACGGGCGGCGGTCAAGGTTTGCTGTTTGTCTCAGGCTGGCGTAAAAGCTCGAAGTCGCTTGAGATCTCGATGCTCTCCCTGATGGAGCGCGCGACCGGGCAGCCATCGGCGTAGAAGGAGATGACGCGCTCGATGGTCTTGCGGTCGCTCTCGCTCGCGGCGAGGTGGTAGAGGACTTTGATCCTCTTGACGACGAGGACCTTGTTCTCCAGTTCGATCTCCCCCGTAACATCGGCGCGGAGGTCGCTGAAGGAAACATGACGCGCTGCCAGCGCGCCCGAGAAGGTGCCGAGCAGTCAACCCCCGGCGGCGGCGACCAGGTAGTCGAGCGTCGTGGGGCGAGGCGTCTCCTGGTCGGGAGAAACGCCGTAATGAGCAGCGACCTCGCTGTGGACGCCGAAGAGGACCTTCTCCTCATCGGGCGGTATGTAGGCGCGGCGGGTCTTGCCCTCCACCGGCTCCACCCTCACCCGGGAAGTGTAGGCGACCTCGCTCATCTTGCTACCTCCTCTCACGCTTTCACAGACGAGTATAACCGGATGATGCCAGAACTCATCAGGTTTCCGAGGCTCCATTATCGAAGCTCAGCTTCTCGAAGCGGCGCGGGGTCGAGAGGAGTATGAGGATGCCGAAAGCGGCTACGACGGCGAGCCCCAGGAAGACCTGATGGGTGGCGAGGTAGAGGCCGTGACGGAGGTAGGTCTCGATGGACGTGCCGGGGCGATGCGTTCTGCCACCGAGCAACTTTCCCACCGCGTTGACCGTTTTGGGGGCGTGTCCCGCTACGCTCGCGGGCGCGCGGTCCAACCACCTCGCGAGGGTGGAGTTGGCGACGGTGCCGAAGATGGCGGCTCCCAGAGTCTGTCCGAGCTGGCGGGTGAACATGTTGGCTCCGGTTACCGTGCCCCGGTGCTCCCAGTCCACGACGTACTGGAGGCCGACTATGATGGGGGTGGAGAGGAGCCCGAGCCCGACTCCCATGACGAGACTTCCGACAGCGGCCAGCCACACCGGAGCCGACTCCGGCAACGAGCCGAAGATGAGACCCGAAGCGAGGCAAAACAGCGTCCCGATGAGCGCGGTATCGCGGAAGCCGATGCGCAGGTAGATCCTGCTGGAGAACGTCGAGGCGAGGGGCCAGCCGATAGACATGACGGCGAGCGAGAATCCGGCGACGATCGCGCCCGCCCCGAGAACGTCCTGGGCATAGGTAGGTAGAAACGTCGAGAGCCCCATGACGAGCAACCCCAGCACGGCGGTCGCGAGGTTCGCGCCTATCAGGAGCCGCCGCCTGAAGACCCAGGGCGGCACGACCGGCTCCGCGGCCCGGCGCTCCTGCCAGACAAACGCGGCGAGCGCGAGGACTGCTGCTGCGAAGATGAGCAGGCTCGGGGCCGAGATCCACGCCCAACCCACGTCTCCTTCGAGGAGCCCGAGTATGAGCAGGCCCACCCCGACGGCGAGCAGCGCGGTACCGGCGTAGTCTATCTGGTGAGGTTTGCGTTCTATGCCCTCGTGCAGGTAGGCACTGACCATAAACAGGGCAACGGCCCCGACGGGCAGGTTGACGTAGAAGATCCAGCGCCACGAGCCATAGTCGGCGAAGAAGCCGCCGACTACCGGCCCGACGACCGCCGAGATGCCCCACACGCTGGAGAGCCAGCCCTGGATGCGGGCGCGTTCCTCGATGGTGTACATGTCGCCCGCGACCGTCGTGACGATGGGCTGGATGGCCCCCGCCCCTATACCCTGGATGGCGCGGAAGGAGATCAGGGCCAGCATGCTCCAGGAGAGGCCGCAAAGAGCCGAGCCGAGCAGGAATATAGCGGCGCCGGCGAGCAAGACCGGCTTGCGGCCGTAGAGGTCGGCGAGCTTGCCATAGATCGGGACCGTAATCGCCTGGACGAGCAGGTAGACGGAGAACACCCAGGTAAAGAGAGAAAATCCGCCGAGATCCCGCACGATCGAGGGCACCGCCGTGGCTACGATGGTGGTGTCCATCGCCGCGAGCCCCATCGCCAGGACCAGCCCGGCGAGTACCTTCCCACGCTCGGGATAGGCCTGCTTTACGGAGGTTGTGTTCGCAGATTTCATGCTCTCTCCAGAGAGAAACATTCTAGACGAACCAGCGGGTCCGGCTGCTCTCTCGCCCCGGATCTCCGCGTATCCGTGTTCGAGTGTTTTCTGGAGGAAGCTGGTATCTCAGCCAGACCTCTCGTTCTCGCGGGCATTGCCATCTTTCTGGATGCCGCTCAGGACCATCTGGAGCGCGAGCGGACGCATCACCTCCCGCGCGGCTATCCTGGCACGTTCACTGGCGCTCTCGCCGTTCTCCGCGGGAATCAGCCTCGAAGCGGCGGCGACGAGGTTCGGATAGTCCCCGTTGGCGTTCTCCGCGCGCCGGGCCAGGTACTCCAGGGCGATACCAGCCAGCAGCAGATCCCTGCTACTGCTGTCAATGTTGACATCCGCAGACTCCGGGGTTGGGCTCCTTTTCCCTTCGTCCACGAAGGCCACGGTACGCAGCGGTATCTCCCTGATAAACAGGCTCATGACGAAGGCTGCGGCCACGATGGGGATGCCGACTACGAACAGCGGGTGTATCGAGGCGGCGAGTCCCTCCCGGATGCCGTTAGCGACCGCTTCCGGCAGTTTGCCTATGGCGTTCGGGTCGAGCACGGTCTGGACGCCGGAATGGGAGAGGTGCGCGGCCTGCGACCTCGCGGCGGGCGGCAGGTGCCTGGGGATCTCGGTCTTCATGTTGCTCGTGAGGATGGTGCCGAAGATGGCGATGCCGATCGTGGCTCCCACCGAGCGCGAGAACTGCGTGGCCGCCGTCGCGACGCCCAGGTTTTCGCGCGAGACGGCGTTCTGCACGATCAGGGTGTAGGTCTGCAGCACGCACCCGAGACCCAGCCCGACGACCACCAGGAAGAGCCGGACCTCGTTCTTGGAGGAGTGGTAGCCGAGGTGGGTGAGGAGGAAGTAGCCGAAGCACATGATGAGCGTGCCCGTCAGGATGAACACTTTGTAGCGCCCGGTGCGCGTTATGAGCCTGCCCACCACGATGCTGGTCAGGATCATCGAGGCCGTAAGGGGTATCGTTATGGTTCCCGAGCCGGTAACGCTCACGCCCAGAACCCCCTGCGCGAAGACGGGCACGTAGTAGATGGCCCCGAACATGCCCATCGCCACGGCCAGGTTGGCGATGTTGGAGAGGCTGAAGATGGAGTTCTTCCACAGCCCCAGAGGGATCACAGGCTCCTCGGCGTACCGCTCGTTTATGAGGAATGCTATCAACAACAGCGCGCCCACCGCGTACAGCCCGATGACGTGCCAGGAGTCCCAGGGGTACTGCGTGCCGCCCCAGGAGGTAGCCAGAAGCACCGCGACGAGCCCCAGCCCCAGTGTCGAGAAGCCCAGGTAGTCTATGGCGTGCTTGCGGGGGACGTGGGGCAGATGGAGAAACACGATAACGAAGGCGAGCGCCGCTATGCCGAGCGGCAGGTTGATGTAGAAGAGCCACCGCCAGGAGAAATTGTCCGTGACCCAGCCTCCCACCAGCGGGCCGCTGACGGAGGCTATCCCGAACACCCCGCCGAGGTATCCGACGTAGCGTCCCCTCTCGCGGGCGCTCACGATGTCGCCGAGGATGGTCTGGGCGAGCGGCAGGATGGTTCCCATGCCGAGCCCCTGGATGGCCCTCGCCCCGACCAGCCACCAGAAGTCCTGGGCCGCACCCGCCGCGACCGACCCGAGCATGAAGATCACAAGCCCCGCGATGAAGAAGAGCCGCCTGCCGTAGAGGTCGGAGAGCTTGCCGACCATCGGCACCGTTACAGCCGAGACCAGCAGGGCCGAGGTAGCCACCCAACTGTAGTGGCTGACCCCGCCAAGCTCCGAGACGATCACCGGCAGCGCCGGGGAAACTATCGTCTGGCTCGCCGCCGCCGCCAGCATCCCCAGGGCCAGCCCGATGAAGATTACGTTCTTGCGAACCTCCCCGTTACTCCCATCCATCCGTCGCTCCTCCCAACGTCAAATCGTGTTATTAAAATAGAGTTATCTAAATCGTCCGCGCTGCAACGCGCTACCCGCTAGACTCCAAATCTAAGAGCCTCACGAAGGTCATCACCCCTGCGGGCCGCAACCTCCGTGAAGCTTTCCAATTCTGGCCTTTCATATAAAATAACACACCTGTACGTAAACGTGCGCTTTTGTCTGCGAGGGGAAGCGAGTCGCGGAGGTACGGCGATGCCTGAAAGGTTTATGGTCAGCCTCGAGGGAGAGGGGCGTGATATCGAGGGTTATCTGGCGCTGCCCGACACAGAGAGCAGCAATCTTCCGGCGGTCATAGTCATACAGGAGATATGGGGACTCGACGAGCACATAAAGGACGTGGCCCGGCGGTTCGCGGGCGAAGGATATGCCGCGCTGGCCCCCAACCTTTACACGGGGGAGTGGAATGACAAGCTCACCCCCGAGCGCATCGCGGCGGGCATGCAGTTCGTTCGCTCGGCCTCGCAGGAGGTCCAGCGCGACCCCTCGAAGCTGGAAGGCGCGCTCTCGGAGAAGCCGCAGGCGGAGCGGGACGCGATAAAGATCCTGAGCAGACTCCTCACCCCGGAGCAGCGGCACAGCTTCGCTCGCGACCTGCTGGGAGCGGTGCGCTACCTGCAAGGCAGGCCCGAGGTGGACGAGAGGCGGATCGGCAGCATCGGTTTCTGCATGGGCGGCGGCATCTCAGCAGATCTAGCCACCATCTGCCCGGACCTCGCGGCGGCGGTGATCTTCTACGGCCAGAACCCGCCGCTGGAGCGCGTGCCCGATATCAGAGCTTCGGTGCTCGGCATCTACGGCGGCGAGGACCACCGCATCACCGATGCCGTGCCGGATCTGGAGGCGGCGATGAAGAAAGCGGGCAAAGACTTCCGCTACCAGGTCTATCCCGGAGCGCCCCACGCCTTCTTCAACGACACCCGTCCCAATTACCGCGAAGATGCCGCCAGAGACGCCTGGCGGCGCACGCTGGAGTTCTTCGAGGAGACGCTGGTGGCAAGCCAGAGCTAGCCGCACTCTCCCGTAGGGAGCGGGATAGGAGCGTCTGCCCCGGAGGATGCCTCTGCGATTCAAACTTATGATTGACAGTCAGTCAGTTAGTGGTGTATACATTGGTCAGATGCATCGAGGAGTACGAGAATATGAGAGGGGGACAAAATTGCCCAGGTACGGTTCGGCCCGGGAGTACTTCGAGCAGATGAGGGAGGAGCTTACTGGGGAGGATATCAGGCAGCTCAGGGGAGTCTACGGGTTCGACATCAAGGGGGCCGGGAGGTTCATCGTACGGTTCAACGAGGATGGTACGCTGGATGTCCTGGACGATGGTTCGGACGTCGAGCCCGAGTGCACCCTGATGGCAAACGAAGACGACTGGCTCTCCATCGTCTCCAAGGAGACCAAGCCGATGAGCGCGTTCATGAAGGGCAAGCTCAAGGTCAAGGGCAGCACCGGCAAGGCCATGAAGCTCCAGAAGGTGGTGCTGGGCTAGCCGGGAATCGGGGGGGCACTGCGAACAACTCGCTCCCCCGCTGATTTTCGTTAGCTGGCGTAGATCTCCCGCACCAGATCTTCGTTGCGGGAGAGGATCCTCTTTCTCTTCAGCTTCAGGGTCGGGGTCATCTCGCCGTTCTCTTCGGTCCACTCGTAGGGTACCAGCGCGAACTTCTTCGGCCTCTCGTGGCGTGGGAAGTCTGCCGACACTTCGTCTATTTCGGACTGGATCAGCTCCATAACCCGCCTATCAGAGCACATCTTCTCGTTGGAAAGATCTTCCTGCAGGCTCCTGCGCACGGCCTCGAAGTCCGGCACGATCAGGGCCGACACGAACTTTCTGCCGTCGCCGATGAGCATCGCCTGCTCGATGTGAGGAGTGTTCGAGAGCGCCGTCTCTACCGGCTGCGGGGCGACGTTCTTGCCGGTATCGAGGACCATGATGTCCTTGGAGCGGTCGGTTATCCTCAGGCGGCCTCCCTCGTCGAACTCGCCGACGTCGCCGGTGCGGAACCAGCCGTCCTCGAAGGATGCCTCGTTCTCCTCGGGCAGGTTGTGATAGCCCGGTGTTACGCTCGGCCCGCGCACCAGGATCTCACCGTCCTCCGAGAGCTTGACCTCGACGTTGGGCAGCGGCGGTCCCACGGTGCCGAACCGGAGATCTTCGGGATGGTTGACGGAGATCACGGGCGAAGTCTCCGTCAGACCGTAGCCCTCGATTATCGGGACTCCGGCCCCGTAGAAGAACTCTCCCAGCCACGGCTCCAGCCGGGCCCCGCCGCTCACGCAGAACCTGACCCTGCCCCCCAGTCCCTTGCGGACCTTGCGGTAGACGAGCAGGTCGCAGATCGCAAACAGGGCCCGCTCGGCGAGGCTCATCGTGGATTCTCCGCAATCGTGCTCATACTTGCGCCGGGCCAGCCGGACCGCGCCCTCGAAGATCCTGGCCCTCACGGGGTTGGCAGTACCCTGCGCCCGTATCACCCCGAACACCCGCTCGAACAGTCGCGGGACGACGAGTAGCACGGTGGGGCGCACCTCCAGGAGGTTCTGCTGCACCTCATCTACGGACTCGGCGATGTAGTTGGTGCCGCCGCCTACCAGGTTGACGAACTGGCTGCACGTGCGCTCCAGGACGTGGGAAAGGGGCAGCACGGAGAGCCCGATGTCGTCGTCGGAGATCGGCACGACCTCTATGATGGCCTCCAAGTTGGAGAGGATGTTGCCGTGGGTCAGGATCACACCCTTCTGCCGACCCGAAGTGCCCGAGGTGTAGATGAGGGTCGCAACGTCGTCCCGCCCCAGCGAGAGCAGGTTCTCTTCCCAACCCGGATTCTGCTTTCTGGCCCCTTCCCGCTCCACCTCGGAGAAGCGCAGGACATCCCGGTTGGCTCCATCCTCGTCTATAACGATCACGCGCCGCACCGGAACCCCGGATTCTCTGACGGACTCGAGCTGCTCCCCGCCCTCGACTATGACGATCTCCGCGCCCGAATCTTTCAGTATGTGCGCCGTCTGCTTCGGCCCGAGCGTAGGAAAGATCGGGACCGTCACCGCTCCCAGACTCATGATCGCAAGGTCCGCCACGGTCCACCCGATACAGTTGGTAGACATCAGGGCAACCCGGGAGCCCGCATCCACCCCAAGCCCGGCAAGTCCCCCGGCAAAGTGCTCAATTCTGCGGTAGAGATCCCGGAAAGACACCGTCTGCCAGCGCCCCCCGACCTTCTCCCCGAGGGCTACCTTATCCTCTTTCTCCAGCACAGCAAGCCCGAAAGCATCAGGAAGGCTCCGGGCACTCCTCACCCGCTCCAGAACCTCCCGCGTCCTGTTCTCATCACGCTCGATCCGTAGCAAGCAAATCACCCCCGCTCGATCAGACATCATCGGTTTCCCTCAACCCCCTGCAACTCTCCCCACTCCCGACATAGCTCAAAATACTATACTGACTGACCATCAGTCAAACAATGACTGTTGACCGTAACACCCCGGAAATGTAAACTGACACTGGCTTATTATCATCCGATAACAACTATTTGTAAAGTGGTCAGTCTTTGAAGCTAGGCTCGGAAGGGGGATTTCATGACGGATATCAGGGGCAAGGTTGCGCTGGTCACAGGCGGAGCGAGCGGCCTGGGGAGGCTCATGGCCTCAAAGCTCGCCCGGAGAGGGGCGCGTCGGATCGTCATCTACGACGTAGACCAGCAGGCCATAGACGAGACTGTTAGGGAGATCGAATCTCAAGGCGGCCAAGCCTGCGGCTACCTCTGCGACGTCTCGGACCGAAGTGTAGTCTACGAGGTTGCAGAGAGGGTGCGCGACGAGGTCGGGGACGTGGAGATACTGATCAATAACGCCGGGGTTGTAACCGGCAGGCGGCTTCTGGAGGCCACAGACGAGCAGATAGAGAAGGTATTTGGGGTAAACACTCTCGCGCTCTACTGGGTGACGAAGTCGTTTCTGCCCTACATGATGGAGAGAAATGAGGGGCACATCGTCACGATGGCTTCGGCGGCAGGCATCGTGGGGGTGAGCAAGCAGACCGACTACTCGGCGAGCAAGCACGCGGCTATAGGATTCATGGAGTCTTTGCGGGTGGAACTGAAGAGGTACGGCTACGATGGAGTGAGGACCACTATCGTGAGCCCTTACTACGTGAACACGGGGATGTTCGAAGGGGTCAAGAGCCGCTTCCCAAGGGTGGTGCTGCCCATCCTCGACCCCGAGAAGGTGGCGGAGAAGGTCATGCGTCTGATCGAACGCAACCGCCAGGAGATAAAGATGCCCCCGATCGTAACCACGGTCCCGGCGCTTCACGTGCTGCCCGCCGATGTTCTGGACTGGATCATGGACTTCTTCGGCGTAAACCACTCGATGGACGAGTTCGTGGGCCACGCAAAGGGCAAGAATAGGGAGACATCCTGGGCATCCGGCAGGAGCAGGTGATGCGGGTAAGAGACGGAAATAAACCCTCTGCCACCGAGGCACTGATGGCTACGACCGGGCGCATTACCTGCGAGACGCTACGGGAGCTGGGAGGCTGGGTGACTGTGGCGAGGGATACAGAAGAAGAGTTCCTGGAGGTGGAGTGCCCGTTTACCGGGGAGATTCTCGGCAGCATACCGCGCTGCCGCGAGGAGGACGTGGAAGAGGCGTTCCGGCGGACTAGGCGGGTCCAGAGAGAGTGGGCGAAGACGAGCTTCGAGAAGAGGGGCGAGGTCTTCCTGCGCTTCCACGACCTGCTGCTGGAGCGGCGGGAGGATATCCTGGACCTCGCGCAGCTCGAGAGCGGCAAGGCCCGCCTGCACGTCTTCGAGGAGTTGCTCGATGCGGCCATCGTCGCCCGCTACTACGCCAACACCGCAAGGAAGTACCTGAGGAGCCGCCGCAGGCAGGGTGCTATGCCTTTGCTCACCTCGGTCACGCACCACCGGCATCCCAAGGGGGTCGTAGGGTTCATCTCGCCGTGGAACTACCCGCTGACGCTCGCGATCACCGACGCCATCCCGGCGCTCATGGCCGGAAACGCCGCTGTAATAAAGCCCGACGGAAAGACGCCCTTCAGCGCCCTGTGGCTCGTGCGGCTCCTCGCAGAGTGCGGGCTGCCGCGAGATCTCATCCAGGTCGTGACCGGACCGGGAGAGGAGATCGGACCGCAGATCACGGACCGCGCGGACTTCGTGATGTTCACCGGCAGCACGAGGACGGGCCGGGAGGTGGCCGCGAGAGCAGCCTCCCGCCTCGTGGGCTCCTCGATGGAGCTCGGGGGAAAGAATCCCATGATCGTCTTCGCCGACGCCGGCCTGGGCCGCACGGTAGAGGGCGCCGTCCGGGCATGCTTCTCCAACGCCGGGCAGCTATGCATCTCGGCCGAGCGGCTCTACGTCCACTGCGCCATCTACGAGGAGTTCGTCGCCCGTCTGGTAGAGAGAACAGGCCGCATCAAGCTCGGAGCGAGCCTCGACTACACGGCAGAGGTGGGCTCCCTGATCTCCCGAGAGCAGTTTGAGCGCGTCTCTTCCCGCGTCGGGGAGGCGGTAGCACAGGGAGCGCGGGTCCTGACCGGCGGCCGCCCGCGCCCGGACCTCGGGCCATACTTCTATGAACCGACCATCCTCTCGAACGTAACCCCAGAGATGCCCCTCTCCTCCGAGGAGACCTTCGGGCCGGTGGTAGCCGCTTCTGCGTTCTCCACCCCGGAGGAAGCCGTCGAGCTGGCCAACGACACCCGCTACGGCCTGAGCGCCAGCCTCTGGACCCGCAGCACGCGCTGGGCGCAAAGAGAGATCGCGCCGCGCATCCGCGCAGGCACCGTGAATATAAACGAGGCTTACGCTCCCGGCTGGGCCTCCACCGACTCCCCGATGGGAGGGTTCAAGGACTCCGGGCTCGGCCGCAGACACGGCGAGGAGGGGATCACCAAGTACACCGAGTCCCAGACAGTCGCCACCCAGCGCCTCCTGCCCCTCGTCTCCCCCTTCCTCGGCATGGACGGCAAGACCTACGAACACCTGATGTCCTCCTCGATCAAACTCCTGCGCCACCTCCCCGGAGTCAGATAGAGGAGGAGACGGCTTGACTCGCCTCTCCCAGCACGTACAATGTGCGTCAAAGCTATTGACTGACGATCAGTCACATACTGGTGGAAGAGGGGTCGAGGCAGAGAAAAACATCGAAGACGACCCGTACCGGAGGGAGGAAGATGATCGCCGACATAGGCAAGCCGCTCGGGACCGACTACTACCTGGTCGAGGAGTGGATGAGCGACGAGGACCGTAGGATCCGGGACAGAGTCAGGGAGTTCTGCGACCGGGAGGTCATCCCGGTGATGGGGAAGTACTGGAACAAGGAGGAGTTCCCTTTCGAGCTTATCCCCAAGCTCGCCGAGCTTAACATCGCCGGGCACGTCATCCCCAAGGAGTACGGCTGTCCCGAGATGAGCAACCTCGCCTCGGGGCTGGTCATGATGGAGCTCTCGCGGGGCGACGGTTCTCTGAGCACCTTCTTCGGGGTCCACTCGGGGCTCGCTATGGCCTCCATCGCCCTCTGCGGCAGCGAGGAGCAGCGGCAGAAGTGGCTGCCTCAGATGGCGAAGATGGAGAAGATAGGCGCGTTCGCCCTCACCGAGCCAGATCACGGCTCCGATGTCGTGATGCTGGAGACCACCGCCGAGAAGGACGGCGACGGGTGGGTCCTCAACGGCGAGAAACGTTGGATCGGCAACGCCACCTTCGCCGACGTGGTCGTCGTGTGGGCACGCGACATGGAGGACGGGGAGGTAAAAGGATTCCTCGTGGAGAAGGGCACCGAAGGCTTCGAGACCAGGAAGATAGAGGGTAAGATTGGCAACCGCTCCTCCTGGCAGGCCGATATCACCCTGGACAACGTCCGCGTGCCGGCGGAGAACAAGCTGGAGAACGCCGGCTCCTTCAAAGACACTTCTACAGTGCTCACCAACACCCGATACGGTGTGGCCTGGCAGGGGCTCGGGCACGCGCTCGCCTGCTACGAGGCCGCCGTGCAGTACGCGAAGGAGCGTGAGATCTTCGGGATGTCCCAGGCTAGCTTCCAGCTAATACAGTACCGGCTCGCCAACATGCTCGCCGACCTCACGCAGATGCAGCTCGTCTGCTTCCGGCTCGCGCAGCTACTGGACAGGGGCGAGATGACCCACGGCAGGGCTTCTCTGGCCAAGCTCATCACCGCAAAGAAGGGGAAGCAGGTCTGCTCCGAGGCCCGCGACATCCTCGGCGGCAACGGCGTGCTCGTGGACTATCTCGTCGGCAAGCACCTGGCGGACATGGAGATCATCTACACCTACGAGGGCACCGATACCGTGCAGTCCCTGATCGTGGGGCGTTCGATCACGGGCGAGCAGGCGTTCGTCCCCGCCGGCTGAGGTTGGAGGAGAGTACAGATGGCGACCGCACGCACAGACGGCTCCGGGCGCAGCGTCGTCCTAGTAGACGGGGTGAGAACACCCTTCATGCGCTCCGGGACAGAGTACTTGAGGACGACTTCTTACGACCTGGCGCGCACCGTGCTCAAGGGTATTGTGGAGCGCACCGGGATCAAATCTTCTGATGTGGGCTACGTCGTCATGGGCACCGTCATCCAGAACATCCGCACCTCCAACGTGGCCCGCGACGCGGCGCTCGCGGCGGGGATACCGAACTCCGTCCCGGCCCACACGGTGACGATGGCCTGCATCTCCTCCAACCAGGCGATCACGAGCGCCCTGGAGACGATCCGCTCCGGTAACGCCGATGCCGCGGTCGCGGGGGGCGTCGAGGTGATGTCCGATACCCCGCCGCAGTTCGACAAGAAGGTGCGCGAGCGGCTCTTCGAGGCGCAGAGCTTCAAGTCTCCCCTGGAGTTCCGCAAGATTTTGCAGGGCATGAGCCCGAGCGACTTCCTACCCAAGGCGCCGACCATCTCCGAGTACTCCACGGAGGAGCTCATGGGCGAGAGCGCGGACCGGCTCGCTGCCGCCTTCGGTATCTCGCGCGAGGAGCAGGACCGCTACGCTTTGCGCACCCACACCCTGGCGGCGAAGGCCACCGAGAGCGGCAGGCTCGCCGAAGAGATACTGCCCACCGCCGTCCCGCCGGACTTCGAGCTTCTGACCGAGGACAACACCATCCGCAGGGACACGAATATCGAGAAGCTCTCTAGGCTCTCACCGGCTTTCGTCAGGCCGTTCGGGACCATAACGGCGGGCAACTCTTCTCCGCTCACCGACGGGGCCTCGGCGACGCTGTTGATGGAGGAGGAAGCAGCGAGGGCGGCAGGGTACAGACCCAGGGCCCGGCTCCGCGACTACCTCTACGTTGCCCAGGACCCCGGAGAGGAGCTGCTGCTCGGCCCCGCCTACGCCACGCCGCGTATCCTGGACCGCAACGGCCTCACCCTGGACGACATAGATGTAGTAGAGATCCACGAGGCGTTCGCCGGGCAGGTACTCGCCGTGCTGAAGGCGCTGGAGTCCGACGACTTTGCCTCCGAGAAGCTCCAGAGGGGCAAGCGGGTAGGCGACATAGGCATGGACAGGGTCAACGCCTGGGGCGGCTCGGTATCCCTCGGGCACCCCTTCGGAGCCACCGGAGCCCGGCTCGTCACGACCGCCGCCCACCGTCTCGAAGAGGAGGACGGGCACTTCGCGCTCGTCACCGCCTGCGCCGCCGGGGGCCTGGGCCACGCCATGCTGATCGAACGCACCGGGGAGGGATGAGATGGGCTACCTCGACGTGTACAAAGAGGATAAGATCGCCTTCGTCTACCTGGACCAGCCCGGGAGCCGGGTTAACAAGCTCACCACCTCGGCGGTGCGGGTGTTCGAGGAGGCGCTCGACGAGCTGGAGCGCGAGGACGCCGTGCGGGCGGGGGTCCTGATCAGCGCGAAAAAAGACTCCTTCGTCGTCGGGGCGGACATAGAGGAGTTCTCCCGCCTAGAGACCAAAGAAGAGCTAAAGGAGATCATCCGCAGGGGACACAGGCTCCTCGGCAGGATGGAGTCCCTGAAAAAACCCGTGGTGGCGGCGATCCACGGCCCGGCGGTCGGCGGGGGGCTGGAGCTGGCACTCGCCTGCCGCTACCGCCTCGCCACCGACCACCCGGCGACGAAGTTCGCCTTTCCGGAGGTCCTGCTGGGGCTGCTCCCGGCGCTCGGCGGAACCCAGCGGGCGACTAACCTCATCGGCGTGCAGAAGGCGCTGGAGATCATAATGACCGGCAAGAACGTCTACCCCGCCCAGGCCAAGAAGATGGGTCTGATCGACGCGACCATCCATCCCGAGGGATTGCTCGACGCCGCAAAGCGCGCCGCCGGAGGGCTCGCGGAAGGGACCCTGAAGCCCCGCCACAGGAAGCCCTCCGTGAGAGACCGGGTGCTGGAGGACACCCCCCTCGACCACCTCGTCTACGACCGGGCACAGAAAAATGCCTACCAGCGGACTCGGGGTAACTACCCGGCGATCCCGAAAATCATCGAGTGCATCCGCACGGGCCAGCGCAAAGGAATAAAGGCCGGTCTCGAAGCCGAGATGGACGCCTTCGCCGAGCTTCTTTTCACCCCGGAGTCCAGAGCCCAGCGCCACCTCTTCTTCATAAAGAACGCCGCCGAGAAGAACCCGTACGAGGGCCAGGAGAAGGAAGTCGGGACGGTCGGAATCCTCGGGGCCGGGCTCATGGGCTCCGGCATAGCCCAGGTCAGCGCGGCCAGGGCTGGCCGCCGGGTTCTGCTCAAGGACGCCGAGCTGAAACTCGCGGCCAGGGGAAGAGGAGAAGTCTGGAAGGATCTCAGCAAGCGCGTCGGCAAGGGGATAAACGCCTTCGAGCGGGACCGCATCGTCGAGCGGATCGTACCCGTGGACGACTACGCGCCCCTCTCGCAGACGGATCTCGTGATAGAGGCGGTCCCCGAGGAGGTGGGCCTCAAGCGCGAGATGGTCCGGCAGGTCGAGGCCGTGGGGAAGGAGGACCTCGTCATAGCCTCCAACACCTCGGCCATCCCGATAAGAGAGGTAGCGGCGGAGGCGAAGCGCCCCGAGCGGGTGGTCGGGATGCACTACTTCTCTCCGGTGCCCAGGATGCCGCTCTTAGAGGTGGTCCGTAAGGAGGACACCCCGGAGTGGGTGCTCGCCACCTGCATCGAGGAGGGCTTGAGGCAGGGGAAGACCGTGATCACGGTGAACGACGGCCCCGGCTTCTACTCCACCCGTATCCTCTCCTTCTACATGAACGAAGCTCTGCTGCTCCTGGAAGAGGGCGCGACCGTAGACGGCATAGACAAGGCCATGATGGACTTCGGATTCCCCGTCGGCCCCCTGAAGCTCCTCGACGAGGTCGGCATAGACACGGGGGTGAAGATCAACGAGGTCATGCGCCCCCTCTTCGAGAAGCGATCCGTCCAAACCAGCGACCGGGGTGAAGGGGTGGTCGCAGCCGGCTACAAGGGCCGCAAGAGCGGGCGCGGCTTCTACCTCTACGAGGGGAAGAACAAAGGAGAGGTCAACCCGGAGGTCTACGAGTTCCTCGGCACCGAACGCCGTCCCATTCCCGCCCGCACCATCCGGGACCGGATGGCGATGATGATGGTGGGCGAGGCGGTGCGCTGCCTGGAGGAAGGGATCATCTCCTCGCCGCAGGATGGAGACGTGGGGGCCGTGTTCGGGCTCGGGTTCGCGCCGTTTCGCGGCGGCCCGTTCTGGTATCTGGACCAGATGGGACCGGAGCGGGCGGTCGTGAAGCTGAACAACCTTCGCGCGGCCCACGGCGAGCGCTTCGCGCCCGCCGGGCTGCTGGAGGAGTACGCGACCTCGGGCAGGAGGTTCTACCCTTAGAGAGAGATCCGGGAGGAAAGCGTTGCGGAGGAACATTCTCATTACCGGCGCTAGTTCGGGGCTGGGGTACGGCATGGCCCGCCAGTTCGCCGCCCGCGGGAGCAACCTGGCCCTCTGCGCGCGCCGCGTGGAGAGGCTGGAGGAGCTGCGGGCCGACCTGGAGGTCAGGCATCCCGGCATCAGGGTCGTAACCCGTCGCCTCGACGTGAACGACCACGACGACGTCTTCCGCGCCTTCCGCGAGTTCCGGGAGAGCCTCGGGTCTCTGGACCGGGTGATCGTCAACGCCGGGCTGGGCAAGGGGCGGCCCGTGGGGACCGGCTACTTCCACGCTAACCGGCAGACCGCCGAGACGAATTTCATCGCCGCTCTGGCCCAGTGCGAGGCGGCTGCGGAGATACTGCGTGAGCAGAACTCGGGACACCTGGTGGTCATCTCCTCGATGGGCGCGATGCGGGGGATGCCGGGCAACATGATGGTCTACTCGGCGAGCAAGGCGGGCCTCGCCACGCTGGCAGAGGGCATCCGGGCGGATCTCCTGGACACCCCTGTGAAGGTGAGCACCATCTACCCAGGCTATATCCGCACCGAGATGAACGAGCGGGTGAAGAACCCCCGCTTCATGCTGGATACGGAGAAAGGCTGCCGCCTGCTCGCCGAGGCCATCGAGAAGGAGCCCGCCCAGGCCTTCGTCCCGGCCTGGCCGTGGTCCCCCATCGCCGCCGCCCTGCGCTTCATGCCGCTCAGGTGGGTGGCGAAGGTGACGTAACTCGAGAAGTAATCCCCAGGCTTTGAGCTAGAATGGGAGAATGTCTGATGCAGCGCCCGGGATGGTAGACCGCAGGGAGCAGCTTCTGGCGGCAGCAAGGGAGGTGCTCGCCGAGAAGGGGCTCGACGGGGCGCGGGTCTCCGAGATCGTAAAGCGCGCCGGCGTCTCGCAGGGCACGTTCTATCTGTACTTCACTTCGAAGCTCTCCCTCGTCGCCGAGTTCCACCGCGAGATGCAGAAGGACATCCAGAGCGCCGTCTTCAAGGCGGTCAACGAGACCGGGGACACGGGAGAGGCCATAGAAGCCGCGGTGAAGGCAGCCCTGGAGGTGCTGGAGCGCTACCGGGACATCCTGGGGGTGGTGCTGAGCGGTCTCGGCTTCCAGGGCGGGGTACACGAGCGCCGGGAGGCCGAGCGTCCCTACCACCAGATGGTCATAAAGCTCATAGAGCGCGGGCAGGAGCTTGGTGATGTGGACCGGAACCTGGACCCCGAGATGACCGCAAGGATCATAGTCGGCCTCATAGAGCGCGCCGGAGCCGACTGCTTCGTCTACAACCCCGACATCCCACCCGAACCCTTCGTCGCCGAGGTCGCCCGCTTTATCCGCAACGCCCTCGGCGTAGGGTAGAAGAGCCTACTTCCGCACCGGACCGGTGGCGCGCACACTGTCGAGGGTGCCGGGATCCTCCAGCGTCGAGAGATCTCCAGGGTCTCTACTCTCGGCCAGAGCCTGGATGGAGCGGCGTAGCAGCTTGCCGCTGCGCGTCTTCGGCAGGGCCTCGACGAAGTACACCGAGGCCGGACGCGCGATGGCCCCAACCTTCCGGTCCACGATGTCCTTCACGGACTGCTCCAGCTCGGCCCTACCCGCATCAGTCTCGACCTTCCCGCCGTCCTTGGGGACCACGTAGGCCAGCACTACCTGCCCCTTGTACTCGTCCTTCACGCCCACCGCGGCGGCCTCGGCGACCTCGGGGTGATCGCTTATGGCCTCCTCGATCTCGCGTGTTCCCAGCCGGTGGCCGGAGACGTTGATCACATCGTCCGAGCGGCCCATGATGTAGTAGCGCCCGTCGCGCTCGTCCTTGACGCCCCAATCGAAGGTGGAGTACATCTCAGGGTCCGGGAAGTCCGAGAAGTAGGTCTGGACGAAGCGTTCGTCATCGCCCCAGATGGTGCTCATGCATCCTGGCGGCAAGGGAGCCTTTATCGCGACTATCCCCCGCTCCCCCGCGGGGACCTCCTCGCCGGTCACCTCGTGCATCAACCTCACGTCGTAGCCGTAGACCGGGTATCCGGCGCTTCCCGCCACAACGGGTTCGTCTTCGAGGCCCGGAAGCATACTGGAGAGGATCGGCCACCCCGTCTCTGTCTGCCAGTAGTTGTCCCGGACAGAAGTTCCGAGCGACTCCGCCGCCCAGCGCGAGGTCGGTTCATCGAGCGGCTCGCCCGCGAGGAAGAGGTTTCTCAGGGTGCTCGTGTCGTACTTTGTCATGTACTCTGGGTCCTGCCTCCGCAGGGCGCGTATGGCCGTAGGCGAGGTGAACATAATGTTTACCCCGTGATCCTGCACGATCCTCCACCAGATGCCGGGGTCGGGGCGGATGGGGAGGCCCTCGTACACGATGGAGGCCATCCCGTACATCAGCGGAGCATAGACGATGTAGGAGTGCCCCACGACCCACCCGATGTCCGAGGCGGTGAACATCGTCTCGCCGGGGTTGGAGGCGAAGACGTGCTTCATCGAAGAGGTGAGCGCCACCGCGTGCCCGCCGGTATCCCGCTGCACCCCTTTGGGAGTCCCGGTCGTGCCGGAGGTGTAGAGGATGTAGCTCGGCTCGCTCGACTCGACCCACTCGACCGGAACCTCTTCCCCCTCGTGTTTCCTGCGCAGATCGGCGTAGTCCATCCCCCGCCCCGCGGCCTGCGGCATCTCCGCGTCCACCTCGCGGCGGCAGATCACGACCGTCTCCGGCGGGTGCCCGGTGGCCTCCATCGCCTCGTCCACCAGCGGCCGGTAGGGGATAACTCTGCCGCCCCGCACGCCCGCGTTGGCGGTAACCATCACCTTCGGTTTCGCGTCGTCTATGCGCTTGGCGAGATTCTCCGCGGCGAACCCCCCGAAGACTACAGAGTGGATCGCACCCAGCCGAACGCACGCGAGCATCGCGAAGATGGCCTCCACCATCATCGGCATGTAGATGACGACCCGGTCCCCGCGCCCCACCCCAAGCTCCTTGAGCGAGGCGGCGAACGTGTTGACCTCCCCGTACAGCTCGCGGTAGGTGTATGACTTCTGCTCGCCGGTCTCAGTCGAGACGTAGACGAGGGCGTTCTGCTCGGCGCGGTCCTCCAGGTGCCGGTCCACCGCGTTGTGGCACAGGTTCGTCTCCCCGCCTAAAAACCATTTTGCGAAGGGCGGCCGCGAGAAGTCCAGCACCCTCTCGAAGTCTTTGTGCCAGTAGATCATGCGGGCCTGCTCCGCCCAGAAGCCTTCCTTATCCTCGATCGAACGTCGGTGAAAAGCCCGGTAGTCCTGAATGCTCACCATTCCTCCTTCTGCTGGCGGCGGCGATACCCGCGCCATCTCTACCCCTTCCTCAGTAGACCTATATTAACGCATACGGAGTGGGAGAGACATTCTTATCACAAGGGCGAGCGAGAGGCCGGGCGTTCTCGCGAAGCGAACGAACTTAAAGCCCCGCATCCTTGCCAACCTTCTTGACCGCGCCGCCCAGGGCGCCCGAGGCCGAATCCGAACACGAAGTGCTCTTATCCGACGGGCTGGAGGCCGGAGACGAGCACGGCGGGGCGCTCGAAGCTGGCGAAGAGGAGGGGCTCGATGAGGAGCTCGAACTCGACGAGGGCGGCGGGCCGGACCTCGAAGAGCTTGAGGATGTTCCCGCCGAAACACCCGCGCTCCCGACCGGGGTATCCACCGAGGCTCCCACAGAGCCGCTTTCGGGCGACACGCTCGCCGAGGCTCTGGCGCCCACCGAACCGCCGCCCGCAGGAGCTGATGCGGATACCCGCGCGCTGGCTGGTCCCTGCGTGCCGGCGGGGGTGCTCGCCGACTGCCGGGCCGAGGCGGAACCGCCCGTGGGCACCGGTGCGCTCGCCGACTGGCCTTCGGAGATAGATCCACCGCTACTTCCGGCGGAAGCGCTCGCAGACCCCTGCTCGCTAGCGGGGTGGCTGCTGCCGGCGCTCGCCGACTGCCCTGCCCCAACGGAAGCCCGTTCGGGGGGCGGAGAGTGTTTCCTGCCGGGCGCTCTTCGCCTGTGATGAGGAGGCGCTTTCTTGTGGTCCCGGCCATGGCGTGAGTGCTTTCGCGGGTGCTTCCCGTGGGCTTTATGCCCGGTGTGTTTGTTGGCGCGCTGTTCGTGATGCTTATTGTTATTGGCGTGCTGCTCGTGGTGCATCTTCACAGTTTCGATGTTGACATTGCGCGCGTGGTGGTACGCAACGCCCGATCTTTTCACACTACTAGAGAAGCCCGGAGCCGGGCGGGAGACCTGCTCCATCTGTCCGCCGGGATTAAAAAAGTTCGCCTGCCCTCCCGAAAGACTTGCGGGCACCCCTCCTTCACCGAACGCAGTCGTGGCCGGGTACCCGCCCGCCGGGTAAGCTCCGGGACAGGCGCCCGACTGAACGGTAGGTCCTTCGAAGGTTGCCCCGACCTCACCGCCCTTGGCGACACCGCCGTTCTCTTTCAGCCAGTTCAGGAGCGGGTAGGGGTTCATGGCTCCGGAGGGAACCTGCGCCCTCTGGCCGGTGGGGTCGTACCAGCCGAGGTGCAGGTGCGAGGGGAACTCGCCAGAAGTTCCGTCGGGTCCCTGCCCGGTGTTTCCGACGTGGCCTATGACCTCTCCTGGCTTTACATGATCCCCCGGTTTGAGAGCAGAAGGTCTCTGCATGTGGGCGTAGTAGATCTCATCTCCCTTGTGAATGGGGCCGATGGGATGGTTCGCGCGCACCATGAGCGCCCACCCGCCGAGATAGTTCCACCCCGCGCCATCCGAGCCCGCCACCGGCTCCACGGTACCGCCGGTTATGGAGTAGATCGGGGTTCCCTCCGGAGCCATGAGATCCACGCCCTCGTGTATATCCGAGGCCCCGGTCGAGACGTTTTGGGGCCTTGAGGCTCCCCAGGAATCGGTGTAGGAGCCGAAGTACTGTCTGGGCAGAGGAAATACCGCCCTGCCGTTTCCGGAGATCCTGGCCCTCTGCGGTTTGTCCTCGTTGACGCGAAGGATCCTGGGCGTATCGCAGAAGGAGAAACCACCGAGCGGCGGGGGTTGGACGGGCTGCCCGTTGCGGTAGGCGGAGGCCAGCGCGAGCACCTCCTTTACGTACCAGCCGGCATGGTTGTAGGCGAAGATCGCCCGGAAGTAGTCGCCCGGAGCGCCGTTCTGCCTGAGATACTTCGCCGCCCCGAAGATGGCATCCTTGTAGTTGCAGGCGTCCGCGCTGCCGTTTCCGTCGCCGTCCGTCTCCGCTATCTGCCAGGTCTGGGGCAAAAACTGCATAGGACCTATGGCGTTGCCGTACGGGGTGGGCGGACCCGCAATACACAGATGTTTATGGCCTCCCTCGCCGTGGCCGCTCTCTATGTCGCCAATCGCCGCGAGAATAGCCCAATCAACCCCGTACTTCCTGTCCGCATCGCGGTAGGCCGCAAGGTAGTCCGCGGGGATGCTCGCGCGGGTTGCCCGCGGGATGGGAGAGAGGGGAGAGCTTCTCTGGGGTTTCCCTCCTGTTTTCGCCCCGCACACCCCGCCTCCCGAGAGTTCTTTGAGCGTGGCGTTGACGTCTTTGAGACTACTCCCCACCCCGATGAGCGGGGCCCCTCCAGCAATGGGCTCGGAGTCAGCACTCACCATGAGAGCGGGCTGTCCTCCGGTGGAACCGGGGAAACTCACGCCACCGGCGGTGAGCCTGGACGCCTTCAGCCCGACGTTGCTCAGTGTCGCGTCTACCGGGTGCGCACCAGCCTGAAGACACCCCCCCGAGACCGCGAACCTGAAAGCCGAGGCGTCCACCTTCATGTTTTGCAGCTCTACGGACCCGGATCTCTCGTTGGCAACGGCGCTCTGCAGCCGCTGGAACTCCGCGGATCTTGACTTCCCCGAGAGCTTGAGCCCGTAGACTTTTGCGCTCTGGAACCCGAACTGCAACTGCGGCGGTTGCCCCGCCTGCGGACGCGCCAGCGAAACCGTGAGCCCCCTACCGACGATCTTCTGCGCCTGCAGGAAAAAGTGGCCGGAGAATGCGTAATCCTGAGCCCCCGAAATATCCGAGCGGGACAGAAAGCAGAGAACTATCAGCACCGCAAGGCCCGCCAGCCGCGCGAACCGCCGCCATCTCCGGCTGCGAGACTCCTTGCGAGAAGCATCTCCAGGCTTCGCCTCCTGGCCGTCTCCGATCTCCGGTGGCGCATCTTTCGTGCCGGAATAGAACTCGCGCCGGAAGTAGATCCACTTTAGAGGCCTCGCCATGCCTTCACGCAAAAACACGGGATCCGCACTCACACCTCGCTGCTACCTGCGGCACGGCAGAACTGCATCCCGGCTGATGGCTCTAAGCGAAGCAGTTTTCCCGCCTCCTTCCCCATTACCAAATTTAGTTGGCATTAGATGATAATTCGTGATTGAAGAACATTTTTGCTGCCGTGTCAACTGGCGGATGCGGGGCATCTCAAGACCCTTTGACGAGGCGTTTCAGGAAGAATCCGAGTCCGGCCACGGCGGCGGCAATGATCAAGACCTCCACCACGAATGGCCCGCCGGTGTTGGGCAGGGGCAGGGAAGAACCGGACGAACTGCTCGCGGAACTTTGGGGAGAGTTGCTCGCGCTGGATGTGGTCGCCGGAGAAGACGTACCCTGCGCGGCTGAAGGCGTAGAAGCTGTACTCGCGGAGGCGGCTTGAGAGGCAAAGAAGCCGCTTGTGACCTGTTCGGGAGACCGGGAGCTTCCCGAAACGGTGGAAGGGGTCTGGTTGCTCCCCTGCGAAGGAGGTGGCGTCTGGTTGCTGCCCAGCGACGGCGGCGGAGTCTGATTCGACCCGGCCACGTTCGAGGGTTTGGTATTCGGGGTTTGTCCCGTACCGGGGACGGCCCCCCGCTCGGAGGGCTGCTTGCCTCCGGAGTCCGGCACCGCCCCGCGTTCTGAGGGCTGCCTGCCTCCCGATGCGGGGATGGCTCCGCGTTCTGAAGGTTGCTTGCCTCCAGGCATTGGAATGGCTCCGCGCTCGGAGGGTTGCTCTCTTCCGGGGTTGGGGATGGCCCCGCGCTCCGACGGCTGCGCGCCCGAGCCGGCAGAACCGGTGGATACGCTGGCCGCCGGAGAGGTTCCGGTGGCAGAGACCGCCGTCGCGGGAAACAAACAGCCGTAGAGAACCCCGGCCAACGTGAACGCCCCGATCAGAGCCGCGAATCTTCCCCGAAAAACCGCTGCAGAAACCACTCTCCCAAAGATCACAAAAAGCTCACCCCCAAAGCCCTCCTTTAACTGCCCATTCAAAGGCATTCCTCTATAGAAGAAACATCTACGGCTTCACTCTCCATACGCATCCCTCCCCAGGAAAACGTCTGGAAATTCAACATAACAAATCCCAAGTTATAAATCAATAACTGAAAACTAACGCCTTATAGAACATCAGGCGTGCATAGCGGTTGACATGCCCCAGCCGGATCTGCTAAGTTAAATTATCACCTGATGACAATAAACGAGGGAAGCATCGGGGAGTTGATGATGATCAGGGGGTGCAAGAATACATAATGGAGATGCATTACAGGAGGAGACGGCTGATGGCCGCTCTGGGAGCTTCTTTTGGCGCTTTGCTGGCGATTCTGGCTGCAATCTACATGGGTGGGGTGGCGGTTGCGGTGCCCATTGCCGGCATCGGCGACTTTCACATCAACGCGGATCAGGTCAGGCTGCAGGGGTTCGTGCTCACGCCCAGGATCGGCGACAACTCCTCCAGCAACGCCTCGCCCGAGACGCGGGTGCAGGCGCGGCACGCGGAGGTTGATGGGCTGGTGCTCTACAAGGACATACCGACGCCCTACAAGACGCTGCGGGTCAAGATCACGGCCAGCGGCACCGTGAGGATAAACGGGCTCATTCAGGACATCACGCAGCAGTCGGCGAGCTCCGCGTCCTTCAACCAGCTTGAGATAGATGAGGCCCCACCTTCCAAGACCGGAGGCAACTACCAGCGATCTTTCTTCCAGCTTTCACCGAGCGTGACGCTCAACAACTTCAGGAGCAAGGACGACTACCAGTTCGCCAACACCATAACGCTGCCCGGGCTGAAGGTCTCGGCCAGCTTCGTGTAGGACGTTCGGGGCCAGCAGGAGGTTCTGAAAAGGTGGCCGACGAAACGACGAGAAATCTCCAGAAGAAAACCCGGCGACCGAAGTTGGGGCTCTCGCTCCTGGCTCTCGGGGGCCTGTTCATAATCTGGATGCCGCTCATCCTCTACCTGCGCGAGTTCGCGCACTTCAGCATGGCTTTCGGGGGCGTGGTGATCGGGCTCATAGTGCTGGGATGCGCGGTTCTGGGTTGGATCTTCCCGGAGAGGGTCCAGATCTTCGGCGCGGTGGGAATCGTGTTCTCCATACTCTCGCTCATGGGGGCGTTCGGCGGCATGATAATCGGCATGAACCTGGGGCTCGTGGGCGGTTGTCTGTGCCTCGCCTGGGGCCCGAAGCCTCAGCATTACGATGAGAGGGAGAAGAAGACCCGCTTCTCTCTGAGAGAGCGTCTTTCCAGAACTAAATCCACCCATGAGAACTTCCCCGCCAGAGAATCCACTCGGAAAACGCGGGCTTCGCACCGAATAGACTGGGAGGACATCGGCACCTGAGATCCGGCCTGATCCCCCTTACACCCGAACGTCCTCGCTGGGGCTCTCCGTTTCGAGACCCAGAAGCACGCGCGCCCACTCGCTCTCCTTGGCTGCCTCGGACATGCCGATGCCTATCGAGACGGTGCGCATGATCGCCAGGGTAAAAAGCTCCCTTATGGTGTCCTTGTCCGCCCCGGTTACGTCCCTGACGTAGACGTAGAGACGCTCCATCCCCCGGTGTACGGCGCGCTTGACGTCCTCATCCTCGCAGGCCGCGAAGAACTGCAGCAGCACCAAGAGTTCCTCGCGGCTGGCAAGCAACCCCACATAGGCCCGCTGCACCGCGCTCAGCGGATTCTCGGGATTCTTTGCGATCTCATCCTCGAACGCAGCCAGGATGCGCTCGAAGACCCTGTTGCCACACTCCAGAAAGAGCTTCTTCTTCGAACCGAAGAGCCGTATCACATACGGCTGGGAGACCCCTGCCCTGTCGGCGATCGCATCGGTAGATACCCCGTAGAGCCCGTAGGACGCAAACTCGGCGATGGCAGCGTCTATCACCATGCTGCGGCGCTGCGAACCCGTCATCCGTCCTGAAGATTTCATTGGTTGATTACCACCTGTGGTAGATATACCTCTAGCCATACAATCCTCCGTTCTTTGCTGCTGGACGCCAGCCTTCGAAATCCGGGGTTCAAAAGCCCAGGCCGCTGAACCGGATTTTCGCACGCGCCTCGCCCCAGTCAAGTGATTATGCTAGCCGCAGCCTACCCTTGCAAGGATTCGGTCCCGAGGCTCTCTCCACAGAGGCGGTGATGTCGTCAGCAGTAAGGTAGTGCGTCGGGTGTTGATCAACGCTATGATGCAGGCTAGGAGAACTTTGGAAGGGTACAGGAGGTCATGGGGCTGAATACGGATAGCCGGGCTGGCCTGGTCGCCACACCGGACGAGATGCCCGTGGTTCCTGTCCGATTCCTCATCAATTTTCCGCATCACGACACGACCAAGTAAAGGAGCCATCATGACCACCGAGGTGAGGAACACCGGCCGTACTGAGAGCCCGCGCCTGCGGCGCGAGTTGCACCTGTGGGAGGCGGTCGGCATCTCGCTGGCTCTGATGGCGCCGTCAATGGCCGCCAACATCAACCCGCAGGGCACCGCTGGCAGCGTCGGACGTGCCGTTCCCCTCGCGTTCGCGTTGGCTACCATCGGCGTCCTGCTCATCGCCTGGACCTTCGTCCGGCTCACCCAGCGTTTCAACCACGCTGGCAGCGTCTACGGTTTCGTCGGCGCGACGCTCGGGGCCAGAGCCGGCGTCATCTCCGGATGGGCGCTGATGGGAACCTACATCTTCTACAGCGTCGTCACGTCCACTGCGGCGGGCATCTTCGGCGCGGACTTCCTGGGCGCTCTGGGCATCTGGACGAACCAGCCGCAGTGGGCGCCGTTCGTCGTCAGCGTCATCGCTCTCGCCGGAGTGTGGGCGCTCGCCGCCTCGAACATCCGGGAGGGAACCAGGGTACTGCTGGCTATCGAGGGGACGACGGTCGCGCTCATCCTCGTCGTCAGCGTCATCATCCTGATCAAACTAGCAACCGGCACGGCCCCTAACGGGAACGGCATAGATCTCTCGGTGTTCACGATACCGAGCGGAACGGGCGCCTCGGCGGTGTTTTTGGGGGTGGTGTTCGGGTTCCTCTCCTTCGCCGGGTTCGAGGCGGCTGCGACGCTGGGCGAGGAGGCGCGAGAGCCCCGCCGCGACATCCCGCGTGCGATCCTCGGCGTCGCCATCTTCGGCGGGCTGTACTTCATCTTCGTTACAGCAGTCGAGGTGATGGGCTTCGGCACCGGCGCAGCCGGGATCAAGAAGTTCATCGCCTCGGGCTCCCTGCTCGGAGATCTCGGCAGCCAGTTCGTCGCCGGGTGGGTCGGGGAGTTGATCACCATCGGTGCCGCGGTCAGTGCCTTCGGCTGCGCTTTAGCGTGCATCGTGGGATCCGCACGCCTCCTGTACGCGCTCTCGCGCGATGAGGTCGGCCCGGCACCACTGGGTATCGTCTCCGCCAGAAACGGCGTCCCGACGCGGTCTACGGCTGCCGTCGCCACCACCGCGTACGTCATCGTCGCCCTTGGCTGGTTCGTCTTCGGGGTGAAGCCTTTCGATTTGTTCGTGGCCTCAGGCACGATAGGAACCCTGATCCTGCTGCTGGTGTACGCGCTCGCGACCATCGGGGCCGCGAAGCTGCTGTTCTTCTCCGGCGAGCGGCAGGTCGCCGCGTGGGAGATCGTCGTGCCGTTCCTGGCACTCGTCGTCATCGGCTACACGCTCTTCCGCAACGTCTACCCGTATCCGACCGGGGCGGCAGCGTGGTACCCGATCATCGCCGCAGTCTGGGTCGTCGCCGGGATTCTCATCACTTTCGTCCGCTACGCCGCAACACAGCGGGCCGGCGAGAGGCTGATGACCGAGGAAGGGCTCGCCGCGGGAACCAGGGCGGAGGGTTGACGTTAACCGACCCCTGCGCCGCAAAACGCGACCGGTAGATCCCGAACGCCGTGAGTCGGGGTGAGAGGATGCTTTACCGCAGTAATAGGTACCCGGTTACATCATAGGGGGTGCGATGCAAGCCGAGCGCGAGTTACAGGAGAATAAGCCGCGTCCGTTGCCGGAGGATACCTCGTGGGTCCGGTTCGTGTTCGTGGACCACGCAGGCATTCCCAAGGCGAAGGCCGTCTACAAAGATGGCTTCGCCAAAAGAGCGCGGGCCGGGGTGGGGCTCGCGAAGGGAGTTCTGGCGCTGGACCCGAGCGGGGCGCTGCACCCGGAGTCGGGGTTGGGCCCGGTCGGGGAGTGCCGGCTGGTTCCGGATCTCTCGACCCTCACCCGGCTCCCGTTCGCCCGCGGTCAGGCGATGGTCTGCTGCGACATGACGGAGCCGGACGCGAGCACGCCGTGGGCGGGATGCCCGCGCAACGCGTTGAGAAAAGTGCTCGGGCGGCTCGCAGAGAGGGGGTACAGATCGCTCGCCTCTTACGAGGCCGAGTTCTACCTGCGCGGGTCCGAAGGTCCGCTGGACAGCACACCGTACGCGGGAAGCTTCGCGCTGACACCGGCAGCGGAATTCGTCGCGGAGCTGGCCGAGACGCTGGAGCAGATGGGCATCCGCCCCGAACAGTGCCACGCCGAGGTCGGACACGGGAACCTCGAACTCTCCGTAGGAGAAGATGAGGCCCTGATCGCAGCAGACAAGCGCGTGATGGTGCTGGAGGCGATCCGGGGGGTGGCCCACCGTATGGGACTCCAGACCACGATGGCTCCGAAGCCATACCTGGACCAGGCCGGCAACGGCCACCACCTGCACGTGAGCCTCTACGAAGACGATACCCCGGTGCTCTTCGACGCCTCGGGGGCTTTGAGCGGCCCCGGCTCTGGCTTCGTGGCCGGGATACTGGAGCACCTGCCCGCCGTCATGGCATTCACCGCCCCGAGCCCCAACTCCTACCAGCGCATCGCCCCCGGCATGTGGGCCTCCGCCTACGCCGCCTACGGCCTGGACAACAGGGAGGCCGCCGTCAGGCTCGCCTCGCCCGTGGCTGGCAGAGAGTCCGCGACCGCGAATATCGAGCTGAAGCCGGTTGACGTTACGTGCAATCCCTACCTCGCGCTCGCCGCGGTCCTCGTCGCCGGGATGGACGGGATGGATCGTGGCCTCGATCCAGGAGAGCCGACGGTAGTGGACCCGGCCACCCTGAGCGACAAAGAGCGCGACGCGCGGGGCATCCGGCCGCTCCCCGTCTCTCTGGAGGAAGCTGTAGACGCGTTGGAGGGAGATGAGGTTCTCATAGCGGCGCTGGGCGAACCGCTGGTGCGCACCCACGTGGCCGTGGCGCGGGCGCAGGCGAAAATCGCCCGAGAGATCACCCCGGAGGAGGTGGCGGCCACAGCCGCAGCCCTCTACTGATACGCGACGCTCTACGGAGGTAGCGCATGGAAACGGTAGACCTCACACGGATCCCGGTCGTGGACAACCACTGCCACGCGATAAAGCCTGACCAGACCTTCGAGGACCTTGCAAGCTGGCGACGGGCCTTCACCGAATCCGCGGACCCCGGGATGCCGCGCGACCACGTCGCCACTACAACCTTCTACCGGCGTTTGATCCGTGCTCTGGCATCCTTTTTCGATTGCGAGCCCGAAGAAGAAGCCGTATTCTCCGCCCGCGCCGCGAAGGATGGACGGATGCTCGCCTCCGCGCTGCTGCACGACGCGAACATTGACACCCTTCTCCTCGACACGGGCTTCCCGCCACCCGAAGAGGCGCTGACGGTACCTGAGATGGGAGATATCGGGGGCTGCCGCGCCGAGCCGATGTTGAGGCTTGAGGTCCTGATGGAGAGCCTGCTCTCCGAACACGGTTCACTCGCCGAGACCGAGGCGGCGCTCTCAGACGCTCTGGAAGATGTGAGAGGCCAGGGCTACGTGGCGCTCAAGAGCATCGTAGCCTACCGGACGGGCCTCGACGTGCGGCAGTGGCCCCGGGAAGAGGCGGAGGAATCGTTCCGCGAGTACAGAAAAGACGCTGGAGCGGGCTCTTTGCGCCTCGCGCACAAGCCGCTACTGGATAACCTGCTCCGCGTCGCATTCGCGCAGGCGTCCCGCCAGGAGGTTCCAGTCCAGTTCCACGTCGGCTACGGCGACGCCGACACCGACCTCCTGCTCGGCAACCCGCTCTACCTGCGGGCGGTGCTCCAGCATCCAGACTACCGCGGCATGCCCGTCGTGCTGCTGCACGAGTGCTACCCCTACACCAGGCAGGGCGGTTATCTGGCCGCCGTCTACGAGAACGTCTACCTGGACCTCTCCTACGGCATCCCTTTCCTCGGCTACGGCGAGATGCTCTCCTTCACGCGGGCTGCGCTCGGCGTCGCTCCGACCTCGAAGCTGATGTACAGCTCCGACGGTATAGGCGTGCCGGAGTTGCACTGGATGGCCGCCGCCGACGGTCGGCGCGTGCTCGGCGAGGCGCTCGGAGAACTGGTGGCAAGCGGGGAGTTAGGCTCGGCTGAAGCCGAAGCCGCTGGCAAGAGCGTGCTGCGCGACAACGCGAGGCGTCTGTACCGACTCTAGCGCACATCCCGCTCCACCTCCCCGTCGAGCGGTGATATGCTTGAAGCAAGTTCGACTACTGTCGCCGAGCTCCCAGGAGATCGGGTTGAGGCTTTTCGGGAAGAGATGGTCTGGTGAGCAGCCGCACCGGCCCAGGCGGGATGCCGAGATAAGGGAGCATCTCGCCAACGAGCGGACGCTGCTCGCGTGGGTGAGAACCGGGGTGGGTTTGATCTCGGTGGGGCTGGTGGTGGAGAGGGCCGGTGCGCTGGTCGCCAGCTCTTCCGGCGGCGACGCGCGCGCCTCCACGGGCTTCGGGCTTGCGCTGGTGGCGCTGGGGTGCCTGACCCTAATCGTGGGTGCCACGCAGTTCTTCCGCAACCGGCGGATGATCCGGGAGGGAGTCTTCGCGGCCAGGGCAGCGCCTTACATGGTAGTCGTGGCTGGAAGCCTGGTCCTGGCGGCGGCGTTTATCGTCTACACGATCTTCTCGTAGGAACGGTGCAAGAGGACAACATACCGAGAGGAGAAACGCTCTCTCGTGAGCACCTCGCCAACGAGCGCACCCTGCTCACGTGGGTGAGAACCGGGGTCAATATGATCGGCGCAGGAATATTGCTCCACTTCGCATCCAGTTTCCTGAGCGCCGTCTCGAAAGGGACTTCCGCCGCGGCCAGTTTTACCCTCTTCGGGTTTGGCCTCGTCGTCCTCGGGGCCCTCGTAGAGATGGCGGCAGTCGCGAGGTTCATCAGATACAGGACAACCATCACCCAGGGCAGCTTCACCTCCTCCGCCCTGATATACATCCTGATCATCCTGGGCCTCATCTTGCTCGGCGTCGCCTCTGTAGGCTACGTCGTGATCGGAAGGTTCTAGCACAAGTGTTCCGCTCTCAAAACCTCTTCTCTGCTCCATGAACCGGGCAATTCACTCCTCGCTCCGCTAAAGTTTTCTTCCCTTCTGACCGATAACTTTCTCGGGAAGAATATAACCTGAAGGGAGTAGAAATGAAGAGAGTAGCTACCCTGCTGGCCGCGATGGCACTGGCCGCAGCACTGGTTGCCTGTCTGGCGAGCGCAGCCCTGGCCGAGCCGCAGAAGAATCAGATCACGGTGCCCAATGCCACCTGCGACGACGGCTCGACCCACACTTTTGTGATCAACGGGATGGGCAAGGTGGGACACCTGCCGGACGAGTCGGGCAACCTGGAGATCAAAGAGTATACCCTCATCTACAAGGACCCCGAGACAGGAGAGGTCATAGGAAGCGACCAGTACGGGTCGGGTAACAAGACCGGCCTGGACGACAACCTGGTAACTTGCCACGGAGAGACCACTACCGAGCTTGTAGGTCTGGGTCTGGTTACGGTTGACTTTGAGCTGGAAGGCTTTTTCACCTCACAGAACGGGCAGTAGACCTGGCGAAAGGGCGTTGCCTCATGCCTCTTCCCGCGTGAGGTAACGCCCTGCGTGTCCTACGGCTGTCGGGGAGAACGCGAGAGCGATAAAGAAGACCGCCGCCCCGATAACCCCGTACACCAGCCCCACATCGTGCGTCCAGCGGATACTCGCGCCTCCGACAAGGGCCCCCAAGGGTATGGCCGACCATGACAGCATCGAAGTTACGCTCCGCACGCGGCCCAGCAACCGATCAGGGACGACAGCCTGGTAAAGGCTGTTGCTGTTGATGTCAGAGAGTATTACGAGTCCCCACACAGCCGCCCAGAGAACCAGAGCGGCCCAGTAACCGTGCGTCGCGGCCATAAGCACGAGGAGAATTCCTCCGAGCATCGGAGTACCCAGAGCCACCTTGCTGAAGGACAGGCGACTGCGCAGCGGACTTGCAGCCAGCGCGAAGAGAATCATCCCCGCGCTGCCCGCGGCGTAAAGCAGACCAACCTGGGTGTCGCTGGCGTGTAGCTGCCTCTTCGCAAAGAGCACTAGCTGGGCGTAAGTGGTGAACCCTACGCAGTTTACCAGCGCCATCATGCAGCAAGTGCCGCGTAAGACCGGGTTGCTTAGCACATACTTGAGTCCCTCTACGACGTTGCGGGAAAATGTAACGGTCTCCTGCCCTTCCAAAGCGTCCGGAGTATGTACCGCCAGGTTGGCCCGGATCAGGAACAGGGAGCCCACCGAGACGAGAAACGAGAGGGCATCGAAGATCAGCAATGCATAAACGGGGATCACCGCCATGAGCGACCCGGCGAGCAGCGGGCCGATGAGCGTGGCCGCCGAGTAGCTGGCCTGCAAACGTCCGTTAGCCGCCATCAGGGCGTCCCGTCCCACCAGAGCCGGGACAACGGCGAACTCTGCGGTGCTGAACAAAACCCAGAGCGTCGAGCTGAAGAACCCTACCACGTAGATCCACCACACCGGCAGCGAGCCGAAGGCAGCGAGCAAGGGAATGGTCGATATCACCAGGGCTTGCATAACGTCGGCGAAGATCATGAGCCGTCTGCGGTCTATTCTGTCCGTCCACGCGCCAATCACCAGCCCGAAGAGCAGATGAGGAGCGTATTCGGCCACGGTGATGAGCGCCAGATCCACAGCAGAGCCGGTCTGCTTGAAGACTAGAAGTGGAAGCGCGAGCGTCGTAAAAGAACTTCCGACATTCGAGATGGTCTGCCCGAACAGAAACTTCTGGAAGTTCGAGCCGAGCTTTTTTCCGCGAACCAGACTCACAAGGCACATAGTAGACGTGGATAAACGTACCGCTGCGTGAGGGAATTCTCTCGAGATAGAGAGACGTGCTGGTTAGTCAAGGCAGCCTGGGTGTGGCCCGAAACTCCGACATACTGAGGAGCAGATCGCTTGCGTCTTCGCTTGCAAGCGGCTTCGAGTAGTAGAAGCCCTGGGCCTGGTCGCAGTTCATGTTCTCTAGCTGAATCCGCTGCTCCGGAGTTTCCAGACCTTCCACGATGGCTTGCATGCCGATCACATGCGCGAGATCTACTATGAGCTGTACTATGGCCGCATCCTGGCTGGTATCACCGATTCCTCTAATAAACTCCTTGTCGATCTTGAGCGCGTCGAACGGGTAATCTTTCAAAGAGGCCAGCGAAGAGTAGCCAGTGCCGAAGTCATCTATCGCCAGCCCTACTCCCAGCTCCTTCAGTTCCTGCAGAAGCTTGAGAGCGTGCTCGACATCCTCGGTAACTACGGTCTCCGTTATCTCCAGATGCAAGTAACGGGGATCCAACCCTGTGTCCCGGAGAAGCCTGTCGAGCTTCTCGACGAGTTGCGGTTCTTGAAACTGCTTAACGGAGAGGTTGACGCCGATCATCAGTGATGAAGCAGCGGGATACTCTCTATGCCACTCGCGAGTCTGGCGGCACGCTTCCTCCAGCACCCACCAGCCAAGCGGAACTATGAGCCCTGTCTCCTCCGCAAGAGGAATAAACTCGTTGGGCGCTATCAGCCCGCGCTGGGGATGTTCCCAACGCACCAGCGCCTCCATGCCGGTGATCTCACCCGTCTTCAGGCAAACTTGCGGCTGATAATGAAGCCTGAGCTCTCCGCGTTTTATGGCTTGCCTGAGTTCGTTCTCCAGCTCCAGACGCCGCAATGCCTGGGCGTACATCCTGGAGTTGAATACCCTGGCCTGTCCCTTCCCCGCTCTCTTGGCCTCATACATCGCCACGTCCGCGTTGCGCAGGAGCACATGCGGGCGCTCCCTGGCACTGGTGGAGAGCGCGATCCCCACGCTCGAACGCATGCGGATCTCCCTCTCTGCGATCGTAACGGGCAGCGCCAGAGCGGCGATGAGCCGCCCCGCGACACGGACGGCGTCCCCGGCGTCCGAGATGCCATCGAGCAGGACGGCGAACTCATCGCCGCCCAGCCGGGCCGCCGTGTCTCCAGGCCTCAACTCGGCCTTCAGGCGGCGACTCATCTCGACCAACAACTCATCTCCCGCCTCGTGACCGAGACTGTCGTTTATGACCTTGAAGTCATCGAGATCCATGAACAGCACCGCGCAGGGCTCGTCGTCTCTGGCAGAGCGGTCCACAGCCTGTTGCACGTGGTCCACGAGCAGCGAGCGATTCGGCAAACCGGTCAGCTCATCGTGGAGCGCCCTGTGGCGGTTTTCGAGATACGCCCGGTTGATGCTGCCGGCAAATAGATAAGCCAGGGCAGATATGGGGACAAACATCACCAGGGAAAGTGAAGCTACGTCAAACATGAAAGCGAATGCGATCATCAGAGCCGCCACCACGAAACCGCCCCAGGGGACGATAAGCGAGCTGGCGACGAGGATCGGGATCACCATCGCCGTGTAGGTTCCGACC